>NZ_JAFLWA010000038.1 GCF_017316125.1 Enterococcus sp. DIV0660C | reverse complement strand
AAACAAGGTTCTTATTTTTTCTTATTTTTTCTTATTTTTATTTACAATAACCAGAAGAACTATTCATACAATAATTTTCATAAGTCTGAGCGCTGGGGTAAACAATAACCCTAGCAAAACACTACTAAAATTTTTAATTATCCCTGAATCAGATTGATACAATTGATCGAAAGAATCTGCAAATAAAATGATGTGTCTATAAAGATATACGGTAAGCAAATAAACAACAATTCCTATTCCTATGATAAGCAAATTTTTTTAGCTTTTGACAATTGTTGTTCTCCTGTTTTTAATTTTATTGATAAAACTCGTCTTTTTGTGCCCACACTTGATTTGATTATTTTAGCAGAAACAGATCTAATATTATAAATCCAAATAACTCATTTGATAAACATCTAAAAATTCACCTGCATCACTTCTCGCACCTCTTGGCATCGTTGATTCGATTTCAAACCCCAATTTTTGATACAAATGTACTGCTCGTTCATTTCGAACTTGAACTTGTAACTCTAAGCGAAAAATTTTTTTACTGTTCTTTGCCCAATCAATAATTTCTTCAATCAGCAATGTTCCTAATCCAAATCCCCAATACTCTTTTAGTAAACTAATTCCAATTTCTCCGATGTGAGCGATTCGATATTCATTAGTAGCTTTTACGGAAGCTGTCCCAACAATTTTTTCCCCAACTAAAGCAACCAACAACAAATTATTCGTACTTTCAGCCAAATAACCTAGTTCTAAAGCCAGTCTTTCTGGTGATAACTGCAATCCTTCTTCATCCATCACTAAAAACTCTGTTTCGCTACCAACCTGTTTACTCATTGTCAAAATTTCTTGCGCATCTTCTGGAGTAGCCTCACGGATTACCACACTAATTTCCTCAGCCATTGATTTTTTCCCATCCATTTCGTATTCTTTTTTCAAAATCTGCTCCTTGACTACCATATGCGCGAAATTTCACATAGCGTTTGTTCAAATCTGTATCACTTTTTTCTAAAATCAGTTCCAGATAATCTTCTGGCACAGCTTCTTCCAATAAATTTCCCCATTCAATAACAGATAGTCCATCACCTTCAAAGTACTCATCTAATCCCAAGTCTGCACCGCTTGCCGCCACACGATAGATGTCCATATGATACAACGGTAATCTTCCCTGTCCATACTCACGAATGATTGTATATGTGGGACTTTTGATCATTTGATCAATGCCTAATCCCAAAGCAATTCCCTTAGTCATCGTCGTTTTTCCAGCACCAAGATCACCCGTTAATATCAAATTATCACCAGCTTCAGCAACTTGTCCAATTACCTTCGCAAGTTCTTCCGTCATTTCTAATCCTGTTAATTCAATCATTTCTCTTCTCTACTTTCTATCCTCTATGCTTCGTCCTGTTTCTATGTGCAAGTATAACGCGGAACAGCCAATTTTTAAAGAAAAATAAGAGTGCACGACCGAGGTCATACACCCTTATCAAGAATCAAATGTTTGAAAATAAAACGGTCGCTGACTTGCTTGTTGGAGCCAGTTGTTCATTCTTTATCTGAAAATGAACGCTTGGTACCACACCCTTTTTCGCGACCTTATTAGTCCATCAAAGTTTGCGCTGCAGTAATAATAGACAATTTATAAACATCTTCTTCATTTGCCCCACGTGACAGATCAGAAACTGGCTTGTTTAGTCCTTGTAAGATTGGGCCGATTGCTTCAAAGTTACCAAAACGTTGCGCAATTTTATACCCAATATTTCCAGATTGTAACTCTGGGAAAACGAAAACAGTTGCTTGTCCTGCAACATCCGAATTTGGTGCTTTCAATTGTGCAACTGCGGGCACATAAGAAGCATCAAATTGTAATTCACCATCAATCATATATTGAGGTGCTAATTGTTTCGCAATTTTTGTTGCTTCTACGACTTTATCTACTTCAGCTGCTTTAGCAGAACCTTTTGTTGAAAAACTCATCAACGCAACTTTTGGTTCGATGTCAAATAACTCAGCTGTTTTCGCTGAATCTACCGCGATTTCAGCTAATTCTTGAGCCGTTGGGTTCACATTGATTGCACAGTCAGAAAAGACATATTTTTCTTGATCTCTTCCGCGAACCATGATCATCGCACCACTTGTACGACTCACACCAGGTTTTGTTTTGATGATTTGTAAAGCTGGACGAACTGTGTCGCCAGTCGAATGAATAGCACCAGAAACCATGCCATCAGCAATTCCCATATAAGTCAGCATTGTACCAAAGTAATTGACATCTTTTAAAATTTCTTGTGCTTGTTCTTTGGATGCCTTTCCATTACGACGCTCAACAAAAGCATCAACCATTTCATCCCATTGTGCATAATTAGCAGGGTCAATGACTGTAAAACCTGAAGCCTTGATACCGCGTGCATGAGCTGCATTTTTGATTTCTTCTGGGTTACCAATCAAAATTGGTTCCATCAATTCTTCTGCTTTCAAACGAGCGGCAGCTCCCAAAATTCTTGCATCAGTTGCTTCTGGAAAAACGATTTTAATACCACGACGAACAATTTTAAATCTTAAATTATCAAACAATTCCACGAGATGACCTCCAGATATTTTATATATCCAATCATACACTATTCTCAAAAAAAAGAACAGTTTATTTTATCTGTATTAGTCATAAATGCTATAAAAATGAAGTTTTTCACATATATATACAACTGCACTATAACAGGAAAGCGCTGTTTTATCACACTGTTTCAGGTAGTTGCCATTCAATGGGTGTTTCACCTAAAGCTACCAACGCATCATTTGTTTTTGAAAATGGTTTCGAGCCAAAAAAGCCACGATGTGCTGACAATGGACTTGGATGTGGAGAAGTCAAAACAATATGACGGCTACGATCAATCATCTTGATTTTTTCTTGAGCTGGTTTCCCCCATAAAATAAAGACGATTGGTTGTTCTCGTTCATTTAATTTTTCAATGATCCGATCCGTCAATTGTTCCCAGCCTTTGCCACGATGTGAATAGGCTTGTCCTTCTCGAACAGTCAAGACGGTATTTAACAATAAAACGCCTTGCTTTGCCCAAGAGACTAGATTCCCATGCTGGACTGGTGAAATTCCCAGATCCGACTGCATTTCCTTGTAAATATTTACCAGTGAGGGCGGTGTCTTCACGCCTGGTTGTACTGAAAAAGATAAACCATGTGCCTGATTTACACCATGGTAAGGGTCTTGACCCAAAATGACTACTTTGACTTTTTCATAGGGCGTTAATTCTAATGCTTCATAAATATGATACATATCGGGATGTATCTTTTGTGTTTGATATTCTGTTTTTAAAAATTCACGTAAAGATTGATAATAAGGTTTTTCAAATTCAGCTGCTAAGATTTCTTGCCAACTATTATGAATGATTTCTTTCAAAATCCTCCACCTCCTTTTCAAAGGATAACCTACAAATTATTCTTAAACAAGGGACAATCTTCTCCGCCTCGCCTCCTTAATATGGTAAACTAAGAAGAAGAATTAGAAAGGAACGGTAAACAATTATGATCAAACTAATTGCATCCGATATGGATGGTACATTATTAGATTCACACATGAGCGTGACACCGGAAAATGCCGAAGCGATTCGCTTTGCCACAAAAGCTGGAATCGAATTCATGGTAGCCACTGGTCGTAATTATCAGGAAGCGCGTGCAGCGTTAGACGAAGTTGGTATCGATTGTGCAATGATTACTTTAAACGGTGCGCAAGTTTTTGATAAAGAAGGCAATTCTCTTTTTACAGTTGCTATCCCCAATCAAGAAGCAACACTTGTACTAGACATTTTAGATCAAAACAACATCTATTATGAAGTTTCGACAAATAAAGGCTTATATTCTGAAAGCCAAGCAAAAAGAATTGAAAGTTTTGCTTCCATGGTTGCAACGCACTTACCACATTTGACTTACAAAATGGCCATCGCAATGGCTTCTGCAAATTTAGAATTACTTCATATTAATTACATCGATAGTATTCGCAATCTTTTACAACAAGATGAGGAAATTGAAGTCTTAAAAATTATTTGTTTCCATACTGAAGGACCAAGTGTTCTGGGCCCTGTCGGCAAACAAATTGACGAGCTTGGTAATCTAACAGTTACTTCTTCTGGTCAAAATAATATTGAAGTCAATCATAAAAACGCCCAAAAAGGGATTGCTGTTGCCCACGTAGCAAACGACCGTGGCATTTCTTTAGACGATGTTATGACTATCGGAGATAATTTCAATGATGTCAGTATGTTACAAGTAGCAGGCGTGAGCTTCGCTATGGGAAATGCAGAAATCGACGTGAAAGAATATGCAAAATACACAACTGCAACGAATTTAGAATCTGGCGTTGGCAAAGCAATTTTACGTGCGATTGCTGAAGACTTATAGTTCTTAGTTAGAAAAGAGGGATAACGATGTCAGAATTTTTCATTCAAGAAAAACAGCTTAGTCGTGCGACTCGAACAATCGTTAAAAATGAGGATGGAAAATCACTTTTCTTAATGGTTGGTCGTTGGGGAACGAAAGGCGATGCACTTTCGCTTTATTCAATGAATGGAAAACTCGTTGCGCACATCAAGCAAGTCAGCCTGACATTTGGTACTCGCTTTGAACTTTACAAAGATTTTGAAAAAGTTGGCACCATGCAGAAAATTTTTAATTGGCCAGGTGATTTTTATTATATTCGTCACCTTCATTGGACAGTTCAAGGTGATATTTACAATCATCGTTACCACATCCATCATTTCAATCAGCCAATCATGGCGATGAACAAAGCTACGTTGTTTACTGGTGATTACTATGTACTAGATGTGACCAAGGATGAAGATGCGCCACTTTGCATTTGTATTGCTGCTGTTTTAGATTATTGGCTCTATCATAAAAGCAAAAATAAGGAGCGTCCACTTGATTTTCGGTTGGATTTGAATTAGCTCCTTTCAACAAATAAAAAGCTCTCTCAAAAGTTAATCTTTTTGGGAGGGCTTTTTATTAATGATCTGACTAGCCAGAGAAACAGCCTAAGTAATAGTAATAACAGCGTTCAAATGCTCCATTTAATGAAAGCAACAAGAATAATATTAGCTACCAGACAAAAATAATTCATCTATCCGTATTGTATGAAGTAAAAAATGAAAGAAAAAAAGTCCAGCAATGATCACTTTGCTGAACCAAGCGTTAATGGCTATTGGAATAAATCTGGGTTTGATGGAAGTGTAAATAGAATTGGGCATTACTCTATTTGTGATCAACACAAAAAAAGTATAGCAAAACACACAAGTAAATACTTTTTTTATTTTCACTTTTGATTTAAAAAATAAAAAATCGGATGATTATTTTATTTAAATTCCTCTTTTGATAACAACATTAAAGATTGAATCCATTAGAAAACAACTGCTATGTTACAGAATTTAACACAACAGGAAACTATTTTTTGATTTTTCATTCTCAGCATAATTCAACAATCAAATCATTTATTTGAGATAAACAGCGGATGAATAATTGTAATAAATTCTACTATAACGTACATACAACGGTCTTTTTTATTATTTAAAACAGGATTTTAATATTAAAAAAGATGTTATTTTTGTTTATGTTATACTAATTATTGTTATAATATTTATATAATATATTATAACAATTTAACTCTTATATATAACACAAAAGAGTTATTTTATTTTTATAATTCTATTATTTTATAGTAAAGGCAATAGTGCTTGTATTGTTTTTATCAAAAGGAGCTTGAAAATGGAAAGTTTACTATCGAAAGAAGAACAATCTAAGATAAGGATTTTTTTCTATCTAATCAATTCAAATAAGGAACGAAGCATCCAAGAGATTGAAAAGTATAGCGGATTATCCTATTACAAAGTATCTAAATTGGTAGATAATTTAAACGATGATGTCAAATATTATTATCGTAGTGATTTTACTTTGATTGATAAAAGTAGTCGTGGTAGTGTTTTCATCAAAGCAAATTCAAGTTTTCTTTTTAACCTTCTCATTCAAAACTATTGTAAAAATAATATGGCTTTCAAACTGCTCGATCGTATATTGTTGAAAAAAGAGTATAGTGTAACTAAATTTGCGAATGACAATTTCTTAAGCCTTTCCTATGCCTATAGCATCGTTAACAAATTAGACAAATTTTTAAATGGTTATCATTTAAAACTGGACGAAAATTTATGTATTTCTGGTGATGAATTGAGTATTCGAAATCTTTTTTATTCCATCTATATCAACATTTTTAGAAATGAAGATTATGTTTTTTCCAATAAATTGGAAATGGAAGCTGAGAATCTGACCAGAAAAATCGAAACTCATTTCAAGCTAGCAAATCTTTCTTCACAAGATAGGAAAAAAATTAAATACTATGTCACAATTGGCATTATCAGAATGAAAGGAAATTATTATTTAGTTGATTCGATTTTCACAAATACTAGCTATGAAAATCAATTTACCCAAGACTTGCAAAAAAGATTTGCTCTCTCTGAAAAGACTGCGTTAACTTGGTATCAGGAAATTAAATATTTCTTAGAAGTAGAAAACATCCTCCTCATGTCGACAACAATTATTAATTCTGAGTTAGTTTCAGTCGCCTATACCAAAACAGTTCGTATAATTGATAGATTAGATCAACAAAATCTTTCATTTAAAAATCGAATCAATCCTGATTATGGTTTTTTCAAAATGAAAAACTTTATCCAAGATGTTTTCTTAATCTATAGTAAACGGGTAGATGCTTTATTTTTTGTTGAACAATTTTACTTAATTGAGTTATTTCCCGATAAAGTTCAATTGATTCATTTATTATTTGATGACTCTTTTGATATGTTCAATAGTCAAAACCGCTATATTATTTTTATCTTTTTACTTATTCTTGATGAACTATTTGAAAACATTGTTACTAGTGAAATCAAGCTTAAACTAGATTTGATTGGTGGTTCAAAATACCAAAGGTTGATTCTTTCAAAACTAAGTCTAAACAGTCATTCAAGTATCAAATTGACCACTGATCATCCTGATATTCTCATCACTGACCGGCTCAAAGATTTCGAAACATCATCTGAAGACTGTACACAAATTGTTTCATGGGCTTATCCACCAAGTATTAATGATTGGAAAAAACTACAACAGTTTCTAGGCAAACAGCCTCCAATCAAGTAAAGGTCTGGGCGTATAAATGCGTCCCAGACTTTTTTTCAGATAAGCGTGAACAACGTGCGTTCAATTTCATCAGTCGTATAAATATCAATTGAAATATCCTCTAAATTTTTCGTAATATCTTTGATTCTTTCAATCAATAAAATTTCTGAATATCCCTTTTCTTCTTGATAATTTTCTATCAATTTTTCTAAATCCGCTAAATTTTTATCCAATAATTTTTTACAAAATCGTTTATTTTCTATAATTGTGGTATCTAATTCTTTCTTCCTTTCATCATCCATACTATACGTTCCTCCTCTATGTTTATTTTTTACACCTTTAATTTAGCAATGATTCACTATTTCCTCCTTTTTATTTTTCAAATCTATTTTTTAATATACAAAAAAAACTTTTGTTATTTATTTTTTCTAAAGTCCATTTAAAATCCAAATAAAAAGCACGTGTATATTAGTGATATGATGATTAAAAATAATTAAATAAAGGTGGTATAAAAAATGAAATCGTTATTAAAAACAAGTTTACTTACTACATTATTCATTGTAACTCTGACTGGTCCAGTAGCCTATGCACAAGTCAGCGACACTACAACCCATTCGTTCGCTACAACGCTTGAGGAACAAACTGAAATAAAAGAAGGAACAAGTGGAGTACTAGCTGGTCAAATGGTTCCTTACATTCAAGAATTACCTTTTACAGGCACTCAAACACTTCATTATACAGTAAAGAATACTGATTTTATCAAAGGCGACAACGCTGCTATTCTTCTCCAGATCCCTGAAGAATTCACTCAGATTACTCATTTACCAAATTTTCTAACATTTATTAGTGGAAATGTTTCTTATTCTTCAATATTTGGTCATGAAGAAGCAAAATTGACTACCGAAATCATGGATGTCTCTGACAATCGTATTATTGTACACCTACCCGACACATTTTGGAAAGGAGAAACTGGTGAATTAGATGAAGGAACTATTTCTTTAAATTTTGTACTCAGTTATGGACAAATTTTAGCTGAGCGACCAGATGTGACCATTCCAGATACCTTGATTGGCTATGAGTTTCAAGCAAAATTAAAATATAGTGCACAAGAATGGGACGAACAAACAGAGCCTCTGAATGCAACCGTAGAGGAAACTTATATTACGTCAGATACTAGCGCCATTGTGAAATAAGATTTTGTTCAAGCAATTAACTCTAAAAAAGGACCGAGGTATCAAAAAAGGAGGGATGACAACTTGTGTCATCCCTCCTTTCAAAATTGAATTCTAGGTAACTTACTTGCCCTGAACAAAATAATTAAAATCAGCGATAGTATTGCCCTGAAATCGTGTGTAACTCCCCTTTTTTATTTTAAAAAAAGATGGTACGCCAGAAATCTTTAACTTAGCATACATTATCTGCTTTTCTTGAAATGTCAACCTATCAGTATCTATATAAAAGATAGGCTGATCTATCTTTTGGTTCGTATAAGCAGTATAGCGTATGAAGGACCGACAAAACTCGCAAGTGATTCTTCCAACATAAAGATATCCAGTTTTTTTATTGAGATTAGATAAAGAGAAATCAGAAGAAATATTCGTAAATTTTTCTGTATGTTTCTTATAAAATCGTTTATTTTCTTTTGTCAGTTCCAAGTCGCGTTTATCTACATTTATTAACATCTGTTGATTTGTAAACGATTCAACCGGAATCATTGAATGGTCATATTTTGCATGAGCGAATACGCTACAAAGAATTAGAATAAAAAGATACCCAAATAAAAACCACTTTTTTTTCTGTTTTTCTTCTTTTGATAATTTTGCTAGCATATAAATTGTCATGAATATGTTTATAGTGATGAACAAGTTTATGTATCTGATGATGTTATAAGTATGAGAAGTAATCAGATCAACTCCCCCATAACCTCCGAAAATGACAACAAACGAAACAATGAATGGTAAGCAGTAGAGTCTCTTATGCACAGTTTATTGCCATCCATGATAATGTTCCTACCAATGCTATTACTGTAAATTCTGCACCAGCGAATTCAACAATTAAAGCAGCTACTTCACGCCATGCCATTTGTTTAATGAACCCCATAACACCGGCACTAATAATTGCAGACCATAAAGTTGCACCAATGAAATCTTTTATCGAGCTTGACATACAATCTAAAAATGCACCACGCACCAAATTATTTTGTCGTACTAAACTGAAATCTTTTATTTCGGAGTACCCCTGAGAATTAGTTCGCTTTGTCCCATACTTCTCTTCTAGCTTCGCATAATCAATACCAACAATATCTCCTTGTTCATTTATTAGTAATGCTTGTGTAAACATAAATTCTAATTCACTGGCTAATTTATCTATCTCTACTTTTTTTTGCTGATTAGATAAATTAGCAAAAACCAGCTTTGATTTTTTAATTCCTTTTTGGAAATTCATGCTTTCGCTTAATTCTACCTTTGATAGCTGATTTTTCTCGATGGTTTGAGCTGAAACCGATGCAGGCACTACTACACTAAGTAAAACTAACAGTACAGAAAATAGTACAAATACTTTTTTGGGCATTATTGTTCCCCCTGTAAATATTATTTTTGAATTCAGCTGATTTCAAAAATAGTTTACCATCAAATAACAACAATAGAAAATGTTAATTCCCATATTCCAACAATAGATAACTTAAATAAGCTAAAAAATCACTTTTGGTTTATTTAAAATAACTAATCTACTATAAAAATTGTTGATTTCTCTCACAATTTAAATTTTCATGTAGTCTTCTACAACCAAAAGAAGATATACCTTCTTTTTTAGCCTATGCCAAACAACAAAATATCGAGCAAATCGTTTTCGTTTCTTTAATTGGTGTTGAAAAAAATCTGGTGGCTCCTCATCATAAAATTGAAAAAATGATTCGTGAAGCAGAGATATCTCATACTTTTATCCATACTAATTTCTTCATCCAAAATTTAAACACGACATATCAGAATGATATCAAGAACAACCATGCTCTGTTTATTCTAGCTGGTCATTCAAAAACAAATTTTATTGATACCAGAGATATTGGTGAAGTAGCTGCTGATTGCTTAACAAATTATGCTTACTTGAACCAAGAGTTAGAACTCACTGGAGCAAGAGTACTAACTTATGACGAGATAACTGAAGTAATGACACGATTTTGGGCACAAAAATCACTTACAGTAAACCAACTTTATTTAAACTTCGTCGAGTGCTGATTCAGCGTGGTATACCAAAAGACTATGTACATGTCATGGTAATGCTTTATCTGATTACTCAGTTAGGGAATGCTAAAAAAGTGACGAGCACGATTGAACAGGTATTACATCCTCCGCCACGAACCATCCAAGAATATGTCCGAGATTATAAAAATGATTTTATTCGTGAATCCCACTAGTAATTCAGCTTTTTTTCACTACAATGAACAAAAAAACTGCCTTCAAACTTAGGCAAAAGTCCTTGAGTGAAGGCAAGTATATGCTTTGTTTTTTTATTATGATGGACTAAGTAGACATTCGCCAACTCAAAATTTCAAGTTATGTGTGAATAAACAAACGATTCGTCGAAAGGAAAGCACATTGTCTACTTCTTTTTTGATATATGTTAGAAGGTTCGAACAGGTGCATCAAATATACGCTGTAAAGATTCACTTTTTTTATCAATTTTTATTTTAGAAACCAAAGTTCCTTGAATAATTAATCGAGTTGTTGCCTGCATATCGCCACAAGTAATCAATGTAATTATTTTTTGATTTTCTGGCTCAGCTAATACAGATGTATCAGAGGGTGGTACCTTTTTCTTACTCGTTGTTTTATAAATATAGATATTTGTTAAATCCGTAATATAAATGTTGTCTCCGAGAGTAATCCTCTCAAGCGGTGTAAACAATAATTTAGGATTAGAGGCTCGATGACTAGCTAATATATAATTTTTCTCTCCCATTTTTTCTTGTTCAAATAAAGTACCTGCACCATATAAAAGTGAGTACTCGGAAATACCTTTGAAAATCGGCAAATTAATTTCTATATTAGGTATCGCGACACCACCAATAATTGGTAGGTCTGAACTATTTTTTCCTAACCTTGATTTTAATATTTCTCCATAGCCAATGGATTCCACGTTTGCAAAATCATAATTTTGATCCTGTCTTTGCTCATTTTTTTTGATTTCTTCTTTAGAAAAATGATTGATATTATACTCTGTTTCCATTTTTACCATAAAATAATTCTGAATTTGCTGATGAAAAATCAGCCCTAAACCAAATAAAAAAACAATACTATATAGACAAATTTGGATTACTTTTTTTATCATTTCAGCAACCTCTTTTGACCAAATATCAATGTACCTGAAATGGAACTATAGATATTACCCAACGAAGAGCTTTGCAAGCCACCATCATTCAATTTCGTAACGACTGGTTTAAGTTCATGCCTTGGTGCAAAGTGGACTGGTTGATTTAATAACGGAGAACGTTCTCTTCTTTTTCTATAAAATCCGATTCTAGTCACATCCGTCACATCCTGATGCTCATGGACTTGTTCAACGGTTTGATTCTTTGTTTGCGAAGTCAAATCAGCATTTGTCTGACCATTTACCTGGTTAGCGATTGCTAACAAAGAACTGCTAAATAATACGATCAACATATATTTTTTCATTATTTTTTATCCTTTAACTCTGTGACTAAATCGCCGAACACTTTCCAATCTTTTGCTGTTGGCGGACTGTTCCAAATGATGTAATGTGTGTTGAGATTATCTCCCAAGACATCTGATACATAAATATCTGTTTCTTCATTAAAAATATTATTCACATTTAAATTAGCAAACGGTAGATTTTCAATCATTTCCATAATATAACAGTTATATTCAGGACCAATTGAAAAATCGACAGATATCGTAATTACTTTTCTTAATGCACTCCATGATATTTTATTGATCAAACAAAAAGTAAGCTCTAGTAAGAGTGATTTATTTTCTGTTTGATTTCCAATAATCTTGATTATCTCCACGTTCTTAGTAAAATGATTCACTACTTGAATGATTTCACCATAATTTTCTT
This sequence comes from Enterococcus sp. DIV0660C, assembly GCF_017316125.1. GTDB lineage: Bacteria > Bacillota > Bacilli > Lactobacillales > Enterococcaceae > Enterococcus_B. The sequence goes on along the minus strand of NZ_JAFLWA010000038.1, from coordinate 93,324 downwards.
CCAAAACATTCAAGTAGTTAAAAATTTGCTGATCCATTATTAATCCTTTGTATACTACGTGTTTTAACAGAATGCTACGTATGGGATCAACTAAACGTTCTTTTTCTACTTGAATCTCAGGAATTGCAAAAAAATGCTCTAAAATAAAGTTCATCTTCTTATTCAGTTCTGGATTGATATCCAAACGATTATAATCCTTATCAATGAACTGATTAACATAAAGGAAGTTGAATAACATTTCTATATCTTCTTCACTAAATGATTTTTCTTTCATGTAGTTCTTGATATCTATTAAATTTTCTCTTTTCAACTCAAACAACTTTTTTGTTGTTTTGTCTGTTGAAACCTGTTCCTTGATCCTTAATAAGGACAGTCCCAAATACATCTCTAAATTTAGTTTTTCAAATCCATTGATATCTATAATTATTCTTTTGGTCTTTAAAAATTCGATGATATCTGTTACTTGATCTAAAATATCTGCCCCGAACGGATATTCATAAAATTTAAAGATGCCTGCATATAATTGCGCCACTAAAAATCTGAATTCTTCTTCAAGATAGTCATGTGAAAAGAAATCAATCGAATACTGAGCAAAAAATTCAATCAATTCTGTCCTAGTTTTATAAGCCTTTGATAAACTCGTATAATAATCAAACGAGAAATCTTCAATTGTTTTTTCTGGAAACTGGATCGAATAATCAAGTAATGAGAAAACAAAGGATTCTCTTCCATATTTCCAAATAAGTCTGTTGATTGAATCTAACCCATTCTTCTGAAACCGGTACTTATTGTTTACTTTTTCAATAAAGAAAAATTCATCTAGCTCCATTGACTCTAAGTCACTGACCAATGAATTAATTACTTTATTCGCAATAAAATAAGTCATATCAAATTTTGATTCAACATCTTTGACAGATACGAATTCATTTTCGGCATTTTCTATGAAGGAGAACACTCTTAACTTATCAAATTCACTATCAGAAAATATTGTCTTCATCACTTCACTTAACTTTTCTTTTATTTTCTAATTGGTTATTCAACCGTTTAATTTCCCTATTTTTTCGAACAAAAAGATAGATACAAAGCAATAAAAGTAATACGAATAGAATGATACCAATGATGATATATAACGTGTAACTGTCCTCGGCCCTCACAACGGCTTTTTCATTTAATTTTTGCGAAACTTCTTTTTTTATCGTAAAGTCTTGTGTGAATGCCCATTTTTGCTCTTTTGATAATACAGTGACTTTGGCAGTGTACTTACCCGGCTCTAATTTTTTCTCATTCAAACTTAAATCAAAATCATACACAGAGTTGGGGGCAATTTGGGCACCTGACACATTTGTCTCATACTTCTTTTCGTCAGTCCCCTTTGTATAGATTGCAGCTTTCACTTGAACTTTATTCAAAAAAGCGGCACTTTCATTTTGGATTGGAATTTTGATCCCATTTCGTCCATTGATTTGATTTGGCGTGATTTTGCTCAAAGTGACATTATTTTTTGTGATTTTGTTCTTTCCATGTAAAACCACAGCAATCGTATAACCATATTCATTTTTAACTGCCATCCCATTTTTGTTCTCTTCATCTTTGTCGTCACTGTTCTTTTGAATAAAATTGATTCCTCCAGCTAACACACCATCAAATTCATTTTCTGGCATCTTAACTGTGTAAGAGACAATCTTTGATTCTTTTGCATTCAATTTTATCTCTTTCACATCTGGTTGAATAATCTTTGACAAGTTATTTTTTAACTGAGTATGTTGGAAATTTTTACTATTTTTATATTCAACCACTCCATTTGAGTTGGTAGAAGTCACATCGACAGAAGTATACACAGTGATTTCATGATCACTAGCGTTTTTGACTACCACGTTGAGTTTGTCATTTGTTTTAGGTTCAAGTCGCAAATCAAAATACGTAAGTGCTGGATCAACTTGTTTATCAGATGACTGTGGTTGAACTGTATAGTCTACACCTGAAGCATAGACTGGATTAAAGCTAATCAGAGTAACGAATAAAGCAATCCCTAAAATTGCCAGGTAGCTTATTATTTTTTTCATATTGCACTCTCCTCCAAAATTACAAAAGATAGCAAGATGACTTTTGGCAGTCATCTTGCTATATCAATGGTTAAATTATACAGTTTTAGTTATTTTCAACTGTATCATTCAATGTCCATGTTAAAGTTGTTTTGTATTGTCCTTGGACTTTAACAGTAGCACCTGGAACACTTAATGTTGAAGAACCTTTCGCAAAGTTTTCAACTGCTGTACCATTCCCTTCACCTTTTTGAGCATCCATAACTAAGCTTGCTTCTCCTGTTGGTTTCAATGCAATGCCTGTTTTAACGTTTGCAACCGCAGTTGATGATGCATCTAACGTTGGTGTATCTAATGTGATTTGTGCATTTGTCAATTCATTTTCACCATTTTTAAATTGGCCTGTTTGAGCAACTTGTAAATTCCAACCTGTTAGTGTTCCACGAATATCTTGAACAGTTGCTTTTGTATCTGTTTCAGATTTATAACTTTCGTCGTTTGCAGAAATTGGATGATTACCAAAATCTAAGTTTGCTGCTTCGATTAATTTCAATCCATCAGCAGGTGTAGTAAAGCCGACATTTCCGTCAGTTGTTTTCGAATCCACTGCGTCAGCATGGATTGTAGTCCCACCAATTGTTAAAGTACCGAATAAGATTGCTGTTGATAATAAAAGTTTTTTCATTTTTGTTCGTCCTCTTTTCTTTTTTTTAAAAATATAATTAACATAGATAAAACTATGGCTAACCCAATAATAAATAAATAACGTTCATCTTGACTCCCTGTTTTTGGAAGGTTTTTTCCTGAACTTTGGTCAATTTTTGGTGATTCTGTTTTTTCTTGTGGCTGATCATTAATCTTGCCTGAAGTATCTGGTTGATCTGATGAATTACTATTCGAATTATCGTCAGAAGTTTTGTAGAAGCCGACAACAGCTTGAGAATCTTGTTTGTCAACTTCTCGTGCGAGTGTAATTCGTGATGAACAAGCAAATATCATAAAAACGGAAGCGATTAATGTCAGTAATTTCATTTTTTTCATCTCGATCGCCTCTCCTAGTTATTGGAAACTGTATCTTCAACAGTCCATTGTATCGTTGCATCGTATTCATCAAGCACTGCGCCACCCGACTTCACGTGAAGGAATAGTCCAAAGTCATCATTCCAGTTTTGAGAAATATCCGTCACTTCATGGTTTTCAGTTTGTTTTGAGTAAATCATTGCAGAATTAGCTGAATTAATAGTTTGTACCACACCGTTTTCATCCTTATAATTCAGTGTTCCATCAAGTTTTCTACCCGTTTGTTTACCAGTAAATTCTTGCGTGAGTTGTGCAGTTACGCTCCATTGAGAGCCTAATTTTCGGAAATCTTGAATTTTCAAATCATTCTTTTTGTCTTGTATAGGATACGTTTCATCATTTCCTGATAGAGGGTGTTCACCAAAGCTGATTGTTTCAGGTGCTTCCACAAATAACAAATTTCCACGATAGACATACTTAACGGTCTGTGCTTGATCCGTAAATTTACCGGTTGCGTTATCTGGAGTTGTCAATAGCTGATACCCGTCGATCGTTAGCGCCTCTGTTTGATAAGGGTCATCGATTTTTCCAGTGAGCACTTTGTTAGGTGCGATTTCGTTGCCATCTTCATCAAGGTACATCACTGTAATGGGGGCTGCTGCTGCTTTTTCGATAATATGAATTATCGCTGTTTTTTTAGTAGTATGACTGGTTGAATTCGTTACTGTGTATTCAACTGGATAATCACCCACTACATTCGGATTGACTTGTGAGTAATCAACCGTGATGTCCTTAGTGATATCACCATCATTCGTGTCTTTCGCCGTGATATTCTTCATGATTTCTTCTTTGATGTTCGAATCATTCAAATAACCTGTATAGAAGGTTTTATCTTCAGCCTTTATATTTGGAAAAATTGTACTTTCACCTTCACTGCTAAATAAGTTATTTAAGTCAAATCTATCGGTTATTGTTTCACTAGTAGCTTTATTCGTTTTATAAACCCATGCACTTGTATGATAAGTAAGCGAATCACTATCAACATGTGCTTGCGCTGACATCAAGACTCTGACTTTGCTACCAAGTAAACTACCTTCATTTTTCGTTCTAAATGTAGCAGTTACTTTTTGAATACCTCCAGAAGGCTCTATTCGTAAGTTATATTCACTGGGATCAATTGCTTGTAATTTGCCAGTTGACCAACGGTTATATAACTTAAAATCACTGGCATCAACTGAGATATTCGCATCGGTTACTCGATTTCCTTCACCATCGTAAGGAATTATTTGCCAAATGATCGTATAGAAATCGTCTGGTCCTAGCTCGTAGTTAATCAATGGATTGGCCTCAACAAAGTTTTGGATTACGTCACTTCCACGACCAAACATTCCTGTTGGAAGACCTTCAACCTCTGTGCCGTTCTTACCAATAAAATTACCAGCATCTTCTGTCGAGATTCCCCAAAAGGCATTTGCCAGTCCGTAAGCAGGTGGCGGATTTTCTCCATCATCTTTTACTTTAAAGTTAGGATTCGCATTGTTAACAGCGTGCGTCGTACCGTCTGGATCAGTAGAAGTAATATTCACGTTATAGCTTTTCCCCTCTTCGCCAATGATTGTTCCTGCAACAACAAATGAAATATCTGCATTCCCCACAATTTCTTTTTTCAGCTCAAAAGTCACTACTCCAGTAGCAGGATCTTTCGTCGCATTAAAGTACTCCGCAATTATTGGATCTGAAAGGACTAAACCATTGATATCAATACCATCTAACGGAAATGTGATAACGATCTTTGTTCCAATTGGAATCGAATTACCGTCTTTATTTGTTAGATGAACCTTTCCTTCATAGCTTCCACCCTTAGAATATTCATTAGCATCTGCACTATAGGAAACACTTCCATCTTCAAGAGATACCGTATTGATTTTTTGATCATCGTCACTTGCTTTAGTAGTTGTATCAGTTGTTACAGTTTTGTCTGTCGTTGGGTCTGTGCTAGTTTTCGTTTCTGAAGTTGACGTCTCACTAGTACTTGTCGTATCAACTGTTACTTTTTCATTTGTCGGATCCGTACTACTAATCGTTTTTTCAACGACTTCTTTTGAACTTTCAGCAACTACCGAGACACTTGAGCCTACTAAACTGGAAGATACACTTAGAAGTAACATCGAACTGATTCCAATCGTTTTAAATGTCTTCTTTTTGATTCTTTTCAAGTTTGCTTCCCTCCTTCCCCTTTCTATCATCTTAGAAAATAACGCCCCCTTTCGTAATCTAGAATACCTTCTTCTCACTATGATTTCTTTTCTATTTTTCAAAAGCCATTTTGAATTTATAAAAAAAATCAAAAATGAAAATAATTTGCTAATGCTTCAAGGATATATTTGCTCGCGTGGCCGTCTCCATATGGATTGGTTGCCCCACTCATTTTTTCATACACAGAAGCATCCACAAGTAGTTCTTTAACTTCTTTGTATACCATTTCTTTCTGAGTTCCAATCAATTTTAAGGTTCCTGCAGCTACACCTTCTGGGCGCTCCGTTGTATTTCTCAACACAAGAACAGGAACACCTGTATAGGGTGCCTCTTCTTGTACTCCACCTGAATCAGTAAGAACTAAATAACAACGACTAAGCACATTGTGAAAATCATTAACAGATAATGGTTCAATCAGCTTCACTTGTTTCGATTGACTTAAATGACTAGCAACTAAATTTCGTACCTTAGGGTTTTTGTGAATGGGAAAAATGACATTAACATCTGGAAATTCAGCAATCAGTTCATTGATTGCTTGACAAACGTCGATCATAGGCTGACCGATATTTTCTCTTCGGTGCATCGTGACTAAAATTGTTCGCTTTCCTTTTTCTAAAATTGAATTCTCATATTTTTCCTGAATCGTATAATTCATCATGTCAATTGCTGTATTTCCCGTGACAAAGATTCTCTTTTCGATATGCCCTTCTCTTACTAAATTTTTTTTACTGATCGTAGTTGGTGCAAAATAAATATCGCTAAGAACATCCGTCATTTGTCGGTTCATCTCTTCTGGAAACGGACTGTGTTTATCCCACGTTCGTAAACCTGCCTCAACATGACCAATCGGTATTTGTTTATAAAACGCTGCTAACGCTGAAGCAAAAGTAGTCGTCGTATCACCATGTACAAATACCATATCTGGTTTCTCTATTTCTAAAACATCCCCTAAATTTTCTAAGATCATTTGGGTAGTATCTGCTAATGTTTGGTTTTCTTTCATAATGTTCAAATCATATGCTGGCGTAATCTCGAATAACTCTAAGACTTGATCCAACATATCTCGATGCTGACCAGTTACAACAACGATTGGTTTGAACATTTTACTTGATTCCATTTCTAAAATTAACGGAATCATCTTGATTGCTTCAGGACGGGTCCCGAAAATTATCAGGATTTTTTTCATGTATTTCATTCTCCATTTCCTTTATACTGATAGTAAAAAAAGAGCTAATATGCCAAAAACAATCAGTAAATATAAAAGATTTCTGCTATAAATTTTTCGTTTATTTTTCCGTACCATTGATTACTCCACCTTTTCAAATTTGGCTGAATGAACTGTTTTATTCCATTTATTTTGGGGTCTGAACCATGTAAAGAATCCAACAATTTGCGCAATCATATATGTCAAAGAGTTGTATATAAAACTATAAACAAGTCTTAAGAAAAAGCTGACTTTACTCATCAAAGTTTTCTTTGCTTTAAAATACGGTTCCGCTTCTTCAAGAAAATACAAGGTGGGAATCAAAAGAAAGTTGAATGCTTCCATCCCTACCCAAAAAATCAATAGTGAGAATAATTGTGGCAAATAACCTAATAACCTAAAATCAAGAAGACTAAAAAATAAAATAATCAAAAATGCAACTGGTCTGACCATTGAATAAGAATAAAACAACGTTTCAAATTTGCTCATAAATTCATTGATTGACTTTACTTTAAATAAGGAGTTAATTTGCTTGAATGTTGTCGAAAATGCAACATACCAATGTCCTTGTGCCCATCTTGTCCGTTGATTATGACTAGCTTTAAATGAATTTGGCTTTTCATCATGAACCACTGCAAAATGATTCCAACCACTTTTTTTCCCTTCGATAGAAAGCTCTACTTGTAGCTCAAAATCTTCCGTATAACTTCTGGGGTTCCAACCACGTTGTTCTAAGTAGATCGTATCCAAGATAAATCCAGTTCCACCAATTGCTGCATTCCAACCGAGCAAATAATTAGCGTATTGAACAGCTCTATTTGTAATAAAATACACAGCAGCATAGCCTGAAGCAGTAATCGAAGTTGCAACATTTTTCATTCCTAAATATCCTTGGATAACAACAAACTCTGGATGGGCAATAATTTGTGAATTCATCTCGGTTAAGTAATTTTCATCAACAATATTATCTGCATCAATAAAGGCAATATAATCATACTTTTTCCAGTGATTTGTCTCGATATATCGCGCGATTGCATGTGGTTTTCCTCTTGGTTCATCCGGTTTTGAATGATTCTCAAAAACTAACGCATTTTCTAATTCACTCACAACTTTCGCTGTATTATCCGTACAATTATCAGCAATTACGACAATATCAAAAAGTTCATAATCATATTGCTGATTCAATAGGGCTTGAACCGTATCTCCAATTACATCTTCTTCGTTGTGCGCTGGGACTAAAAACAAAAATTTTTTCGTTGGAGAGACAATTGAGTAATCTCTTTTTGGTTTTTTTATGCCGAAAATAGATAATGTTGTAAAAAAAATCAAATTTCCAAACACTAAGATAATCAGGCAGACACAAATAAAACTCAGTGCATTAAAAACAATATCTGGTAAAACAAACATAGTTACACTCCTCAAACTTTTCAGATATGGATAAGAGATATCTTTATGCTAAAATCTCTATGATGATTTTTCCCCCCTCGTAAAATTCTCTACCTCTTTGATCCTGTCGAACATCTTAACACCATCAAAAAACAGATTTCCTTTTTAAATTCTTAATCGCAATTAAAATTTTGGAAAATAATATGATTATCCCAAAATTAAAATAACAAAAAGACATATCCAGAAACCGTAGAAGATTTCCAAATACATCTTTTAAGTGGATCATTTTAGTTTTCGTACGCATGCGTCTCAACCAATTTGGATATAACCAACATTTCCTTGATTGATTGGTGTCGCTGTCGTATTACTTGGTAATGTAGTAGAACCAATTTCTTTAAAAATCGTATGATAATTCGGATCTGGATTTTGTCCAGAACCTGGCGTCACATCTAAATCTTCTGAATCATAGTGATCACCTATTGACATCGAGATAACCAATTTATATGTGCCTGATGGAAGTTGAGCTAAGTCATCTTTCGTAATGATTGCTTGATAACCATTGTACACTCCTGTATTATACCAATCTGTATTAACACAGTTCACTGAAAATACCGCATTATTCTCAGCATCATATAAAGACATCACTTTATGAACATTATCTGAATTCGTCAAGTCGTAATCAGCATTATCAATGGATCCTTCCAAGATCAGACCATAAGATTGCCAATAACCTAATTTGAAGTGATTAATTGTTTCGACATCTAAATGCTTCACTACTTGATCAACAGGCTCACTTTGTTGCCCATCTTTTTCTTGTACCACTGTAATAACCGTTCCAGCCTCTTGTGGTGTAATATCAATTGACCATTTTCCATCCGAGCCTACCACAGTTCGACCAATCTCAACACCGTTGATGGTTGCGATGATCGTATCTCCGGGAACACCTATCCCAGTTATTTTGTTATCTCTGTCATAAACTTCATTAAAGGAAGGTTTAGGAACTTCTTCTGCGATGTCATCACCAATTACTAATTTATAAGGATTTTTGTACGTTAGCTTACTTAATATATCCGCGATATTCGACTGGATCACACTTCCAATACTACCGCCTTTCATGTTAAAGCTAGCTTCCAAGTGTTCATTAACTGCGAAATCCGGTTTTTCAGTTATAGATGTCTCCCAACCAGCAATATGATCAGTTGTAAGATTAAGAATCCCTCTTTCGCCAAAGTTCGTCGCAAGATCCCCCAAAATCCCTTTTAATTCAAGCTTTTTCATTCCATTAAAAGTCATAGTCACGTCAGGTCCAGTTTTGATAACATCTGCATGGACATTCTCATTATGGTCAATCACAATACTTGATTCAGGATTAGCTACTAATTCTTTATTAACAATGAGTGTTGGTGATCCTGGGTGGATTGTTTTTTCACGATTGACTGATAGCAACGCATTACGATCAATTGTTACTGTACTAAAACCATTATCTTTACTAAGTTCTGCAGCAGAAATAAATTTTACCTGTGCACCAGATTTGATACTTAAATCCAAGTTGCCAGCACTATTTTGGAATGCTTGGGCACCTTCATTCAAAATATTCACCTGTGCATCTTCATTGATGGTCAAGGAAGGATGAGCTGAAGTAAAATTAAAGGTTGTATCTGTATTTCCAACATGCTTCACATCAAAATTACCTGCAATCGACATATTTGCAACTTCCGCAAATTGTTTGACTGGAGAAACAGAATCAACATTTGCGATTTCAAACGTATTATTTCCAAAAAAAGTCGCAGTTCCACCAGAATTTCTAAGGAACTGTGGTCCAGTATAGCTAATATTCTCAAAATTTGTTGTCACATTTTTAGCAATTTCAGCAATCCCAATCGTTCCATAGTAATTTTTTCCTTCAATTACTGCATTTTTCAAATTAACTTCTTTTGTTCCTGTATTAGAAGAAACGTGAATTGTATCATAAAGACTTGAGGAATTTTTTTCTGTCAACTTATGTCCTTGAAAATCAATTGTTACCGATGCTTTATTCTTACTGATTGAGATCCCAGAAGTCATCACAATATCATTTTTAACAATCACATTTGTGATATTGTTGTTTCCCTCTAAATAATTTTTCAGCTGAGTAAAATTTTCCACATATTGTGTTAATCCCGAACTACTTTGAATACCTACAACTTCTTCTGCGTGTGTAATAATTGTTTGACTACCGATGATTTGACCCGTTAAAGTCAAAATCATTGTTGCGGATACAATACCCTTCAAAATCCTTCTGCAATACAAATGTTTCTTCATTTTTTCATCCCCTTTACTAAGTATGCTTTAATAATATTTTTTAAAAAAATGAATGTCAAAGTTATTTTATTATTATTTTTCAATTTTAATGCTAGATTCCTTGCGTCACTTGACATTCCTCATTTTTTAAGATTGATTTTCAAAATTAAATAAACTAAAAAAAGCATAACATAAAATAAAAACGTTATTTTAAAAAACATAAAATGCACATGTTATTCTTTTCACAACAATCTTTTTATTTAGTAAAAGCACAGATGTTATGGTTATATATCGCTGTTTGACGAAAACGCATACCATCTGTATCATCAGTTATGTAATAAAATTTATATAACAAAAAAATAAGTGAGGTAGAGAAATGAAAAAAACAGTTTTAGCAAGTTCATTAGGGTTACTTTTAGCAGTTGGCACACTTGGAACACCACTTGTGCACGCAGATGTTCAAGAAAATAACGTTATTCAAACATCAACAGTTAAAGAAGGTGACGTTGGAATTGATCCTTACACTTTGATTGTTGCTGCAAATGGAAACTTAGAAGGTCAAATGGTTCCTTATATTGAAGGACTAGATTTCACAGGAAAAATGGATTTACACTACAGTGCTCAAAACTACGGTTTTGTTGATGGCGATATTGGTGTACTAATGATTAAACTACCTGAACAATTTAAGTTCGTGGCTTCTGTACCTGATTTTGCAAAACACATTACAGGCAATGTATCGGCAAAAACAATTCTAGGACATAACACTGAGCCAATTTCTCCAGAAAACGTTCAATCTTATTCAGACCGTATTTTGATTACAGTCCCAACTTCACTCTGGATTGGTCAAGGAGATGTAACAGCCGATATCACTATTGATTACGGTGGATTTTTAGCACAATACCCAACGCTTCCAATCCCAGATGCACCTATGGGATATGAGTTCCAAGCACAATTAAAATACGATTCTGCTATGTGGGACGTTATCACTGATCCAATAATCGGAACAGATAACGAAACACTCTTCACAACAGACACTAGTGCGATTTACAAATAGATCCATTCAATAAAAAACTCCTGAGACATACTGAGTGTCTCAGGAGTTTTTTCTATTATTCAAACCTAATCAATCTACAAACTACTTTTATATTGTTTTTTGCATGTGTTCATATTGATGTCCACTGATTTTCATTTCTTCAACAACCTTAAAACCATGACGTTCATATAATTTTTTTGCTTGTGGATTTTGTTGGTCTACACTCAAACCGATGGTTGCTCGGTTCGCTTTTTCTGCTAACATTGGCAACGCCTCTAATAATTTAGAACCAATTCCTTTTCCTCGAAATTTCTCAGAAACAGAAATCGTATCCAGATACCATTCATTAGGAAGCGTTTCTTTATCTATAAATAAATATTGATCACGTGGGAGTCCATGTTTTTCTAAAATATCAGCCAAAGGCAAATCAATCACAGGTTCTTCCTCATCTGTGTAACCAAAAGCAATACCTGCCACTTTGCCATCTATTTCTTCAACGATCCCACGAGTATAGCTATAACGATAGTTAGGATCAGCTATTGCATCAATTAAAACTTCAATTGTTTTTTGCTCACCAAAGGTTTGAACAAAAGGTAACTCCATATCTTTCAAAATGACCAAAATCAACGGCGCAATTTCAGGTCCGTCTTCTTTTTTTGCAAAACGAATCATAGTTATTCTCTCTCCTTTTCTTGCCATTGTAGCATTTGGAAAAAGAAAGTGCAAAATTCGTTATTTTAAATAATTTTCAATTTTTTGGGTAACAAAGTAACCGTGAGAGACTCGTTTCGCTGCTTCTTCGCGACAATAAGGACAGACAATTGGCACCTCTTTATCCACGTGTTCTACAACATTTCCAACTTCATGATACGCAAATCTTTTACCACAATGTGGGCACACCATCTTTTCCATAATCTCAACTTCCTTTCGGTTTTCACACTTTTAGATTACTCTTATATGCAAAAAAAGAGAAGTGATAACCTTCTCTTTTCGGACTATGTTGATATTAAAAATTGTCGGATTTTTTTCTCAGCTAAAAGATGGATATTGTAGTAAAACTTTCCTTCTTTTTCGAGAATTTCCCAAGCATGAACTTTCGCTCGTTTATTCCCAGAAACAGCGATTGCCTCTTTCATAGCCACTTGTGGTTTTTTGACGTTGCGCAGTTTTTTTATATCTAATTGTTTCTGATTTTGTTTTTTTTGTTGGCTAACAGCTCTCATCGTTGCTTTTCCTGTCGTTGGATTGACAACAACTTCATGATCTTTGTCTACAAATAAATAACTATAAGCTGAACTAGCAGTTCTCTTAACTTCATCAGGTAAAAAAAAGCCGATACTTGTTACTTTCTGACTGTGTGCTTCCTCTTCAAAAATTGAAATGGCTTGTTCTAGAGAAATTTGATAATCTTGCTCACTCAGATCATCTGGTTGAAAAGTCGCATTTAACAAACCCATTCCACCCGCAACACCAACGAACACTAAAGCAGCCAAAGTAAGAACGATTTTTTTCATTTGCTTACTCCTTTTTCCCAATTTTTTTTCAGTATACCAAGACTCTATTTTTGGAAAAATCGAAGCAAGTGAAAAAGAAGTGACAGTTTTGTTATCTATTCATGTAATTCAAGTGGCAAGCCATCTGGATCAAAGAAAAACGTCATTTTTTCCCCTGTAAAGGTATCTGTTCTAAGCGGCTCTGTTTCAATCCCCATTTCCTGAAGTTCAGCTATAACTTGTTCAATCCGATCGACTTTAAAAGCCAGATGGCGTAACCCACATGCTTCTGGATAATTGGATCTTGCTGGTGCAGAAGCAATTCCAAAGATCTCCAATTCAGTCTCTCCTAATCTTAAGTCTAGTTTGTAATCATCTCTATCTGCACGATAATTTTCACGAATTACTTCAAAGCCTAATTTTTCGACGTAAAATTCTCGTGATTTTTGATAATCAGAAACAATGATTGCTACATGGTGGATAGTTGATAAGTTCATTATTTTTTTTCCTTTCTTAACTAAAACAAAAACTTGTTAGTAAAACTTTTAGAATCATGATAATTTCATCTATTTATTATAATCACAAACTCCTCGCTTCTTAGTTGAATTACTGCTAAGATAAAGATGTTTCAAGGAGGAAAAAATGAAAAAATCACTAAAAATACTTTTATCAATACTCGCAATTCTTTCACTTATTATAACAGTCTATGTTGGCTATGTGTATCTAAGTTATCACCGAGAAGCCGATGATCAGGTACTCCCTATCCAGTCAAGTAGGGCAGCTAAAGATATCCAGACAACTCAAGATTATCGAATCATGACCTATAATATTGGTTATGCCGCCTATCCGCCTAATTATAGTTTTTTCATGGATGGAGGCACTGAGTCACGCGCATTTACTAAACAAAATGTTCAACATAACTTACAGAAAATTCAGGATGTTATTCAAGAACAACAACCAGACTTTGCCTTCCTTCAAGAAGTTGACAAAAAGGCAACTCGTTCTTATAACGTGGATGAAGTTACCGCACTTTCACAAAATTTTAGCGACTATTCATCTGTTTATGGTCAAAATTATAACTCAGCTTATCTTTTTTATCCAATCACGCAACCGATTGGTAAATCACAATCCGGTCTGGTTACTTTTAGTAAAGGAATGATTGCTGAAAGTACACGGTATTCTTTACCCATCGAGACTGGATTCAATAAATTTTTTGACTTAGACCGTGCATTTACAGTAAGTAAGGTTCCTGTTGCAAACGGCAGATTTCTTTCCCTTTATAACTTACATCTTTCGGCTTATACAAAAGATCCTGCTATCCAAAAAGCACAAATCAAAAAACTAGCTGCACAATTGAAAAAAGATCAAGCAGAAAAAAATTATGTTATTGTAGGAGGCGACTATAATCATACGCTACTACCTGACAGCGAAAAAATTTTTGGCAAAGCAAAAGAAGAACTAAGTTGGACACACGCATTCCCTGAAGAACTTTTACCGAAGGGCATGCACATCGTTCGCAAAAATTTAGCTGAAAAAGCAGTTCCTTCTGTACGCAATTTAAACGAAGCTTATCAGCCAAACAAAACTTTCGTCACGTTAATTGATGGATTTTTGGTTTCTGACAATCTTTCAGTCAAAAATATCCAAGTAATTGATACGCAGTTTGCTTACTCAGACCATAATCCAGTTCAGATGACATTCTCACTTCAATAAAAAGAAAAGCCAAGAGTCAGGTAATTGACTCTTGGCTTTTTTGTTTAAGCTATGCTTTGAAATGTTTTCTTTTTTTCAGAAATTTAAAATAAAAATATCATAACACAGATTTTTTTTAATTGTAAGACTAGATTTTATCATTTAAAAGCATACAATAGATTGTGGTAAAAAAATCTAGAGACACTACATTTTGTGTCTAAAGGAGTTCTTATACATGAAATCATATTTTCATTTTCTAGCTCATCAGCTAAAAGGCTGGCCTCAACAAAATTATTATCTTTTCTTTTTTAGTCTGGGATGTCAAATAATGACACTCGTGAATAGCCCTATTACTTGGCTATCGATTATTGCCTTTATCGGAACTAATTTAGGTGTTTTATGTATTCTATCGATCAACGCTGCGAAATCTGTGAATGGTGTCTTAGGCATTTTATCTGCCATTTGTTTCATCATTGTTGGCTTTTCAGCTAAAAATTATTTAAGTATTGGTGAACAGATTGCTTATATGGTGACTTTGGACATTCCGGTTTTATTAAGTAAAGAATGGAACCACAATATGGCTTCAAAAATTCGTAAATTTACTGGTAAAAGTTGGTTCATCGCAATTATTGGCACAATTCTTGTTTATTTTGTTTCAGGCTTCTTGATTGGTCGTTATACTGACGATCCTCGTCCTTGGATTGATGCAATTGCTTTTTCAATCAGTCTTTCAGCTGGTATCATTAGCTTCTTGCGATACAACAATCAATACTATTGGTGGTTAGCTTCTGGTCTAGCTCAAATGGTTCTTTGGTATGTATCGTTTACACATGGTTCTGCAAGTCTAGCAATGTTTGTTAACAGCTCTGTTTACTTATTAAACGATGTTTTGGCCTTTACAGTTTCTCCTTGGTACAACCAAAAAGAACGTGAAAGAATGCAAAAAATGGAAGAAGAATATTATCAGACGCATCAACATGCATAAGGTTGTGGCGCAAAACGTTCAACTCCGACTAGATAGCGAACAGACACTCAAAATAGCTTTTCATATTTTGATGTGAATGCAAGCTATATTGAGGAGTTGTTTTGGGAACACCGTGGATAAAGGTTGTGGCGCAAAACGTTCAACTCTGAAAACATCTTGAAACAAAAAAAAACTACTGTGACTTTTTCGTCACAGTAGTTTTTTTATAACAATTCTTTCAATAGTGATTTAACTTCTGGCTTTTCTAAGTAAAGAGAATGTTCTAGTTTTTGATAATAATCTAACGCTTTTTTTTGTTCTTTTGAAAAAACATACTCTCGTTGTTCAAAATCAACAAGCACTTCAGCGATTTTTTGGTTGTGGAGCGAGTGAGCAAGGCCTTTCCATTCTTGTGTGCCTACCTGTTTACTGGTTGATTTGACTTTAGCGGTCGGCGAGGATTCTCGACGTAGGGCTTTTAAAAACCCATTACGGATCACTCTTGGCAAACTATCAAAAAAACCTTCTGTAAATCCATAACAAGCATACTTTTCCCAAATCAAGGTGTAGATAGCCGGTTGGATAAAACGCTGTTGTTGTGCACACTCCCTCGCTTCAGCTAACTGATGTGTTGGTTGTTCTCGATTAAACAAACGCAGTTCCGCAATCAACGAGTCAAAGTAACTGACTGGTAATTTCGCCTTTGTATCTCGCAAGACAACTTGCCAATCTTTTCGCAAAAATGAACGGTAATTTGTCAGAAATTCTTCAACGTCCCTCGTTAGTTCTTCTGTAAAATCCTCAAATAATTCCTTCTTTGCTCGACTTTTCTTTGGTTGATTGGCAATCTGTTCCCCCATTTTTTTGATTTCATGCGCTAGTGCCTGATAGTCTGCTAAATAAATAGGCATCTGTGCTTGTCGAAAATCTGCTACTCGTTTAGCCAGATGAACGTCTGGCAAATACGGCCGTTTTATTCGTCGATTGTGGTACAAAGAAAAGAGATATTCTTGCCACAACTCTTCTGGAAATTCGATATTTTGTTGTTTTAGCCATAGTAGCTCATCCAATGCTAAATCAACTTTTGTCATCCCTTGATGGATTGAACTCGCGATTGTTGGTGAAACGTGCAAATGTTCGGCAAAGTGATTGATTCCTAGTTTTAGAATTTTTCCTGTTTTTGGCGATTTAACGATGTATTGAACTTTTAATTCTCGCCCACAATCACAATATAACTTTTCTTGTCTTCGGGAAGTCCGAAAAAAAGGATTGATTTTAAAATCAGCAAATACCCAGTCTGTAGCAGCTAAATAATTTTCTTCCATAAAGCGTGAATTGATTAAATAGCGCCGATATTGATCAACTAATTGGCGTTGTGGTTTCGTCAATCGTTCATAAATTTCAAAGCGTTGATTGCTGGTATATTGTTTTGATACTTTGATTGGATAATTCTTTTTGTTTAGTTCTTTGGGAAACCATTCTTCAAACACTGCTTTCCATTCTTCCATAACGTTTCCCCCTTAAAAAAGAAGCTGAGAACTAACGATTCGTTAGTTGCCAGCCTCTACCTCTACTATTTGATTACTAATTATTAGTGAGTCGTACCTGCATTACCAGAAATATCGTGTTCATTTTCAATTGCAGCTTCAACCGCATATGTTAATGAATCGGCAATATCATCTAATGACATAGAAGCTGTACCTACTGGGCGATCAATTACTTGATCAGGTGAAAATGGCACATGGATAAAGCCACCACGAATGGTCGGAAATTCTGTGTGAAGGACATGTAATAAACGATACATGATATCATTGCAGACAAACGTTCCTGCAGTATAAGAGATATATGCTGGTAGTCCGTGATCGTGAACATTTTTAGTCATTGCTTTGATTGGCAATGTAGTGAAATAAGCGGCTGGTCCATCTTCTTCCAATACCGTATCAAATGGTTGGTTTCCTTCATTATCAGGAATACGCGCTTCTGCTAGATTGATTGCTACTCGTTCAAATGAAACGGCTGAGCGACCTCCTGCTTGTCCAACACAGATAACAATTTCTGGTTGATGTTCTTTAATGGCTTCTCTAACTACTTGGCTACTTTTGCCAAATACAGTCGGTACTTCTAATTTGATAATTTCTGCTCCCGCAATCTCTGCAGGCATTTTTTTTACAGCTTCATATGCTGGATTTACTTTATCGCCGCCAAATGGATCAAAACCTGTTACTAATACTTTCATCTTTTGTTCCTCCTAATTATTTAAATAAAATCATATAAGCAATTTGGAATACTAACATAAATAAAGCAATAAATAATTGATTTTTGATTACGCCGTACTTGTCTTTCATTTCTAACATAGCGACTGGCACAATATTAAAGTTTGCAGCCATCGGTGTCAAGAGTGTCCCACAAAAACCACAAGTCAAAGCAACCATTCCAATCAACGCTGGATTTGCTCCTTGACTAAAAACAAATGGTGCACCAATCCCAACCGTCATAACTGTAATTGCTGCGAAGGCATTCCCCATAATTACTGTGAAGATAACCATTCCCACTGCATAGATAATAATCCCAATATTCACGTTTCCTTCAGGAACAATCGTACCGACAGCATTTGAAATCACCGTTCCTACTCCTGCGCTAGTAAACACAGCACCTAATGAAGCAAGTAACATTGGCAACATACTCAACGGACCAACTGTTCCTAACATATCAGCTGCATCATCTAAGAACGTGGTAGGCTGATTGTCGCGAGAAAAGAACATCAAGATTGCCATCGCTGCAAAGACGCCGACACCAACACCGACTAAAGCACCTAACTTAGTGAACAAGGCAAACAGAATTGCAAATACCCCAATACTTAACGCTGGAATAAAAATTTTCATGCCTAGTTTACTTGACATTTTTTCCATATATTCTTTTGAAGGCAAGTGGCTGTCACCTTTGCTGACTCTTTTCGCAATGGCCGGAATCGTCATAGCAAAAATCAAGATACCACTTACTAGCGGTGGCAGCCATCGACCAGCCGCAATCACGACACCTAATGTTGCCCAAAAAAAGGCCGAGCCATAGCGATGCGGATTCGTTTTATCAAGTAGATTTCGTAGCCCTGTATAAATCAAGACTAGACCCATGATGATATATAAAATTTCAAGTAATTTATCACTTAATAAAATAGCAGGATTCGTAAAAAAATTCATCTTATTGCTCCTTTTCTTGAGAATAGTACTTCTTCGCTAATTTCTTTTCTTTTAAATAGAAATAAATGCTAGAAACAACTAATGCCGTAAGGGCTACTGGTACTTCAACCAAGGCTAGTTGTCCTAAAGTCACTTCGTAACCTAAATCTTTTAGTGTTGATTGTACAAGCAAGGCGCCCGCACCACCGATAAATAAAACTTGTCCAAAGAACCAGCAAATATTTTCCATAGCAGATGCCATTCCTTTAAGCTCTTCTTCGTGTTCTGGGTGAACTTTCAGTCCTTTTGATTCAACGGTACCTAATGCCATTGGTAAAATAATTGGACGAACAAAACCTGCAACGCCCCCAAAGCTTACATTAAATGCCGCAAAAATCATTCGGAAAACTCCGTAAATATCGATGATCATGCCAGCTGAAACTTTTTTAAATCGTTGGATCAAAGCGGCAGCAGACTCTTTCAGCCCATTTCTTTCTAACGTTCCGGTTGCTAACATGATAATAATAAAAATAGCCATTCCTCGATTATTTACAAAGCTGGTTCCTAATAATTCAAGCATGCCATTAATCCCTAAACCACCTGTTAAAGCAGTCACGACTAAAGCAACCATCACAATCAAGATTGAATCTAATTTTAGTGCAAAACCAATAATAACAATTAAAACGCCTAAAAGGCTCAGATAATTCTCCATTTGTTTTCATCCCCCAAATAACAAGATATTTTTTAATTATAAAACAAATCCGAATGAAAATATAGATGAAATCAAATGAAAAAACTTCAATGTGCGAAAATTCTGTCAATTGGTTGTCAAAATCAAAAAAACTGTAATCAGTCACACAACGATTACAGTTTTTTATAAGAACTTTAGCCTATCAAGTAGAAGATAAAATAAATGATCCAAAGGTGAACAGGATAAAAAACATAGAAGAAATATTTATTCCATTTACTACCTGTTCCACCTAATTGTCCATTATACAATCCAATTAATGGAATAACTGTCACCATCATAAATTCGTTATCAAAAGTTAAATAACCATACAAACTTTGATATACCGGCATCTGGACGTAACTAGCAATAGCTAGGCCAAGTAAAATCATAGTATAGACAAAAATACCGATGAATAATTTGTTTCTTTGCCTTTCTTCTTGGAAAACAAACATCATAAGCATCATTGGAATCAGATAGATCCCTCCTTCTGATGCTGCCGTGAGTACAAGCAAAACTAAAAATGTCAAAATCAAAATAGTTCTTTGACCTACACTGCTTTGTTTCATGACAGCTAGCACCCACATCATACAAAACAAAAGAAATAGCGTAAGAAAAATATTATGCGGCCCTAAAAACAAAAAGTAATTAGGTTGATGTGTCAAAGGATCAATATAAGCGCCTGTCAGCAATTGATACACGACATTTCCACTTGCCGTGACAAGTGCCGCCAAGCCCAAACGCTTCGCATACTTTGCTCGACTCCGTGTATGCCTGAACCCTTCTACTAATAAGAAGACAAATAATGGTGCAACAAATCTCCCTAACCAAGCTACCCACAAGGGAAAACCTAACTGTGACCCAAAATAACTATTTACGTGATCCACGACCATAAAAACAATTGCGAACCATTTTAATTGAAAACTATTTATTCCTTTAAAAGCCACTCTTGAACCTCCAACGATTTTCATTATTTAATAACATTTGTCAAGTATACTAAGTAATAAGGAATGTCACCATTCTAAGAACAATTATTTCTCTTACAATTTTGTTGGATAATGTTTTTTTATCTTTAGAAATGCCAACGTATGTACAATGTGCTATACTGACACTATCAATCGAATACAAAGCTGCCACCGGGTAGCATATGAGGATGATCATTCCGTTAGGTCTTTGAAGGAATGGTCCTCCTCTTTTTTGTGTTCAAAATTTTAGAAAGGAGCATTGGTTATGGCATGGTTAGAATTAATTGTAGCGGGGGTTCTAGAAGTATTCTGGTCAACAATGATGAAATGGAGTGATGGTTTTTCAAAAGTCAATTATTCGATCTATACGATTATTGGCATGATTGCCAGTTTTTATTTTTTATCAAAAGCCATCAAACACCTACCTATGAGTTTGTCTTATCCTATCTGGACAGGGATTGGAGCGCTGGGTTCCGTTATCATCGGTGTTGTCTTGTTTCATGACAAATTGAATACAGCAACTTGGCTTTTTGTCGGACTTTTATTGATTAGTATCGTTGGCATCAAAATGACAAGTGGTCATTAAAAAAGAAAAAAATGAATTCGGTCAATTTGCGTACGTTACGTCAAAAACAGCTATCATTTTTATTGATTTGTATTACGCTATTAATAGTGTGCAAGTAGCTTTCCCCTTTTAAACAAAGAAGAAGGTAACTAAGGTTCTTCCCCTTAGCTACCTTCTTTGTTTATTATTTCAAGACTTTCTATTCATAACTTTTTTCACTCTTTAAAGAACTTGCTATCAACTACACATGAAGTTTTCCTGTCCCAAATAGAAGTAAGGCTACGGCCCCTACTAAAGTGACTAAAATCAACAAGAAGCGATCGATTTTCACATGGTCGACTGGTTGTTCCTGCTCTTTTCTAGCTTGAAGATAGAAGTAAATACCTGGCAAGAAAAGAACTAAAACGAGCATGACTTCATTAAAAGCAACAACAAACATTGCCCAAACTTGAAAGGCACTTGCTAATAATCCAATCAAAAACTGTCCGATTTCACGACGTTGATAAGACAACTTCATTTGATACAATCCAAGAAATAACCACGTAAAGAAAATTGCTGCCGTCCCCAAAGTATACGCAAAATTATACGCACTATCCGTAAATAAAAGTGATAACAAGAAGACATTTGTACATAACGTTGTTAAAACAATTGCGAAAGTCGGCGCACCTTGCGCATTTACTTTGCCCCAACTGTTTGGCAACAGACCATCCTGTGCCATATTACGCATTGTTTCTACTGGCAAAATCGTCCACGAAAGCCATACGCCAAATAAAGAAATGATCAAACCACCATTTATCACGATGGCTCCCCATTTACCAACCATTTTCTCAAACACGTATCCCATAGCTGGTTGTGTTTGGATCGATTGAAGTTCTTTCATGGGCATCGTTCCGTATGGAAGCATGGAAACTAACACATAAATCAAAATTAAGCCAAGAATCCCTAAAATCGTTGCTTTCCCAACATCTGATTTTTTCTTTGCACGCGAACCAACAACAGATGCTCCTTCAATCCCGACAAAGACCCAGAGCATTACCATGATACAACTTAAAATTTGACTTGAAAATGGAACAACTTGCCCATTGGCTGTCAAAATAATATCACTTGAAAAGTTTGCAATAAATTGTTGAATCGAGAACGTACTGATTGCTACAACAATGAACAAAAAGAGTGGAACTAATTTGCAAATCGTCACGATTGCATTTACGATACTCGCATTTTCTACGCCACGATTGACCAACCAAGCATATCCCCAAAGTAAAAGAGTGCTCATCACCACGGAAGGAATATTTTGGCCACCAGCAAATACTGGGAAAAAATAGCCCAATGCACTCATCAGTAACGTTGCAAAGGCAACATTTCCTAACCAACAAGTCAGCCAATAGCCCCAACCACTGATAAATCCTGCGAACCGACCAAAGCCCGCTTCCGCGTAGCTAAAGATTCCGCCTTCTAAATCTGGTCGTTTCTTGTTCAAATTGTTAATAGACAAAGATAACATCAACATTGCCGAGCCGACAAGTAACCAACTAAAGAGCGCTGCACCTCCTGCTGAACCAGAGATGTCCGTCATGATACCAAAAACACCGCCTCCGATCGCCGAACCAATGACCATGGCAGCTAACGGAATTAGCCCGATCCCTTTTTTCTGTCGCTCTATCTCATTCATGCAAGTATCCTCCAAATAAAAAACCGCTTTTATCAAATTATAACAAACCACTGTTGCTTTTCGTCATTTCATCAAAACTCTCACAAAATTATTATTTTATACATTTTTTTCTAATTATTCACATAACACCGCATAAACATTCGCCTTTTTCTTTCTTCTGTTTCCTAAAAAACATGCTATACTAAACAGACGAATAGGAGGAACTCAAATGAACATTTTATATATCTCAATCTCTGGTAATACGCGTGCTTTCGCTCGTCACTTGATGGAATATGCACAAGAACAACATCAAGAAGATAACACTTTACCTGAAATCACGCTGAAAGAAATTCATGAAAATAGTGATTTTGAACAAGAAACTGAACCCTTCTTTACATTTGTTCCGACTTATTTGGAAGGCGGGAACGGAGTTGATAATGGTGATACTGAAATTTTGACTGAAACGATGCGTGAATATCTAGAATTTCAAAATAATTATCGCTATTGTTTAGGTGTTGTTGGTAGCGGCAACAAAAATTTCAATAATCAATATTGTTTAACAGCTAAACAATACGCGCAACAGTTTGGATTTCCTTTTTTAGCTGATTATGAACTACGTGGTACACCAACTGATGTGGCACAAATCTATCAAACATTGACTCAAGTGTTTGTTGACAATCAATAAACTAGAAGAACATTGATTAGGTAATAAACTTAACCAATTAACGATAAAAAGAATCGCCCGACGACACTTATAAAAGCGTCGTCGGGCGATTCTTTTCTTTGTTGCTTGCTGGAATTACTGTACGTTTGTTCAGATCAAAAAGTTTGAGTGGCTTCTCAATTATTTTTTCGGAGCTGATCGCTTGGAGCTACAACCTTCTTATACTGTTTTCACATCCATCACAGCTGTTTTAGCCTTCATTTCACCTGTTTTTTCTAGAACAAAATTTTCCACATGATCCATATTTGTCAAAAGAACCATCATTGACGTTTCTTTTCCAGCAGCTTTGATTGCATCAAGATCAGCATTTGCTACCAATGTATCAGTCGTCACTTTTTGTCCTTCTGTCACTTTCACATCAAATGGCGCCCCACCAAGATCAACAGTATTGATTCCCATATGAAGTAATACTTCGATTCCATTTTGTGTTGTAATACCAATTGCGTGTTTTGTTGGGAAGACGGATTGAACTGTACCAGCAACTGGAGAATAAATTTGTCCGTTAGTTGGTTCAACAAAAAATCCTTCTCCCATCATCTTTTGCGAAAAGACAGGATCACTTGCTTCTTCTAATGATAAAACTGTTCCATCAGCAACTGCTGTCAATACAACTTCATTTGTTGTTGCATTGCCACTTGTTTCTTCTGCTAACGCTTCTTTTTCTAATTGTTCTTTCGGAATTCCAAAGAAGAATGTTGCCACAAATCCACCTGCATAAGCTGCAAGTAAACCTAGAACATAGCCCCACCATTTACCATCTGAAATTAATGGAATCAATGCTGCACCTGAAGGCCCAATAGCAATCGCACCCACATTACCAATCATTCCAATCACTGCACCACCGATACCACCACCAATACATGCAGTGATAAATGGACGACCAAGTGGTAAAGTTACACCATAAATTAGTGGTTCACCAATTCCTAAGATACCAACCGGCAAAGCACCTTTGATCATTTCTGTTAATTCTTTATCTTTTTTACAACGAACCCATAAAGCTAACGCTGCACCAACTTGCCCAGCACCTGCCATCGCAAGAATTGGAAGCAATAGTGTACGACCTGTTTCATCAATCATTTGCACATGAATTGGTGTCAAAATTTGGTGTAATCCAAACATAACCATTGGTAAGAATAATGTTCCTAGAACAAACCCTGCAAATGCTCCGCCAACATTTAATACCCAATCGATTCCGCCGACCATGCCGTCTGAAATAAATCCAGCTAATGGCATAATCAAGAAGATTTCCACTAAGCCAATTGCGATCAGAGATAATGTTGGTGTCACGATGATATCAATTGAATCTGGTACCACTTTGTGTAATTTCTTTTCTACTATTGAAAGTAACCAAACGGCAAAAATTACACCAAGAATCCCACCTTGCCCCGCTGCCAAAGCTTCACCAGTAAATAAATTTTTCAATGGGGCTTCTGGATTCATTCCAGTTAGCATCACAACGGCACCAATTACCCCACCAAGAGTTGGCGTTGCACCGAAAACTTGTGCTGCGTTAATCCCCGTGTAGATGACTAAGTAGCTGAACATTCCATTTTTCAGGATATTCATTACATCGATATATTGTTGCCAAGTTGCTGCATCAAGACTTCCTGCTGTAACTAAGTTAGCCAATACAGCGGCAATCCCCGCGACAATCCCCGTTCCAACAAAAGCGGGAATCATTGGTACAAAGATATTAGAAATATCTTTTAAGA
Source organism: Enterococcus sp. DIV0660C (assembly GCF_017316125.1). Taxonomy (GTDB): domain Bacteria; phylum Bacillota; class Bacilli; order Lactobacillales; family Enterococcaceae; genus Enterococcus_B. The sequence continues at coordinate 68,437 of NZ_JAFLWA010000038.1, read as the reverse complement.
TTGATTTGATTTTCGATGGTTTCTGTTTTGATTTTTGTGCTGCTTTCATTGCTTGTGCTCGTTCGTTCACCAAATCTTTGCCTGAATTTGCTGCGTGTTCTGCTGTAGCATGCTCTGGCAATTTTTCACCTAATTTCACACCCGCGAGATCAACCATTTGTTGAGCAACTTTGTTTACTTTCCCAGGGCCGATGATTACTTGTAGTTGTTCATCTTCAACAACACCTAAGACACCTGGAATCGCTTTTAATTTTTCTATGTCAACGAGTTCATCATCTTTGATTTTCATTCGTACGCGTGTCATGCAGTGGACAATGCTTTCAACATTGTCCATTCCACCAGATTCTTCATAAATACGTTTTGCTAGTTCTTCTAAAGTCAATTCATTTTTAGCCATCAGTTGCTCCCCCTTATAAGGTTCCTTTTACAAAACCATTTGCCTCAACTAATTTATCCTGCGCTGTTTCTTTATCACTATTTGTTAAAATCATAACGATTGCTAATTTAACATTTTGTTCTGCTTCATTAAAGTATCGCTCAGCAGTTTCATAGTCAACTTCTGTTGCTTGCATGATAATTCGTTTTGAACGTTCCACTAATTTTTCGTTGGTTGGTTTAACATCGACCATCAAATTATTGAAGACTTTTCCAATACCAATCATGCTGATTGTTGAAATCATATTCAAAATCAATTTTTGAGCTGTCCCAGACTTCAGACGCGTTGAACCAGTCAAAAATTCTGGCCCTGCATCGACTTCGATTGGGAAATCTGCATGTTTACTGATTTCAGCATTTTTATTGCAAGAAATCGTTGCAGTTAATGCACCAATTGAACGTGCATAATCTAAACCGCCAATGACATAAGGTGTGCGTCCGCTTGCGGCAATCCCGATGACCATGTCATTTTTCGTTAAGTTTAAATGGATCAAGTCTTCTTCGCCAAGCTCGAATGAATCTTCTGCACCTTCAACAGCCACGGTCATTGCTGCCTCACCACCTGCGATTAAGCCAATCACCATTTCTGGCTCAACACCAAATGTTGGTACACATTCTGCTGCATCTAGTACACCTAAACGACCACTTGTACCTGCACCCATATAAATCAAACGTCCACCTTTTTTAAATGAGTCAATCGTGTGGGCAATCACTGGTTCAATACTGCCTAGTTCTTTTGCAACTGCTTCTGCGACTTTTTGATCTTCACGATTCATCAATTCAACCGCTTGGGTTACGCTCATCTCATCCAGTCCAAATGTTTCTTGGTTTCTACGTTCTGTTGTTAAGTTCTCTAAATTAATTTTGCTCATCTTTTCTTCCCTCTTTACGAATTAGTTGGTAGTTGGTACCTGCATGAATCTGTTGAATCAATGGCAAGTCTTCTGCAATCACTTGAGCCACGACATTCACTTTTTCATCAGCAGGTAAATTTCTTTTGATTACTTGAATCTCACCCATGTAACGAAGATAATTCTCATTGTCGATCGTAACGCTTCCGACTGTTCGTTCAATCGTTTGATTAGGTGAAATTGGCGGGATTTTCTTAAATCGTGCGTCAGCACTTCGAATGACATCTCTTGCTTCGTCTTGGCGATTAACGTGCGTTCCTAGGACTAATTCACTCAAGTTTTCATCAATTACTTCTACTTGTAATGAAATCATTTGTTCATTTTGATAAGTTGCAAATTGTCGTTGCACGCTTTCTGATAAACCTGCATCACCAATGTAAATCAAATCCGTTTTACACTCAGCTAACTCTAGAGCTGCTGCTAGTGGATGTACACCACGATGTTTTTCTAAAGTAGGTAATCCTTGATATAAAGGACCTCGTAAATCAGTATCACCAGCAACAAATCCTTGAATTGTAAATCCTTGATCAGCTAACCATTGATTTTTTTCTTGATACCATGATTTAGCTAAGCCCGTTTCTGGACGTGGATAGTAATTATGCCACGCTTCAAGATTAGAAAAATCTGCTTGATACCTTTTTAACTCGCTAATATCTTCTGGTGTGATCGTGCTAGCATTTAAACTAATCTTTAATTGATGTGACCAATCAGCAATCTGTTCATTTGATAATTCATAGTCCATTCGTAAACCGGTTACACCGATTTCTTTTAGTGGTGTTAGATCAGTGAACGAAAATCCGGCTCGCTTCAACGCATCTCCTGAAATATCCACCATTAGTTCTAGCTGATTTTTTTTCGCTTCTTCACCCAATTCCCTTAGTCGTGCTTGATAAGCACTGACGTCATCTTCTGGAATATGCATCGAAGTAAAGATACCAATAAAACCGCTAGTTGCCATTTTATGAATGTACGCTTTCTTTTGCAGAGTTAATGGCTCATTCATAAATATTGAAAACCCAAACATGTTTATCCCTCGCTTTATGTATCCGTCTTCATTTCTATGAACAGAGTATAACGCTTAAGAAATGAAATTTCAATGCTTTTGTAAAAATAATTAAATTTTATTTCTTTAATAAACAAAAAAATAGCGTGACTATTCTTTGTCACGCTACTTTTACTCATTTAGTTGTAAGATAGTAATTCGGTATTTTCCACAAAGAAATCAAAAAATTTATCATTTGGCATTGGCGTAAAATAAGCATTGATTGCCCGGATCAACGCATTATGACAGACTAACAGATAAGTATTTTCTTCATCTGCTAGACATTCCTGTAAAACTGGTACTACACGCGCGTACATATCAAAGAGTGACTCACCTTCTGGAAATCGTACCCCAAATTCTAAACGTGCTTCTTGAAATATCGTTTCATTACTAGGCATGCCATCATATGCACCAAAATCCATTTCCATCAAACGTGCGTCAGCTACTAGTGGCAAATCTATTTTATCAGCAACAGCTTGTGCTGTATCTTTTGCTCGTTGTAATGGCGAATGAATGATTTTAGTTACTGGCACCTCAAGTGTCGCAACTTTATCTGCTAATGCTTTTGCTTGCTGTCTTCCTTTTTCTGTTAAAGGAACATCTGCTCTTCCACAAACAAGTCCTTGAACATTCCAAGTAGTTTCTCCATGCCTAGTTACATATAACATCTCATAAAACTCCCTTTGCTCTTTGTCTTTGATTTTTACAAACTACCTACAACATACCAAAAGCTGGCAATAACGTCCACCTTTCAAGTAAATAAGAACTAGTTAATCGGCATTAAAGTAATCACTTGATTCGCGACTTTCTTCAAGAAAGTTTGGTCATGTTCCACAAAGAGCATTGCTGGTTTTATGCTGAGTAACAATTGCTCTAGTTGTTCTTGATTGAACACATCTAAATAATTCAAAGGTTCATCCCAAATATATAATTCAGCAGGTTGCGCTAACGATTTCGCTAACTCAACTTTTTTCCGTTGCCCCATACTCATTTGTTCGATTTTATTATGAAAGACTTCGCGTTCCATACCTAATTTTCGCAAATTGTTTAAGAAAGCTTGATAGTCCACTTGATTTTTTTCAGCAAATTCACTAAGTGTTCCACGATTATCTTCATAATTTTGGCGCACATAACTGATGCGAAGATTCTGAGGATAACTCACTTTTCCATCAGCAGTTCCTTGAAATTGATCGAGCAAATAGTAAATTACTGAAGACTTTCCAGCACCATTTGGTCCCGCTAATGCAACTCGTTCCCCCTGTTCAACCGCAAAACTAATTTTTTTAAACAATGGTGACTCATAGCCCAATTGTAAATCTTCAACACTCAACAAACGTTTATGATAGGAAGGCTGATAATTCATTGTCAACGCATCGATATATTCAATATCTTTTAACAATTTTTCTTTTTCACCAATCTGGGTTTCCATTCGATTGACGATTGCCTTCGAGCGTTTCATTGTTCGAGCAGCGTCCGCCCCAATTGCTCCAAGGTTTTTTCGGCGGTCTTCCGTATCAACAAATCCAACACGCTTCTTCGTTTTATCGCCTTCACGGGAACGAGACCATTCTGCTTTTTCTGCAGCTGTTTTTTTTAATCGACTAACTTCTTTTTTTATTTTTTCATTCTGCGCCAATTCAAATTCATCACGAAGGCGTTTTTGTTCTTCATAAACAGTAAAATTTCCTTGATAGAGCTCTAACTGTGTTTTTTCAATTGCCAATACATGATCCACCACTTCGTCAATAAACGTTCGATCATGACTAACCACAATAAATCCTTGATGTTTCTTCTTCAAGTATTTTGCTACTTGTTGCCGACCTGCTAAGTCTAAATGATTCGTTGGTTCATCAATCAAAGGAAAGTGCGCTTCGTCTACAAATAACAATGCCAATAAGACTTTTGTTTTTTCTCCACCAGAAAGAGTATCAAATGGACGCCACAATATTTCCGGATTTGTTCCCATCAAATTCAATTCGCGTTCAATTTCCCAAATCTCAAAGTCAGTCACATCAGTCAAGACATAATAAGTTAAGCGACTAGTATCTTGTGTTTTTTGCGGAAAATAGACAAATTCCTGTTGATGGGTGATTTGTCCTTGATAAGGTAATTTGTTTTGTAAAATCATTAAGAGCGTTGTTTTACCACGACCATTTCGGCCAATCAATCCTAATTTCCATTGTGTATCGAAGTTTAAGTTCGCTTCATTAAAAATAGTTGTTTCTTGGTTATCATAACCAAAAGTTAGTTGTTTTATTTCAATTTTAGACATCAATCATTCACCTCGTAAAAAAAGCCCAGTCCTATTCTCAGAACTGGGCACAAGGGTATGGGCACAAAAAAAGACCCCTCCATTGAAAAACTAGCCAATCCTGAAAATCTGCACACTGCTCCCTTGTCTTCTCAAGGTACAGTCTGAATGCAGCTTCAATCAATTGACTTATTTTTTCAATGCACGGATCCCTCACTTTGGCTTATTTGCCTATTACGTTAACATAGAATTTAAATTTTTGTCAATCAAAAAAATTAACATTGGATAAGGTGACAAATATTTCCTGCCAAAATAGCAATATTTTCCATTGTTCGTTCATGTTCCATTGCCTCATCTAATCGAATTGGCCCTAATTGAATACTAAAAACTGCTGGTAAATAGTTGGTTAATTCACCTAGATCCGGCTGGCGACTACCACAAAAAGCAACAATCGGTTTATTGTATTTTTTTGCTAACACAGCGACACCATAAGGAACCTTTCCATGAATTGTCTGTTGATCGATTCTTCCTTCACCCGTAACAATCAAATCTGCCTGTTTGATTTTTTCTTCTAATCCAATCATTTGGCTAACTAATTCAAAGCCATTAATCATCTGTGCCCCAAGCAAAAATAACGCACCACCTATGCCACCAGCTGCTCCACTTCCCGGAATTTTTTCAAGATCAATTTGATATTCCTTGGACCATTGTTCTGCTAGCTTTTTTGCTTGTTTATCTAAAAATTCAATTGTTTCAGATGACGCTCCTTTTTGTTTCCCAAATAATCTTGCTGCTCCATATTCACCGGTATATGGACTAGTTACATCCGCAGCAATCCATAATTTTGTACGGAAAAAGTGTGCTTTACTTGCTTGAAGATCGACTTTTTTCGTTGTAAGCAATGGGTTGCCATCTGTTATGCCTTCTAGCTTTGCACCTAAAGATTGCAGTAAGCCCAACCCACCATCTGAACAGCCACTGCCACCTAGTGTAACAATCATTTCATCGACTTCTTGCGCTAGTGCGTCCTTAATCACTTCTCCCAATGCAAAACTAGAAGCTAGCCGAATCGTCTGATCGGTTGCCTGTTTCAGTAAATCAATTCCAATCACTTCAGCTGACTCAATCACCGCAATTTTTTTCCCTTGCCACTGTGTAATCAAATAGCGACTTTCATGTTTTCTAAATAACAAATCGATTCCAGAAAAATTTTGCCATTTTCCGCCTAACGAGTGGAACAAAGCCTGCGCTGTTCCTTCTCCACCATCTGCAATAGGGATGTTCACCAACTGGTCAGCTGAGTGAACAGCTTGCCAACCTTGAGCGACTGCTTGATTTAATTCAAATGAAGTCGCGCTTCCCTTAAATGAATCAATTGCAACTAAAATATTCATTTACTTTCGCCTCCTAATGTACGATTTTGGGATTCTCTTTCTCTCAGTTAGACACTTTTATTCGTTTTTATCAAACAAAACAATCCTAATTTTTACACTTTTTCTATATACTAGAATAGAACTGTTTAAGAAACAAATTTCAAAGGAGAGATTTGACATGAAAATTGCTATCGCTGGTGCAGGCGCAATGGGTAGCCGAATCGGACTAATGCTTCATCAAAGTGGGAATGACGTGATTTTGATTGATCGTTGGCCTGCACATATTGAAGCTATTCGCAAAAATGGTTTGGTTGCAGACTTCAATGGGGAAGAAGTTGTTGCCAAAATTCCTATTTATTCACCTGAAGAAATGATTGAAAGTCACACACAAGTCGATTTGATCGTTGCCTTAACAAAAGCAAATCAATTAGACGACATGTTTCATGCGATTCAATCAATTATTACCGAGCAAACCCACGTTCTTTGTTTATTGAATGGCTTAGGACATGAAGACGTGTTAGAAAAATATGTACCGAAGAAAAATATTTTATTTGGTATCACGATGTGGACTGCCGGGTTGGATGGACCAGGAAAAGTAACATTATTAGGCAATGGTGAAATCGAATTAGAAAATCTTGAACCTGAAGGCGAAGCGTTTGCGCATGAGATCGTTCGCATTTTTGATGAAGCAAACTTGAATCCTGTTTATAGCCGAAATGTTCGTTATTCGATTTGGCGTAAAGCTTGTGTCAATGGTACGTTAAATGGCTTATGTACGATTTTAGATTCCAACATCGCTGGCTTTGGTGAACAACCTGTCGCAAATGCCATCGTTGAAACGATTGTTGCAGAATTTGCCGCTGTTGCCGCTGAAGAAGGTATTCAACTTGACCAACCAGAAGTCAACGAGCATATTGCAGCAACTTATGATCCTGCCAATATCGGTCTTCATTATCCTTCAATGTATCAAGATTTAATCAAAAATCACCGTCTGACCGAAATCGACTACATTAACGGTGCTGTTTGGCGTAAAGGACAAAAATATGGTATACAAACACCCTATTGTGCTTTCTTAACACAACTCGTTCATGCAAAAGAAGGGCTTTTGGGCGCAAAATAAAAAAAAGAGCGTAAACCAAGTGGCTTACGCTCTTTTTAATGTATCTTTTTAATTACCTTCACTTTTTCAACCTTGCCAACAAATCTGCTTGATACTCGTAGCGCTCAAAAATTGATTCATCAATAGTTAAGAAACGCTGTGCCCAGTTTGGCGCATCAAAGAAATCAAGAATTTCTGGCGCAATTGGTTGATAAGCTTGGTTAAGGAATTCGGGTAACTCATCCAAAGACCGTTGCGACAATAAAAAGATATTATCTGGATGATAGCATTGATAATCAAAAATCACATCGTTTCCAGTCACTAATTTTTTCTGGAAGTATATAGATTCAAACGTTCGCAATGTCACACCCTGTTGTCCTGCGCGCAATAATTCCAAAATTCCTCGGCTTTTTGCCACTAATCTCAAATATTCCGAGTAACTTAAATAACCAGCTTGTTCGTTACCTCTCAATGGTAAAATAAAATAATTAGTGGTTACCGCCCTTGACGAAAATTCTGCTTGATACTGTTTTGCAATTTCCTTTCGACCATTGTCAGTCGCGCCAAAAAATAAATCTGTTGTGATTTGTTCCTGTGGTAATTGAACATTGGCAGAGTAAAAAGAGCTGTTATGTTTTAAACCTAACGTATGTGCTTCCAGCGCATCAAAATGATAAACTTCATCAATTACTGATTCGTTTTGTATTTGCCTCAATAATTCATAATGTTCCTCTTTAAAGTGATTCCAAAAAAAGACGACAATTTTTGCACGTGTCAATGGACGAACTTGCATAGCCATCGCTACCTCAAATCCAAAATCCAAAAAAATAATCAGTTGATATTGGCGAAATTTAGCAGCATTTATTTGCAGAAACTGTTCGTCAAATAGCTCTTTCCCAGAAATCACTTCAAATGAATCAATGAAGGGAAAAAAATATAAGTTTTTGTCTTTTGCAACAAGTAAAATTTCATGATTGTCAGTCATTTTATTCTCCTCACTTTCCATAAATAATTTTCCTAATCATAGCTCTTATAGAAATAGAAAAGCGAGTATTATGCTCTGAATTGATAAAAATTAATTTCTCTTTTTATCAATTCTTTTCATTTTTATCTTTTAATTTTATGATGATTTGATTAAAGTATCCAAAGAAATTTTTAGAATAGTTGAAATTGTCAGAATATTTGGTATTATTAAGCAATGTTATTTTTCATTCATGAAATATGTAAAGAAAAGAGGTTATTTATGGAAAATACAAAATTAAAAAAACAAATGAGTTCACGTCATATTACAATGCTGGCATTAGGTGGCGCGATTGGTGCAGGTTTATTTAAGGGAAGTGGCGAAGCCATCAGCATCGCGGGGCCTTCCGTTTTATTAGCATTTGCTATTGGTGGGATTGTTTTATTTATTGTTATGACTGGTTTAGGAAAACTTGTCTTAGCTGGTGAGAACCAACATGGCTTGTCTGGGTTGATCCGCCCTTATCTTGGCGATCACTCTGCCGACTTTATTGACTGGGTTTACTGGTCACTATGGATGATCAATATTATTGCAGAAGCAGTCGCAGCGGCATCTTTTTTACAACTTTGGTTTCCTAATGTCCCTGCTTGGATCTTCGTATTGGTTTTAGCGCTCCTCACAACACTGATTAATCTTTATTCTGTGCGACTTTTTGCTGAAACAGAATATTGGCTAGCTTTTGCTAAAATCAGTGTCATTATTGCACTCATTCTTTTCGGACTTTATTTAGTTGGACAACAGATGTTTGGACATGGCGTTTTCCCCACCTTACAACAAATGACGAACCACGGTGGCTTTGCTCCACAGGGAATGAAAGGGGTCATTAATTCTTTATTAGTTGTGATTTATTCTTACGGTGGTTCTGAATTGATTGCTATTACGGTTAGTGAAGCAGACGATCCTAAAAAAGCCATCCCAAAAGCAGTCAAAGGTGTGATGGGACGAATTGTTTCCTTCTATATTATTCCTTTATTTCTACTTTTGATCATTTTCCCTTGGAACACACTTGCTGACAGCAACGTCAGCCCTTTCGTAATGGTTTTTGAAAAAATGAATATTCCATTTGCTGCGGACATTGTCAATTTTGTCATCGTTTTAGCTTTGTTTTCTTCCATCAATTCAGGCGTCTATGCAGCTTCACGTACACTCTTTTTCCGATTGAAGGATAAAACAGGTGCTGCAAAAACATTTGCGGTCTTAAACAAACATCAAGTCCCTCAACGTTCAGTGTTCTTTTGTACCAGCGTTCTTTACCTTGGTGTCATCCTTTCTTACTTTGTTGGTGATGAGTTATTTGGTTATCTAGCAGGCTCACTTTCTTACACCGTTTTAGTCATTTGGTTGATGATTGTTTCTGCTGCTTTTGTTCTTTCACTAAAGAAAGGTACTTTGTTCGATAAAAGCCTCAATCTTTTTGCGTTAGTTGCATTGTCGTTAATCTTCATTGGTATCCTAATGACCAATATACTTGGTGTTACTTTATTGACTGCTTTACTTTACTTAATTATTTTCTTTAGCTATCGAAAACCAAAGGAATCTTTAACTTTATCTGATAAATCCTAACAAAAAAGAAGGATGACAAACCTTTCGTCATCCTTCTTTTTTCTAATTACTTTAATGGTGTTTAAAAAGTAACTCCTCAATGTCGCTTGTATTCATTTCAAAATATAAAAAACTATTTTTGCTAGTCACTCATTTTTTTTTGGAACTAATCACTTAGAACCACAACTTTACTAGACAATTAGAGGGTAAAATCAACAACTTTTGATTTTACCCTCTAATCTTATTTTTCACGACCTATTCTTCCTGTTTTTAAATATGCCGCTCTTATTCAGAAACTAATTCTGTTTCATCTTCTGTTTCAATTTTTGAAATACCTAAACCAGTGAAAGCACTCACCATTGAAAAGACTGGCGATAACAAACTAAAGAAAACAAATGGTAGGTACGTTAACGTTGGAACACCAAACGTACTTGCCACGAAACTACCGGCAATCCCCCAAGGAACTAAGTAATTAATAACTGTCCCTCCATCTTCCAGTGTTCTTCCTAAAACGGTTGGATCAAGTCCAGCTTTTTTGAAGGTATCTTTAAATGCATTTCCTGGTAAAATGACAGATAAGAATTGTTCACCAATGAAAACATTGACCCCAATACTTGTTAATAATGTTGTAAAAATCAATTTTGGTGTGCTGGTCATTCGCTTAGAAACAACATCCATCACAGTTGAAATCAACCCAAATTCAATTAACAAACCACCTAGAGATAAAGTCAAGATGATCAATGCAACGGTCGGCATCATACTTTCGATTCCTCCGCGGCTTAGCAACGCATCAATTTGCTCATTCCCAGTATTTGCCACAAATCCTGATTCAATTACAGAAGCTAATTGATTCACAGATGTTTGTGGATTTTGAATAAAAATCATTCCTACTGCTACAGCAATATTCAATAAAATGGTTAAGATGGCTGGTACCTTTCGCCATGCACATACTAACATTAAAACAAGTGGAATCAATGACCAAAATGAAATTGTAAAATTGGCTTCCAACGTAGTTGTGACTTCACGGATAGCTGAAAGACTTGCACCTTTATCCGTATGACCTAAGAACATGAATAAGAAAAATGAAAGTACGAATGCCGGAACAGTTGACCACATCATATGTTTGATATGTTTAAATAAATCTGCATCGACAATCGCTGCTGCCAAGTTCGTTGATTCTGACAACGGAGACATCTTATCTCCAAAGACAGAACCAGAAACAATGGCTCCCACGACTAAAGCTGGACTTAGACCTAGCGTTGTTCCGATACCGAAAAAGGCAATACCAATCGTTGACATAACTGTAAAAGCACTACCAACTGCACTCCCTACAATCGCACAAACGACAAAGACAGATGGGACAAACCATTGAACACTGATCAAATCAAACCCAATCACCATCAAGGTTGGGATAATGCCCGCTTGAATCCAAACTGCGATCAATGAACCAACTAAAATAAAAATAAAAATCGGAATAATTCCTGGCTTGATTCCATTAATAATTCCCTCATGCAACCATTCTGAAGGGTATTTCTTTACAACAGCGTAAATCATGACCATCCCGATAGCTGCTAAAATGGCAATATTTGGTGAGATTTTCAATCCCACGACCCCAACTGCAATGCTCAATACGACGACTGCTAATACTAATGTTGCTTCTACAAAACTCGGATTTGCTTTTTTCTCCATGATAATTTCTCCTTTTTTAGTTAAAAATATTAGGTACTAAAAAAGAAATAATATCGAATCATCCCGCCACAATTCATTTTGGCTTCCTCCTCTGACTAAAAATAAAAAGACCCGTTTTCAACTAAGGACGAATTGCTCCGCGGTACCACCTTAATTAAAAACAGATCTGTTTTTCACTTTAAATAACATATTTTATTGTTTGAACTTTTCATGTAATTCGTTAACAAGGCTTGATCGGTTCGCAGCAACCACCGACTTTCTGAACAAAACACCTCTGCTACTACTGTTGAAAAGATGACTTTCATGAAGTTTACATCCTCAAGAAAAATTTGTCAACAAAAAAATCTGATTTATTTTTCTTCACTCAAAATAAAAGATAACAGTTTAGAAAGAAGATCCCTGTTCTTTCTTCTTCGCAAGCTGTTCTTGATGCTCTTTTTTTATTCTGGCTAATGTTTCTGGTTGTTGAAGCAAATCAAGTGCTGTCTTCGCTAAAAGTTCTGCTGCAATCGCAATCGATGCTAGTCCCTTTTCGCTTCTTGCTGCTGCTTTAAATTCAGTTGAATGCCCTGCAATATACGAATCAGAAATAGAGACTGTTGGTTGAATTGTCGGGATTACCTGACTAACATTTCCAACATCAGATGAACCTAAGCTTGTACGTTGTTGTGTTTCAATCTCTTCATCTGGAATCTCCAATTCTTGAAGATGATCAAAAAAGAGAGCATCAAACGAAGGAGTGACCACCACATCATCTACTGCATTTTGGAACAATCCAAATTCATAAGAAGTTCCAGTGCTGAGTGCCGCACCTTTCACGATATTTTCAACTTTTTGATAGACTTCATTCAACGTTTCACGGTTAGCTGCTCGCAAGTAGAAGCGTCCAGCTGCATATTCAGGTACAACATTAGCGGCAACTCCGCCGTCTGTAATAATGCCATGAATATTGACATCCTTTGGCAAATGCAACCTTAACCCGTTGATCCCGTTGAATACTTGAATCAACGCTTCAAGTGCATTGATCCCTTTTTCCGGTGCTCCTGCAGCGTGGGAAGCAACCCCGTAAAATTTAATATCAACTGGATCATTTGCTAAAGATTCAGTAGTTTTTCCATAACGATAGGCTGGATGAACACAAAGCGCAGCATCCACATCTTCAAAAAGTCCTTCGCGAACAAAACTTCCTTTCGCTGAGCCATTTTCGCCGCCTTCTTCGCCAGGTGTCCCATAGACTCGAATCTCTCCGCCAAATTCGTTAATCCATTCTTTTACTGCGCTAGCCGCTAATACTGAATACGTTCCAAATAAGTTGTGTCCACATGCATGACCAATGCCTGGCAATGCGTCAAATTCAGCTAAGAAAGCAAGAGTTGGCCCAGGTTTTCCTGAAGCATAACGAGCATCGAAACCTGTTCGATGACCCGCGACTTCTTTTTCAACAGTAAATCCTTCTTTTTCCAGTTGTTTAATCAATGCTTCTGAAGAAAAAAATTCATAGTTGCTAACTTCTGGATGATCGTGGATTGTTAAGGCTAGCTCTTGATATTCTGGTAATCTTTCAGCAATAAATTCTTTCACAGATGTTGTCGTTTGTGTTGTACTCATAAAAAATTCCTCCCTTAGTCTTGGCTGGTTTATTTACGCCCAAATGTTTTCCATGCAGGAACACTTGAGCCTTTTGATGTTTTTTCGATTACTTTAGCTGTATCTTCTGTTTGGTACGCATCGACAATTTTTTGATATGTTTTATTGTTTTCATCTTCTTTTCTTGCAACAATGATATTGACATAAGGACGGGCATTTTCATCAACAGGTTCTAAGAAAATAGCATCACTCGTTGGATTAAATCCTGCATCGACTGCGACACCACTATTGATGACAGAAATATCTACATCAGATAATGCACGTGCCGTTTGTGAAGCATCTAATTCAGAAATCACTAGATTTTTTTTGTTTTCAGTAATATCAGAAACAGTCGGTGCTGGTCCTTTTGAGTCATCTACTTTGATTAAGCCAGCCGTTTGTAATAACAATAATGCACGGCCACCGTTGGTCACATCATTGGGAATAGCAACCTTTGCGCCATCTTTCAATTCTGTTATTTTTTTGAGTGAATTTGAGTAAATACCTAATGGTGCATTGACTGTATTTCCAATGGAAACTAAATCTGTTCCATGCTCTTCATTGTAGTTATCCAAAAAGAATTGATGTTGAAAAGCATTCAGATCGACTGAACCATCTGCTAATGCTGCATTTGGTTGGTTATAGTCAGTAAATTTAACATATTCCAAATTGATATTTTCTTTTTTCAAACGATCTTTCACGTCATCCCGAACATCGGTGTCTTCGCCAATCACACCTAGTTTAACTGTTGTTTCCTTTGATTTATCAGTGGTTTCAGCTGACCCTTTACTACATCCTGCTAACCAAACTACAGCAATAAGTGCAACTGCTACTAAACGAATAATTTTTTTCATCTCTTTTTCCCCCAATTAATGACTAATTTTTTTAATAATTTGATTACTAATAAATTGACTTAAAAATACCAAAAGCAAAATCAATAAGGTCGCAACAATCGTGACATCTGTTTGGAATCGATTATACCCTCGAGAAATGGCTAAATTACCTAGCCCTCCGGCACCAACCGCACCTGCCATCGTGGTCAATCCAATAACATTGATAATCGTCAAAGCAGATACTCTGACAATCCCTGGTAATCCTTCTAATAAATAAACACGCACGATGATTCCAAATGGGCTCGTCCCCATTGACTCTGCGGCCTCGATTACTCCAGGATCAACCTCTAACAAAGCATTTTCAATTTGTCTAGCAAAAAATGGTACAACACCAACGATTAGTGGAACCAACGCTGCTTTAGCACCGATTGTCGTCCCAACCAAAAAGCGCGTAGTAAGTGCTAAAAGCGACAATAAAATAATAAACGGAATCGAACGAATAACATTGATTGTTTTATCTAAAATTTCATAGAATAATCGATGCGCTAATAATCCATTCGGTCGAGTCACAACTAGGATCACACCTAGCGTGATACCAATAATTCCAGAAATTAATGCTGTCCAAAATGACATATACAATGTCTGCTTTGTTGCTTCAATAAATTCATCAGGAATCGCAGAAGCATTTGGTAAATATGTTTCTAGGAATTTGGTCATGCTATCTTCCTCCCTCAATCACTTTTATTTGTTCACTGCGTTCATTTTTCTTTAATACATGAACTGTCACACCTTGTTCAAATAAATAGTCTAAAGCTTTTTGACGTTGATTTAATTCACCGGCTAGAGTCACGATCAAACTTCCTAACGGGACATCTTGAAGCAGTTCAACATTTCCATAAAGAATATTGGTCGTTACTTGATACTTACTGTAAAGTTGTGCAATTAATGGCTCATTAGTTTGCTCTCCCACATAAGACAATTCCACTAGCCATTTGTCATTTATTTGCTCAGCAAAATCAGGATATGCAGTAATTGTTTCCAATGCCTGATCGATATGTGTGGCTGTTCGAATAAAATCTTTTGTTAACGCTTGTTTCGGACGACTAAATATCTGGATGCTACTTCCTTGTTCAATGATTTTCCCCTCTTCCATCACTGCTACTTTGTTACAAACTTCTTTGACTACTTGCATTTCGTGAGTAATCAAGACAATGGTCAAACCCAATTTTTGGTTTAGTTGTTTCAATAAAGCTAAAATTTGAAGCGTCGTCTTTGGATCCAAAGCACTAGTTGCCTCATCACATAATAAAATTTCAGGATCATTGGCTAGTGCTCTGGCAATTGCCACACGTTGTTTTTGACCTCCTGATAATTGATTTGGATACGCGTTGACTTTGTCTGAAAGTCCTACCAAATCTAATAATTCGGTCACTTTTTGTTGACGTTCCTGTTTGGATTTTCCTGTGTATTTCAACGAAAAATCAACGTTATCAAAAATTGTCCGACTATTCATCAAATTAAAATGTTGAAAAATCATCCCGATTTTTCTTCTTTTTTCACGTAATTTTTTGGGTGAGAGCTTGGTTAGCTCCACATCGTTCATCCAAACTTCGCCATTACTTGGTGATTGAAGTAAATTAATTACCCGAACCAACGTACTTTTCCCAGCCCCAGAATAGCCAACAATACCAAAAACATCCCCCTCATCAATCGTTAGATTAACGGAATCTACTGCATGGATCTCCTGCCCCTTTTGTTGAAAAGTGACAGAGATATTTCGTAAATCAATCATTCTTTCTCCTCCCTTATCGATACTAAAAAAAAGCATCCTCAAGCAAACGACTAGTGTCGCTTACTTGAGGACGCTTTTTGCGTGTTACCACCTCATGTTCGAACTGCATTCACACACAGTTCCTCTTCAAGTACAAACATACTCTAGCGTGCTATCGGACGCAGCCGTCACCGCCTTACAACTTGCTCGGGGTGAATCGCTCAATGGCCATTTTCCAAAAGTTTAATCTTGCTTCTTCTCAGCATGCTGAAGCTCTCTGTTAAAGATTTTACAAATGTACTTACCATTTCATCGCGAAAAATATATAAAAAAAGTCCTTTTACTAGCAAATGCTAGTAAAAGGACGACGTATCGTGTTACCACCTTTATTCGGAAGTTTCCTTCCCTCAGCCCAACGTCTCATCTGTAATGAGAGATTGGTGTTCGTTTTAACGGTCGAACGAATCCGAATTTGCCTACTTGTCGACAAATTTTTCTCCAAGGCCATTTTCAACTTTTCTTATACTGAACTCTTTTCACCAGCCAGAGTCTCTCTACGCAGTCTTCAAGTTTACTTTCCTTTTCATCGAAAAAAATATTTGGTTGTTGACGACTAATTTACAGGATGAATAAATGAAAGTCAAGCATAAAATTCATTCTTTTTTTCTAAGAGTTTTCTGCTGTTTTTTTTTCCACAAAATCAATAACAACTTTCAAATCTGTTCCTTGCTCGATAATTCGTAAGTTTTCTTTGTCTTTTTCCGAATAATTCCGCTCAAAACTTGAATCAGGTATCAGAAACACCCCCATGCCCGCACGCGATGCTGAAGTGGCACCCACTAATGAATCTTCAACTGCAAAAGCTTCATCTGCTGCTAATGCAGTTCGTTCCAATGCGGTTAAATAAGGTACTGGTGAAGGCTTATTTTCTGATACTTCATCTCCAAAAGTAAAAGTATCAAAATAATCCATTAGTTCAAATTGATTTAAAATAGCTGTCGCTCTTTTAGTAACAGTTGTCGTTGCTAAACCAAGTTTAAAATTCTGTTCTTTTAAATAACTCAATGCTTCTTTGGCATATGGTTTAAGCTGGATTTCTCCAGTCGTTAGTTTTTCATAAAAAAATTCTTCTCGTTTTGCTCGTACTTCTTGCACTTTTTCTGGGCTACCAGCTAATTGAACTAAAATATCAAAACTTTGTTTCCAGTTTTTTCCACCCCAAGCATTAACGATTTCTCGTGGAACCTCTATCCCAAATTGTGCAAAGCCCCAAACCCAACCATCACGATAAGCTCTTTCACTATCAACTAATAATCCATCTAAATCAAATATTGCGCCTTTCATTTCCCCACGTTTCCTTTCAAAAAACAATAACCTTAGTTTAGCATGATTTATTGATAAAATCATCGAACGCTTGTAAGTTTCACGAAAATTATTCTATTTTTTTCATTTCAAATCAAAAAAAGACAGAGCACTTACGCACTCTATCTCTAAGCAATGATTTCTTATTACTTTTTATTTGTCCAAGACGTGCAAAGCCATTTCTTTGTTCATGAAATTCTCTGCCTGATTACCTAATTATTAATTACCGTAAAATCCAATTCCTTCATAGCGCCAACCTAATTTCACTAAGTAATCTCTTTCTTTCGTGCTCATGGTGTAATGATGCGTTCCTGTTTTTTCATTTGGATTGAACAAACGCAAGATAGCCTTTGAACCACCAGAATAAAAACTTAGCCCTTCATAGCGCCAGCCTAGTTTCTTCAAGAAATTGATTTCTGATTGAGCAGCCGTGTAGTGATGATCGCCACTGTATGGATTGTACATACGATAAACTTTTGTGCCGCTATTTGGTGCCAACCAAGCTACACCTTCATATTTCCAGCCATATTTTGGCAAATTATTTTTTTCACCTTCGTTTAATGAATACAAGTGTTCACCGGTATTTGGGTTATATAAACGATACATTGGTGAGGTAGTAACTTGTGCTTGGTTTTCATCATATTGCGTTAAATTGTATGTTTCAATCACGTTGTTCAAAGTGGACGCATAATTTGGTGCTGTCGCATAACGTCCTGTTAACCAAGCAGTCGCATCTTTGTAAGATTTTGTATTGCTTTTCCACGCACCAGAATAATAATAAGTTCCTGCTTGGAAAGAAGTTGTTTTTAAAATATGAACATTATCTTCTAATGATTGTTTGTAGGATGGATATTTTCTAAATGCAGCATTTACTGTAATCCACTGACCGTTCACAAATTCCGCTGTTGGAAAGGTAACAGATTGCCCATTATAGCTACCTTTGATTCCAAATAAATTATAATTTGGTGCCGAAGCTAATTGACTCTTTCCCCAACCACTTTCCACAATCGCTTGAGCAATCATAACAGAAGCATACAAATCATTTTGGCTTGCTAGCGTTCTTGCAGAAGGTGCTATGCTATCAATGAATTGCTGTTGTGTAGTTGATGATGAACGTGCAAAGCGTGAAGCAACAGAAACTTCAAATTGCGAAAGATCTGTTTGGGTGGTGTGAACAAGTACCTCTCCATCATCCAACTGATTCTCCACCGTTTCCGTAGCTTCTGGTGTTTCAGTAGATGGTTCTTCTGATTCGGGTGTTGTTTCCTCCACTGTGGAATCAACTACTTCACTTGATTCCACAGTAGTTGATTCAGTGGTACCTGTGATAGGACTTGTTTGAGTTGTGGCTGTGCTGTTTTGTGTCTCAGTTGTAGCAATCGCATCCTCATATGTGTTAATTGTTGATTGAACGACTGTTTCATTGCTCACTCCAGTTTCATCTGCAAAACTCACAGGAGTAGCAGTTGAAACGATTCCGCCTAGTACTATTACACTAAGTAAAAAATTTGTTTTTTTCATTTTTTCTCCTTTTTCCCGCGTATTTTTATTTGATGTATGTATCAACTAACTTTTATTTTAACAAAAAAATATACTCGTCTTAAGGGAATTTTAAAAATGATACATTCCAGTAACGTTTTGTAACTTGATTGAAATTAAAAAAACACAAGCAGTTGTAGAAATTTTTCTTGAGAAAAACTGTTCCACATGCTTGTGCTTTTCTTAATTTTTGAATTACAACAATTCGCCAAATTTATGGATATAATATTTCTTAACTACCGTAACCAGTGTTAAGTAAGCTAAGACAGTTACGATTAACCAAATCCAATAACTACCTGGTAATGGCATCAAACCTAATTCTGCGCCAAAACTTGTGAATGGCAAAACAGAACCCACGACAATTCCTAACGTAGTGATTGCTGTCATAGCAAAAGTTGCGTTGCTTTGGATAAACGGTAATTTTGGTGTACGTAACGCATGTAATACTAAAGTTTGTGACCAAAGTGACTCCACAAACCAACCTGCATGGAACAAGGCGATGAATACTACTTGTTGTGCGCCATTCAATGTATGGAAATCTCCTCCAACAACTGCTGGACAAATAACAAAATACATCAATAAATACGTTGTGATATCAAAGACAGAACTTGTTGGACCAAAATACACCATGAACTTGCCAATACTTGAAGCTTCCCATTTTTTAGGTTTTACTAAATATTCAGGATCCATTTTATCCCATGGTAATGAAATACAAGAAACATCATAGATTAAATTCAAGAATAAAATTTGTAAAGGTAACATTGGTAAGAATGGCAAAAAGGTGCTAGCAATCAAAACAGAAAACATATTTCCAAAATTTGAGCTAGCCGTCGCTTTGATATACTTCATAATATTACCAAATGTTTCGCGACCAGCTAAAAGTCCACGTTCTAAAATCATCAAGTCTTTTTCTAATAAGATGACATCTGCTGATTCTTTTGCAATATCAACAGCTGTATCAACTGAAATACCAATATCTGCTACTTTCATCGCAGGGGCGTCATTAATGCCATCTCCCAAGAACCCAACTGTGTGTCCATTATTTCTAAGCGCTGTAGTTAAGCGTGCTTTTTGTTGTGGGTTTAGTTTTACAAAAACATCATTTTCATCAACGACTTGTGAAAGTTGGTGATCATCCATAGAAGCAATTTTTTCACCGGTAATTAGCTCATCGATTTCTAAACCAACTTGGCGACAAACAGAGCGTGTTACTAGTTCGTTATCTCCAGTTAACACTTTAACAGCTACTCCGTGATCCTTCAATGCTTGTAGTGCTTGTTTCGTTGTTTCTTTTGGTGGGTCAAGGAATGCTAAGTAACCAATCAACACCATATCTGATTCATCTTTAACCGAGAATTCTCCAACTACACTTGGATTTGTTTTTTGTGCCACACCAATTACGCGTAATCCATCTTCATTAAGAGCTGTTACCTTTTCCAAAACTTCCTGTTTTCTTTCCTTCGTTAAAGGTGTAACGTCTCCTTCTAAATCGATAAATTTAGAAATACTCAACATTTCTTCAATCGCGCCTTTGGTAATCATCTGTGTCTTGCCTGTTATATCTTCTACAACAACACTCATTCGACGACGTTCAAAATCGAATGGGATTTCATCTATTTTTCTGTAACGAGTATTGGTTGTATCAAGTGTTTCTTCAGCTTCATCAATAATTGCGACATCAAGCAAATTTTTCAAACCCGTTTGATAATAACTATTTAAATATGCATGACGCAACACTCGGTCGTCTTCAGCACCTTCACAATTCATGTGATATTCTAAGATAATTTTATCTTGAGTTAATGTTCCTGTTTTATCTGTACATAAAATATCGATCGCGCCAAAGTTTTGAATTGCACTCAAATTTTTGATAACTGTTCCTTTTTTTGCCATCACGCTAGCGCCCTTAACCAAATTGGTTGTCACGATCATTGGCAACATCTCTGGTGTTAAACCAACTGCAACAGATAGTCCAAATAAGAACGCTTCTAGCCAATCTCCTTTAGTCAATCCATTGATGACAATCACAGTTGGGGCCATCAATGCCATAAACTTAATCAATAGCATTGATGTTTTGTGGATACCCAATTCAAAATTTGATTTGATTGGTTTTTCAGATAACGTTTGTGCTACATGACCAAACAACGTTTGGTTTCCCACGGCTACGATAATTCCTGTGGCACTTCCACTAATTACATTACTTCCCATAAACGCTAGATTTTCATAACTTGTTTCATTTTTACTCCCGTCCGTTGCAACTAACGCATTTTTTTCGACAGGATAACTTTCGCCTGTCAAAGCTGCTTGAGAAATAAATAAATCTTTTGCAGAGAGTAATCGCATGTCTGCAGGAATCATATCACCCGCAGATAATCGTACCAAGTCACCACAAACGATTTCTTCCATTGGAATCTCTTGGTATTTACCTTGTCGCTTGACAGCGGCTGTCACTTTTACTAATGATTTTAATTTCTCAGCTGCTTGATTTGAACGAACTGACTGAATCAAGGTCATTGTCCCACTCACAATTACCATACTAAAAATAATAATTACGCCGAATAAATCCTTCTCACCTGGAGCTGGTAATAAATATTCTGTAATAAACGAAATAATCCCTAAAGCAATTAGTACTAAAGTAAATGGTGTAATATAAGCTTTCAATACTTCAATTAAAAAAGGTGTTTTCTTTCCATATGAAATCGTATTATCTCCGTAGAGTGCTTTTGATTGTTCAATTTGTTCTGTACCCATTCCTTTTTCGCTGCTATGGAATAAGTCGAATAATGCACGTTCGCTTTTTTGTGCAAAACTTGCATATAATTTTTGCGTATCTTTCTTTTTTTCCATTGTCAATCTCTCCCTTGTATCAGAAAAACAGACATTTACTGTACTGTTTTTCCTATTTTTCGGGTCAAGAGAGAAGTATTTTTACATAAGTGAGCTGAAAACAGATAGATAATAGTTTCAGCAAACTGTTACTTTTCTCTTGTCCCTTTGGTTTCGGTAAACTGTCATCCATTTGTTCTCATCTCCCTTACGCTTTCATAAATCTGTTCTTTTTCTTTACAAAAATCTGCTCGTACTTGCCACATCAATGTCCCAACAAAAATCAGCTCCCTTAATTTTTGGATTACTAACATTTAAGCTGTTAGGTTGACAACAAAAAACCTTTCGCCAAAAACTCAGCGAAAGGTTGAAATAAGCACAGCAAAAAGAAGCTATTTCGATCTCATCGTTGAGTTTTGACACTATACAACGTAAAAAGCAAATACCTTTGCCTTTAGCTACCTTATGAAAAGCCTTAGATCGACAATTCCTGTTCTACCCATTGGCGTCTCTCGACATTTTTGGGCAGTAGCCTGTGTTTGTATAGGAGCCTCACCTAACAAATCTTATTTAGTTTTCCAGTGGTTACTGTAACAACGATTGACAGAAATGTCAAATCTATTTTCAAATTTTTTGCTTTTTCACAAATGAAGCACATTTATTTTCATGGATCATTTAACAATAAACTATGTTTTTTTGAATTTCATTTGTCATAAAAGCTTTTCATTACTATAATGAAACTATAGTAATGGATAAAAGGAGTGATCTTATGGAACACACGCTTGTGATTATCAAGCCAGATGGTGTCCGCCGACATCTAATTGGTCGTATTATTCAACGATTCGAAGAAAAAGGGTTAACAATCGTTGACATGAAACTAGCAACAATGACTCCTGAGCTTGCAAAAGAACACTATCAACACTTAGCTGGTCGTAGTTTTTTCCAAGAATTGATTGACTACATGATCTCTGGTCCTGTCGTTTATCTTGTACTAGAGGGTGATGACGTTATTGATATTGTCCGAAAAATGGTAGGCGCTACGAAGGCTGTAGATGCAATGCCCGGCACGATTCGTGGAGATTTTGCACTTCCTGGAACAGCAAACATCATTCATGCTTCAGACTCTCGTGATGCTTCAAAAAATGAGATTGCTCGATTTTTCCCATCAACACCTTATCAATACGAACAGAAGGATTTGCTAGAAAGTAGCAGTTCTCCATCTTAAAACACACTACCAAAAGCTAGGATATTCCACTCCTAGCTTTTTTTTGTCCCAACTAGTTCCCGAACATCGCAATTCAACAACCCACTTCTTTCAAAGAAAATCTGTCAAAATAATCTATTAAGTAACTTTTTTGAATCATTGCCATCCTTTTCTGGTTATCCAAATATTCTTTCTACTGATCATTTACCTTACTTCAAAAGATAGCTCTTAGAGCCTCAACCTTATCTACGGTATTCCCAAAGCAACTTCTTTAGCAATAGATCCTCTTTTCATAAAAACATGAAAAACTATTTTTAGAAAAACATCCTTATTACTTTAAGCTAGGCGCTTTGCGCCACACCCTTTATCCACTGTGCTTCAAAAAAGCCCTTACAAACTCATTTAAATTATTCAAAAATCTGGGAAGTAATTTCTGGAATTATATTATTATTTGTTGAACGAGACATTTCTTACACGGCCTTTTTCTCAGGGTAAAAGTACGCGAAACTGTTCTTCCAACTGCTTACGCTGCTGTTTGCCCAAACTATATTCCAAAACAGAAAACAGTTGGTCGCACTCGTCCTCATCAATTAACTCGCCCAATCCAACAAGGATCATCTGTTTTTGATAATTCATCATTAATGTTTCATAAATAATTAAATTTTTTGCTTTTGCCGCAAGACTCCTTGATAAATCATCATTGACATTCCGCGCTTTTTTAAATCGTTTTTTCTTAATATAATGATTAGTTAAGTTTAATAAAAATAAATCCATATACTGATCAGGATTATTTGTTAAAGAAAAATTCCGCAATTTTTTTTTGATTTTCACGTAGTTATTTTCGATGAAGGACTCACTAAATAAAAAAGGTAGCTCAGCTAGAATTGTCATCTCAAACTGACTGTATTCTTGTATTCGCATAAAATAGTCTTCAATTTTTTTACATTCGTAACGTAAAAATTCAAATTGTAATTCTTTTTGCAATTGGCTATCAGTTTTTAAAAACATGTGAATATTCAACACTAAGTAATACAAATCTCCCGTTTGCTTGAATCGTTTTCGATTGTTTCCCACTTCCTTATATGGATCGAAATTTTCTTCTTGCACCTTGCTTAATAAACGTCTCGTTCTTCTACTTTTCTTTGGCTCTTCAAATCGATGGCGCAAAACTTCGTACTCTGCTAAAGACACATTTAGGCGAGCTAAGATTGCTTGTAAAGTCGTAAATGCAATTTTCCTTACTGTTCCTTTTTCCAGTCCTACTAATGATGTTTTCGAACAAATCCCCTCTGCCAATTCGGCTTGAGTTAATTTTTTACTGATTCGTAGGCTTCTGATCAATCTCCCGTCATGCATTGCTGTGTTCCTCCTTAAATTAATGTACTGTCGGTAAAAAATGGCTACCAAATTTATCAATTTTTCTGATACGTGTAATAAAAAAAGTACTGGGTTCACTATTTACATACGTAAAAAAGGAGAAAAATATTAAAACATAAAAAAAACTTCTGAAAAACAAAAATTTGTTTTTCAGAAGTTCAAATTGGCCATTTAATTCACAGTAGAGTCTGTAATTTTAGGATATAGATTTTTAGTCGTTTTATTTCCATTTTTGGAATAGACACTAGTTGATTCTTTTCCTTTTCGCTGTTCAATTGTTTCATTTTTTTCTGCTTCTTTTTGATAATCGATTTTTTGTGGATCCACCGTCGTAAATCCATTTGGTACATAAAAACGTAATAAGTTTTCTTGATTCAATTTATCCGATAAACTTAACGCTTTTTTCACTTTCTCTTGATCTTTCGTGATTTCTTTTTGAATGCCCAGAGCCTCAGTATCTAGAATCTCTCCTGATTTATTATCATATGTTTTATTCCCCAAAACAGTGTAATTTGGAGTAACAAAATTACCATTTCTAAACGCAACGACCTGATCATGTTTAGCAGACAATAAATCTGTCCCAAAATGAACGTAATTTTTATCGTCTACACCAACTAAATGAAGTAATGTTGGTAAAACATCAATCTCTCCACCATATGTGTGACTAACTTTTCCGTTTGTATACCCTGGAATATGAATCATCAGTGGAACACGTTGCATTTGAGCATCATCAAATTCATTCCAAGTATTCGCATCTTTGCCCAGTGCTGCCGCTAGATCTTTGTTATCAGAATTTGAAATTCCAAAATGATCACCATAAATAACAAACATTGAATTTTGATAAATACCCGAAGCTTTCAAATAAGTGAAAAATTGTTCCAATGATTGATCAAGATAATGAGCTGTGCGTACGTAATTATCTACTGTACTGTTACCAGTATTTAATCCTGGAAAATCAAAGTTCTTATCATCAGTATAATACGGCGTGTGGTTTGTTACAGATAAGAATTTTGTATAAAATGGCTGTTGTAAATGTTCAAGATAGCCGACCGACTCGCTGAATAGATTTTTATCTAAAATACCATAGCCCAAAGTTTCATCTGTATCTTCGAAGTAAGAACGGTCAAAGAAATTGTCATAACCTAAATTTTTGTACACATGATCTCGATTCCAAAAACTAGCAACATTTCCGTGGAACACAGCGCTTGTGTAGCCTTGGCTTTGCTTTAGAATAGCTGGCGCTGCTTGAAAAACATTATCAGAACCTAGTTCAGTAAACAATGATCCTTGAGGCAGACCAAATGTACCAGTTTCTAGCATATTTTCCGCATCACTTGTTTTTCCTTGTCCCACTTCATGGAAGAAATTATCAAAACTAATGGTTGCTTGATTATCAAAAATACTATTAAGAAAGGGTGTCACTTCTTCTCCATCAACCTTCATGTTGATCAAAAATTGTTGAAAGCTTTCCAAATGGAGCACAATAATATTTTTTCCTTTTGCTATTCCAAACATACTTGTATCAGGTTCCGCATAATGGTCTTTCGTGTAATCTAAGACCTCAGTGATTCCGTTACTACTTGCATGCGCACGAACACTGCTTGTCATTCCGGTTTTGATTCCATCGTAAATCGTGTACGCGTCAATACCTAAATACTTAACAATGTAAGAGCGATCGAAGGTTCTCTGTAATAATTGCGGACGATTCGCTTCACTCAATGCTAAGTTTCCAGAAAAAATAAACGCAGCAAGACAGCTTATTGCAATTGCCATTGGTTTCCTCACTGGCTGGCTTTTAACGGGGACATTTTTGACAATTATCCAAATTAGCAAGCCAAGAAAGATCAGAATGTCCAACCAATACAAAATGTCGTGAGGTTTCATTAAAGAAAAGGAACTTCCTGACAGTCCTTGTGATACTTTTGAAAAACCTAGAACTGATTTAACTGTGATGAAGTCAGTAAATTCTCGATAAAAAATAATATTGCAATATAATAAAGTTGTATTCAATACATCTACAAAAAATAGCAAAAATAGTGCTGTTTTCGCTTTTTTCACATACAAAGATAGCCCAAATAATAACAACGTTGTTGCAACTGGATTAATCCATAGAATAAATGTTTGGACAATTCCTTCAACACCTAAAGAAAAATCAACATAATAGGCTAAAAGAGTTTTTAACCAAAAAAATACACCTGCTAAAATAACAATAAACAAACGATTTTGACACCACTTTTTGATTGGAGTCACGACCATCACTTCTCTCTATTCACTTTTTTCGTACATTTTGAACTTCAAAAATGAGAATAAGCTAAAAGATGATTTTTTTTAATAAATTTTTATAGTTTAAGATAGATTGATAAAAGCGACTGTATCGCCTTTATCTGCCGAAGTAAACCCACATTTTTCATAAAAATGACGTATAGCTGGCGCCTCTTCTGTCAACAAGACTATTTGGCGAACTGTTTGATATTCTAATAATATTTGCTGCATCAATTCAAAACCGATTCCTTGGTTTTGAACTTCTTTTTTGACTAGAAGGTCTTGGATATAAATAATCGTTAACCCATCGCCAATGACTCGAATCAAACCAACTAGTTCGTTCTTTTTCCACGCAGTAATAACAGATAAGGAATGTTGAACTGCTTGCTGCAATTGCTCAATATCTTTCGTATAAGCTGTCCAGCCAACGTCTTCATATAACTCAAATAATTGTTGTTGTGTTAACTCTTTAGTTTTCAGATACGAAATCATTTTATCCCTCTTTTCTAAAAAAAAGTTGCGACAGCTGTCACAACTTTTTTCGCTATTTTTGATTACTGACTTGTTCCAGAAAGATGATTACTTGTAGCTGCGCTTTCAGATGAATTTGTTGATACTAGTGTATTTGTTGAGTCAGTTGTCTTTGTTTTTTGATGACTTGAATCACTGGTTTTCGTTGGCGTGTTTGTTTTTTTCCATTCTGCTAAACGACTGGCTACTACTGTTTTATCTACCTTGTCAGAATATTCTTCTATCACTTTTCCATTTTTTAATCGGGCTAGTTGATCTCCCGAATTTGATAATAGTAACACTGTGAGTCGCTCATCTTTAAACTGATATTGTCTCAAAGAGATTGCACTTAAAACATCATCGATATTTGTAAACTGGTTTTCTTCTTTTCCTTTTGGTAAATAAATCATTAACTCGCCTTGATCATAGTCGGCTTCAAATTTATAGTCTTCCCACCAATACGTTGAGAATTCTTTTCTAAATTTATCTACTGATTCTTTACTTGCAACGATTTTTTCCGTTTTTGTATGAACGATTTCTGTTGTCATTCGTCCAGAAATTGTTACAGATAAAGTAAGTAAAAGGAAAAAACCAATTAACCAAAAGAGAAGAACGGGACGTTTCTTTCTCATACCTTCTTCCACTCCTATTTGAATTTACCTGTTCTATTATATACAAAAAATGAAACCTAAAGGTAAAAAAGCTGTAAAAAAACAAAAAATAACAAGTTATTTTTTTAATAAGCAAACTATCATTAACAAGGCAACGTGCCTGTAAAATTTCATTGTAATCAATAACACTTTCCCTAATAAAAAAACTGTGTTTAAATCTTTATGTGATTTAAACACAGTTTTTATTTTATTTTTGACAATGCAAACAAATTTTATTCATATCTCTTACGCATCAAATCCATTTTGGTCAGAAACTTGTTTGAACCAATGACCTGATTTTTTAATCGTACGCTCGCCATCCTTAGCTAAATCAACGGAAATAAACCCGTAACGATTTTTGTAAGCATTCGTCCAAGACCAGTTATCCATACATGTCCACATATGATATCCTAAACAATTGGCTCCTTCTTGAATTGCTTGGTGCACATACTTCAAGTGATCGGTTACAAATTCAATTCGATAGTCATCATGGATCATACCGTCTTCTTGAATGAATCTTGCTTCATCTTCAACACCCATGCCATTTTCAGAAATGAAGCAGTCAATGTTTCCGTAATTGTCACGAACGTTGATCAAGATATCATAGATTCCTTTTTCATAGATTTCCCATCCACGATAAGGATTCATCTTTCTACCAGGCATTTCATAGTTATCAAAGAAATCTTCTGGCATCGGAGAGAGAGCTTCATCAATTGGTGTTTCTTTTGCTTTGATTCGACGTGGTTGATAATAATTGATTCCTAAAATATCAACTGTATTTTCTTTGATAATTTCTTTGTCACCTTCTTTGACTTCAGGTAACAAATCTAATTGTTTTAATACGTCAATCAGTTCTTGTGGAAACTCACCTTTAACAGCTGGATCAAGGAATGATCGATTAAAGAATGCATCGGCTAATTTTGCTGCCTTGACATCTTCCTGATTATTCTCATCACGTGGATAACTAGGTGTCAGATTCAAAATAATCCCGATTTTTCCAGGTAAAGCTAACGAATGATATGCTTTGATTGCAAGCGCAGACGATAAAGCTTCGTGATAACCAACTTGCACCGCATGTTTCATGTTTGCTTCTTCAGGGTAGTGCCAACGATACAAGTAGCCGGCTTCAACAGGAACGATTGGTTCGTTGTGAGTAAACCATTTCTTGATTTTTTGTCCAAATAACTCAAAACAAATCGTTGCATATCGTTCATAAGCCTCAACAGTTTCACGATTTAACCAGCCACCTTTTTCTTGAAGGTACATCGGCATATCAAAGTGATACAGATTTACAAACGGTTCGATACCATTTGCAATTAACTCGTCAAAGTAACTATTATAAAAATCAACCGCTTTTTGGTTTATTTCGCCAGATTCATCTGGTAACAAGCGACTCCATTGAATCGATGTTCGGAAAGAATTGTGTCCTGTCTGCTTCATTAATTGAACATCTTCTTTGTACTTGGTATAAACTTGTGATGTTGTACCTGGTCCTACTTCATCAAAAAATTTTTCTGGCTCTTGTGCATACCAATAATCAAAAATATTATCACCTTTACCATCGTTTGCTACGCGTCCTTCTGTTTGTGGTCCACTTGCAGCTGAACCCCACCAGAAGTTTTCAGGAAATTGATAGTTTGTCATTTGCTCGTCCTCTTTTTTTTATTATTTTTGGTCATTCCATAAATTTTATTTTCTAAAAGAATCGTTTTACCACTTGTACGCGGGTATTCCATTCTTTCAATCAAACGCTTCCCACATAATTCGCCAATCATTGCAGCGGGCTGTTGGATGATCATTCGTTCTGGTAATACTGTTTGCAGTTCATCTAGGTAGTCGTAGTGTGCAAAACAAATTTCTTGGTCAATTTGTTGATCACTTTTGTTAAAATATTCAAGTGCTCCAATAGACATATTATAGTTACAAACAAATAAGGCTGTTATGTTTTTTGCTAGCAATTCTTTTGCACCATCAAAACCACTCAATCGTGAATAATCGCCAGTGTATACGTTAATAGTTATTTCTTTTGCGCTATATTTTTTGGCTTCCAAAGCTCCAGCTAATCGCTCTCTGGCTACATATTCTGTTTGTGGTGCTGCGATAATACCAATTGACTGATGTCCCATCACAATCATTTGTTCAATTGTTTCGCGTACACTTTTGCGATCATTGACCAAAATCGAATCCACATTTTCCAACTGATTAGGTGTATTTAATGAAATGATTGGAATCGTCAGCTCTGCTAGTTTTTCCATTCCCGGCCAAGTTTCGTCTACTTCAAAAAGAATCAGTCCATCAATAGCATGTGAAAGTAGATAGTCGATTTTTTGTGAAACTAATTGTGCTTCACCATTGAAACAACTTAAAAATAAACTGTAGCCATTGGCTTCCATCAATGCTTCAATACTTGCTACGATATCCGCACTTAGCCGACTTGATAAATTATTCATTAACAATCCGACTGAAAAACTTCGATTGTTTTTTAACCCCTTAGCAATAATATTCTCTTTGTAATTCAATTGATCGATTGCTGCAGCAATCTTTTCCATATTGGCTACTTTTAGTGTCTGACCATTCAGGTAACGTGAGACGCTACCTGTAGAAACGCCTGCTAATTTGGCTACTTCACGAATTGAACTCAACCTGTTCACCTCTTTTTTTAGTGAAGTATATTCATTTGTTTGCCGATTTTTGAACCGGTTCAAAAACAATATAACAAACACTTTTCTAAGTTGCAACTATTTTCTAAGCGTTTTCTTTAAAAACATTTTTGCAATCCTTAGTTTCCTGTTTTTCATTCAAATGGTATAATTTCTTTATCCTATTAGACGGAGGCAGTATTTTGAAGAAACTATTGGCTATATTTACTCTAGGACTGGTACTTTTTACCTTAACTGGCTGTAATATGCTGGGTGGATCAAACCAATCAACGAACGAAACCACCGAATCTTCTACGCTTAAAGCAGAAAAAACTGATATTTCAAATAGTGTTTATTCTTTGAAAGTGCGTAAAAACATGAATTTAGTTAGTGGGAAAATCACGTTTACCGAGGATAAGATGGAATGGTTACGCACCTACAATGAAGACAGTACAACTTCTTCTGAGTCCAGCGAAAACATTATATTAACATCCATTAAGATTGACACAAAAGGGGACACTTACACAATTACTGGGATGGCAGACAAAAAAGAAGTTTCCATTGTCTTTACTAAAATTGGTAACTATCAGATAAAAGATGAAGATGGAAACGTTTATAGTATTTGAACAATAATGTTCCAGCATATGATTTGCAATGACAATCCATAATTCGTCATTGCTTTTTTTATAAAAAAATAAAAAGCTATAACACGTTAAATTATCTTAATTTTTCTCCTTATTTTCTTTTTTTCTGTTATATTGGGAAAGTTAGATTGGTTACTAAGGAGAAAAAAATGAATATATTTGATAGTCATGACTATTGTACATGCACCAGTAATAAAAATATCCATACAGAATTTAGCGATCAAGGAAGTTTAAGCATTTGTGATAACTGCCATAAACTGATTCAAGACTCGTTCAAATCTTTTGATGCGTATGTTACAGATAACATTCAAAAAGTGAGCAATAAGCCACAATAATTGATTAAGAGACATCGTGAGAAAATCACGATGTCTCTTTTATTTATCCTAATTCTTGTCCTTTTGCTAAATGATTATCTGTGTAATAACTTCCAGCAGGCGCTCCCTCTAAATCAATCAATTTTTGTTTGATTTGTTCAATGACTTCTTTCGCATGCTCTGGTTTTTCAACAAAATCAAATTGATCCCCATCAATTTGGATCTTAGGACACACATCGAAGTTTTCGTACCATTGGTTATAACGTTCATTCAATTGTTGATAATAATCGTATAATGTTTCATCACTTTCTAATTGTTCATAATCACGACCACGTTTTTTGATTCGACTTAACATCGTGTCCAAAGAAACTTTGATATGAACCATTAGATCAGGACGCTTTTTAGGTGCTACGTCATCTAACTCATTCAACATCGTATCCAATAAGTTATCATACTGCTGTACTTCGATATCCGTCACACGACCAAGATCTGCATTTAGATGAAACAATAAACTATCTTCATAAATTGAACGATCAAGAACATTATCATCATTGATCAACGCGTTTTTCATCGCCAAAAATCGTTTATTCAAAAAGAATATTTGCAATAAAAATGCGTACTGCTCTGGATTGGAATAAAAAAGTGGTAACACCTCGTTATCTTCTACACTTTCATAAAATGGTTTTGAGCGGATTTCAGTTGCAAGCATATCTGTTAAACTACTTTTTCCTGCACCAATCGTTCCTGAAATTAAAATCACTGACATACAACCCTTCCTTTTCTATAAATACTCACCAATATATGCTTGTTTCGGCATTTTTTCAAAATCATATTGCTGAATTTCTTCGACAGTTTTTAAATAAGCATGAAGGCTTTCTGTAACCATCAAATTCACTGATACTGTTTCTTCTTGAAAAATAATTATTGGTTTGTTTAACATTGTCGCAACGCCTAGCTCATAAGCAGTACCAGGATCAATCGTTTGATATTCAAAATCCAAAATAGCCACTACGATTTGAGCATCGGTTACTTCCGTCATATCTCGTTGATACACTTCCTGTGCCCATCCTGCACTAAACATTTCATAATTGCTTTCTTGATGATGTCGTGGCGAATAAAAGGTTGAAATGGTTGTATTGTTTTCTAGTGCTTGTTCGATTCGTTGAATACGTTCAACTTGATCCTCTGAAAAAAATGGTCCTGCTAAATAAATCTGGCTCATTAATAAATCTCCTTCACTAAAGGACGTTTCTCATGATGCGTCCCTCTTAATAAATCAACTAACTTTAATGGGTTATTTGAAAAAACGACTTGATCCAGCCATTTTTCTTCCATAAATCCTTCTTTGGCAAAATTCTTCAATAGCTGCTCTAATCCTGCATAATACCCACCAATATCCAAAATTCCGATTGGTTTTTCTGGCACTAATCCGATAGCGATCCAAGAAAGCAGTTGAGAAAATTCTTCTAGTGTGCCTAATCCTCCTGGAAACACTAAAACAGCGTCACCCTCACTAAACAATAACTCTTTTCGTTCATCAATTGTTTCTGTTGAGATGAACGTTGTTACTTCTTCGGCTGGCGTTTCTGCTTTGAATAAACCAGTTGGATAGATTCCAGTAACTTTTCCATCATTTTCCAGCACAGTTTGGCTAATGATTCCCATAATTCCCGCATTTGAACCACCATAAACCAGCTCTATTTCTTCTTGTGCCATATATTTTCCTAACGTTTGGGCAATAAATTTGTAACTTTCTTTTTCGCCAAAACGGGAACCGCAAAAAACAGTCAGTTTCAAAAAAACACTTCCTCGCTTTAAAATCTATCTTCATTCTACTCTTGTTTTTTTAAAATAAAAGACTAGATTTTGTGCATTTTTAGTGGTATATAGTAAAAAACACACTATATATAGTGCTTCGTTTATAAAACTTTTATTTTATCTTTTTCATGAAAAAGATAAAAAAATAACATATTTACAGATAATTGAAATGACTTTCTTTCCCATTCGCTTATTTATTATCTTGTGTGAAAGAATAACACATTTTTTTAAAACACAGGTTGTTTCGTCTCTTCCACTTGATTAACCTATGTTCAAATTTTTCTCTAAAAATTTTTTTATTTGTTATGTTTCACCAAATAAATATGTTTCGCAAAACGCAAAAAAAGAGGCCAGAAAAATTCTAGACCTCTTCCATCTTTTTTTGACAAAAGAAACTAACTATCTTTTCATTCTTCAAGTATTTTGGTTTTCCCTTTTACTACCGTTGAATCAGCGGATTAGTGAAAATATCACTCGCATCATCGCTACTAGAAGAAAATTCCGTTACTACAGCCCCGGTCTCACCTGCTTGAAACCAATGTTTGATATTGGGCTCAATCGTATACTGATCACCAGGGTATAAAACAATTTCTTTTCTTACTGTATAAGTTGCTTGACTGTTTTCAGGCAATTTGCATGATAGAACTTCTGGTCCGTCTCCTTCGACATATAAATAAACGATTCCTTTCCGACACCGAAAAGTTTCTCTTTTACCAAGATCATTTTTTCTCGGCGGATGTCGATGCTCTGGACACGTTTGATAAGGTAACAAAGCTAATTCTTTCCCACAATACCGCTCATTATTTTCATATACAAATAAGTTTAGTCCTTCAATTTCGATAGCACCTAAGCCAAAGTCAACAAATTCAATTGTTTCTAGCTCTTTATTTGTAAAAACCATTCCGGAATCCAAAAAAAGTTGCTTTACTTTTGTTTGATAGTCCATCATTATTCTCCTCAATTGATTGTCAGATCATCCCAAGAAATTTCTTCTTCTGCTTTTTCGACTACTATAACTTCTGCATTTGGATCCACACGTTTCTTCAAAACCAAAATCGTCACAGCCGTAGCAAACGAACCTATCACTAATGCACCTATGAACGCCCAAGGTCTAGTCATCGTAGCGACAGCGAACATCCCAGAAGCAGGAATATGGCTATCAGCTCCCCATAACATACTTAATCCGCCACCGATTCCACCACCAACACCAGTAGCAATAACATTTCGGACTAAATCATTCAACACAATAGGGAAACAACCTTCTGTAATTTGACAAATGCCCATCGGAAAAGCGGTTTTTAACGTTTCGATTTCTTGACGGTTAAAAATTTCTTTTTGAATGATCTTTCCAAGGAAAAATGCCATCGTCAAACCAAAAGGAGTTACCATTGATGCTAAAATCAGAACGGTTACTGGTTCATAGATTCCTTCTGAGAATAAAGCAAAAACAAAAGCAAAGACGACCTTATTGATTGCTCCGCCATAATCAATGGCAGAAAGCACGCCAATTACTGCACCATATAAGAAAAGTGAAGAAGTATCTAAGCCAGTCAAATAGTTCGTAATCAAATTCGTAAACCAATTGATCGGCGTGCCAATCCCATAGTACATCACTAAACCCGCAATCAATGAACTAAGAAATGGTAAAACAAGCGTTGGCATCAGCCCTTCCATCCATTTAGGTACTTTGATCCCCGCCGTCAAAAGTACTACGATGATTCCCGAGACATATCCACCAAGCATTCCTCCTAGAAAACCAGCGCCAATTCCTTTTGCAACCATCCCAATAATCAAACCAGGGGCGATTCCCGGTTTGTCAGCAATAGAATAAGAAATTGCGCAAGCAACAATCATTGGCAGCAAACCTAACCCATAATTCCCCATTGAGGTCAAGGTATCTGCAAATTCAAAGCCCTCGGAAAAATTTTCAATGGAAACACCATCTAACATATTCCCAATTGCCAATAAAAAACCTGAAGCAACAACGATTGGTAAAAAGAATGAAATTGCAGTCATCAAATGTTTTTTGATGCCTAAAGTCTTGATTTTATCCATTTTGTCCTCCTGAAATTTATTTGAGCATCTCTTCTAGTTTTTCTATCAGTTTATTTGGTGATTTGACCACTAAACTTGTAGGCACATCAACGATACGTTTTCCTGTGAAACGACTACGACCGCTTACCTTGATATCTGCAGCAATCAATACAATGTCGGCAGCTTCGATATCTTTTGCTAGCAAGGCATCTTGCGTCCCAGCCAATCCTTGTGTTTCCACATGGATCTCATGACCTCGTTCCTTAGCAGCTTTGAGTAATTTTTCTTGGGCAATATAAGTGTGCGCAATTCCCGCTGTACATGCAGCAATCCCAACAATCTTCATAGACTAAGCTCCTCTCCTATTTAGATATAGTGTAGTATTTAGCTTTATTGTCAGCTTTAAATAAGTGGATTTTTTGTAATACAACTTTTTTTGTAGCTTCCATACATGGTGGGAACAAAACATTTGGTTCACGAATTTCTAGATTTCCTTCATTTAAGATTTCACGTAGTTTGTCTGCGAAAACAATTTTGATGTCACTAGAAATATTGATTTTATTGACTCCCATAACTACAGCTTTTGCAATTTCATCATCCGGATTACTTGAACCACCATGTAAAACCAATGGTACATCCGTCAAATATTCAATCTCTTCTAAAATATCTAAACGTAACTCTGGATCAACATCTTTCGGATAAATTCCATGGGCTGTTCCGATTGCCACAGCTAAACTATCTACACCTGTTTCTTCAATAAATTTCTGTGCAACTTTTGGATCTGTATAAATGATTTCGCTAACACCACCTTCAACAGTGTTCCCTGTATCACCGATCGTCCCTAATTCTGCTTCAACTGAGACGCCCACTGCATGTGCTGCTTCCACAACTTTTTGAGAAATCGCTACATTTTCCTCAAACGAATGATGGGAGGCATCAATCATTACAGATGTGAATCCTAATTGAATTGCATGGATGACCTGCTCAAAACTAGCTCCGTGATCCAGATGGATACAAACAGGAATCGTTGCTTTTTCTGCTAGATATTTTACTTGTGAAACAAAGCTATCTGTTAAAAAACGTAATTCCTCTGGGTGAATCGCAATCATGACAGGTGCATTTGCTTCTTCACAAGCTTCCATCACTGCATTCAACAACTGACCAGAGCCCGCATTGAATGCTGGTACTGCAAATCCTTTTTCTTTTGCCACTGCTAAAATTTCTTTTCCTGTTACTAACATATTGATCGACACTCCTTTTTATTTGTTAATCATTAATTGATATAAAGCTTCAACTGTTTCTACTTCTTTTAATTCATTGATAAATTCATTATCTGCAAGCAAACTGGCAATTTTTTGTAATAAACGCAGATGTTTAAGATTGGCATCTTCCGCTTTTACTGCAAATAAAAGAACAACTTTGACATCTTGAGCATCAAGTGTTTCCCAAGGAATTGGTTGTGCTAAAGTAGCGATGATAATTACAGTTTGGTTAACAGTAGTTGATTTGCCATGAGGTATCGCGATTCCCTGCCCAATACCGGTAGTGCCCTCTGCTTCTCTCTGGTAAACATCTGTTAAAAAGATTTCTGAACTTGCTACGTAGCCTTTACGTTCTAGCAAATCAGCAAGTTCTTTCAGAATCTGCCCTTTGGTCGTTGCTTTTGAATCTACAACAAGTAAGTCTTTATGAATAATTTCCCGAATATCAAGTGCTTCCAACCAATCATCCTCCTAAAAAAAAATAGACCTGACTCACTCCAAACTTTGGAATGGGTCAAGCCTGCCAGACAGTAACTCCCCTAGATTTCATGTTGATATTTTTTGGTACATACATTCCACATTCTTCGGTTCGACGATATCACCGATCTTCTTACCAAATCCGATTTCTCGTCTAATGAGCACCCACTCTCCTTTCTTCGATTTTGCAACGACTGCATTATGATTCAATATCAAAATCACTTGCACCTGCATGCCTCCTTTTTATGACAGAAACAGCCACATTGAAATGCGCCTTCGTAAATTAATACGCAGACTATATTCCAAATAATGAAAAAAGACAACAAAATCATAAAAAAATCTTCACTACTGTAATTTTGTAGCAAAAATCATGCTATGTCTTAGTCGTTTTTGTCTCTTACGCGTATTTTAAGACAAAAGAAAAGGCATCGGACACCAATCAGTCCAATACCTTTCAACATAGCAAATAAAACGAATACATTCCCTCGAAAATTTCTCTAAAAAAACTAGATTTATACTTCCAGATTCGTTACAATGAACGAGGTCGATGCATTGCGTTGACTATGGCAAACTTGATTGGTCCGTTTGGTTGACTGATTCAAGGCCTCAGCATTTGGCTGCCACCATTTGCTGAGGTGCCTTTTTTATTTGGCTGTTTCTATCTGCCACTTATAATACTGATAGCGTATCCAGTAGTCAAGAAAAACATAAAAACCACAAAAAATTGGGGTGTTTTTTTACCAAAAATACGTAAATTATTTTTCTAGATAAATATTGAGTATCCAAGCTTTGTAAATAGGGTAGAATAATCTAATTATAGATATGTTTGTTATAAAAAAAGAAATAACTCGCCTCTCATTCATCTAAGAGGTGAGTTATTTCTTTTTTTAATCTTCAATTTTTTCAAATAGGCCTCGGCTAATCATTCCGTCCATCAAGAAGTAAAACTTATCTTGACTCATTTTTTGCTTCGGATCTTTAAAAATATTCACAGCCTTTAAACCATTAGCTGTCGTGATCGACATCTTTAACGTTTGAATGTCCTTTGAGACAGTTATTTTTAATTTAAATCCTTCTTTACTTTGTGGAGTTGCATCTAAAGGGCGGATCAATTGGTAGTTTCCCCCATTTGTTTCAATAAAACCATTATCTCTCAGTGTATATCGTTTTGCACTTGGTGCTATGCGATAACTAGTTTTTGCACCAAGAACTGTCGCTGTCTTTTCAAATGCCATGTTTTTCACCTCGATAAAATTATTTTCTATCTCAATTATAAAAGGTTCTAAATTAATTTACTAGCTTCTTTGACAAAATATTTACAAAAGAGCAAAGAAGAAAAGGACGGTCAAACGAACTCCCGTTTTCCGTCCTTTTTTTATTTTGCTAAAATTGAAATCAATTGTTCGATAAAGTATTGAATCTCTTCTTCCGTATTCCCAAAACCAAAGCTGATTCGAATGGATTCTTTTAAAATCGGTGTGTTTTCGCCATACATTGCTTCTAACACGTGAGAAGGTTCAATATTTCCTGCTGTACATGCCGATCCTGTTGAAATAGCGATTCCTCTAAGATCCAACTTCATGAGCAACAAATCATTCGTCACACCGGGTAATCTCAAATTCAAAACATGAGGTAATTTATTCGCTAAATCACCATTCACTTGATACGCGATTCCGTGATCTCCTAACGCTGTTAAAATCATTTGTTGGAATGTTTGATATTTTTCACTTCTAACTTGGCGTTCTTCCTCATCTAAAATCGTTGCAGCTGTTGCCATGCCCCAGATACCTGCTAGATTTTCTGTTCCTGCGCGTCGTTTTTCTTCTTGTTCTCCTCCTAAAAGCAAGGCTGGAATCATTACACCATCACGTTTGTACAAGAACCCGACACCTTTTGGTCCATTGATTTTATGTGCAGAAACACTTAACAAATCCACTCCCAAAGCTTCGGGACGAATCGTTTGATTTCCGTAGGCTTGGACAGCATCAGTGTGAAAATAAGCAGGATGATCTGCCAACAACTCACCGATTTCTTTGATTGGCATTAAATTTCCAATTTCATTATTCCCATACATAATTGAAACTAAAATTGTATCTTCACGTAACGCTTGTTGGAAGTCAATGATTGAAAGATTCCCGTTTTCATCAACAGGCAAATAAGTCACTTCAAATCCTTGCGTTTCTAAATATTTCATCGTATTCAATACTGCAGGATGCTCGATTGCAGTGGTAATCAAATGTTTTCCTTCATTTTGTCTTGCAAAAGCTGTTTCAAGAATTGCTGTATTATCGCCTTCAGTTCCACCACTATTAAAGATAATTTCGTGCGACTTCACTTGCAATGTGTCCGCAATCATTTGACGTGCTGTTTCAAGTTTTTCGTGTGCGACTCTTCCGAAGCCATGAATACTTGAAGGATTGCCAAATGTTTCATTCATGATGTCAGTCATTGCTTTGACTACTTGAGGATGCATCGGTGTTGTCGCCGCATGATCCAAATAAATGTTTTCCACCTTGTTTCATCCCTTCCACTTATAACTAGGCACATTCTAGCACAGAATAGCTTACTTACCAAAAATAAATCCTTTTTTCTCGCAAAAGGCGCCCAGTTCTCTGAATAAAAAAAGCGAGTAGTGCCTCAAACAACTTGAGGAAACTACTCACTTTTCTCACATTTTGATTAGCAACCTTTCGATTGATTTAGTCAAAAGCTTTTTCTTCTAACTTGAACAATGGACTCATTGGTGTGTTTTCGTGAATTCGTTTCACGGCTTCACCCATTAGTTCCGAACAAGTAATGATCGTCAAGTTTTCTGGATGGAACTCGTCCTTCGTCCAAACAGAATCAGTGATACAAATATCTTTGATCGGTGCGCCATCTAAAATGGATTTTGCAGGTACTGAAAGTAATCCATGAGAAGCACAAGCATAAATATCTTTCGCCCCATTTTCTTTCAAAATATTCGCAGCGCGTGCAAATGTCGCACCTGTGTTTAAGATATCATCGACCATGATGCATGTTTTTCCTTCAACATCACCAATCACATAGCCGCTATCTAAGTCAGCGTCGTCTGCATGATCAACAATTGCCAAAGTACTATCCAAGTATTCAGAAAGACTACGTGCGCGTTGGACGCCACTGTTTTTCGGAGACACAACGACAATATCATCACCTGTCAAGCCGAGTTCGCGATAGTAATGTGCAAAAAGCGGCATCGTAAATAAATTATCTACAGGAATATCAAAGAATCCTTGTACTTGAACTGTGTGTAAATCTAATGTTAAAACACGTGTTGCTCCAGCTTCCTCAATTAAATTAGCGATCAACTTTGCTGTGATTGGTTCATGAGGCTTTGCTGTCCGATCTTGACGTGCGTAGCCATAATAAGGTAAAACAACATTGATTGTTTTAGCACTTGCACGTTTCATTGCATCAATCATGATCAATAGTTCCATGTAATAATCATTTACCGGCGCATTCGTCGATTGAACGATGTAAACATGATCCCCACGAATACTTTCTTCAATATTGATTGCGATCTCGCCATCACTAAATTGTTTTACTACACTTTTTCCTAGTTCTGTCCCAAACACTTTTGCAATTTTTTCAGCTAATGGCCGATTTCCATTCAAGCTAAATATTTTCAGCGTGTCATCCTGATACTTTTTACTCATGTAGGCCTCCCTAAAACTTCTATTCCACGTTAGTTTAACATACTTTCAACATATTTTCTGGTAATTTCAGCAAATTGTTACGAAAGTGAAACAGTTCCATTCGTCCAGTTTGCTGGTATGATTTTTTTCGTATTTCCCCAATTATCATGCACTTTATAATAACGTTTTCCCGTTGATGACTCAAAATATGCGTAAGCAACCACCCAATGGTTTCCGTAGGTACTCCCTAGTCCTTTCAACAAGCCAACTAGTACTGGTTTTCCTTGGCGAATCCGTTTGGTGGCACGTTGCCATGATCCAAGCAAGGTTCCTCTAGCACGCTGATCTTTTCCCATTGCTTTAAAAAACTGAGAGAGTCCATGACTAACTTGTAATGGAATTGTCGGCATTCCTAGTGGTTGGATATAGGCGCGTAATAAATCAATTAGTATAGTTTCATCTGGGCTTTCTTTGACACGAATCCGTTCCGGCAATGTGAAGTCTTGTCGGTAATCTTGATAATAAGCTAGCAAAACTGCCGCCGCATAAGTCCCACATAAATAGCCTGATGGGGTTTTCCAATTCTGGTACTTCTCAAAACGTTCTTCTGGCAAACCAACCCACTGATCTTTCATTGTTTGATTGGTTGCTCCAGCTAAAGAAAACTCTTTCATTTCTGATTTCAGTCGTCTTCGCCTCCTTTTTTTCATTATAATAGATGCCAACTAAAAAACAAATGACTTTGATTGTTCACTTCTCACAAAAAAAATCGATACATACCATAGTATTTGTTTAAAAAAACTTTTTGTTAGATAATGAGTTCACGAGAAAAAAGGAGTGACTGAAGAATGAATAAAGAACGATTGAAACAAGATTTCTTTG
Organism: Enterococcus sp. DIV0660C; assembly: GCF_017316125.1. Taxonomy (GTDB): domain Bacteria; phylum Bacillota; class Bacilli; order Lactobacillales; family Enterococcaceae; genus Enterococcus_B. Next base: position 27,394 of record NZ_JAFLWA010000038.1, on the reverse strand, counting down.
AAGCAGTCAATGAGGACTGGCTCAAGACAGCAAAAATCCCAGCTGACAAACCTGCTACAGGTGGATTTCAAGATTTAGTCGAAGGAATCGATCAGCTTTTGATGGGGGAAGTAGACGACTTGCTCGCACATCCTAAAAAAGTTTCTTCCGAAAAAATGAGAAACTTTCTAGCCTACTATCAACTGGCAAACGATTATGCCAAACGAAACGACTTAGGCGCAACGCCACTCTTGCCTTTGTTAGAAAAAATCGAAGCTCTCCATTCTTATTCTGATTTAAATGCGTTGTTTCCTGATTGGACGTTGGAAGGCTTTGCGTTGCCATTCACAGTTGATGTTGATGCAGATATGAAAAATGCACAAACAAATGCTTATTTTGCTTATTCTCCTTCATTATTTTTGCCTGATAAAACCTATTACACACCTGAACATCCAAACGGTGCACAACTTTTGTCGGTATTTTTTGACATGATGGTTCAATTATTAGAGCTTACTGGTAAAGAAAAACAACAGGCCGAAGCAATCGTGGAACAAGCTATCCAATTTGATAAACTGATTGCTCCACACGTAAAAAGTGCAGAAGAAAATGCCGATTACAGCAAAATGTATAATCCAAAATCATTTGAAACATTTATCGGTTACAGCGAAAAATTAGACTTAGAAAAATTGACAATTGGTTTGCTTGGCACACAGCCAGATAAAGTAATCGTAACGGATCCCGTTTACTTTGAACATTTGAATGAGTTACTAACTGATACCCATTTTTCATTATTGAAAAGTTGGTTATTGGTTAAAACGGTACGTTCTTTAAGTGGCTATCTTTCAGAAGACTTTCGACAAATCGGTAGCATCTATTCTCGTACCCTTTCTGGCGCTGATGAAGCAATGCCACAAAAGAAGGCAGCCTTCTATTTAGCTTCTGGTCAATTCGACCAAGTCATAGGAGATTATTACGGCAAAAAATATTTTGGTGAGGCTGCCAAAAAAGATGTTGAACAAATGGTAGAAAAAATGATCGCTGTTTATCAAAAACGATTAGAAGAAAACAATTGGCTTAGTGACGAAACGCGTGAAAAAGCAATCATTAAATTAAACAAATTAGGTATTCAAGTTGGTTATCCTGATAAAATCCCAGCGATTTTTGATCAATTCCAAACAGTCTCCTCTGAAGAAGGCGGTACGCTGCTTTCAAATGCCTTTGATTTTAGTAGAAAAGTGTTGATTGACCGTTTCAGCAAATGGAACAAACCAGTTGATCGAACAGAATGGGAAATGAGTGCTGACACAGTCAATGCTTATTATCATCCATTTAGAAATATCATTGTTTTCCCAGCAGCGATTTTGCAAGCACCTTTTTATAGTTTGGACCAATCAAGTTCTGCAAACTTTGGGGGCATCGGGGCTGTCATTGCACACGAAATTTCGCATGCCTTTGATAATAACGGTGCACTTTTTGATGAGTATGGAAATTTGAACAATTGGTGGACAGACGACGACTTGGCTCATTTCCAAGAAAAAGCAAAAGCAATGATCGAAGAATTTGATGGAATTGAATTTGCAGATGGCGCTGTGAATGGAAAACTCACTGTTTCAGAAAATATCGCGGATGCTGGCGGGCTAAGCTGTGCTTTGGAAGCCGCAAAAGGCGAAGAAGATCTTTCGTTAGAAGCTTTCTTTATTAACTGGGCAACCATTTGGCGTACCAAAGCAAAAAAAGAATATCAACAACTGCTATTGCAAGTAGATGTTCATGCACCAGCAAAACTTCGTGCAAATATCCAACCACAAAATTTGGAAGAATTTTATGCTACGTTCGACGTTACTCCAGATGATGCTATGTATCGTGCCCCAGAAAAACGTGTGCATATTTGGTAACGAAAGAATAAAAAAAGAGGACTGATTGAACAGTCCTCTTTTTTGTTTTTCTTGGTGAGCGTAACTTTTTATTATCCATTCAAAGTTGACTATTTATTGCGTAACCCCTAGAGGAGCTGAGCACTTCTTTCACAAACTTTCAGATAATCGTTGCCCCCAACGTCTTTTCAAAATGTCTGAGTGCCCACTCATGACCAATTTCATCAAAGCTTGCCACAGCATCCTTATAAATAAATAAGTTATAGCCTAAATTATACGCATCAACAGCTGTGTGCAAAACACAAATATCAGTACAAACACCTGTTAAATATACGTCTGTAATCTTTCTTTCTCTCAAACGAATGTCCAGATCTGTCCCACTAAAAGCAGAATAATGTCTTTTATCGATCCAGTAAATATTTTTCCGTTCTTGGTATTTTTGATAAAGCAGTGCTAATTTCCCAAACAATTTCCGACCATCAGTTCCAATCACATTATGAGGTGGAAACAAATGATTCTCTGGATGAAATAAATCTTTTGGATCGTGGGCATCAATTGCGAATACCACATACTCATTTTCTTCCATAAATTCACGGGTATGTGATGTAATTGCTGTTTCAATCGCTTGTCCAGCGGCACCCGTTGTCAATTTACCATCAGTTGCAACGAAGTCATTTGTATAATCAATCGACACTAATGCTTTCATGTGTTTCCTCCTTAAACAAGATGTTTAACAAATTGGATAACCATTTCTGCTGAGCGTTTACCTGCATCTTCAATAAATTCATCAAATGTTTGTGTAGCTGAATGATCTGCTGTATCACTCATTGCACGTACAATCAAGAAAGGAATATTGAATTGACGTGCAGTTTGCCCTACCGCTGCCCCTTCCATCTCACATGCTAGTGCTTCTGGAAAGTTCGTTAAGATTTCTTGTACTTTTGTTGGAGAATCTACGAAAGTATCACCAGTCACAATCAGACCTTCTTTTACATTCAGATTCGTTGCATTTGCTGCCTTCACCATTTCTGAACGTAAATAAGTGCTTGCTTCATAATAAAGAGGCATTCCTGGTAATTGTCCCGGTTTATAACCAAATCCTGTGGCATCTGCATCAAAGTAAGCAACTTTATCTGAAATGACAATATCACCAACAGCTAAGCCCTCACCAATACCACCAGCAGAGCCAGTATTGATAACCATATTCACACCATATTGTTGAATCAACAAACTAGTTGTGACAGATGCTAATACTTTGCCAATGCCTGAACGAACAACAATAACTTCGTGTTTCCCTAGTGATCCAGAAATAAACAATGCCCCAGCACGTTCCCAAGATAGAGGCTCACTTAAGTTTTCTCGCAAAATTTTTACTTCTTCTTCCATTGCTCCGATAATACCGATTTTCATAAAATTTCCTTCTCTCTTAAATAAATATGATTGCTAAGATCACAACGCAAAGCAACAAGATCACAATCCCTAATGCTTTCATCAAAAAAACGTTCCATTTATGTGTTTTTTCTCGCTCACTTGTTCGAGTCTTGGTTGTCTTTTGTTTATTCTTACTTACTTTACGATAAAAATTTGAGCTGTTAGCCGGCTCTGGCTCACTCTGATTGCTTATCTGATAATTGGCTTCATCAACTGGTTCTCTCATCCGTTCTTTTTGTCGTTTTCGTAATTCTGAACGCGTAATCAGCGGTCCCTTGGCCATCAGCCGATCCCTCTACTTTCCTTTAGAAAATAATGCCCAATACTGAATCGCAAAAATGGTTTTTGCATCACAAATGATTCCATCCGTCATTGCTTGTTTTGCCTCTGCCATCGTCAACGCATAAAGTTCTAATACTTCATCTTCATCTTGGGCTAGTGGATTTACAACTTTTTCGATGTTTGTTGCGTGATAAACATGCAACAATTCATTAGCAAATCCTGGTGATAAATACATTGAAGTGACGTGAATCATATCCTGCGCACGATAACCTGTTTCTTCTTCGAGTTCTCTGCGTGCAGTCAGTTCAGGTTTTTGCCCTTCTCCCGGATCAATTTTCCCAGCAGGAATTTCTAAAATCACTTTTTCGAGTGGCTTTCTAAATTGTTTGACTAACAATAAACGTTCTTGTTCATCAAAGGCAATGATTCCTACACCACCCGGATGAAAAACTAATTCACGTTGAGCAGTTTTTCCATCAGGTAAACGAACTTCATCTAAAGCGACGTCAATAATTTTTCCATGAAAAATTTCTTTACGCGTCATTGTTTTTTCTTCAAATTGGTCATAACTAAGCATTCTGCTCCCTGCTTTCTTTTGTAATAATAACCGCTTTTTTTTATTTTTTCAATTTTCCTAAAAACTCCTTATTAGTTTACCATAGAAAAACCTTAGAATTTTCCTAAAATATGAAAATCCATCCTTAGCCCGATACTCTTTCTTAAGTTGGATATGCTAAAATAAAAGATGTAAACGGGAACTGAGCCGAGACAACAGAAACAATGATAGATACTCAATGGAAAGAACGATCTGGAGGGCATATTATGAAAAAACGAAAATGGCCATGGATTTTAGGAATCGGACTAATCCTGATGTTTGTTTCATTTAGTGGAGATTCTTCACTAATTAGTAGCATCATCATCTTAGCCGGAATTTTATTAGTCTTATGGAAACTATTTAGTTCTGGAAAGAATAAGAAACGTTCAAAAGAAATTCCTGAACTATCAGATGATTTAAAAGTTCACTATACAGAAGTTGGCATGACGCCGAGCGAAATCAATTTTTTCCGAGAAACAATGAATCACACAAAAACACAAATCAATCGACTTCAAGTAAACTTAAATCAAACAGCAAAACTAAAAGCAATTGATCTTCGTCATGACACAGTTAAAGCTGCCAAGGCACTCTTTAAAGAATTAGTCAAAGAACCACATCGCTTACATGATGCGAGTCACTTTCTTTACACACACCTGCCAAACCTCATTGATTTGACAGATAAATATATTGAGATCAATGACCATGAAATCAAAAATAAGCAGACTTATGCCAAACTAGAAGAAAGTGCGCAAATCATCGATCAACTTGCTAGCTTGATTACACAAGATTATCAACAATTTGTAGCAGATGATCTAGATGACTTAGATTTAGAGATATCAGTTGCGAAACAAAACTTAAAACGTGATAATAGAAGTGAAGAAAACTAATCTTTTCTGAGTCACTTAAATTGTCAGCTAATGACTCGAAGCAGTTGCCGCTTTTTCGGTGTGCTTCGAGTTATTTTCAAAATTAGCTGCACATTTTTTGTCTCTCAGATTTTTTATAAAGTTCACCACAAGCCCTAAGGAGGAATTCAGATGGACAAGAACAATCCAAATGAACTAAAAAATGTTACACCTGTAGATAGTACGTTAGACGACCTGTTAAACAATCCTTTTTCAACACCGACAGATACTTTAACTCAAACACAACAAGCAGAAATCAATGCTTTACAAGAACAACAAGTAGCCGCACGTTTGATTGACAAATTACCCCCAGAAAGACAAGAACAAGCAAAACAGCTTGCCGGAAAGATTGATGCTACCGATGCACAATCTGTTATCAGCTATGGTTCTGCTGCGCAAACTAAGCTAAGTGAATTTTCACAATCTATGCTGAATCATGTGCAAGTACAAGATATTGGTCCGGTTGGAGATTCGTTAACAGAGTTGATGTACCGTTTACAAGAAGCAAATCCCGACGAGCTACGAGCTGGCGAAGGAAATATTTTCCAACGTGTTTTTGGTAAAGTAAAACAATCCATTTATGAAGTAACCGCAAAATATCAAAAAATAGGTGCACAGATCGACAAAATTGCTGTCAAATTAGATAAGGAAAAGGATGGATTATTAAAAGATAATTTAATGCTTGAGCAACTTTATCAAAAAAATAAAGACTACTTTGATGCTTTAAACATTTATATTGCCGCTGGCGAACTAAAAATGGAAGAATTGCAAAAAACGACGATTCCTGAAGCAATGAAAAAAGCTGAAGAAACAGGCGATCAAATGGATGTTCAAATTGCGAACGACTACACCCAATTTTTAGATCGTTTAGATAAACGTACGCATGATTTACGTTTAGCCCGACAAATTACGATTCAGCAAGCACCACAAATTCGGTTGATCCAAAACACGAACCAAGCACTGGCGGAAAAAATCCAAGCTTCGGTTGCAACAGCGATCCCTTTATGGAAAAACCAAGTTGTTATTGCGTTGACGTTGCTTCGTCAAAAGGACGCAGTCACTGCGCAACGCCAAGTTTCTGAAACAACCAATGACTTATTGAAGAAAAACTCAGAAATGTTGAAAATTTCTGCTATTGAAACAGCGAAAGAAAACGAACGAGGAATCGTGGACATCGAAACATTGCAAAAAACACAAAATGACCTTGTTGAAACAATTCAAGAAACCTTGCGTATCCAACAAGAAGGTAAAGAAAAACGTCGTCATGCCGAACTTGAATTGTCGAATATGGAAGAAGACTTAAAACAAAAATTACTTGATCTAACTCAATAAAATCAAAAAAGCTAGAACAAATAGTAATCTATTTGTTCTAGCTTTTATTTCGTACTTATTTTAAATGTGATTCACCCTGTTTTTGATTCATGACACTATTTTTATAACCATACGTGAAGTAAATGATCAGTCCAATCAGCATAACGATTACAAAAACGATCCACGTAATCGCCTGTAAACGTAACATCAATATGACACAAGTCAAAATAGAGATAATCGGTAGAACTGGCACAAACGGTACTTTGAATTCACCCGCTTTTGGTTGTCCAAATTGCTTTCTTAATTTCAATAACCCTAAACTCACCAAAATCAAGTACGTTAATGCGGTGATATTTGTCAGCTCAGCTAAAACATCAAGTGGAAACGCCCCCGCAAAAAAGACTGCTACCACACCAGCTGTGTAAGTTGCTTTTTTAGGCGTCCGATGTTTTTCATCAATCTTCGTCATGTATTTTGGCAATAAGCCGTCTTTACTAATTGCAAACAATAAGCGTGCCAAAGAATACATCATTGAAATGGTCACTGTTAATAACGTTAAAATCGCTCCAACTGCAATAACCGCTCCGACAGTTCCATGGCCTACATAACGCATTGCAAAAGCTACCGGATCACTTACACCTAACTTTGTGAATGGTACGATTCCAGTCAAAATCAACGTCACTACAATGTATAAAACAGTCGCAATCAAAATCGAACCAATAATTCCTCTTGGTACATCTTTTTGCGGATTTTTCACTTCTTCTGCTGCCATCGCTACCGCATCAAAACCTAAGAAGGCAAAGAAAACCAATGCTGCACCATCAAGGACTCCTGAAAAACCAAATGGCGTAAACGGTGTCCAGTTTGCAGGTTTCACAAAAAAGATCCCTACAATAATAAATAAAGCAATAATTCCAAATTTAACAAATACCATCACGTTATTTAAACGCAAAGCTTTCTTTGCTTCTAGTGAAACGATATACGTTACAAACACAACAACCAAGACTGCAATTAAATCCAGATAGGTGCCATTTTCACGATTATATCCTCCAGTCAACGCTGTAGGTAACTCTACACCCAGACTAGCTAAAAATCCTTGAACGTATCCAGACCAACCAGATGCAACGGATGAAACAGCTAATAGAAATTCACTAATCAGTAACCAACCAGTCAACCATGCGATAAATTCACCGAATACAACATATAGATATGCATACGGTCCACCAAGAATTGGCACACGTGACGCGAATTCAGCAAAGCTTAATCCTGACAAAATGACAACAACTGCCGCTAGAACGAACGAAAGTGACAGCGCCGGGCCTGCATTTTGATTGGCCGCAACTCCTGTCACTACAAATATCCCGGTTCCGATGATTGCACCAATACCTAGCATAATCAAATCCGTTGTTTTTAATTCTTTTTTCATACCACTCGTTTGATTGAGCTCGATCTTTTTCTTACGAAATAAATCCATTGAAGTTCCTCCCCATTTTAGGTTGGAAAACAGTGGTTAAACTGTTTTCATATACCCTAAAAGGATACCACCTAAAATGACTAGAAGGCAACCAACAATCACATAAACCATTTCTTTTTTGGTTTTGTGTTCACCCAAAATGAAAATACCACCTAAAGTTGAGATGATGATCCCCATTTGTGATAAAGAAAATCCTACTGCTAAACCAAGTGATTTAACTGTTAACAACATACAAATATTTCCGATTCCCCAAAGTAAACCAGAAATCATGTTTTTCCAAACAAATTGATCGACTTTAACTTTTTTGAAGGCAAAAAAGCTTGCACCTAAGATCATCCCTACACTTTGTGGCAAGATGATCGACCATGCGTCAAGATGCGCCCAAGTGATAATGATGGTGTAGACGCCGTAACCTAGTGTTGAATAGATTAGCGCTCTAAAACCCTTTCCAAAATCAAGCATTTTATTATCTGTATTTACTTTTCCGTCTTCATCTTGACGAGCAGTCAAATAAGCACCGCTTACAAGTAATGCTAAAGCAATGAAACCGTAAATAAAATCTTTTGTTTGTGTCCATTCATGGAAGAACACCGCACCCGCAATCGTATTCAAAATCAACTGAAAACCTGTTGATAATGGTAGCCCTACGGATACACCCATGAATTTCATTCCATGGAACTGACCATTTTGTCCAACACTCCATGCTAAACCGGATAAAAATCCAATCAAGAAAATCCAAGGGGTGATTACTGGGTTTACTACAAAAAACAAGACTAAAGAAAACAAGAATGCACCGATTGTCATTCCTAACGTTTGTTGATTGGCATCGCCACCAATTTTCCCGCTGACTAAGCCGATACTTCCCCAAGCAAGCATAGGGATTAATGCTATTAATATTTCCATAACTTTTCTCCTTTTATTTCACATGTAAAGAAACTTATCAGGGAAAACGTTAACAACACAAGCAAATTTTTTCTTTTCTAACGGTTTTCTAACGTTCTTCATTGTAGAAATTTAAAGTTGGAAATAATATAGTCATTGTTGTACCTTGATTTTGGATTGATTCTGCTGTTAACTTCAGTCCTAATTTTTCTGCTAGATTCTTTGCCAAGTACAAGCCTAACCCAGTTGAATGCTGCTGTGTCAATCGCCCATTGATTCCTGTAAAGCCCTTATCAAAAATTCGCTTCACATCTTCGACAGGAATCCCGATACCTGAATCTTTCACAGCTAAAGTTACTCCTTGATTTGTCGCTTCAATTAAAATGATGATTTCCCCATAACTTGATGTGTATTTGATTGCATTGCTTAATAATTGTTTAAAAATAAAAGCAACCCATTTTGCGTCGGTTAATACCATCGCATCTTCGCCAACGATCTCATAATGGATTTGTTTCTGAATAAAATAATTAGCTTGACTACGAATCACCGGTTGGATGATTCCTTTTAGACTGTACTCTTGAATTAAATAATCTCTCGAAAAACTATCTAAGCGTGCATAATATAAAACTTGTTCGACATACTCATCGATTTTTGACAGTTCATTTTCTAACAACATATATTTTTTGTCATCAATATCAAATTCAATCGAACGTACTAACAATTCTGAAGCTGCTAATGGCACTTTGATTTCATGCACCCATGAATCAATATAATCTTTTTGATCTTGTTGATTACTGATTGCTTGTTGCATCAGTTCCTGATGTTCTCGGATCAGTTGATTGATATATTCTTCAACCAGCTTTTCTTCTTCCGTATGACCACCCTCCAAATAACTTTGCAATGGAGAATGCTCTTTCACATTTGCCAAGTGTGCCCACCAACGACGTTTTCCAAGATAACCACCCAGTAAATAAAAAGCTAGAAAAACACTCTGGATAACAGCTAAATAAGCAATCGTTTCCCAATCTACTTCTATATTAGGGGCTAACCACATAACAAAAGCCGTTAATACTACAAAAAAAAGCCAGCCTAAAATCAAAGACCATTGATCTTTTAAATACCTAAAAAAATTCATTGGCTATTTTCCGCCCTTTCTAAGGAACGATATATCCTTGTCCAACTTTTGTTTCGATGTATCCCATGATCCCAGCTTGCTCGATTTTTCTTCGCAAGCGATTGATATTCACCGTTAATGTATTATCATCCACAAAACGTTCATCATCCCACAAAGCACGTAATAGCTTTTCACGACTCAAAATTTTTCCATGTTGCTTCATCAAAATGAACAATAGTCGGTACTCATTTTTACTTAGATCAATGATTTCTCCATCAATCTCCATGCTTCCATTATCTACATTTAGCGTGATTCCATTATGACTCATCATCTCACTAGAAAGTTCTGTATAATTATATGAACGACGCAATAGGGCATTGATTTTAGCAATCAAGACATCTACTTGAAAGGGCTTGGTTACGAAGTCATCTGCTCCCATATTCATTGCCATGATCATGTCCATATTTGTATTGCGGCTTGAGATAAAAATAATTGGTACTTTTGATACTTCGCGAATTTTTTGACACCAATAATACCCATCAAAAACTGGAAGATTGATATCTAACAACACTAATTGCGGTGCTTCTTCTTCAAAATCTGAAAAGACCTGATTGAAATCAGTTGTTCCAAATGTTTCAAATTGCCACTTGTCTAACTCTTCCATAATTAGTTGACGGATGACTTCTTCGTCTTCTACTACCATGATTTTTGCCATCGACTGCTCCTCCTAGTTTTTCTTCTTGCATCTACAATAGCAAACCCCACAGCCCATGACAACTATGGTTTCCTTTTCTTTATAATTGATTATAAATGTTTGTCTAGAACAAAAATAAAAAGCGTAAAAACTGACAGCTAAGTCAGCTCTTACGCTTAAGTATTACTTCATTGTATTTTTAGACAAGGTCTACTTGTACTTCGATATTTCCTTTAGTTGCTTTAGAATACGGACAGAATTCATGTGCATCATCAACTAATTTTCGTGCTTCTTCTTCACTAACGCCTTCGACATGAGCTTCTAGAATGACACCAATCTGGTAGCCACCGTCATCTAATGTGTAAAGTGAAACGCGTGCTTTAACTGTTGAGTCAGCATCTAAGCCTGCTTCTTTGACCATATGTTGTAATGCACCATTAAAACATGAAGCGTATCCTGCTGCAAATAATTGTTCAGGATTAGTTCCCTCCGCATGGATTCCTGGTGGTGTAATTTTCATGTGCATCGAACCATTTGGTGCTTCGACTGAACCTTCTCGTCCGCCGTGGTTAATCATCGCTGTTTCGTATAATTTTTTCATTGTACTACTCCTTTCGACTTTCTTACTACATTTCTAGTGTAAGCCTAGTGGAGCGGTTTATTCAAAGAATCTGCTCATTCAAATACTAAAATACCATCTTCAACTAATTTACCAAAAAACATAAAAATGCCACTTGTAAATAACAGCGTCATATTTGTTCCAAAATAAATAGCTATTTTTTCTAAATAATCTTTGATCTTATTGATTTTAAGATACATATATACTAAAAAATTTACTCCATACACCAACACAGTTAAAAAAATAATCATTCCCGTCATCATTCTTCCTCCTCCATTACTGGAAAACTACGAAACTTCCCCGTTCTTGACTTTATACTTACCATAACACTCAGATAGAACTTTCAGCAACTCAGGTTCTTTGTAGAACGCTTTCATAAATGGATTCTGTAAATAACTACCAAAAATCCAAATCCACAATCCTTGTGTTAAAAACAGTCTTAGCTATTCACTAATTATTTATTCGCGCATACTTTCTAATTTTTCCGCGAATGCTTGAGCTTCACTTTCTGAACGACAAACAACGATAAATGTATCAAAACCTGCAATTGTCGCTGCAACTTCTGGATAAGCAACTTCATCTAACCAGTTTGTCACCACGTCTGCGCCATTTTTTTCAGTCAACACCACAACCATAAATTGAACGGTCTCAATTCGTAAAACTTCCCGCTTAACAGCTGAACGCAAACGTTGTTCATTCAATGAAACAGATGGTTGACTAAAAAGAGAGTAACGAACTCGTTGCTCTTCATCTTGAACCTTGATTACTTTCATTTCACGAATATCTCGAGAAATTGTTGCTTGAGTTGCACTAACACCTGCTTCTTCTAAGCGTGCAAGTAATTCTTCTTGTGTACTAATTGGATATTCTGTAATTATTTGGCGAATCAATGCCTGTCGTTGACTTTTTTTCATCCTGGACACCTCTCTCATCCATAATTATAACAAATTTACTCAATTATTGGCGTGTTTACTTTGAAAATTACTTTTGATCCTTTACTTTTTGGCAATGCGCACACGTAAAATTGTTTTTCGTTTCTCTGGCGCTACTCTTCTAGGATCACTTAAATAAATTTCTTTGTGCTCTTTTCCTATCCGCTGATATCCTTCTTCTCCGAGAAAGACTGCTAATTTATCAAAACTCTTTTGCTCCTCATCGTAAGAACCAATGTGTAAAATTTGTCCAACTAATCCTTCCTCGATTGTCTCAAATTGTAATTGTGCAAGTAACTCTTCAGGAATCTTTTTTGCTGAACGCTTCATTGCAAGTTGGGCAATCTCCGGTGTCACGAAATCAGGCTGTTTAATCATCAGTTGATAAGCAAAGTGTTCCTTCAACATCACTTTTTCCTGCAAATATTTTTCTTGTAATCCCCACTGACCTTCTAGTGGGTAAACTGTGTATGGTTGGTAACCAGGAATAGCCCAATTATTTTTCGGTGACATTTTGATTGCATAACTCACTGGGTATAACACTCCAATGCGTCTTTGGAAATCCTCTTGATTTGGATCACCTACACCTTTGATCGTAAAAAAATTTTGTGCTGGCAATTCTAAAATCTGTGGTTTTTTTGTTACTCGATAGCCAGATTCAGCTTTACGCCATTCAATTTTATCCATTTTCTTTTTCTCCTAGCCTATTTATATATTTACGATTTTTTCTTGTTTTATTTCCATTTTTAAACTCCATTTAATCATAACCTTTTTGAGATGTCTTGACTAATTTTATTGACATAAAATTTGAGTCTATGCTAAAATAACTCCAGCAAACAATCGTACAGATAACACGTAAATGCGTGTCGAGAGAGAGGCGATTTCTATTGACAATAGAAATCTTCTCTCTTTTTTTGCGAAATTTTTAAGAGGTGAAATGTATGACAAAACAAAAAGAACTACTACTTGTTCCCGCAGTGATTGCGACTGGGATCATGTCCTTCGCAGGTGTTCTGATTGAAACTGCGATGAATGTAACTTTCCCAACGTTGATTAAGCAATTTGATTTGACAACTGCTCAAGTCCAATGGGTAACAACGATTTACTTATTGATGATTTCAATCATCGTACCATTATCAACCTATCTAAACCGCAATTTTAGTATTCGAAAATTATTTTTGTTTTCAAATCTTCTGTTTCTTGCCGGCATCTTAGTTGATTTCTTCTCACCAACTTTCATGTTTCTTCTAATGGGACGACTATTACAAGGGATTGCAACTGGTATCGCACTTCCATTGATGTTTCATATCATTTTGACGTATGCACCTATGAATCGTCGCGGTGCGATGATTGGTGTCGGAACATTGACTACAGCGATTGCGCCAGCTATTGGACCAACCTATGGTGGGATTTTGACCTCCGCTTTTACTTGGAATCATATTTTCTTATTTCTTGTGCCAGTCTTACTGGTATCACTAGTGATTGGTCTATTTGCCATCCCTGAAACAAATGTAGCAAAGGGTGGTCATTTAGATTTACTTAGCGTATTAGGGTTATGCTTACTTTTCAGTGGTGCTTTAACATTCCTGAGCACGATTGGTCAACTAATTAGCTGGGTTTCTTTGATTATTGCAATCATTGGTTTCTTAGTGTTCTATCAACGTTCAAAAACAATTGATCAACCCTTGATTCGCTTATCGATTCTATCTAATAAAACCTTCCGATTATTTTTATTTAGTTTCTTAGTTTATCAATTTTTACTACTCGGTGTTTCATTTGTCTTGCCAAACTTCATTCAAATCGTTCAAGGAGATACCGCATTTATTGCTGGTTTGTCCATGCTTCCGGGAGCCGCAATTGGTGCGATTTTGTCTCCTTTCTCCGGAAAATTACTCGATCAACATGGACCTAAAAAACCAATCTTAGCTGGTTTAATCTTATCGACGATTGGTTGGCTAGCTCTCGTTTTATTGATTGGTCATGCATCCTTGATTTGGTTAGTAGCTTGTCATGTTTTCTACATGATTGGTATTGGTCTTTCTTACAGTAATATGATGACTACTGGAATGAATGCATTAAGCGAAGAGTTCCAAGGCGATGGAAATGCACTATTCAACACGCTTCAACAGTTTTCTGGTGCGATTGCCACCTCGCTAGTAGCGATCATTATCAACCTTGTGCAAGACCACTCCACGTTGCACTACGAAGCAGCTACTACTTTAGGTTCAAAAGCAGCATTGGGTGTTTTACTTATCTTACTGATTATTAGCTTTGCCCAGTTTATGCCTTACTATTTAAAGAAAAAACAACAATAAACAAAAAGAAGATGGGTGTTTGCATCCATCTTCTTTTTGTGTAAGAATGAAAACGAAAAAGGAGGCTCTTTTATGGAAAAAATTGCCATTATTGGCGGTGGCATCATCGGTATGACCCTTGCAAATTATTTAGATACAACCAAGTTTGAAGTCACATTATTTGATGACTCCACTGGTCAAGCAACCAAAGCCAGTGCGGGAATTATTTCTCCTTGGCTTTCAAAAAGACGAAACAAACAGTGGTATCAACTAGCTAAAGATGGTGCTGCTTTCTTCGATAAATTGATTCAAGATTTCCAATTAGATTCAACCATTTATGATCGTTCAGGAACACTTTTATTACGACCGCAAGATGAATTGATTTCACTTGCCGAACTAGCGGAGGAGCGTAAAAAAGAAGCACCAGAAATCGGTAACATTGAACTATTAACACCCGCTCAAACAACTGCTAAACTTGAACTACTTAAACCAGCACCTTCACTTCACATTAGTGGTGGTGGAAAGCTTGATGGCAAAGCTTATTTAACACAACTAGCAAAACGTTTAACACATCAGCAAGTAGCAATCATCAATGACCGTGTTGCGTTTCAGCCAAAAGGTGATGCATGGTTGGTTCAAGGTGCGTTTGGCGAAAAACTAGTTGATCGAATCATCCTTACACCTGGCCCCGCATTAAAACCTTTGCTGGAAACTATTGGCTATACAGTTGATATTCGACCTCAAAAAGGACAACTTCTAGTTTTTGATTCTCCTTATCAAAATAGTAGCAAATGGCCCGTAGCGATGCTGGATGGCGAAGCCGATTTTATTCCATTCATGTCTGGTAAAATTTTGATTGGTGCAACACACGAAAACGATGGTGGTTGGGACTTATCCCCTACCGAAACTGCTTATGAAATGCTTACTACTCACACGAAAGATTTTCTAGCCAATCCAGAACAACTTACCGCTTGGCGTTACCATTTCCGTGTGGGTACTCGTGCTTATACGTCTGATTTTTCACCATTTTTTGGCTTAGTACCAGATGATCCTACTTTACTAGTGGCAAGCGGACTAGGATCATCCGGTTTAACAACTGGTCCTTACATCGGGTATTTGTTAGCAGATTACCTAAACACAGGAAATTGGTCGAAAAAAAAATATCAAAAAGAAATAAAAACTTATCTTTCAAAGACGGTTGGTTGATTGTAAACACAAAAAAGAGCGGACTTCTGTCTCGCTCTTTTTTCATTTGATCGATTATTTAACTTTCCTCCCACCGAAAAAAGCTGTTGGAAATAGTTCGCCTGAATACATTATCTGTGAATCACTGTCTTCACACTAAAAATAACTTTTTGGTTCTTATCAACATCCTTTATTTCTTCAACTTTTTTAGCAATCCTTTCAATGATTTTATTGCTTCAGCAGGAAGTTCATGATAACCACTCAACAATTCTTCTTGTTCCAGAATGAATTGATATCTTGAAGTCAACCGCTGATACAAACATTCTTGATAAGTTGCTTCATTGAATGGCTCAGGAAACCCAGTCACCGGCAAATAAGACAGCTCTGATAGCTTTCCTAGTGGCAGAAATTGCGCTTGTTTTTTAGCTATAGCCTCTACACTTTTCAAAGTGACTTCAGGCGTAATTTTTTTTTGGTCAAAATATCCTGTATTTAAAATATAGCAATCAGTATCTTGTTTTTCAAATAGTTCTTTAAAAGCCTGATAGTCCTCAGCTAATGGATATACTCTAAACGGATTAGCATATGGAACATATACTAATTGATCGACCTCTTCCTTCCGGATATTTTCTGCACTTGACCGTTTTGTCGCTAAAGTTGCACCAAAAATTGCAGCTAAGATAGGATCATTGATTTTAACAACCGGTGGAAAAACATCATCTTTCATAATCCAAAAAACTGCATCGATTTTATCGTCCAAATGATCCACACGATTTGGCGTAACAAACCTTGATTTGATTGCTCGACCGTTGCCATTCCGAATATCTTCAGTCACTAATACTTTTTCCCCAGAGTCATTCAACGTAACGCCTACATTTTGACAAGTTAAAAATGATGAAACTGTTGGATCATTTGAAGCATAGTCTTGTGTTTTGTCAAAATATGCTGGTTCTAATGCTGTGGTCGATCCCTTCTTTTTTGAGATGACAAATGCATCATCATGCAATACAGTGACTACATCATCTGCACTTCTCGCTAAAGTGATCGTTGATTTCCCAGAACCAGATAGGCCAAAAACTGCCATTGTGTAACGATGTGTTGGAAATTGATATTGCTTCAATCCTCCATGACATGCAATGAAACCATTCCGATTGGCTAACGCCCAAGCAAGAGTCAACGTAGCTTTTTTTAGCTCACCAAAGTAACGCAGACCCAAAACAGCTGCAACATTATGCATAGCATCAATCAACACCAGACCATCAGGAAACGCTGGATGCTGCCATTCTGGATCAGCAAAAATGTACAGATCCCCCTCATTATATGTTTGCGAATGCTGATAGTCAGTTTCACTCTCTGCTGTTAGCACTTCAAAATTTAATAAATAAGAGTATAAATTATTCTCAAATCCTTCTGGAACCAACACATGTGCTTTCACCGAAAATTCCTGATCCAATCCAACTATGACTTTGCCATGGTAAAACTGACGTATTCTACTTTGATAAATTGCTTCCCGCAAAATTTTTTCATACTTCACTTGACTAATTCCTGGTTCACCGATCACTCTACGAGCTGCCGCTGTTCGTCCAATGATTTCACCATCATTAAAAACTAATACTTTACTATCCTTTGGTAGTTTTAACTCTTCGGTATGAGATACAGCTAAATCTGTGACAATCGTTCCAGGACTCTTGGTTGCTAACTGATATGCCTGTGCTAAATGATCAATCAATTGTACATTATTACCATAAAATGCTGTTTCAATAATTACTCGAATACTCGAAAATAAATTGTTATTCAAGTTGATTGTCGCTTGTGAATGTCCTGATATCGTACTCATTCGCTCACCTTCCTTTTAAGTCAAAAAATAGAGAACGCTTTATAAATATTATATCTCAGCACTATTTTTTTGTCTTACGGCATCCCTTATCGATTCTTCTACAGCAATTGATATGAGAAATTTACAATTTTAAAAAAAAATCCAAGAAAATCACTCAAAAGTGATCTTCTTGGATTCAACTATTTTGGTTTCAGTTGGTTGCTCGGCTTAGTACCAGCCGTTTGCTAACCAGAATGTTTTAGCAGCGTCCCATGAACCGTAGCGTGATGATACATATTCATCAGCAACACGTTCTTGGTTGGCAGCTGAGTAGTCACCATTTAAGTATGATGAATCTAATTGGTAACGTCCGATATAACGTCCGTTAGTAGCTGTATAAGAACCGCTTGATTCTCTTTGAGCGATCCATTCTTTTGCATCACTTGTTGAAGCTGCAGGAGTTGCTGGTGTTGCAACTACTGGTTCAACAGTTTCAACTGGTGCAACGTATGTATATTGTTGAGTTGCTTGTTCAGTTGTTGCTGTTTCTTGTTTAGTTTCAGTTTTTACTTCTGCTTTAGTTGAAACTTCGCCTGATGTTGGGATTGTTAATTCTTCACCAACGTAGATACGATTAATATCAGAAATAGAATTTTTTTCTGCAATTGTGTCAATTAAAGTATTGTCACCTGCAAATTGTTGTGAAATTGTAGATAAAGTATCACCTGATTTAACTGTGTAAGTTTCGTCAGCATGAGCTTCTGTAGCTCCCACAAACATTGCAGCACCTGCAGCAAAAGTTGTTCCTAAAACGATTTTCTTCATTGAATTCATATATTAAACTCCCTCATGTCCTCTTAGTTTCTTTCAACGTCATTAACTTTAACATTTGAAAATATTTCATAGGTAAAAGAATGATGACATTTGATGACAAAATGACAATTTTTTTAATATTTGTAACATTTCACCAGTCTATCATCTCAGTCTAAAGTCGTAGAAACCTTTGGCGTCAAAGGAGAAAACATTTTCAACAAGTAATATGTTTTTTCACAAAAAATTGACATTTTGTAACATTAGAACAAAAAATCTAGAAGAAAAACACGATTTTTTTTTGCTTAAATAACAAATTTCAGTCAAAAAAGCCCAAAAGCAGCAAAAAAGTCAGCAATTGTTACAACAATTACTGACTAAAAATGAGTGAATTAGCAAAAATTAGGAAAAACCTTACACTTTTTAGCTATCTCCGTTTTTTTCTTTGTTTCGTTTGTAAAGTTTCAATTGCTTTTTCAAATTCTAGCTTCGCTTCTTCATCTATTTCTTTCACCAATGCGTCTTGCAGAATAGTTAGCCATTCTTCTGGGTCTCTTGCACCTAAGCGTCCAATTGCCCAAGCCGCTGTCCCACGAATCACAGGACGAATATCTTTTAGACAATTAGCAATTTCTGGTAATGACTCTCGATCCCCTAGATTCGCCAAGGCAATCAGTGCATTTCTTTGAAGTGGCTTTTTCCCACGCCACGAGCCAGCTAGATGTCCAAATTGCTGATTGAATTCTTTATTCGAAATGGAAAGCATTGGTTTTAGTTTTGGGTATACTTCATCAACTTTCGGCTCCATTTCTTCATGGAAATGAAAATCTTTACCTCTATTATATGGGCAAACTAACTGACAAATATCGCAACCATAAATGACATTACGCATTTTTTTTCGATACTCTTCTGGCATCATCCCTTTTGTCTGGGTCTGATAAGACAAGCATCTTTGGGCATTCATTCGTCCATCACCAAGCAATGCTTTCGTGGGGCACCCGTCGATACAACGGGTGCAGTCGCCACAACCAAATACACCAGGTTCATCCGGTTCGAAAACGATATTTGTAACAATTTCGCCTAAATAAACAAAAGAGCCAAACTCCTCCGTAATCAATAGACCATTGCGCCCAATAAAACCCAAACCTGCCCGCTGTGCGACTGCTACATCAATCAATTCTCCCGTGTCCACTTGTGGAGCAAAGCGCCACTCTTCCTCCGTTTGCCACTGTTTCCCACGGGTCGTAATAAATTCAATCAAACGATTTAGACGATCTCGTAAAATATCATGATAATCGATTCCCCAAGAAGCACGGGCAAACTGTCCTCTTTTTTCATCTTTTGGAATTTCCTCATGAATTTTTGTAGGATATGCTAAGGCAATGGAAATAATTGATTGGGGGTGATCAAATGTTTTTTCTGGGTAAAGTCGTTCTTCAATCACTGGATGTTCAAAGCCCGAAGTATGACCTGCGGCTTTTTGTTCTTCCAGAGATTCCTTTAAATGATCAAACGGTTCCGCAGTCGTGAACCCGATTTTATCAATGCCTAGTCGTTTACTTTCGCGAATGATTTCTTCCTTTAAAGTCATAAATTGCCTCGCTTATTTCATTTTTCTTCTATTGTAAATAAGTAATAGGTTATTGGTATCAAGATTACCGACTATATAACCCATAATATAATTTATCTTTTTTCAATTGAACAAACTCAATTTGTTGATCGGCGACTTTCTTTTCCTTTAACCAACGATTACGAGTGACAAAAACTTCCCAATAATTCGTTGAAATCAGCTTTTTCTTATCATCCAACGCTTGAAAAAAGTTCCAAGAAACTGGTTTTGTATTCAACAATTGATGCAAACGTACTTGCTCTGTTTGAGAAAGTTCCGATAAATCTCGAGAGTATAAAACATCTTCATGTAAATTTTTTTGTTGTGTATAAGTAAATGTTTGTGGGATTTTTCCTGGTCGTGCCACTAACATCAACTGATTATAATAGCTATTCATTAATTTACTGTGGGCAATAAATGAGCTCTTGTAATAAGCTGCTTGGATTTTCTGAATAACATTTTCAGTTCCAATGACAGAAAAAAGTGCTGGCCAAGCTTTAGTTTGAATTTCTTGATTCTGTTTAACTAAGACTCCCGGTATGAATCCAACTGCAGAAATGAAAACAAAGTAACCAATTCCAGTCATTTCATCTAGCGGCTGAAACTCATCAAAAATCCACTTTCCAACATAACGTTCTGGTTCAACTACATCATCTGCTGCATTCGCTATGAATAATTTTGCCATCTCAGTTTCAAGAAATTGAAGGTCTTGGTCTTTTTCAGTTGCTTCTTGTTGGTCAAGCAAACGAAAGACTTCTTCTTTTATTTGTTGCTTATCTTTACGTGTGAAATTCATAGCTACACCTCTCCTTCTTACCTTTAACTATAACGGAAATCGAAACAAAAAAACATTATTAGCCTAAAAAAACGTGAAAAATTATGCTCTCAAATAATCATCTCATTGAATTAAAAATACATTTTTTGTAAGACATTTTTTATTTCAACTCGTTGTCTGCTATCGACACATTATTTTAACAACTAATTCAGAAAAATAGAAAAAAGTTGAACCAAAACAAAAGAATGTTTCAGCCCAACTTTGAGATCCATTTATTTTGATAAACCTTTATGGATTGCGTCAATATTCCATTTCATCATTCCATAGTACGAATCGCCTTCTTCACCTGCTTTAGCGACTGAGTCTGTAAATAATTTTTCAGCAATCGGGACACCAGTTTCTTTCGATACACGTTCCATGCTTCGAGGATCCACACTCGATTCTACAAACAAACCGGGGACTTTTGACGCTTTGACTTGGTCAATAATTGCGGTCATTTGATCAGGCGTTCCTTGACTTTCTGTGTTGATTTCCCAAATGTAAGCCGCTGGTAATTGATACGCTTTGGAAAAGTATTTAAATGCGCCTTCACTGGTGACTAATAACTTTTTCTCTTCACTGATCGTAGCAAATGACTCTTTTGCTTGCTGGTCTAATGATTCAAGTTTTTGGCGATATTCTTGACTATTTTTTTCATACACTTCTTTATTCTCTGGGTCTTTTTCGCTCAAAATCCGAGTAATTTCTTCAACATATTTGATTCCATTAGACAAATCTAGCCATGCGTGTGGGTCTGCCTGTGTTTCTTGACCAGTACTTGTTAAATAAAGTGGCTCTACTTCACGGCTAACAGCAAAATAATCTTCCTCTTCGACTTTTTTAGCTGTTTCCATCAAATTATTGAACCAACCATTGCCTGTTTCTAAATTCAGCCCATTATACAAGATAACTTTTGCATCACTGGCTTTTTTGATATCTTCTGGCAAAACTTCATATTCATGTGGGTCAGTTCCCACGGGTACGATACTATGAATCGTTACTTTGTCTTTGCCAACTTCTTTTGCCATGTCTGCCAGAATGGAATTTGTCGCAACAACCGTCAATTTTCCTTCTTTTGTTTGTTCTGCTTTTTCGCTCTTTGTTGAGCAACCTACCAGGAAAATCCCTAGTGCGAATAACAAGATTAGTAATTTAGATTTTTTCATTTGTCTGCTCCTTTCTTTGAAACAAAATACCTTTTGCTGGTGAAAATAAAAACGCTAGGGCAAAAAAGACAGCTGATGCTAACACGATAGTTGCCCCTGAAGGTAAGTTATAACTGTAACTGAAAAATACACCAACGATTGCACTCAACACACCAAAACTCGCAGATAAAGCAATCATTGTTGATAAACGATTCGTTAACAAGTACGCTGTTGCAGCTGGTGTGATCAACATGGCAATCACTAAAATCGTTCCTACTGTCTGAAGACTTACTACAGCAACTAACGTTAAGAAGAACATCAATGCGTAATGAATAAATGTTGTATTTAATCCATAGGCTTTTGCCATCATTGGATCAAAGGAAGTAATTTTCAACTCCTTATAAAAAACAAAAATAAATAATAAGACAACAGCACTAACGATTGCCGTGAGGTATAAATCACTCTCGCGAACAGCTAAAACATTACCAAATAGAATATGGTAAAGATCAGTTGCACTTTGAGCAAAAGAGATAAGAATGATCCCTAGTGCAAAAAATGAACTAAAAACAATTCCGATTGCCGTATCATTTTTTAAGCGACTCTTTTGTGTGACGAAACCAATCAATGCGGCAGTCAGCACCCCAAAAGCAGTTGCACCCAAAATATAACTAAACCCAAACATATAAGAAATTGCCACTCCGGGTAAAACTGCGTGAGAAATCGCATCACCCATCAGAGACATCCCACGTAAAATAATAAATGAACCAATCACTCCTGAAGCTAATCCGACTAAAATAGATGTAATCAGTGCATATTGTAAAAACTGATAGTTTAACACACCATCAACAAACGATTGAATCATGCTTACTCCCCCTTTACCAATTGACCAATTACTTCACCATAAGCTAGCTGCAGATTATTTGAAGTAAAGGTCTCTTGGACCGTCCCAGCCGCAATTAGCTCACGATTTAATAAAATCACTTCATCGAAATATTCATTTACTTTATGCAAATCATGATGAACGATCAAAATCGTTTTACCTTCTGCACGCAATTCTTGTAAAATTGAAAAAATCTTTTTCTCGCTAACAGCATCGATTCCCACAAATGGCTCATCTAAAAAAATCCATTCCGCACCTTGTGTTAACGCTCGTGCAATAAATACTCGTTGTAATTGGCCACCAGATAATTCGCTGATTTGTCGATCAGCATATTTTTCCATACCTACTTTGACTAACGCCTGTGCTGCTCGCTCTTTTTCTCGTTTTCCGGGTCTTTTTCCAATTCTTAACGAAGGATATGTTCCAAGTAACACAACCCCAAAAACATCAATCGGAAAGGATAGATCCATTGCACTTCGTTGCTCTACATAAGCAATTTTTTTTCGTACTTCTTTTACTGATTTTCCTGAAAACGTCACAGTGCCAGAAGATTTGGGAATCAATTCTAATAAAGATTTCATAAAAGTTGATTTTCCCGCACCATTTGGTCCAATGATTCCTGTCATTTTTTCTGATTGAATTGTTAAAGATATATTTTTCAAAGCAATCTTTCCTTGATAGGCCACGGAAAGATTTTGTACGCTGATTGTTGGTTTCACCATTCCAAGCACTCCTTTTTTAGGTTTACCTAACTTTTTATTTAAAGATAGTTTAACCTATTAAGAAAACATTTTCAACAAAAAAATTTGTGGTTAAATTAAAATTCTTCTCGCGTTTTTTGAATCCTTTCTGTAAAATCACATCAAGAGATTAATTTAATAACTGTTTTTATTTATCAATAATTTATTTTTTTAACTGATAAATCTAATCAAATATATTGGCTTATTCTCTAAATTATGAAAGGAGTTTTTGTATGGAAGAAGGAAAATTAAATCGAAGTCTTAGCGCACGTCATATTCGAATGATTGCGTTGGGAGGGACAATCGGCGTTGGATTGTTTATGGGTGCCTCTTCAACCATTCGCTGGACTGGCCCCTCTGTAATGATTGCTTATGCTGTTGCCGGATTGTTCCTATACTTGATCATGCGTGCACTGGGCGAGATGCTTTATGTCGACCCTTCTACAGGTTCATTTGCTAATTACGCAAGTGATTATATCCATCCAGTTGCTGGTTATTTAACGGCTTGGAGCAATATTTTTCAATATGTCGTAGTTGGAATTAGTGAAGTCATTGCCGTTGGTGAGTATATGAATTATTGGTGGCCGAATTTACCAACCATCATTCCTGGTATCACTGTGATACTTTTCTTGATGTTAGCTAACTTGTTTTCAGTAAAAGCCTTCGGTGAATTAGAATTTTGGTTTTCGATGATCAAAGTCGTAACGATCATTTTAATGATTGTTGCTGGTTTAGGCGTTATCTTCTTTGGTTTTGGTAATCACGGTCAACCTATTGGTATTTCAAATCTTTGGAAAAATGGTGGCTTCTTTACCGGTGGCGTGAAAGGTTTCTTTTTTGCTTTATCCATCGTGATTGCTTCTTATCAAGGAATTGAATTAATTGGGATGACTGCTGGTGAAGCAAAAAATCCACAAAAAACAATCGTTGAAGCTGTTCAATCTACAATTGGACGCATTCTTATTTTTTATATCGGTGCTATTTTTATTATTGTAAGTATCTATCCATGGAATCAACTTGGTGAGATTGGGTCTCCCTTTGTTCAAACATTCGCGAAAATTGGGATCACTTTTGCCGCTGGATTGATCAACTTTGTTGTAATAACTGCTGCCTTGTCTGGTTGTAACTCAGGCATTTTCAGCGCAAGTCGCATGATTTACACCTTAGCAGTTAATGGAAAAATGTCTAAACGTTTCTTAAAATTGTCTCGACATGGAGTTCCCTTTTACCCAGTTGTTGCAATTTCAGGAGGTATCTTGATTGGCTTGGTCATCAATTATTTGCTACCAATGTTTGTTACTCACTCTGAAAATATTTTTGTCTTTGTTTATAGTTCAAGTATTTTACCAGGAATGATTCCTTGGATTGTCATTTTGATCAGTGAAATCAAATTCCGTAAAATCCATGCGGAACAGATGACTGAGCATCCATTTAAAATGCCGTTATCCCCTTATACCAATTATTTAACTTTATTGTTTTTAGCTATTATTCTTTGTTTTATGTTCATCAATCCTGAAACAAGAATTTCCTTGCTGATTGGTTTAGCCTTTTTATTTTTCATGACGATTCATTACTTTCTTCGTGAAAAACGAGTGAAGAAAGCTTAAACAAAAAAACTGCGAGTCTGTTCTACTCTTGAAAAGAAATTTTCTAGAGGTAGTAACATCTCGCAGTTTTTTTACTTATTGCAGTTGAAGGACAGCGCCCGGAGTTAAGAAGTAATCATCCATCGTCATCCCATTCAGCGCTAAGATCGTTTCCACTGGTACACCCGTACGTTGTGCGACTTGATTAGGGCCTTCACCGGCTAAGACAACAGTTGTTGCAGCTTGACTTGTCCCAGTCTCTGAGGTATCGGTCGTTTGACTATTTATTGTTTCAGCCGTCGGTTCGTCTGCTGAAGTCATTGTTTCTTCTGAAGTTGAACTACTTGTTTCTTGCTTGTTCGCTTCTTCAGCTTGTAGCGCGCTACTTGTCCGTAAATAAATATCTGATATTTTTGCTACTTCAGTTGTGTATTTACTTGATAATTGATCAACTAAAGCATTGATATCGACAGTTGAAGAAGTATCTGCTTGGTGTGCAGCTTTTAATTTGCTGATTCCTTCATTTGAAATTGCTTGCAGCGCTAATGCTTTCTGATTCGCAATCGAAGATAATCCTGCAACCCCATTTTGATTTGATTGGATTTCTGTTTGGTATTCATCAATCAAGATCGGTGTTTGTTCCGCTAATTTTTTTGAGTAAGTCGTTAGAATCGTTTGTAGTTCATCAGCTGACTCTTTGCCTGTACTACTTGTTCCTGTTGATACTTTTGTTGAACTATCCGTTGTTTTTGTCGCTTGTTTGGTTTGTTTTTTCTTCTCTTTTTTTTCATTTTTTGGCGTCGAAGAAACAGTTGTTTCAAGCGTTTCTTTGGCACTAGAATTTGATTTTCCGAACTGCGTCAATCCCCAAACTGAGCCACCAATCACCAAGACTGCTGCCAAACAAGCACCAATAATCAATAATCTTTTTTGCATTCGTTGCTTTTGCTGACGTCTTCTAGACATCCGAACATTTTCTTCTCGTTCATTTTTATTTTTCAATAAGTTCACCACCAATAATTTATGTTAAAAATAGTGTTATGCCTTATCTTCATTGTAACAAATAACAATAGTTATGCACATTTTTTTCTTAAAATTTTCTAATCGTTTTTACCATTCACGATGATTCCATGATTTCCCATCAATTTCTCCCTGAAGTTGAGTGATACGCTCATCGCTTTCTTTGACTAATTTTTTCAATTCAAATAACAAAGCAGCATCTTCATAATGAACATTTTTTTCATTGAGCTCATCAATTTGTTGTTGTAACCACTCACTATTCATTCATTTTCCTCCTTTAATTCCCTCAGTGTGAAAGTCAAGTCTTCGATCATTTCTTGTTGTTCTTTTAAGCCATCTAGGAGATAGGACTTTTGCGGTTCTGAAAAATACGATTTTTTTTCTATCTGCTCAAGAAACCAGTTGATTCGCTGAACAAGACTTGGTTTTCTAGTTAAAGAAAGATATTGCTGATAAGCAATCAAGCGTTCAAATCGTACCTCAGAAGTCTGATACATAAATTGTGCTAACATAAATGGAGGTAAATAGTTCATTTGAAATTTGTGAGCAATTCGCTGATACGGGCGCAAAAATTCAGACAAGGTGAACTCTTCTTTACCACCTGCTTGATATTCTTTTTCCGCCACACCAGTCGTTACTACGACACCAAATTCTTTCCCTTTCAATACTTTGCTTGCTTTAGCCAAAACTGTGTCTTGCCATATTTTTAAGTGTGCAGGCGCGCTATACCAATAAAGAGGAAATTGAAAGATGATTCGATCATGCATCGCTAACAACGCTAATTCGTCATTTAAGTTGATTTCTCCGGTTGGATAGACAGATTCTAAATGATGCCATGTAATCGCAAGCGATTTGGATGCCTCTTTAAAAAATTGTTGATTCAATGATTCTTGAAGATTGGGATGGCTGACAATTACTAATGTCTTCATCACGATTACGTCCTTTCTTCTTCGTACTGTTTCATAGTTTAGCATAACAGATGAACTTCGTTGATCATTATGCTTCAATTTCAGCAAGACGTTTTTTACCCCAATCTTTTTTGATAGGTATATAATAAAATTATTAAAACAAAGAGGCGAAAAATATGAAAACTGTAACAGCAAAAGAAGTAGAAGATTATTTGACCAGTCGTTTGGGTGGTATCAGCGTAATTGACATCCATATTGAATTTCCAGATGATCTTCAAGCATTCCATATTGAAGGTGAAAATGACTACTATCTCTTACAAGATGATCAAAAGATGTATCATTTACTCGATGGGAAACGTGAGGAAAAATTAACAGGAGAAGATCCTGAAAAATTTTTGGCTCATGTTATTCAACTAATTACCAATGAAGATACCACTGTCACGTTCTGATGAAGTTTAAAAATGATTTCCTCCTTAGAAAAAAAGTGCCGCAAAG
>NZ_JAFLWA010000037.1 GCF_017316125.1 Enterococcus sp. DIV0660C | reverse complement strand
GAATAGTGGACGTTCTTTTTTATTAGTTAATCGGTTAAAAAATATACCACTGTCTTGTTCCAAAAGGGGATTAATGTATTAGCTATGTGTTAAGAAATATATATTTAAAATAATTTTTTAGATAAACTGCTAAATTAAAGCGTAATTTTTTACTTACTTCACAAGTATGGATCGATCAGTGTAGAATATTAGTGAAGATAGGGGATTAATATAATACTTTTTAAATACTATTAAGAAGGGGGAGCCATGGAATATAAAATCGAAGTTACTTCCGCAATCCAGAAGATGTTTCCAGAACATCAATCTAAAAGTTATCAGGAATTGATTATGTATAAAGTGAATGAGCATTTGACACACGATTTTTATCGAATCAAGTCTGTTCGTTTGTCTGTTAAACAACCTGTTTATGAAATGAAAATCCATTTGGGAAAGGAATATTTTCGAATTGCTTTTAGAATAGATGATAAGAGGGTGCAGGTTTTTTATATTAGTCGAACGTTACAAAAAGAAGTATTTGATAAAGAAGTAAACAAATTAGTCATTCGTTTTAGTAAGGATCTTTGGTTATCAAGTCAATGAAGGAATGAATAGAATAAAATGACCATGATTTATAAAAAACAGTTAAAACAATTTTTGAAAAGAACGTTTAAGTCAAAGAACTATTTTGCTTTAAAAATACTAACGTTTAAAAAGGATCGTTATTTGCTTATCATCTATAATCAAGAAGGATACAGCATATGCGAAGAAGGCTTTGAAAAGAGTCATTATCAGTTTGAATCATCAGAAGAGGCAATGAAAAAAGTGATGGAGAAGGCAAATATTGAATTTAAACGTAGTCATAGACTTTATACGCAATTCAGAAAAGAATAAAAACTATGATAGTTAGAGGTGATCATCAAATATAAATAAAGTAAATTTAATTATAAATAAAAACAATGATAAGTTGTAATTTAATAGGTTATAATAATAATTGTTAAAGCTAATATTTTGTGTATCCAGGGCACAATGACAGTGGTATTAGTTTTAATAGCCTTTTCGTTTGGGTTATCTTTTTAAGCTACCATTTTATGGTAGCTTTTTTTATTTTAGTTTAGCTCATTAGTATTCTGATTGGTATTTATGCATAAATAGATTTAGGATAACCAATGAGAAATTCCATTAATCCGTTTCACTAGAAAAATAAAATTTTTATCTACTAGTTATTACAAAGTAGTTGACACCTATGCTATTCGGTATTATTATGTAGCAGTACTAAGTATTACTAAGTATATGTGTAAATGATTTTTGAGAGGATGAAGGAATTGAAAGGAATGACTGAATTACTCAAAGGGGTACTTGAAGGAGTAGTTCTTCAAGTAATCAAAAACAGCCAAGAAACATATGGATATGAGATTACAAATACTCTGATTAAACTAGGGTTTCAAGATATCGTTG
Source organism: Enterococcus sp. DIV0660C (assembly GCF_017316125.1). Classification (GTDB taxonomy): domain Bacteria; phylum Bacillota; class Bacilli; order Lactobacillales; family Enterococcaceae; genus Enterococcus_B. The sequence goes on along the minus strand of NZ_JAFLWA010000037.1, from coordinate 24,694 downwards.
AAGGAACTGTTTATACAGTTTTACTTCGATTAGAAAAAAAAGAATTAGTTATTGTCGAAAAGCGAAAATCAGAATTGGGACCAGCAAGGAAATTTTATCGTCTGAATCCTTCTGGTGAAACTTATTTAGCAGAATTTTGGGATAAGTGGGCATTTCTTAGTAATCAGCTAGCTAAAATCAAACATTAGCTAATTGGGTCAGAAAGAAGGAACAATAATGGAATCAATAGTTATTGATAGAATAACTAAATCTTTTGGGAATCACAAAGTTTTAAAAGGGATTAGTTTAACTATCAAACAAGGAGAGATTTTTGTTTTATTAGGGGAAATGGCGCAGGTAAATCAACGTTGGACAACATTATCCAAAGCTAGCTCTGGTACTGCTAAAATTCTAGGAATAGCTGTTCAAAATGAAGCTGCTGAAGTCCGGGAGAAAATCAACCAATGACCTCAATTATTGAAACGGCAAAGAGTCTTCTTGATGGGACATTCTCGTTTGGATCAACTAATAGCGTGCTCACAATAGTCTGGTTAGCTACATGATTATTGGTCTTTTCATTCCTGTCATTAAAACGCTATAAACAAATTTTTGTGAATATATGACTATATAAGGAGGATATATGTGATGAATCTTTATGACAAGGTTACTGGTAATGATATGAATAAACTACAAAAAGAATACCAATTACGTATTGAAAAATTGCCTACTGAGTATCAAAATACTTGGCGAACATTGAATCAGGAAATATGGAAATTCAGCGATTTTACAGGACGTAATCTTTATCCGATATTAGAAGGAATTGTTGGTCTTTTCGAAGAAAGTGCTGCAGAAGGGGTATCAATCGAAGCGGTCACTGGCGATCGAATTGAAAATTTCATTTCGGAAATCGCTCATATAGAAGGGGCAAAGACTTATCGAGATAAGCTACGTGATCAGCTAAACAAAAACGTCAAAAAGAAAGTAGGACGGTGAAAACTATCATGGGATTTAAAGAAACTTTTGAAGAAAAAAAAGACTGGCGTGATCTACAAAAACGTGCGGGAAAATTGCCCAAAGAGTATTTGATCGTATACAAAGAAATCCAAAAATATCTGATGAAGGTTGATCCAATTAATTTATCTGAGGACTTTACCCCATTAAATGAGCTACTCGATCTCTTTGAAGAGAGTGCGAATAAAGAGAAAGATGTTCTTCAAGTTACAGGTGAAGATGTAGGAGCTTTTGCTGACAGCTTGATTCCTGATTCCAATACTTTTAGTGACTTACTCCAACAACAAATGGACACACAGGTTAGCAAGAAGATGGACAAATGGCTGGATAAAATTTAAACAATATTCCAACCATGATTCGATTACTTTGAATTGAGAAAAGTAAACACTGCAGTTTTTTGAATAGGTTATAACGTGGAATAGCTGACATAAAGGAGTAAGCAAGTTCATGTTTCTGATCCAATCAGTGGTTCATATTGGTTAAACCGAACAACGTTCAAGGATATTTACAATGCAAGAAAATATGCAGTAGTTGTAAAATAAGTAAAAGATCAGAGAAAATGGATTTCTCTGATCTTTTTTATAGACTAGTCACCTGATTGAAAATAAAAAAGTTAAAAGTTATAGTAGCTATCAATGACAGCAGAATTATTTTCTGGGTGAAAAACAAAGATTGACTTTGAATGCTTTTTTTCTATTGTAAAGAGAAGGGGGGAGTATATGAAAGAAGAACTGTTACATTATTTGAAGAACCAAACGGCATTTCTTAATTTGAATGATCTAAGTGATATTTTTACTGCTTCAAAGTTGGCAGAGATATTTAAAGTGAAACGAAATACAGTCAGTCAATATTTAAATCTTCTGACAGAAACTGGCGAGTTAGTAAAGATCAATTCGCGTCCAGTTTATTATTTTCACAAAGAAGCATTTGAAAAACAGTTTTTTACTTTGCGTACGAATTATTATGAAAGCGCTAAACTTATTTTGTCTGAGCAACCAATGTTTGGTAAAAAACAAGATTTATTTTCTCTTATGATCGGGCACGATAAAAGTTTGAATCCAGTAATTGAACAAATCAAGGCAGCACTTAACTATCCTGATGGTGGATTACCTGTCCTGATCAATGGAGAAAGCGGTACAGGAAAAAGTTATTTGGTGAAATTGATCCATCATTACTGTATCCAAAATGATCTGATAGCAGAAGATGCCCCTTTTGTGACATTGAATTGTGCACAATATGCGAATAATCCTGAACTATTAACTAGTAATCTTTTTGGACACGTAAAAGGTGCCTATACTGGAGCGGACGACGATCGCAAAGGTGCATTTGAATTAGCAAATGGTGGAATTTTATTTTTAGATGAAGTGCATCGCTTGACTGCTGAAGGGCAAGAAAAATTATTTACTTACTTAGATCAGCATCTAATTTATCGAATGGGAGATACAAGTAATCCAATTGATGTTCAAACAAGGTTATTCTTTGCAACCACAGAAGAATTAACGAGTAATTTTTTAAATACATTTATTCGACGAATTCCGATCCAAGTGACCATTCCTTCGCTACAACAGCGAGAAAAGAATGAACGAGTGGCGTTGATTTATTCTTTTTTGATTAATGAACAAACAAAAATCAAACGCGATCTTTTGATTAGTGGCCAAACACTTGAATTACTAGCTAATGGAAAATTTAAAGGAAATATCGGAGAATTAAAAAACATTATTAAAGTCATGGTAGCTAAAGCATTCTCTGACTCTATGAAAGAACAGCCAATCAAATTAACTATTTATCATCTCCCAGAAAGATTATTTTCGCAGCATAATTACAATTTACAAACATCATTTCCAGAAGAGATAGTCATCCATAGCGAATCTAAAGTAGGAAATTTAATGATGCCAAATACGCACGATCAAATAAAAGTGGATGACTTTTTATCAACTATCATTTTAGAATATCAAAAAGCTCATGGGCATTTGACCGATTGCCATTTAAAATTAAAAGAAATAGTTGATCGACTATTTGACTATTTGTTATTCAAAACAGACCGTCAGCAAAAACATGAGACGTTACTATATTTAACGCAATATGTTCGCGAAACTTTTCAACAAATGGAAAATGCGTATCAAATAAAGTTTAATGGAAATAGTGTATACGCAGTTGGTTATTACTTATTTCAACGTGGTGCTAGTCGTTGGATACTTGAGGATAGTCAAATTATGACATTAGTCTATCAATTGGAAGCGCAGCTTTTGGAAGCTTATCCGGCGAGCTATCATTATGTTGAAAGAATTCTTGAATTATGTAAGCCAAAGGTCGATATTGAAGTATCAGTAATGGATCGAATCGTTTTGACTTTATATTTAAAACAAGTAGATTGGACAAAAAAACAGGGAATACCCAAAGCGATTATTGTCGCCCATGGTTACGCGACAGCTAGCAGTATTGCAAACGTTGCGAATCGTTTTTTAGAACATAATATTTTTGAATCATTTGATATGCCTCTAGATGTAACGCCACAGCAAATTGCAGAAGAAATCTTAGTATACAGTGAGAACAATGATATTTCTAATGGATTAGTCATTTTAGTGGATATGGGGAGTCTCAAAGAGATCTATCAGTATTTTCCCAAGCAAATCAATGTACCGATTGTCATTATGAACAACGTGACAACGCCGTTAGCGATTTTAGTAGGTGAAAACATTAAGAACCAACGAACTTTAAATGAAATTGCAAGTGAGTCTGTGGATCAAGTCCATTTCGATTGGGAAATCATCTATCCAGAGGAAAATCGACCAAAAGCCTTGTTAACTACTTGTCAAACAGGCATCGGAACGGCAACTAAGATTAGTCATTTATTAGAAAAAAGTTTACCTAATTCCTGCAAATTAAAAATCTTGCCACAAGAATATCGGATTTTAAATGAAAGAAAAGCAGATGAAATCGTTTTTTCTGTTTATGATGTTCTAGGAATTATTGGTACAGACGATCCAACAATTGAAGGTATAGCCTATTTATCTTTAGAAGAATTGATTTCAGGAGATAAGTATCAGAAACTGAATGAATGGCTAAGTCAAGTGATGACTCCAGAAGAAATGCAAATCTTTAATACAAACGTCATCCGCAACTTTTCATTAGAACGAGTGATTGATTCAGTCACGATTCTTGATACGGATAAAGTGATGAGCGAAATTGATTTATTTATCCGTGACTTGGAATTAGTCAATTTAATCCAACTATCAAATGCAAAAAAATTAGCTCTATATGTCCATGTGAGTTGTCTGATTGAACGATTGATTCGAAATATTCCAATCGAAACTTATGAAGGATCCTTGGTATTTGATCAGTGTCAAAAAGAACGCTTGAAAAACCTCAAGGAAGCTTTTAGTGTCATTGAACGTGATTATAGTGTCACAATTCCGGATTCTGAAGTCGCGTATATTTTTGATATCATCTATCGAAACACAGACACTTCAATGAAAACAGAAGAATTTTAGAAAAGCAAGCAGTGCGCCACTAAAGTTGGCACGCTGCTTGCTTTTATTAAACTGAAAAGAAATGGAGAGGTGAGAATTATTGAAAAGAAAACTGATTCTGGCATCACATGGGAAATTAGCATCTGGGATAAAATCTTCTTTGGATTTGATTTGTGGAGAAACAGAAGTTGAAATATTGGATTGCTACTTGAGTGAAGAGTTTAATCTGGAAGAGGAAGTAAAAAAAATAATGGAATGCTACCAAGATCATCAGTTAGTAGTTGTGACAGATTTATTTGGTGGAAGTGTGAACAATGAATTTTTAACGTATATCCAAAGAGACAATTTTTATTTAGTTACTGGAATGAATTTACCTTTTTTAATTGAGTTAGTTATGCAATTTCAAATTACAGAATCACTCTCAAGCTTAATAAAAGAAACTTTAGAGAAAACGAAACAAACGATTCTGTTTTGCAACGCATTAATCAGTAATGAAGTAGAGGAAGAAGAGTTTTAACTCATTAAGAAAACGGAGGAAAAATAATGATTTTATTAACAAGAGTGGATCATCGTTTGTTACATGGACAAGTGGCTTTTTCTTGGACACAAGGGTTGGGCGCAGATTGTATTTTGATTGCAAATGATGATGTACCAACAAATGAAATTCGGAAGACGACAATCAAATTAGCAAAACCACAAGGAGTAAAATTGGTCATCAAAAATATCGAAGATTCAATTTTGGCATTACAAAGTGGTGTAACAGATAAGTACAAACTTTTTATTGTAGTGGAGTCGATTGCTGATGCTAAGAAATTAGCAGAAGGCTATCCAGAAATAAAAAAAATCAATTTGGGTGGAATCAAAGCAAAAGAAGGAACACGAAGTCTTGGCAAGGCAGTTAATGTTTTACCAGAAGAAGAAAACCTATTAACAGAAATGGTGGATAAAGGGATCGAAGTAGAAATACGACAAGTACCGTCTGATAAAAAAGTTAATGTTACTGAAGTTCTTTAAAAGAAAGGTTGAAGAAAAATGTTCATTCAAGCAATTTTACTCGGGCTCGTAGCATTTATTGCTCAGTCGGAATATGCATTGGGTACCTCATTACTGTCACGACCAATTGTGACTGGCCTATTCACTGGTATGGTGTTAGGAGATATAAAGACTGGAATCATTATGGGAGCTACTTTAGAATTAGCATTTATTGGCTCTTTTTCCGTTGGTGCAGCGATTCCACCAGATGTCGTTACTGGCGGTGTGTTGGGAACAGCTTTCGCCATTACTGCTGATGCGGGACCAGAAACAGCTTTGCTATTGGGCTTGCCTATTGCAACCTTGACTTTGATTTTAAAGAATATCTATCTTGGCCTTTTGATTCCGATTATGAACCAAAAAGCAGATAAATATGCCTTAGAAGGAAACTATAAAGGTGTCGAGCGCATGCATTTATCAGCTGGATTTGGTCTATCACTGATGTTAGGTTTAGTGGTCATGATTTCATTTGTGGTGGGGAGTAAAACAATAGGTAATTTGTTAAGTATGATTCCTGAGTTCATTCAGCATGGGTTATCAGTAGCTACAGGATTGATCCCTGCACTTGGATTTGCAATGCTAGCACGTCTTTTAATCAATAAAGAAGTAACACCCTATTTTTTCTTAGGTTTTGCTTTAGCTGCTTATTTAGAAATTCCAGTAACTGGAATTGCAATTTTTGGCGCTATCGTAGCAGTAGTAGTTGTTAATATTATGAATGTACGTGGCAATCAAGATAACAGTGCCCAAACTTCGACAGGAGAGATAATGGATGATGACTTCTAATGAGAACAATGAATTAAAAATCACTAAAAAAGATTTGAGTAAAGTGTTCTGGCGTTCATTTCAGATGGAATTTTCTTGGAATTATGAACGACAAATGAATCTTGCTTATTGCTATGCAATGATTCCCATTTTGAAAAAACTTTACAAAACTAAGAATGAAATGGCCAATGCTTTAAGTCGTCACTTGGAGTTTTTCAATACGACACCACATATTGTGACCTTGATTTTAGGAATCAATGCGGCGATGGAAGAAGAAAATGCTAATGATCCCAATTTTGATGTTTCGACGATTGATAATATCAAAACCTCGCTTATGGGGCCTTTAGCAGGTATAGGTGATTCTTTCTTTTGGGGAACGCTACGCTTAATTGCTACTGGTGTGGGTACTTCATTAGCAATGCAAGGAAATATATTAGGACCGATTTTATTTATACTCATTTTTAACATACCTCATTTACTATTTCGTTATTTTGCAACATCTTGGGGATATAAATTAGGCACAGGATTCTTAAAGAAAATTCAAGAAAATGGCATGATGGGAAGTTTGACATTAGGTGCCTCAATCATTGGCTTAATGGTAGTGGGCGGAATGACCGCTTCAATGATTGATATCAATATTCCGTTAAAAATCGGAACAGGTGAAAATGCCGTGACTATTCAAAGTATTTTTGACGATATTGTTCCTCAAATTCTATCACTTGGGGCTTTCGGTGTGGTCTTTTACTTACTTAAAAAAGAAGTAAAAGCATTAACGATTTTATTAGGACTAGCTATCTTTGGAATTTTTGGTTCATGGGTCGGCTTTTTCTAGAATGGGGGAAAAAATGGAACCAACGACAATGCTTCACTATATCGATGAGGAACAAAATGCGTTGACTAAAATTTTAGATGATTATGATTTCTCGTCAGATTCCAAATTGAAAAATACGAATACAGTGACGATTTTAGCTACAGGATCATCTTATAATGCCTGTTTATCGGCTAAGTTCGCCATGGAAACAATGGCTGATGTGACGATTGTGATTGAGGAGCCTTATCATTTTACTCATTATGGAAGGCTAGTAAAGGGGACGGACACGATTATTGGCGTTTCCCAAAGCGGCAAGAGTACTTCAACTATTGAAGCTGTAAAAGCTTTGAAAAGTAGCGAAATACAACGGATTATTCTAACGAGTGATTTGAAAAGTCCTATTGCAGAAGTGGCCGACTATGTAATTGATTTGAATATGGGGATTGAAACAGTTGGCTTTGTAACAAAAGGATTTTCAGCGACTGTATTACAACTGATGTTACTTGCAATTAAAATTGGTGTTTCTAAAAAAAAGATCGATACTCATAAACTGGATGAATTGAAAAAAGAATTGTATGAAGTAATCGGTAAGTTCTCAGTAGTAATCGATAAATCTAATACTTTTTTTGAACAGCATGAGAATGTATTAAAACTGGGTGGAAGATTCGTTGCATTGGGGTATGGACCAAATTGGGGAACGGTAAAAGAATTTGAAACGAAGTTCACTGAAACAGTTCGCCGTCCTAGCCAAGGATTTGAGCTAGAGTCATATATGCACGGTCCTTATTTAGAAGCAAATTGGGAACATACGCTGTTTTTTGTCGAAACGCCAAGTTGTAACCAAAGTCGGTCACAGGCATTAGCAAGTTATATGGCTAATTACGTTGGGGAAATTTTTAAAATCACGACAGATAAAAGTTCTAGTAGTGATACTTTAGGATTAAATGTCATGGTTTCAGAGATGTTCTCTCCATTGCTACTAGTTATTCCCTTTCAACTATTAGCTTACCGTATAGCCACAACCAAAGGGATAGATTTAAGTAGAAGAATTTTTGATGACTTTGATTCAGTATTAAAAAGTAAAATAGAGAAAGTTGAGGAGAACTAAAAATGTTGAAATTTGACGAACAAAAACAAATCAATGATATTCAAGGGGCATTGGAATTACGCCCCCAAGTGGAGCAAATTGTGGATGAAATCTGTGAAAGAGGATATGATGCTATTTTCTATCTGGGGATCGGGGGAACTTATGCTTCTGCAATGCAAGCAGAGACTTACATTAAAGGACATAGTAATCTACCAGTTTATGTACAACATGCTGCGGAATATTATACAACTGGAAATCAAAGATTAACGAAAGATTCGCTTGTGATTCTGTCATCTGTTACAGGTACGACAGAGGAAGTTGTTAAAGCAGTGAATGAAATTGAAAAGATTGGGGCAACATTAATAGGATTTATTGATACAGAAGATACCCCACTTGCGAAAAGTTGTGACTACGTAGTTACTTATCCAGCACCCGGGACGGAACAAATCAAATTCTTTATGGTTGCTGATCGACTGATGAAACATAATGGAGATTTTCCTGATTATGAAGAATACTATGCGGAACTAGAAGCTTATTTACCTAAGGGATTAGTTTTAGCAGAAAAGCAGGCAGATACTTTTGGTCAAGCGTTCGCAGAAAAGCACCGTCATGATTCAATGCACTATTTTATCGGCGCCGGAAATCAATGGGGAGGTGTATATTCATATGCAATGTGTTATTGGGAAGAACAAAGTTGGTTACGATCCAAGTCTATTCATGCAGCTGAATTTTTACATGGTACACTAGAAATCGTTGATGAAACAACACCGGTCACTTTATTTCTAGGCGAAGATGAGCAACGTCCACTAGCTGAACGTGTAAAAAATCTATTACCACGCATTTGTGGAAATTATACGTTTATTGATTCAAAAGACTATCCTATCGAAGGAATTAGTGAAAAAAATCGAGGAAGAGTGCTATCTCACTTGCTGATGCACTGCGTGACGCAACGAATAGATGCTCACGTTGAAAAACTAAATTGTCATCCATTAGATATTCGTCGTTATTATCGTCAATTTGAATATTAATTAAGAAAAGAATGAACCTCTTTTGCGCAAGCAAAAGAGGTTTTTGCTTATATCTTAAGCTAGGAAAAAAGCTATGTTATAATCATTTGTAGTAAGCTTATGATGAAGTCTTCTGATACTTGTATGCATTTTCCTACTTCGTCGAAGATAGGGTTTTATCTGTTGCTGAAGTAAGTAGATCGGTGATTCGCATTGGATCGTTCATTTTTGTGTTAGTGACTTTAACAGGAAGAGTGAGCAAAAATAGGCCGCTTATATTCGTGCGATAAGAAGTATGATGAGAAGAAGAGAATCACTTAAGTGAAAAAGAGTTCATTATTTTTTTAGCAATCTGTTTTATTAAACGTTTGGACATACTGAATAGGTCAACAAAAAATTTTAGACGATCAAGGTGAACATTATGAAAAAAGTCATATGGATTTTTTCCGTCAATGCGGATGGCGTACCTCCTTTAGGATACATGGGAACGAAGGCTGGGCAATATCTTTTTGGGAATGGAATAAAATTTCAAAAGGAACTCAAGGCTGAATTAATGCCAGAATTTGATTTAGAATTTATCAGCTATGATCTAAGAGATCCTAAGGTGCCAACTGCGGATTTAATTATTTATACAGATGTGGATGAAAAATATCTTGATGAAGAAACCAAGAAAAAAGGATTCAGTATCCCTTACAATTTGTATTTTATGAATGATACTGAAAAAATCAGAAAATATGTTGTAACCAATGTAAAAAAAATAGCCAATTAACTTTTTTAACATTTAATCACAAGTGAAAAAGTTGAACAAAATAAAAAACTGTAAACAAACCGACTTTGGGTTTTTGTTTACAGTTTTTTTTGTACAGGTAATAAAAAATAAAATGTTATTTTAATCAATTATCTTACAATATAACTAATAAAAATATTTTTTAAGTTATTTTTTTGTTTTATTTTTATAGTTTATTGTGAAAATATCCAATTAATGCTTGCTAAAGAGAACTCATGTTCGTATAATGGTTTTTGAGGAGGCGATACATGCGTGATTTAAGGTAGCGAAACAACTTTAGTTTATAAAGTATTATAAAAACGACATAGAGCTTTATAGTTTCATACTGTTATTTTAGGTTTAAGTGATCAAATAAAATTTATGTTGATAATTCAACAAGAAAGAAGTGGTATTGAGTATGTACAAATTACAAGCAAAATATTTAACAATTAATTTCAATTTTGAAATGACGGCTTCAGTTGTGACACAAAATGAAAATTCGTTTTCCGTACAAGGGCATTTTCGAACAACAGATGATTTAGCTGGACTTATTTGGGAGACAGAAGACACTCACAGTCATGAATCTTTAAAGTATCCAACAAATCCGAATTTCAAAAATGTATCGTTAAGTTATGATTATGCTTTAAGTGGGTATACGGAAGGGTTAGATTCTGATAAGGCTTCAGCTTTAACAATTCAAACAGTTGATGGCGATATTCATTATATTCGTCTATGGAATTATGTGACTAATCGACCAGAAGACGAATGGGAGAAACAAGAAGAAATTGTTTTTCCAGCAGGAAGAACTCCGGGAAATGGAACAGGAAAATTGGGAACGATCCAACTGGATTTCAATAATCTTTATGAAGGTTGGAGTCCTTATACTTTTGATGCAAATGGAAAATGGAACAAAAATCCTGAATGGAAAAAAATTGATGTAACGAATATCAAAACAATCATGTGGGCATTCACACCAATTGGCTATACTGGAAATGGCGGAGGAGCTACTCAATATTTAGATGATTCTTATCCTTTTGCTATGAACGTGACGAACTGGAAAGTGACAGGAGACACTTATCTTGGTGATGACCCAGTAGCTGTTTCTGCTGGAGTAATCAGAATGTGCGATGATTACGATGATAGTTATAATTTAACACCTGAGCGGATCATTGATAGTTATCTCAAGTTAGGTTACGCCAAAATCGTAAACTTTTACATTGGTGCTTCTCATTACTATGATAAAAAAATCGTAGATGGTACTGGTATGTTACTTGAAGACAAATTATTCAATCAGGCATTTGAAGCTTGGTATAAAGATTATGTAAGACGCTTAGCTGACAATCAAATGGATATTATTCATTCAATTTCAATGGAAAACGTGGATGCGAAAGAGGATTGGTGGCAACGAACATATGATGGAACACCGGGGACAAGTGGTTGGACGCCTACTCCACATTTCTTAAGCTTTACAAATGCAGGTGTTCAAGCATTTTATCAACGATTAGCAGTTGGCTTAGCTGATATTTCTAATCAATTTGGTTTAACCCCTATCGTACAGTTAGGTGAACCATGGTGGTGGCACCAAGATGAATTAACTCCTTGTTTTTATGATCAAGCCACTAGAAATCTTTATAAAGCAGAAACTGGATTAGACATGCATGAGTTTCATACGGTCAACGAATCAATCATTGGCCATGAACCAATGCTTTCATGGTTGCAAACAAAAATTGGTTCCTTTACATTAATGCTTCGTGATGCAGTCAAGGCGAATTATTCAAATGCACAGTTTACGGTATTATTTTTCCCACCTTCTGTTATGGATAAGAATCGAACACCAATGATGATGGGCATGGTGAATTTTCCTAAAGTAGAATGGGCATATCCAAATCTCGATTTCTTTATGCTAGAAGATTACGATTACTTGATTAAAAATCAAATGCGCGAACATCAAGATGTGCTAGATTTTATTCAAAATAATTTAGGATATCCTTCAGAAAAAATCCATTACTTCACAGGATTTGTTCTAGATCCTAAGAATGATGCTGCTGTGTGGGAAAGAATTCATCAAGCGATTATGGATGGTGTAAATGTTGGCATGGGCGAAACTTATATTTGGGCCTATGCTCAAGTAAAAAGAGATCATTGGAAACAACCACAAATTATTTACGCAAGTAAGCGGACTGGAAATTACACTCAACCATTCGATGTAGAATTCACGTGTAATGCAGACCAGTTGATTTACACGACTAATGGATTAGAACCAACACTTGCAAATGGCACGATCTATAAGGGGCCAATTCATATTAAGGAATCCCAGAATATTAAAATCGCCTACATCACAAATGGAAAACTGTCTCAAAGTGTGCAATTTAGATACACGATACCGATGACTACAAAGTTGAAGACGACGATCAGTTCAACAGGAGATAATTCGGAATGGCTTAAGATCAAATCTTTGGCAATTGGTTCAGGAAAAATCTTTGATTTAAGTGCAGCGGAAGACAACAATCATTTATATCTTTATGCAAGAGGCTATGATCTTGATACTTCTAGCAATTTTTATTTAGATACAGGAGCAGATACTGGTGCAAATATTTGGGCTTGGCCAAATGCGAAAATGAATTTTATGATCCAAAATGATATAGTTTATCGCTATGCAGGTACCGGAGATGATTTCACTTGGACTGAGATAGGCCATGTAAAAAAAATGATCAAAAAAAGTAACGCTGTGGAGGTAACGGTAAGCTTAGCAATGTTAGATATCAAGTCTCCAAAACAAATCAAACTTGGTTATGGTCGTAATTTTGAAGATTTCGCACCGATCCCTGGACGAAATGCTGCTATCGTCAATACATTAGTAGTAGACCACGAGCAAGATAAAAATGGCTTTATCGAGTTTGTTCAACGAGTAGAAACGTTAGCAGAAAAATATTTCCCTGGTAATACTGCCGCGGGTAAAGCTAAATTAGTAGCAGATTACTTCCGAAATAAAGCATACGGCAACACGATTTGGGAAGTTGTAGCAGGATTTATTGACTGGAAGTTCGTTGATTTGGTAAACGAAACAATCCCTACAAGTGAAAGACAGTTTGATTATATTGATCCGATGAGTGGAGCTACGATTGGTGGGGCACACTGCTTTGCTGCAATCGCTGGTTATTTAAACCATGGATTGCCAGATTATGAAAAGGCGAATATTGGTGATGGCTGTGGTTGGTTAGGAGATTTGGATACACTTTTGATTGACTACTGGAATAATAAAGATACGATTGATTCTGTTTATCAATTTGGTTTTGACTGGATTGGCGGAAGCAAGGGATTCTTTAGTAGAGAAGATTTAATTGCGGATGTCGATGCATGGAATATTGTTAGTCAAGTAATAGGAAACCAACGTTCGTTGGCAGACGCTTTTACGGATTATTTACAAGAACCAGAATTATTTGGCTACAGATATTCTAGTTTTATTGCTACCAGATATGCTGCTACGGAGGAAAATATGCTGAAAAGCGCACAAGAGGCACTGTTAAGTACGCTGACAGATAATCCAATACTTGCGTTATTCAGATTAGGCTTGATTGGTTATTTTGGTAGTCCGGGAATTGTTTCTGATGTGGATAAAGAAACCGAAGCGAAAGAAGCATTATGTAAAGCCTTTAAAGATAAAATTCTTCGATTGGCAAAAGATGAATATTAAATTATCTTGTGACTGTCAGTTTGTTGTAAAAATGTAGCTTGCTGTAACTAGCAATTTATTTTTGGATGTTAGAATACTTACAGATATTTCCAAAAAGAGTATGGAAAAAGAGGCTATATTTTTAAAAGATTACATTTCTCTTTTGAGCGGAAATGTGAATTAAGTTAAATCAAATTGTCAGTTTACAATAAAAAACGATCAATTAATTGTAGCGACCCTTAAAAGTTAGAATTTTAGTCTAACTTTTAAGGGTCATTTCATTTAGGAGCAATATTTTTTTAGTTAGTTGATGGTTACTTTCTTTCCTTTAAAATAACTAGCTGAAATAGGGATTTTTCGTGCGACAAATTCAGCAGTAGAAGTTGCATCGACTAATGTGAAATTTGCCGGCATACCGACTTTGACCCAGCCATCGGGTTCAATTAATGGTTGATTCGTTACTAATTCAAGACTTTCAGTAAGCGTTTTTTGACTCGTTAGATTAAAAATCTCGGCATAGCGAGTTAATTTATCCATCACATCACCATTGCCGAAAGGAGACCAACAGTCGTAAATGTTGTCACAACCAATGAATGTTTTTACACCGGCAGTCCTTAGTTCTGTTAGTGGTGGAATAACAGGATTTAGTGGAATGCTTGAGATAATTGTGATGTTGTTTTCCGCCAAACGTGGAAATAGTTCTTTTCGTTCACTAGCAGATAAATCTTTTAACCCGTAAGCATGACTGACGGTTACTTTACCATTCCAGCCACTTTCTTCAGTCAACGCGACGATTTTTGCAAAAGTTTGTCGGGCATTATCTCCACGTTCATGTAGGTGAAGATCGATGGGCACATCAAATTGTGTAGCCAAATCAAATGTGGTTGTTAAAGATTTCTCCAAGTTACCATCAAGACTGATTGGATCAACACCACCGACTAAGGTTGCGCCATTTTGCAAAGCTTTTTTCATTTCTTCGTAAGCATTTGAGCGAAGTAATCCGTGTTGAGGAAAGGCAACTAATTCGTAAGCCAACTTGTCTGTATACGCAGCTAAAACTTTTTGTGCATCTTCTAAATAACGTTGTCCGACCAAAGGATGAACATCAATATGTGAACGAAAGTGAGTGGCACCATGAAGTAATTCCAAATGGATTAGATTTTTCATTCGCTCATCAAAAGAAAGCGGTGCGGATTCTAAATAATCGTATTCCTGAGTAAAGCGTTCAACAATGTTTGCTGCCGGCTCGATTGGTGTCCAAGGAATACCCAATTTGCTTTTATCAAAATGACAGTGCATTTCTCTTAATTGGGGCAGAAAAAGTGCATTTTTACCATCAATAACCTGTCGATCACTGTCTGACATTTCTCCAGCATCTAGAACAGAAACAATGGCTGTTTGATTGAATAAGATATCGACTGTTCTCGTTGCCGTGCCATAAATATAATCTCCGGTTGTTAGGTAATTTGTTTCAACACGCACATTTTTTAACAAAGTTTCCATTTTTGCACCTCCAGTATGTATGATTACCATACCTAATTTTTGAAAAAGATACGAATTTTTAGATTTCTAATAAACTAATCGAACAAGAATAACTTGACTATTGGTTATCCTAAAGAAATAGAAAAAACGGCCATTCATGATGGCTTTTGAGATCATTGAGGATATGCTCGAAAGAAAATCAATTGGTTGTGTCATAATAAATAAGAATCAAAATGAGAAAAAGGAGGGGAATTGGTTGAAATCGAAAGATAAAATTTGGATCATAAATGGCATTGGCTTTCTCATTCTTTTGATTGTTTTTTGGTTTACTGAAGGGGGAAATCTCTTTCGATTACTTTTTTTCTGTAGTCTATTGGTTTTGTTAATTGAGATAATTAGAAGCTATAGAAAAAGAAAAAATGCTAGCTAACAGCACAATAAATAAAGAGGTATGTTTTGAAAAACACTCTGTTTTAGCAAAAGTCTTATGAAACGAACAAAATGCCTACAAGAAAATGATCAACATTTTCTTGTAGGCATTGTACATTGTGCGTAGTTAAAAAGTAGTGTCTTATCTTCTAGAGATTCTTAGATGATAAGCTAGAGAAATGAAAAAGATTCTTTACATACAACCAAGAACAGCACTGATTCCGGCACTAATAAATCCGCCAGGTCCACCGCCTACTGCGCCTAATCCAGCACCAAGTATTCCAGCAGCGCACTTAGCTCCACCTTTGGATAAATTATTTGGACGGTTCAATTCGTAAGGCATCCGATGGTCATTTTCACCTCCAATTATTTTTTGTAATTCCATCGTGTTCAATTCTTTGATCGTTTGCATGTAGCAACACACTCCTTTTGAATGAATTTGTATTACAACATGACTGTATCATGGTTATCTGCTCAATATGTTGAAACATCTTAAGAGACTTTCTCTGTTATCTTGAACAAAAGAGAACCAAGTATTTTTTGGTTTGAGATAACTTTTGACAGGGTTCAGGAAATTTTCCGCCATTAGAGTTACGGTTATGAAATACTGAGAATAACAAAAAAATGAAAGGAGATATAACAATGAAAATCAAAAAAATAACTGATCAGCAATTAAAAAAAGTAATGGGAGGATCAGGAACAACTGTTTTAGGAAAACCTGCTACGGATGTTGCAAAATGTTTGCTTTCTTTTTTTAAGAAGTGTTAGTATTCTCCCCGTTTTGATATAATTTAATCAAAGGGGGAGAGGTTGTTGGTTATTATTGATACAAAAGCATATATACTAAGGATGACTATCGCCACATTGTTTTATTATGTGACTTTTTTCTCGATTTATCGAGAAGGGACGATTAAAAAGAAACTAATTCTATTTTTTATTTTTTTTCCTTGTACATTTTTAGCTAATGTATTCACTGGATTTGCAGATATTCTCCCCGTTTTTAGTAGCTATCTATTTCTCAAAAGAAAACATGAAACAGACTACTTTCTTTTGAGCACAGCGGTATTGAGTATGCTGATAGACTATGTATCTTCTATACTAAGCTCATCACTCATGCTTTATTTTGTCACTTTTGAAGGAATCAAAGGGATCTATTTTATATTGATCGAATTGATTATCCAAGGACTGATTCTATTTCTCATGCTCTTTTTATATCGACAGTTTAAGTTAGGTGTCTTATTGAAAAAAAACAACTCTGGGATTGTGGCACTCTTATTATGTTATTTGTTTTTAGTTACTCTAACTGTTTCTTACGCAGCTCATTACTACGAAGCATTCGATAAGTTTATTGTTGGAATTGCGACCTTTCTCATTGTTCAAACGGTATTTGTCCTCTTGGTATTTACGAGAGCATACGTAAAACAAAAAGAAAAATACGAACGCGAGTTAGAGCAGCAACAACTTGAAAGTTTAAAGAAATATACTGACCAGTTAGAACAGAATCAAATGAGCATGGCAAAATTTAAACATGATTATAAAAATTTATTACTAAGTTTGAGAGAAGCTTTTACCGAAACGGGTGATCGAGAAGCACTTCACCAGATTGAGGGTTTGGAGCATTATTCAAACCAGTATTTTTTAGATAAAGATTTAAACTATCGCTATTGCAAAAATATTGAAAACCCATATTTGAAAAGTTTAGTTATTACAAAACTCTTTGAAGCGAATGAACAAAAAGTGGACTGTCACTTTGAATGTCTTTCCCCAATTCAAGAGATTCCTATCCCTATTTTTGATTGTATCCGTTTAGTTGGCATAGCGTTAGATAATGCGATTGAGGCTGCTAGAGAGAGCACAGAGCACAAAGTTTCTATCATGTTTCATCAAGATAAGCGACAAACTGAAATTTTTATTGAAAATAGTTGTGTCGATGTCAATTTACCTGTGGAAATGTTGATGAAGCAAGGAATTTCAACAAAAATTGACCATGAGGGACTGGGCTTAAGCAATATTCGTGAAATTGAAAGAAGAAATCCTAATATCCTTATCCAATTTAAAAAGAATCGTACGAGGTTTTCGATTCAAATGATACTAATGGCTAAATGAAAGGAGTAATATGAGTTATCCAATAATTATCTGTGAAGATCAGTTGATTCAGTTACATCAGCTTGAAACGATCATTCAAAATTATATTTTGTTCCATGATGAGCCATTTGAGATTTCGTTGAAAACACAAAGCCCAGTTGAAGTAAAAAACTATTTAAAAAAATTTATGCCTAAACAAGGGATTTATTTTTTAGATATCGATTTAAATCATCCTATCAATGGAATTGATCTGGCAGAGAAAATACGAGAACGCGATCCTCAAGCCAAAATCATATTCATCACGACTCATGATGAACTGTTACCATTGACCATAAAAAGAAGAGTAGAAACACTTGGCTTTGTTGAAAAAGATCAGCCGTTAGAAGCTTATCGAGCGGAGATCATCGAGTTATTATCAATTGCTCAAAAAAGAATCGATTCGTTAAAAGTAGAACAGAATCGAGCATTTGTTTTTTCAATAGGCTCCCAAACGTTTACTTTAGATTTAGAAGAAGTTTGGTTTATCGAGACCTCAGACATTCCCCATCGCTTAATTCTTTATGTTGCAGATGGTCAATATGAATTTTATGGGAAATTGAGTGAATTGTCGGATAAGTATCCAACTTTATTTAAGATAAACCGATCTTGTTTAGTTAACTTAAACAACGTCAAAGAAGTGAACTATAAAAATCGATTTGTTTATTTTAGTCCAGATCTTTTCAGAACGTTTGCAATTGGAAAAGCTAAAAAGATCAAAGAGGCACTCACAAGCCTTTAGAACATAAAAAAATTTCGATTTAATCAATTTAGCCGAGAGAATAAGTAGATCAAACAAGAAGAAAGCGACCGGGGATTCAGTTTGCCAGTCGCTTTCTTCTTTTTGTGTCCTCTTTCTTTTTTAAAAGAGGATACAGCAAGGAAATTTGCAAATTACTTGAGGTGTTCCAGTCTTTTATCGTCATTCATCACAGGTGACGCTATCAAATAGCTGCTCATAATTTGTCTCACGAATGTCCAAAAGTGAAAGAGCTTCAAATGATTCTTTTTAAGAGAATTTTGATTAGCCATAGATATTTTTGCCAGATTCTTTCTATCATTGAGTACACCTCAGATTAATCAGATCGGTTATTTGAAAATTTCCATTTTGTATGCAGTTAACGATGTGCATTTGTCCTTTTAAATAGCAGATGTGTTGTTTTTGCATGATTCTATCTCAACCTTTATACAGAGATTTTTACTACGCTGAAAATATAGCACAGAAGTTTCTCTATCGATAAAAAATGTCTTGAAGTATATGATTTCTAGCTTGAATAAAAGAGAAATCAGCTGTTTTTTACTCAGGAGTATTTTTCCCATGATTCAAGACAAAATTGATCATCCGTTTAAGGCAAATGGCATACTAGTTTTAGTTAGGTTAAAGGGGAAATGATTTATCGTAGGATTCGATGAATGTGCTCAATTTGATAAATCATTCACCTACATAAAAAATGTATACTTTTGAGAAAGGAAAAGTCATATGAGGCATTTTTCTTGGATTCAACAGCAAGACGAAAAAGATTGTGGGGTTGCCTGTGTGGCAATGATTTTAAACTTTTATAAATCAGAAGTTCCTATTTATAAATTACGTGAATTTTCTGGAACAGATTTAGAAGGTACTTCAGCTTTTGGCTTGAAAATGGCTTTGGAAAAAGTGGGATTTGATTGCTTAGCTGTTCAAGCAGATAGTGAAGTTTGGAAGGAAACAGAGTTGCCCACGCCACTAATTGCACACATTTGTGTTAATAACAGCTACATGCATTATGTAGTTGTGTATGGTGTGAAAAATGATTTCTTATTGATTGCCGATCCAGCAAAAGGAAAAATAAAGAAAACGATAACAGAATTTTCAAAAGAATGGACAGGGGTTTTACTTTTACCAACACCAAAGGATTCCTATCAGCCAAGTAAAGAAAAAGTTGCTGGGCTAAGCTCTTTTTTCCCAATTATTTGGCAACAAAAAAATTTAGTTGCACATATCATACTTGCTTCATTATTTATTACGCTATTTGGAATAGGAAGCTCCTATTATTTTCAAGGAATCTTAGATTATTTCATCCCAAATCAAGCGCGATCGACATTAACGATTGTTTCCATTGGTCTGATTTTTGTCTACTTATTTCGCGTTCTTTTTGAGTATAGTAGGAACTACTTGTTAGTTGTTTTGGGTCAGCGCTTAAGTATAGCTATCATGTTACACTATTTTAAACATGTTCTTTCACTACCAATGAATTTTTTTGCTACCAGAAAGTCAGGGGAAATTATTTCTCGATTTCTTGATGCAAATAAGATTATTGATGCTTTAGCAAGTGCGACACTTTCAATCTTTTTAGATATCGGAATGGTTTTGCTTGTTGGCGTTACACTAGCTATTCAAAATAGTATGCTTTTCGTGATTACTTTGGGAACGTTACCGTTTTATGTTCTGACGATTTTTACTTTTGTCAAAAGTTATGAACGCGCAAATCAAGAGGAAATGATGGCAGGTGCAACATTAAATTCAAGTATAATAGAGAGTCTAAAAGGAATTGAGACAATCAAGGCATATAACAGTGAAGAAAAAGTTTATCATCGAGTGGATCATGAATTCGTTAAGTTGATGAAAAAATCTTTTCGCACAGTGACTTTGGACAATCTACAGCAAGGAATCAAACATAGCATTCAATTGATTAGTAGTGCGCTTATTCTCTGGCTAGGTTCATTTTATGTGATGGATGAAACAATTAGCTTGGGTCAGTTAATTACCTATAACGCATTATTGATTTTTTTTACAGATCCTTTGCAGAATATTATTAATTTACAGGTCAAAATACAGACGGCTCAGGTAGCAAATAAACGATTGAACGAAATACTAGCAATTGAGCCTGAAAAAAAGGAAAGCTCAACGAAACAAACAATCACTAAAGAACTATTTCAAAGTGGGATTCATTTGGAGAACGTAGCCTTTTCCTATACTATGAAAACTCCAGTATTAAAAAATATTTCATGTCACATTGTTGCACGCAGTAAAGTCGCTTTAGTAGGCGTAAGTGGCTCAGGAAAATCCACGTTGGCAAAGCTGCTTGTGAATTTTTACACGATTTCTGATGGAGCAATTTGTTATGGCAAAATCAATCATTTAGATATTGACTACGCACAATTACGGGAGAATGTGACCTATGTTCCACAAGAGTCATTTTTTTTCAGTGGTACTATTCTTGAAAATTTGACATTTGGGTTAGTAAATATACCGAACTTTGAACGGATTTTAGAAGTATGTGAGGCTGTTCAACTAAATGACTTTATTAATCAACAACCTTTACGATTTGAAATGATGATCGAAGAAGGGGGCGCGAATCTTTCAGGTGGGCAACGTCAACGATTAGCAATTGCTCGAGCGTTATTGAAAGATTCAGATATTTTAATATTAGATGAAGCAACCAGTGGATTAGACACATTATTAGAGCATGCTATTTTAGAATATCTGCTGGGTTTAAAAGAAAAGACAATCCTCTTTATCGCTCATCATTTGCCAATTGCGAAAGCTTGTGACCAGATTCTTGTACTTCACGAAGGTAAACTTGTTGAAGAAGGGACGCATGAGGAGCTAAGATCAAATCGTGGTATGTATCAAAAACTATGGGAGATTTAACAATGGTGGGGGAAGTAATGAAAAATAAAGATTGGCTTGAGCACTCAAACGTATATCGACAACAACATCAAACTTTTTATCGTTGGATCCTCTATCCGATTATGATTTTTTTTCTGTTCGCTGGCTTGTTCTTAGCATTTGCTAAACATGAAATCGTGGTACGAGCACAAGGACAAATAACTCCTTTATCCACAGAAAAGATTCAAGTACCGATAGAAGCAGAAATGAAAGAAAATAGATTACAAGAGAACTTAACAGTGAAAAGTGGAGAATCTCTAGTTATTTTTAACACGAAGGAATTAACTAATGAGAAAGCCCAACTGGAAACAGAAATTGAGAACTTTGTAAAACAAAAAGAAGCAGCGCAGCTTTTTCTTGATAGCTTAGCTGAAGAAAGAAATCTTTTTAAAGTAGAGGATGTTTTTGGTTATAGTAACCAATTAAAAAGTTTCTTTGCAGAAAAAGAAGCAAGTGAATCTTTATCAAAACAAATGCTGGCAGCAAATCAGAAAGAGCAAGAAACATATCAAAAAAATATGGACCAGCATAGTCAGGAGATTAGTATACGAAAAAATGAACAATCTGAGTGGGAAAAAGTAAGAGTAGCATGGAAAGATCAAAAAACAATTAGAAATGTTTCAGAAGCAATCAAAGCTAAATATCAAATATGGCAAATGGAACTGAAAAATGGTTCAGAAGATAAAAAAGAGCAAATCCAAACAACTACTTTGACAGTCATTGATGAGCAAATCAGCCAATTAAAAAAAGAAATTGAACAACTACAAATGGAACAAGAAACGCTTGTCAAACCTGTTACACCAGAGGATGAAATCAACTCCCAACGTGAAAGATTGGCACAAAGTAAGGAAGAAATTTTAGCGAAAACGAAGCAAAAGATACTTGAATTAGATGAGTCTGAAAAGAAAAAGAAAGTACTTTTAGAGAATATAAACGAACAAATTGATTTGGGAACAGTAAGAGCTAAAAAAGACGGTATTCTCCATTTGAATGATGCAGTAAAGGAACAAACCTTTCTACCAAAAGGCACACTTTTAGCAGAAATTTATCCACCCTTTAAAGACGATGAAATACCATTTACTGCTAGGATACCAGCAAATGAAATGACACATATCAAAACAGGAATGCTCGTTCACTTCAAATTAGATAGAAAAGCTGTGGCAACAACGCTTGATGGAGAGATAACAGAAATACCTGAAACGAGTACTACAACCGAGGAAGGCATTTTTTACTTAATCAAAGGGCGATTAAAATCAAATAAAAAAATAGTGGATCGTTATGGTCTGACGGGGGAATTATCGCTGATTATCGGAAAGAACACTTACTGGGAACAAATCAAAAAATTTTTATTGAATCAAGAGTGAACGATTAGTAAAATAATTCCAATTTATTGACTAAAATGAATAGAAACTCTTAGAAAATAATAGAACATACGAATATAAAATGATTGTTTCAGCAGAACAAATGGAATAGCTGTGATAGAAATAAAAAAATTAAATAAAACAACGAAGGACTAAATTTTGTGCCTTCGTTTTTTACTTTTTTACGAAAAAAGTTAGTATAATTAGTTTACAAAGCGAACATACGTTTGTATAATGAGCATGAAGTGAGGTGTAACGACATGCTAGATTATTCAAATGAGCCTGTGAATGATTACTTCATGATCGATATGAAAAGTTTTTATGCTTCGGTTGAATGTATCGAACGTGGATTGAATCCTTTGACAACAGAACTGGTTGTTATGAGTCAAGCGGATAATACTGGTTCAGGTCTGATTCTAGCGTCTTCGCCAATGGCTAAGCAACAGTATGGAATCTCTAATGTTAGCCGACCAAGAGATTTGCCTTCGCCTTTTCCTGACAGTTTGATTATTGCTGCACCTAGAATGAATTTGTACATCAAAAGAAATATGGAAGTAAATGATATTTTTAGAAAATATGTAGCAGATGAAGATTTACTGATTTATTCAATTGATGAATCAATTTTGAAAGTCACTAGCTCAATGAAATTATTTACGACAGCTGGGAAAAGTCGTAGCGACCAACGGAAGCAATTGGCTCGAAAAATTCAGCGACATGTTTATCGAGAAATGGGATTGATTGCCACTGTAGGAATAGGGGATAATCCTTTACTTGCAAAACTAGCATTAGACAATGAAGCAAAAAGAAATGAAGGATTCATCGCTGAGTGGACATACCAAGATGTTCCTAAAAAAGTTTGGCGTATCAGAGAAATGACTGATTTTTGGGGAATTGGTTCACGGACCAAAAAACGACTGAATCAAATGGGGATCATGTCGATCGAAGGGTTAGCAAATTGGAAACCTTATTCACTGAAAAATAAATTTGGTGTGCTGGGATTACAATTATATTTCCATGCTAATGGGATTGATCGTACAGACATCGCAGTTGTTCCACCTCAAACAAAAGAAAAAAGTTATGGAAACTCTCAAGTTTTGCCAAGAGATTATACTAGAAAAGAAGAGATTGAGATTGTCGTGAAAGAAATGGCTGAACAAGTAGCAATCAGAATTAGAAAACATGGTTGTAAAACCAGCTGTATCCATGTAGGGATTGGCACGTCTATTTTGGAAGAAAAAGAGGGATTTTCTCGCCAAATGAAAATACCTTTGACGAATAACACGAAAGAACTTCAAATGTATTGTATGTATTTATTTCATAAATTTTATGATGGTCAAGAAGTCCGACATGTTTCCATAGCTTATAGCAAGTTAGTGTATACCGATTCCACGCAATTAGATTTATTTAGCGATCCAGAAAAACAAATGAGAGAAGAAAATTTAGATCGAATTATTGATAAAATTCGTGGAAAATATGGATTTAGTTCAATTGTTCATGCGTCTTCTTATCTCGAAGGTGCGAGAAGTATCGATCGAAGTAATTTAGTTGGTGGGCACGCTGGAGGAAATGGAGGAATCGAGCATGTTTGATTATGAAGATCGAGGGATTATCAAATGGCAAGGCATGTATTTATCTGACCATACTGAAAAAATTACTAGTAAGACGAAAGAAACTGCGCAAGTGAATGTGGCAAAAACACAAATGACAACTGAAGCAATCTCAGAAGTATTGAATAAGGCACTCATAAAACGAGAATCTGTTGCTATACAAATAAAAGAACGAGATTCTGAAGGCTATTATCCTAACGATATTGTTGGTGTTGTTTTAGGACATGATGAGTTAGGGATCTATGTAGGTTCTAGCAAAGTGAATTATGATGAAATTAGGCATGTGGAATTTTATCATCCGGTTAAGTGGAGTTTAATATAGAAAGTTATTATGATGCAAGTTATCATAATCGAGGATTACTAAAATGACATAGCTTTTATTTATTCGATACGGTGGGTAGGAAAACGATTCATGGAATCTAAGACAAATGAAAAAGAGGAATC
>NZ_JAFLWA010000036.1 GCF_017316125.1 Enterococcus sp. DIV0660C | reverse complement strand
AGATAGCCAATGCTTTTTTATAGTACGCTCATGACAGCGGTTAGTACGACTGAACCAACAGTTAAAATTAACATTGTCCAAATGACTACTTTTGTTACTTTAGAAAAAGTACTTGTTTGCTTTTTATTATTCATCGCGTTCATCCTTAAGTTAGATTCATTAGCAATAGTGTACAACCTTTTATGTTTTTGTTCAAGTTACGAAGTAAATTTCTTCATATTAAAAATAAAATATTTAAGAATGTCTTTTTTAAAACGGTGGTTCAGACTGAAAAATTATGATAAGCTCTTTTTTAGATGTTGTTTAATGACCTCTGTCAAATGATTAGCTAGTTGTCTAAAAATAATCTGACTGTAATAAACAAGAAACAAAAGTGGTCATCTAAAAATGATAATCACAATAAATTAAATAAAATGAAATAGTTGTGTAAAGTATTTGCAGTATACTTAGAGCAATTAGAAAGAAGGAGTTTTCATCACATGGGTACTTTTACGCCAATAGTCTTATTTTGGTATATCTTTCCGGCAATCGTTTTATTTGGTTGCCAATTTTTAGTGCGAATCTTTGCATTAAATCGCCGCTTTAATTTAAAAGCTCCTGATTTGGCTATCCCATTCCTATGGGGAGGAATGCATGAACTTTCAAGAAATATGGGAACCATTTCGGTTTTACCCTTTTTTATTATTTCTGTATTACTTTTAGGAATTTGTATTGCAGTTTTTCAGGCATACTATTATGAAGAAATTGTTTATTCTCGTTATCTGAAAATGACGTGGCGGTTAACTTTTTTATTAACGATCATTTTGTATTTAGTGCTCATTGTGTTTAACATTGTGAGTTATTTATAACGTCAAAAAAGCTGTGAAGAGTCTTTTAAAAGATTTTTCACAGCTTGATTTTTTAAAAAATAGTTAATGTAAAAAAAGTTCGTCTCAGATTTTCCAGAAAAGGTGGTAGAAAGTGGGGGATTGTGGTAGACTAATTTTAGTTAGTGGAGGAATGGGGGTAGTTTCAATGTTTATGGGCGAATATCGGCATAATATTGATACAAAAGGTCGTCTGATCGTGCCTTCAAAACTTCGTGACGAGCTTGGTGAAAAGTTCGTACTAACTCGTGGTTTAGATGGCTGTCTTTTTGGCTATCCATTGAGCGAGTGGGAAAACTTAGAAGATAAGCTTAGCGAAATGCCGTTGACCAAAAAAGATGCACGTACTTTTGTGCGGTTTTTTTACTCGGCTGCCACTGAATGCGAACTTGATAAACAAGGTCGTATCAACATTCCCAGCACTTTGAGAAGTCATGCAAGTTTAGAAAAGGAATGCGTAGTGATTGGTGTTTCAAATCGAATCGAAATTTGGGACGAAACACGTTGGCAAACATTTTCTGATGAAGCTGAAAGTAACTTCGATGAGATTGCTGAAAATATGATTGATTTTGGACTATAGAATAGGAAGAGGCTGACCAATGACTGAAACATTTCAACACTATACAGTCATGTTGAAGGAAACCGTAGATGGTTTGAATGTTAAACCAAACGGAATTTATGTAGACTGTACTTTAGGCGGTGCCGGACATAGTGAATATTTACTAAGCCAATTGAACACCGATGGGCATCTTTATGCTTTTGATCAGGATCAAAAGGCAATTGACCATGCAAAACAACGGTTAGCGCCATATGTTGAAAAAGGAATGGTTACTTTTATCAAAGCCAATTTTAGAGAGTTAGAACTCCAGTTGGCTGAACGAGAAGTGACAGAAGTCGATGGAATCTTGTATGACTTAGGTGTTTCTTCACCTCAATTAGATGAGGCAGAACGTGGGTTTAGCTACCACCAAGATGCACCATTAGATATGCGGATGGATCAGTCAGCACCAATTTCTGCTTTTAATGTTATCAATGAATATTCTTATCAAGAACTGGTAAAAATTTTCTTTCGTTATGGTGAGGAAAAATTTTCGAAACAAATCGCTCGTGAAATTGAGCGAGTACGAAAAGAAAAACCAATCGAAACAACTGGTGAATTAGTTGAAATCATCAAACGTGTGATTCCAGCTCCTGCTAGAAGAAAAGGTGGCCATCCTGCAAAAAGAATTTTCCAAGCAGTACGAATTGCGGTAAATGATGAACTTGGAGCAGAGGAAACTTCTTTGGAACAAGCAATCAAACTATTGAAATTAAATGGTCGAATCAGTGCGATTACGTTCCATTCATTAGAAGATCGAATTGTTAAAAGCTTATTTAAAGAATACAGTACAGTGAAAGATCTACCACCGGGATTACCGGTTGTTCCTGATGAGTTTCAACCAGAACTAAAAGTAATCACCAGAAAGCCAATTCTTCCATCTGAAGAAGAATTAGCTGAAAATAATCGTTCACGTAGTGCAAAACTGCGAATTGCGGAAAAAATACGAGTGAAAGAGGAGTAGAACAATGGCAGAACTAAAGAGAGCACATGAATATCCATATGATTTCCCTGACATGGTGGATCAAGCTGAACAACTGCCAGATTCTAATCAAGAGATTGTTCTACCTCAATCACCAGCTAGACGGTTGAAACGAATCTCTAATTTGGAAAAATTAGTTATCAGTGGCCTGATTGTTGCGTTAATTTCTTTGTCTGTCTTAACAATTATGTTAAGAACTAATATTAGCGGTGCAGAGCAAGCTATTACTTCAATTCAAGCGGATATTACTGAAAAGAAAACAGAAAAAACAACTTTAGAACAAGAAAAGAATGAACTTTCGCGTACAGAACGCGTAAAACAAATCGCAGAAGAAAAAGGATTGTCCATTAATGATGACAATTTAAGGAAAGTGAAGTAAATGAGTCTTAAAAATAAATTTCGGCGGTTTATGGAAAAGAAAAATCAAAATCCGATGAACAATCGCAAAAAAGTAGGTATCATTTTATTTGCTACGAGTATTGGGTTGTTCTTTTTATTTGCCGTCCGTTTCTCGTACATTATAATAGGTGGTCATGTGGCTGGTACTTCGTTATCTGAAAAAACAGAACAACTTTACAGAGGTAGTGAAGTTGTGCAGGCGAAACGGGGCACAATTTATGACCGAAATGGTGTTGCAATTGCTGAAGATGCGACCTCTTATTCCATCAAAGCGATTCTTTCAAAAACATATACATCTGAAAATAAAAAACTTTATGCTCAAGAAAAAGATTTTAATAAAATCGCAACAATTTTAAGTGATAATTTATCAATTAAGAAAAGTGCGGCACTTAAAATTTTGAAAAATGGAGCAGATAATGAGCTATATCAAGTTGAATTTGGAAATTACGGACAGAATATCACTCAGGAAACAAAGCAGACGATTGAGGCACAAATGAAAGAGGCAGGGTTAGCTGGTCTTTACTTTGATGCTCACAAATCGCGTATGTATCCAAATGGTATCTTTTCTTCCCATTTTATCGGATTTGCAATTCCTAATAAAGAAGGCGATGGGTTAGTCGGTAGTTTGGGGCTAGAATCAGCTTATAATGACATTTTAACTGGGAAAGACGGGAAGATTGTTTATCAAAAAGATAAATATCAAAACCCTTTACCAGGAACTGTTGCTGATGAGGTTGCTTCTAAAGATGGGCAAGATATCTACACCACTCTAGATAGTAGATTACAAAGTTATTTAGAAACATTGATGGATCAAGTTAATCAAGAATACCAACCTGAAGAGCTGACTGCTGTTTTAATGGAAGCAAAAACTGGTGAAATCGTAGCAATGGGTCAACGTCCCACCTTTAACCCTGAAACAATGGAGGGATTGAAAGACGAAAATGCTGTTTGGCGTAATTTCTTAGTTCAAGATCGTTATGAGCCTGGTTCGACAATGAAAGTCTTTACCACTGCTGCGGCTATTGAGGAAGGCGAATATAACGAAAACGAAACATTTGTTTCTGGAAAAATCGATGTAGCAGATGCAACCATCAACGACCATGACTTTGGAGAAAAAGGTGTATTGACGATGCGTCAAGCTCTTTCTTGGTCAAGTAACGTTGGGATGGTTATTTTAGAACAAAGACTAGGCGGACGTTGGTATAACTATCTTCAAAAACTTGGCTTTGGTCAAAGTACTCACTCTGGATTAGATGATGAAAACGCAGGTACATTACCAACAGAAAATATTGTTGACCGTGCAATGAGTGCATATGGACAAGCAATTGGTGTGACTAACTTCCAAATGATGAAGGCATTTTCTTCAATTGCTAACAATGGAACGATGCTTCAACCTAGATTCATCAGTAAAATCGTTGATCCACAAACAGGAGAAGAGCGAACAACTCAAACAGAAGTATTAGGACAACCTTATTCAAAAGAAACAACAGAAAAAGTACGTGAATATATGCGTGATGTTGTTGAAAGTGAAAATTATGGAAGTGCCTATGGCGTTTATTCCGTACCAGGATATAATGTATCAGCAAAAACTGGTACAGCACAAATTGCCTCTGATTCTGGCGGTTATCAAGTAGGAGATACTTCTTATCTTTATTCAATCGTTGAAATGGTTCCTTCAGAAGATCCTGAATACGTTCTTTATTTAACAATGAAACATCCAAAAACTTACGATCGAATGGCCTTGGCAAAAATTGCTAACCCGTTGATGAAACGAGCAATGGACTTCAAAGAAACAGAAGGCGAGACTAAAGAAAAGACAGGTCAGACAGAAAAAGTAGTGGTTGCTGATTACCGCAATTTAGATTCAGACGTTGCTGCAGCCGACGCACAAAAAAGTGGCTTACAGCCAGTAGTGATTGGTAATGGAAAGAAAGTTATCAAACAATCAACTTCCAACGGTGATAAACTCATTTTGGGAGAAAAATTGATTCTACAAACAGGTGGCGATGAGCTAATGCCCGATGTTACTGGTTGGTCAAAAGCTGATATCATGAAATTAGGCAAAATTCTTGGCATCGAAGTTACTTTTGATGGTGATGGCTATTGCACCAAGCAAAGTCTTGCACCTTATGAAAAAATTACAGATAAAAAATTACACTTTACTTTAAAAGAGTAAGAAAAGAAATAGGAGAGAAAAAAGCATGGAATGGACACAAGCATTAATCCCCATTGTGAGTAGCTGTGCAATGACAGTTGCAGTAATGCCATTGTTTATTGGTTACTTTCAAATGAAAAAACAAGGACAGGCGATTCGTGAAGAAGGACCTAAATGGCATAATATCAAGGCCGGGACTCCAACAATGGGTGGCTTAGTGTTCCTGATTGCAGCAATTTTAACTGGTATTTGGGTAGGAGCGTGGCAAAATCAGCTAACACCAATACTTTTTATATTGTTATTCGTTCTAGCGTTATATGGTGCGATTGGGTTTTTAGATGATTTTATTAAAGTTTTTAAAAAAAGAAATATGGGATTAAATTCCATACAAAAATTGATTGGTCAAATTATTGGTGGGGTAGCTTTTTATCTTGTTTATCGTTCAGAAGGGTATCCAGGTGTACTTAACTTTTTTGGATTAGAAATCAGTTTAGGGATCTTCTATGGTTTATTCGCGATTTTCTGGTTAGTTGGTTTTTCAAATGCAGTCAATTTAACAGATGGAATCGATGGTTTAGTTGCAGGATTAGGAACAATTTCTTTTGCAACATATGCTCTTATTGCTTGGCATCAAAATCAACTAGATGTTTTGATTATTTGCTTAAGTGTTGTTGGCGGTCTGATTGGTTTCTTTGCTTACAATCACAAACCTGCGAAAATTTTTATGGGGGATGTGGGTTCTTTAGCCTTAGGTGGTTTGTTAGCAGCAATCTCAATGATGCTAAATCAAGAATGGACGTTGTTATTAGTTGGCTTGATTTATGTTATGGAAACAGCAAGTGTAATGTTACAAGTAACTTCATTTAAGTTAACCGGGAAACGAATTTTCAAAATGTCACCAATTCATCACCACTTTGAAATGAGTGGTTGGTCCGAATGGAAAATTGATACTGTTTTTTGGTTAGTTAGTGTAGCAACTTCACTCATTACATTATGGCTTGTTTGGTAGGAGATGACAGAAAATGAAAAAAATCACAACATATGAAAATAAAAAAGTTCTAGTCTTAGGACTTGCAAAAAGCGGATTTAGTGCGGCCAAATTGTTACATGAATTGGGCGCACTTGTCACCGTTAATGACGGAAAACCTTTCGATGAAAATCCAGATGCACAAGATTTATTAGCTTTAGGAATTAAAGTGGTTACAGGAAGTCACCCAATTGAACTATTAGATGAAGATTTTTCTGTAATGGTAAAAAATCCTGGTATTCCATATAACCATCCATTGGTAGCAAAGGCACAAGAAATGGGTATTCCGGTAATTACGGAAGTTGAGTTAGCTTACGAGGTAGCGGAATGTCCAATTATTGGTATCACTGGAACGAATGGAAAAACAACAACAACAACAATGACAGGATTATTGTTAAATGCAGGAGAAAGTAAAGGAATGGCTCGTCTAGCTGGAAATATTGGCTATCCAGCAAGCAGTGTAGCCCAGGAAGCACAAGCAGACGATAAAATCGTTATGGAATTGTCAAGTTTCCAATTAATGGGCATTACAGATTTTCATCCTAATATAGCAGTTATTACAAATATTTATGAAGCTCATATCGACTATCATGGAACACGTGAAGAGTATGTAAAAGCAAAATGGGAAATTCAAAAAAATATGACAACGGAAGATTATCTAATTTTGAATTGGAATCAAGAAGAACTACGAATGTTGGCTCAAACAACTCAAGCACAGGTCCTTCCTTTTTCAACAACAGAAGTGCTAGAACAAGGTGCATATTGTGCAGATGGTATCATTTACTATAATCAAGAAAAAATTATGGATGCTTCAGATTTGGGTGTTCCTGGCGCACACAACATTGAAAATGCTTTGGCGGCAATTACGGTTGCTAAACTATATGATGTCTCGACAGAAGCAATTAAGCAAACACTACATTTGTTCCATGGTGTACCTCATCGTACCCAATATGTAGGAGAAATCCATGGAAGAAAATTTTATAATGATTCTAAAGCAACAAATATCTTAGCAACGGAAATGGCACTAAGTGGTTTTGTTCCAGAAAAAATGATTTTATTAGCTGGTGGATTGGATCGAGGCAATAGTTTTGATGAACTAGTTCCTTCTCTTAAAAATCTAAAAGCATTGATTGCGTTTGGTGAAACGAAAAATAAACTAGTTAAAGCTGGTCAAAAGGCTGGTATTCAAGTGATTGAAATAACAGAAAATGTTGAGACAGCTGTGCCACTTGCATTAGAGTTAAGCGCTGAAGGGGACGTTGTTTTGTTATCTCCAGCTAATGCAAGTTGGGATCAATATCCTAACTTCGAGATTCGTGGTGCACGCTTCATGGAAGCTGTCAATAAATTAAAATAGAAAAGAAACGAGCGATAAAAATGAAAATTTTGGTTACAGGCGGCGGAACAGGTGGTCATATCTATCCAGCATTAGCCTTTGTTAATTATGTGAAGTCTCAAGATCAAGATGCTGAGTTTATGTATGTCGGGGCAAATCGAGGATTAGAAAATAAAATTGTTCCAGAGACTGGTATTCCTTTTCATACTTTAGAAATTCAAGGATTCAAACGAAAATTGTCATTTGATAATGTTAAAACAATCCAACTCTTTTTGAAAAGTATTCGCCAAGCAAAAAAAATCTTGAAAGATTTTCAACCAGATGTGGTGATTGGAACAGGTGGATATGTTTCAGGTGCTGTTGTATATGCTGCGGCAAAGTTGAACATTCCAACAATCATTCATGAACAAAATAGCGTTCCAGGAATTACGAACAAATTTCTTAGTCGTTATGTCAATAAGATCGCTCTTTCTTTCCAAGATGCAGCACAGTTTTTTCCAGAAGAAAAATCAAGTTTGATTGGTAATCCCCGAGCACAAGAAGTTGCTGATACACCAAAATCGACTATTTTAGCCGATTTTGGATTAGCGACAGACAAAAAAACGGTTCTGATTTTTGGCGGAAGCCAAGGCGCTCTGAAGTTAAATGAAGCAGTAATGGATTTTCTACAAAATTTTGATGATGATAGTTATCAAGTACTATATGCTTCGGGTGATCGTTACTATGAACAAATAAAAAATCAAGTCGATGTTACCAAGCAAAACAATGTTAGTATCCAGCCATATATTCGACAAATGGCTGAAGTGATGGCAAATAGTGATTTACTTGTAGGAAGAGCTGGGGCAACTTCTATTGCTGAATTTACAGCACTAGGATTACCAGCAATATTGATTCCAAGCCCTTACGTTACCAATGACCATCAAACGAAGAATGCGCAAAGTTTAGTGAACGCAGGTGCCGCAAAAATGATTGCAGATAGTGAGTTAACAGGAGAATCTTTAGAAAAAGCAATCACTGCAATCATGAAAAATGAAACTGTGCAGCAACAAATGTCCAAAGCTTCAAAAGAACAAGGAATGCCTGATGCATCTGAGCGTTTATATGAACTAGTTCAAACTGTTATTAAAAAGTAAAAGGTGGTGGTCTTAGTGAGTAAAAAGAAAGAACCAAATGATTTACCGAAATCATCTGATAACCAGGATAAATTAACTCCGTGGCAAAAGGCCAACCAAAAATATTTAGCTGAACATCACAAAAAAGACAACGATCTTCGCAATCATTCAGATGATTCTGATGAGAATCAAGAAAAACAGTTAGAAGCTTCGTCCGACAAGGTTGAGGTGGATGAACTTCCAGCCTTTTTAAGAGAACCAGAAGAATCAAATAAACAGACAGGACCATATAACGGTTCCTTCTTAAATCGATTGCCTAATTTAAAAAACCAGCGTAACAAAGTTTTGACGCGTAGATTATCATTGATTATTACGATCTTAGGAATCCCATTGTTATTTTTGATTTATTATATTTCTCCGTATAGTAAGCTAGAAGCAGTCGCAGTAACCGGAAATGAGCTCATTCCTAGTGAGACGGTCATTACTGAATCAAAATTAAGGATTGGCGACAATTTGTGGACACAATATTGGGACAAGGATCGATACGTCAAAGAATTGAAAACCGAACAGCCTCGAGTGAAAACAGCAAAAATCAGTTTCCATTCGATTAATCAATTTGAATTAGCTATCACAGAATATAAAGATATTGCACTGATTGCTACGGAAAACAAATATTATCCAGTACTTGAGAATGGCATTGTTTTAGATCAAAAAGTGGATAATCCGACAAAAAATTTACCGATTCTTGAGGGATTTAAAAGTGATGCAAAAATCAAGGCATTGGTAAAGCAATATAATCAACTTTCTGCCGAACTACAAAAAGCTATTTCAGAGATCAAGTATGCACCTACAGAAAGTAATGAAAACTTACTTCAGATGAATATGAACGATGGTAATCAAGTACTTGTGAATATTACGAATCTAGCTAGCCAAATGAAATATTATCCACAAGTTGCCAAAGAAATGAAAGAAAATGGTGTGATTGATATGGAGGTTGGAATTTTTTCTTATCCCTACTCAAATAGTGAAGAAGAGCAAGCAGAAACCTCTACTGATGAAAAAGGAACTCAAAATACTGATACATCAACAGAAATAGAGTCCGGAGAGTCAAGTGAGTCCAGCCAACAAGCTGATGAGTCAACACCATCTTCCAGCAGTTCAATCGAAAATCAATAAAACAACCTTAAAAAGTGATAATCTACTTTCTAAAAACTATAAATTTATGGTAGAATTGAAAGCAGTGAATATCTATAATATAGTATATTTAAAAACGAACGTTAGTTGTTCGCTTGTATATGGAATAGTAAGTAGGAGGGAATCCCATTCATGGCAAAAACAGGAATGTATGTAGGCCTTGATATTGGAACGACATCTGTTAAAGTTGTCGTGGCTGAATATATCGACAGCCAAATGAATATTATTGGAGTAGGAAACGCAAAATCAGAAGGGATTAACCGCGGCATCATCGTTGATATTGAAAAAACAGTTCAAGCGATTCAACGTGCAGTTCGACAAGCAGAAGAAAAAGCAGGCATTCAAATCAAGGGTGTCAGCGTAGGGTTACCTGCAAATATGCTTGAAGTCGAAAATTGCCAAGGAATGATTGCAGTAAATGGGGATTCAAAAGAAATCACCGATGAAGATGTCAGAAATGTGGCTTCAGCTGCCCTTGTTCGTTCAATTCCTCCTGAACGTCAGATCGTGTCAATTTTGCCACAAGACTTTACTGTAGATGGTTTTGAAGGGATTAGAGATCCTCGAGGAATGATCGGTGTGCGATTAGAAATGTTTGGTCTATTATTTACTGGACCAAAAACAATTGTTCATAATATCAGAAAATGTGTCGAAAAAGCAGGTCTAATTGTCAACGAACTAGTCATCACACCGTTAGCTTTAACGGAAACGATTCTTTCTGATGGGGAAAAAGATTTTGGAACGATTGTTATTGACATGGGTGGTGGCCAAACTACAACGGCTGTTATGCATGACAAACAATTGAAATTTACAAACACAGATCAAGAAGGTGGCGAATTTGCCACTAAAGATATCTCTATCGTTTTGAATACTTCCTTCAACAATGCAGAAGCATTAAAAATCAATTATGGTGATGCATATCCAGAAAGAACGTCAGAAAACGAAGAATTTCCTGTGGATGTAATTGGACAATCAGAACCTGTGAAAGTTGATGAACGTTATCTATCAGAAGTAATTTCAGCTCGTATGGAACAGATATTTAATAAAGCAAAAGATGCTTTGGATCAAATTGAAGCGTTGGAATTACCTGGTGGTATCATATTAACAGGTGGTGCGGCTAGCTTGCCAGGCGTGGTTGAACTAGCACAAGAAATTTTTGGTGTTAACGTAAAACTGTATGTTCCTAATCATATGGGACTAAGAAATCCAGTCTTTACAAACGTCATTAGTATTGTTGATTACTCAGCAAACTTAAGCGAGGTATATCAACTTGCTAAATCAGCAGTTACTGGCGAAACAGCTGTTCAGCATGTATCAGTTACTGAACATGAAGCACCTTCTTATGACTCTTATGAATCAGCTGAAGAAGTAACTTATGAAGAACCAGAAGAAAAAAAATCTGGTGAAAACGTAACAAGTAAAATCAAAGGTTTCTTTACAAATATTTTTGATTAATTCATCCTGGGAGGAATAAAACATGGAATTCTCAATTGATAATAATATCAATGACGGCGCAGTTATCAAAGTCATCGGTGTCGGTGGCGGCGGTGGTAATGCTGTAAACCGTATGATTGAAGAAAACGTAAAAGGTGTTGAGTTCATCACAGCCAACACAGACGTTCAAGCATTAAAAAATTCAAAGGCTGAAACTGTTATCCAGTTAGGCCCTAAATATACACGTGGTCTTGGTGCTGGTTCTCAACCAGAAGTTGGCCAAAAAGCTGCTGAAGAAAGTGAACAATCATTGCGCGAAGCTTTAGATGGCGCAGATATGATTTTTATCACTGCTGGAATGGGCGGCGGGACTGGTACAGGTGCTGCACCAATCGTAGCAGGAATTGCCAAAGAATTAGGCGCTTTGACAGTGGGTGTTGTTACACGACCATTTACTTTTGAAGGACCTAAACGAGGACGTTTTGCTGCTGAAGGTATCGCTCGTTTGAAAGAAAATGTTGATACATTATTGATTATTTCAAACAATCGTTTACTTGAAGTTGTTGATAAAAAGACTCCGATGCTTGAAGCATTCCGTGAAGCAGATAATGTTTTACGACAAGGAGTTCAAGGTATCTCTGATTTAATCACTGCACCAGGTTATGTCAATTTAGACTTTGCTGATGTTAAAACAGTGATGGAAAACCAAGGAACTGCACTAATGGGAATTGGTGTTGCTAGCGGTGAAGAACGTGTTGTCGAAGCAACGAAGAAAGCTATTTCTTCTCCACTTCTTGAAACATCCATCGATGGAGCAGAACAAGTATTGTTGAACATTACTGGTGGTCTAGACATGACTTTATTTGAAGCGCAAGATGCTTCTGATATTGTTGCTAATGCTGCTACAGGTGATGTAAACATTATCTTGGGTACATCAATTAATGAAGAATTGGGCGATGAAATCCGCGTAACGGTTATTGCAACAGGTATTGATGAGTCAAAAAAGGAGCGTAAGTCTAGCCGTCCAGCTAGACAACAAATGCAATCACAAACTCAAAAACCTATCTTAGATATGGACCAAGCAAAACCGACTTCGACTGAAGATGAAAACAGCTTTGGTGACTGGGATATCAGACGTGAACAAAATGTTCGTCCTAAAGTTGAAGAATCAAATTTTGATCATGTTGAAAAAAAAGATTTTGATACATTCAGCCGTGAAGAAACAAAAGCGAATGACGATGACGAATTAAATACGCCACCGTTCTTCCGTCGTAAGCGATAAAGGAGAGGAAAGAGCACATGATTGCTGACAACTTGCAAGAAATTGAGCAAGAAATTCAGGATTCGTGTGCTCTTGTTCATCGAAATCCGAAAGAAGTTCAATTAGTTGCTGTAACAAAATCAGTTGATTCAGATACAACCAAACAACTTGTTGAAGCGGGGGTTTTGCATTGTGCAGAAAACCGTGTGGACAAATTATTACAGAAGAAGCAAGATTTAGTTAATTTTCCTGAAATAAAATGGCATTTGATTGGTAATTTACAGCGTAGGAAGGTAAAATTGATTGTAAATGAAATTGATTATTTTCATGCGCTGGATAGTTTGAAATTAGCAGAAGAAATTCAAAAGAGGGTTCAGAAAGAATTGGCTTGTTTTATTGAGGTAAATGTATCAGGTGAGGAGTCCAAACATGGAATTGCGCCCGATGAGTTACTTTCATTTGTTGATTCTTTAGGTAATTATTCAAAAATCAAGGTCATTGGCTTGATGACTATGGCCCCAAAAGATGCTTCTGTTGAACAAATCCACAAAGTATTTGGAACACTTGAAGACTTACGTAACCTTGTTTATCAGCAAGGATTTACTCATGCACCGTGTGAAGAATTAAGTATGGGAATGAGTCAAGATTTTCCTATTGCGATACAAGAAGGAGCAACGTTTATCCGTGTAGGTACAGCACTATTCAAGGACAAATAAGGGAGGAAGAGTCATGCCACTTTTAAATAGAGGAGCAATTGCTAATTTTTTCGGATTAGCCGATGAAGAAGAGTACGAGTATCCAGATTTTCCTGAAACAAAAAAACAAACGGTGACTCAGTCACAAACACAAAAAACACTAAAGCCAACAGTTAACAAATCAACACGTGAGGCGACTCAAACAGTTACCAATCAATCGCATTACGCGACACGTGAGGAAAAACCAACTGTTGAGCAAAAGAAAGTAATTGAGCTTCGTCAAGCTCCAACACGACCAGTAAAACAAGAAGAAAAAGTTGCTCGTCAATCTTATGAACCTAAAACCAATTTGGCAAATAAAATTACAGTGATGGAACCACGTGCGTATTCAGAAGCAATGATGATTGCAAAAAAAATCATTGCTGGTGAAGCAACATTAGTGAACTTTCATTTAGTAGAAGAAAAACAAGCGCGTCGCATTGTTGATTTCTTAACTGGAACAGTTTACGCATTGGATGGAGATATCAAACGGGTTGGCGATGAAATTTTTCTTTGTACACCAACTGGCATGGAAATTGATAGTTCAACTGCTCAAACATTCGCAGATGCAAATATTTTTGATCTGTAAGAGGAGGAAGGACCATTTTAATTTATCGTTTGCTTAATTTACTTAATGATGCAGTTTATCTATATACTATTTTATTAGTTATTTATGCGTTGTTATCTTGGTTTCCTGGCGGGTATCAATCGGCTTTTGGGAAATTTTTATCGAGAATCTGTGAACCTTATCTTAGCTTGTTTGATCGATTAAACTTACGTTTTGGACCAATCGATCTTACAATCATGGTGGCAGTTATCGTTTTGAATCTAGCTAGTCAAGGACTAACGATGATTATTGTTTCACTTTTATAGTTTTTAGGAGGTGAGTATCATGGATGAAAATATCTACCAACATTTTCGAACGGAAGAACGAACTTTTATTGATTCGGTGGGTGATTGGATTGAACAAGTACAAAGTCAATACGCACCGTACTTAACTGATTTCTTAGATCCAAGACAAGCCTATATTTTGGAAACTTTGATTCGGCAAGACAGTGAGTTACGTTTCACGTTTTATGGTGGGTATGAACAAGCAGAAAGAAAGCGATGCTTGATTTATCCAGAGTATTACGAACCTACCGAAGACGATTTTGAAGTGAGCTTGTACGAGGTACACTATCCAAGTAAGTTTGCTAGCTTAAGCCATGGAAAGATATTAGGTACTTTGGTAGGTACCGGCATTAAGCGTGCTTATTTTGGAGATATTATTTCTGATGGTGAACGATGGCAAATCTTTGTTGCAAGAGAGATTGAACACTTTGTTGTTGCCCAAATAACGAAAATTGGAAAAGTAACGGCTCGTTTAGAACCAATTGCTTATACAGAAATGTTATTGCCAAAAGATAGTTGGACACAAGAAAGAGGAACAGTTACTTCGATGCGGCTTGATAGCGTCATTTCAGAAATCTATAATATTTCTAGACAAAGGTCGAAACAATTGATTGAATCTGGTAAAGTGAAAGTGAACTGGACGGAAAATACACGACCAGATTTTATTCTTGAATTATTAGATATTGTTTCGATTCGTGGTTATGGACGAATCCAGATTCAAGAGCTTGAGGGAAAAACAAAAAAAGAAAAATATAGGGTATTATTTGGTGTATTACGCAAATAAAACAAAGAGGTGGTTTATTCATGGCTTTAACTCCATTAGATATTCAAAATAAAACATTCCCAACGAAAATGCGTGGGTATAATCAAGATGAAGTAGATGATTTTCTAGATTTAGTTGTTCGCGACTACGAGGAAGCAACAACTAAAAATCGCGAATTAGAAAAAGCAATTAAACATTCTGAAGAAAAATTAGAGTACTTCAATGAATTAAAAGATGCATTGAATCAATCGATTATTGTTGCACAAGACACAGCTGATAAAGTAAAAACAAGTGCAAGCAAAGAATCAGAAGTAATTGTGACATCTGCTCAAAATAAAGCAGATGAATTAGTTGCTAACGCTGAAAAACGTGCACACCAACTAACAACAGATGCAGAAGAAAAAGCACGTCAAATCTTAACAGATGCAACTGAAAAAGCAAAACAACTTGCAACAGAAACAGAAGATTTGAAAAAACGCACACGTGTCTTCCATCAACGTATTAGTTTGATGTTAGAATCACAATTAGAACAAGTTAAGAGTCCTGAGTGGGATGAAATTTTACAACCATTCTCAAGTTATGTGAATGACAGTCATGAAGTAATCAAAGAAGTTTTGGCAAAACAACTTGACAATGAAAATAATCCTGTTGTAAACTCAGAACCAGAAACATTAGAATCTCCAGCAGTTCAAACATTTGATACGAGAGAAATTGATCTCTCTGTTATTGCTGACAAAAACGAGTAGAACAGAAAAGCACTTTGAATTCTTTTTAGCGAGCCAATGGTAGTGTGAGTTTGGCAAGACCCTCCAAAGTGAAAGATCCTCTACATTAATTATTTCTGAAATAAAAGTAAGAAGTAACGGCTGACCTCGTTATTGGTCTCGAAGAAGTTATGCTTTTTGTAACTTAAATTTGGGTGGTACCACGGCATGTTCGTCCCTTTGGGATGCACATGCTTTTTTGCGTTTAGAAAAAAATCAAAGGAGTGAGGTTCTCTTATGAAAATGAAAGAGACACTACAATTAGGAAAAACAAAATTTCCTATGCGTGGGAACTTGCCTAACCGTGAAGGTGAATGGCAAAAAGAGTGGGAAGAAGTAGGCATCTACCAGAAAAGACAAGAATTAAATGAAGGCAAACCAAGTTTTATCCTACATGATGGACCTCCCTATGCGAACGGTAATATCCATCTAGGTCACTCTTTGAATAAAATTAGTAAAGACATTATCATTCGCTCAAAATCAATGTCTGGGTTCCGTGCGCCGTACGTTCCAGGTTGGGACACACACGGATTGCCAATTGAACAAGTCTTAGCAAATAAAGGTATCAAACGTAAAGAAATGCCAATCACTGAGTATTTAGAAAAATGTCGTGAGTACGCACTTTCTCAAGTCGACAAACAACGTGAGGATTTTAAACGTCTAGGTGTTGCTGGGGACTGGGAACATCCATATGTAACATTGGATCCATCATACGAAGCAGCACAAATCCGTGTGTTTGGAAAAATGGCAGAAAAAGGGTATATCTATAAAGGATTAAAACCAATTTATTGGTCTCCTTCAAGTGAATCTTCTCTTGCTGAAGCTGAAATCGAATATAAAGATGTAAAATCACCATCAATCTTTGTTGCTTTTAAAGTGAAAGATGGCAAAGGAATCTTAGACGAAGATACTTCATTTGTTATTTGGACAACAACTCCATGGACTTTACCAGCAAACCAAGGAATCGCTGTAAATGAAAACTTTGTTTATGTTTTGATTGAAGCTGATGGACGCAAATTTGTTGTAGCAAAAGATCTATTAGAAAAAGTTCAAGCTGAAATTGGCTGGGAAAACGTTACTGTACTGAAAGAAATTTCTGGTAAAGACATGGAATTTATGACAGCACAGCATCCTTTTTATGATCGTGACTCTGTAGTTATCTTAGGTGACCATGTAACATTAGAAGCAGGGACTGGTTTAGTTCATACGGCTCCTGGACACGGGGAAGATGACTACATTGCGGGGAATAAATATAAATTACCAGTTGTTTCACCGGTGGATTCTAAAGGTGTGTTTACTGATGAAGCACCAGGTTTTGAAGGTATTTTTTATGACAAAGCAAATCCAATGATTACAGAATTACTTGAAGAAAAAGGTGCGCTCTTAAAATTAGAATTCTTTACACATAGCTATCCACATGACTGGCGTACAAAAAAACCAGTTATCTATCGTGCAACACCACAATGGTTTGCATCGATTGATGACTTCCGTCAAAATATTTTGGATGAAGTTGAAAATGTGAATTGGATTATTCCATGGGGTAAGACTCGTTTGTACAATATGATTCGTGATCGTGGTGACTGGGTTATTTCTCGTCAACGTGCTTGGGGTGTACCATTACCAATTTTTTATGCGGAAAATGGTGAAGCAATCATTACACCAGAAACAATTGAGCATGTGGCAAAATTATTTGCAGAGCATGGCTCAATCATTTGGTTTGAAAAAGAGGCAAAAGATCTTTTACCAGCAGGCTTTACACATCCTGGCTCACCAAATGGCGAATTCACCAAAGAAACAGATATCATGGATGTTTGGTTCGACTCTGGATCTTCGCACGAAGCAGTTTTACGTCAACGTCCAGAATTGTCATTTCCAGCGGATATGTATTTGGAAGGTTCTGACCAATATCGCGGTTGGTTCAATTCAAGTATTACAACAAGTGTAGCAATCAATGGTGTAGCACCATATCGCTCCGTTCTTTCTCAAGGTTTCACACTTGATGGTGAAGGACGCAAGATGAGTAAATCTTTAGGAAATACGATTGTTCCTGATAAAGTTATCAAACAATTTGGTGCAGATATTCTGCGTTTATGGGTTTCAAGTGTTGATTATGAAGCTGATGTTCGCGTTTCAATGGATATCTTGGGTCAAGTAGCTGAAGTATACCGCAAAATCAGAAATACGATGCGTTTCTTGATTGCTAATACAGAAGATTTTGATCCAAAACAAGA
This sequence comes from Enterococcus sp. DIV0660C, assembly GCF_017316125.1. Lineage (GTDB taxonomy): Bacteria > Bacillota > Bacilli > Lactobacillales > Enterococcaceae > Enterococcus_B. The sequence goes on along the minus strand of NZ_JAFLWA010000036.1, from coordinate 17,347 downwards.
TGCAGTTTCTTACGATGAATTACGTTCAGTTGATAAATATATGACTGTTCGCTTGAATCAAGTGATTAAAGAAATTCGTGATGAAGGTTATGAAAAATATAACTTCATGCATATTTATCGTACAGTAATGAATTTCTTAACTGTTGATCTATCTGCTTTCTATTTAGATTTTGCCAAAGATGTTGTTTATATTGAGTCAGAAAATGACTATCAACGTCGTTGTATGCAAACTGTTTTCTATCAAACTGCTGTAGCATTGACAAAATTATTAACACCAATTATTCCTCATACAACAGAAGAAATCTGGTCATTCTTAAAAGAAGAAGAAGACTATGTACAATTGAGTGAATTGCCTGGCTATGAAGAATTTTCAAATCAAGAGGAATTAATGGATACTTGGGAAGCATTTATGGATTTCCGTGATAAAGTGTTGAAAGCTTTGGAAGAAGCGCGAAATGCGAAGTTGATCGGTAAATCTTTAGAAGCAAAAGTAACTGTTTATCCAAATGAACAAGTTCGTGAATTATTGATAGCAGTAGATGCCGATATTCCACAATTATTGATTATTTCTCCGGACTATTTTGAAGTTGCCTCTGCAAAAGATGCTGTTCCAGTTGAAGCAGTTGATTTTGAAGATGTCGCGATTTTAGTCGAAAAAGCAGATGGTGAAGTTTGTGATCGTTGTCGTCAAATTCGTAAAGATGTTGGTGTAGATGAAAAATTACCACATTTATGCGGACGTTGTGCTAAAATCGTTGAAGAAAATTATCCAGAAGCTGTTGCAGAAGGATTCGAATAAAAAAAGAGCTACCCATTTGGTTGGGTAGTTCTTTTTTATGTAAACTAACTAATCAAAAAAACACATTTCTTATCAACTGCTGAAGATAAGAAATGTGTTTTTTTTTTCAAAAGATTTGTTAATTCAATTTTCCACGCTCACGGTACCAGTGGTCTGGTTGCCAGATCCATTCAAATCCATCTTTTTCTAGAAGTTCAAATGCTTCATCAGGTCCCATTGAACCAGCTTTATAATTAGGGAAATCTGGTTGGATCTGATCCCACGTTTTGCGAATCACATCAACGATATGCCAAGATTGAGCAACTTCTTCCCAGTGTGAAAAGTTTGTTCCATCACCATTTAATGAATCTAAAAGTAATTTTTCGTAAGCTTCAGGACTGTTCTCAACCATTTCCGCGCTATTTCGAAAGGCAAGTTTGATTGGTTCAGTATCAAAACCTTGGCCAACTTCTTTCCCATTAAGTGAAAGAGAAAACCCCTCAGTTGGTTGAATGTAGATGGTCAAAACATTTGGTGGAAGGTTTGTTTCTTCACAAGCCTCATCAACAGAAGTTTTAAAAACATTGACGGGGACTTGTTTGAAGACCACGTTGATTCGGGTTCCTTTTTCCGTCAGACGTTTACCAGTTCGGACATAAAAAGGAACACCCGACCATCGGAAATTATCAATAGTGAATTTACCAGCAACAAATGTTTCTGTTTCAGAATGTTCATCCACCTTATCTTCATCACGATATGCCTTGAAAGTTTGTCCATCTAATTCTCCTGCTGCATATTGTCCACGAACAAAATTTTCTTTGACTTCGTCTTCGTTATAGATCCGAACAGCTTTTAAAGCTTTGATTTTTTCTGTCCGAATTTCTTTTTCAGAAAAGGCAACAGGTGGTTCCATGGCTAACAAAGCGACAACTTGTAAAATGTGGTTTTGCACCATGTCTTTTAATGCACCGCTGTGATCGTAATACCCACCACGATCTTCGACACCGAGGCTTTCACCGAACGTGATTTGAATATTATCAATGTAGCGGTTGTTCCATTGTGATTCAAAAATATTATTTGCAAAGCGAATGGCTGAAATATTTTGAATCATTTCTTTTCCGAGATAGTGATCGATCCGGAAAATGTCTTGTTCTGGGAAAACCTGACGAATTTGTTGATTCAAGTCAAAGGCAGATTGATAATCTGCACCAAATGGTTTTTCAATAATCAAACGATTGAAGCCAGTTTCAGTAACAATTTTTTCTGATTTCAAATGTGTAACGATCGTTCCAAAAAATTGTGGCGCCATTGCTAGGTAGTACACACGATTCCCATTGATTTGATATTTCTCATCTAATTTGTCTGCCAATTCTTTCAGTGTTTGGTAATGCGTAGAATCATTGACGTCATGTGATTGATAGTAGAAATGGTCAGCAAAGTCTTCTGCCTCTTCAGCCGTTGGATTCAATGATTGGATGGTTTCTTTGACTACTTCACGGTAGTGTTCATCTGACCAAGGACGACGCGCGGCACCAATCACTGCAAAGTGTTCATTCAAATTCCCCTTTTTATAAAGACGGAATAATGAAGGGTACAGCTTACGTTGTGCTAAATCGCCTGTACCGCCAAAAATCGTAAATAAAACATTTTTTTCATTTGACATGCAGATGTCCTCCTTTATAGTTTATCAACAAAAATGGTACTAGCCGCCTTGAAACTGACGGAAATTTGTTTGGTTTCGTTCTTTATCGTAATCGGCCCCTCATAAGCTGCGATATCAATGATTTCATATTCTTCATCAATATTTAAATCAATGGTTACAAGGTAGTCAAGTAGTTCCTTTTCATCTAATACACGCGCAATGCGAATATATGTGCCAAGTGGGTAAGACTCTAATGTTTGGCGTCGTTCTTCATGAACGACTTGTTCTTTTTGTGGAATAATGCCGCCGTGAGGGCAATGCTTAGGATGATTCAAATAGTTTTCTAAACGATCTGCAAGTTGTTCTGAGGTAACATGTTCTAAGACTTCAGCGTCATCATGTACTTCATTCCAACGATAATCTAAATGTTCAACTAAAAAAACTTCCCATAAACGATGTTTACGAATCAAGCTACTAGCTTTATAAAGTCCCGCAGTGGTTAATTGTACGCCTTGGTAAGGTGAATGTTCAACTAATTGCTCTTTCACAAGTTTTGAAATCATTTCACTAACAGACGCTGGCGAGACATCCAGGCTGGATACGATTTGTTTGTTATTAACTTTTGTTGTATCGCCACCCAATTCTAAAATGATTTTTAAGTAATCCTCTCGATTTGGTGTCATGTTCGATCATCCTTTCATGGTAAAAACCATCAATAGTAAGTGTAACAAAAAAAAATGAAAATGACTATTTTTCTAAATGAAAAAATGAGGAATTTTTGTGCTTTCTACCCAAACAAAAACAGCTGACACAAATTGGTCAGCTGTTTTATTTATTGAAATCATTTTAATTGTTTGAACTGGTTTTCTAAGTGATTTTTGTGATAAGAAAATTGAAATAAATTATTGCTCTTTTTTACTCAAAATATATGAAACATCTTCAGCCTCATCGTAAAATGTCATTGGTGATTGGTTTGTCAATATGAGGTGGTAACCATATTGATCGCGAACAACAAATTTTTGGGTATTTAATTCGATGATCGTCGCTTGGATTGGTTGCTGATCCAAAACTAATGTATATTCAGGAAGGACAGTGAGTTGATGGGGTTGATGATGATGATCTTGAAAATACCACGTGCGAACGTAGGTCGTAGCATCAATTGTTTTTTCTTGTTTTTTTTGTTGTCTTTTTTGCACAGCGACTCCGCCGAGTAAAGTTAACAACGACATGCCAATCAGATACGAAATTCTTTTTTTCATTGAATCGCTCCTTCTTAACTAAAGTGAATGGGAAAGTTTATCGTCAATTTTATGCTTACCTTCATTCTACCGAAAAAAGGATAAAAATTCTCTAAGACTTTCGACTGGTTTTTCAAGTGTTTTTAGTGAAATTATGATAGGATACTAGATAGAAAGACAGGTGACAACAAGTGGAGTATCAACAAGTCGAGGTCGTTTCTTTTCTTGAACGACCCAATCGTTTTATTGCCTATTGTCGAAAAGCAGATGGTGAGATCATCACTGCTCATGTCAAGAATACAGGACGCGGAAGAGAAGTGTTTCTTCCAGGTGCGCAAGTTGCAGTGACTTACACGCCAAGTCCTAAAAGAAAAACCGATTATGATTTGATTGCGGTGAAGAAAAAAGATGTTTGGTTCAATATTGATAGTCAATTACCCAATCAATTAGCAGCTGAAGGCATTTTAAATGGGCTTATCCAGTTGCCTGAGTTGGCAGGAGAAATCACTTTTTTGAAACGGGAAGTTGTGTATCATCATTCAAAATTTGATATCTATTTGGAAACTTCGACGAATCAAAAAATTTTTGTGGAAGTTAAAGGGATGACGTTGGAAAACTTAGCTGTCGGAGCATTCCCAGATGCGCCAACGACGCGAGGACTGAAACATATCTTGGAATTGATCGATGCACGCAAAGAAGGGTACTTGACGTATGTTTTGTTTATTGCTCAATTTGAACAAGTAACAGTCTCAACGATTCATCAAGAAATGCAACCAGAATTTGCATTGGCTATTCAATCGGCTCAAGCAGCAGGGGTTCAAGTTCTTACGTATAATTGTGTGGTGAACGCGAATAGTGTACGATTAAAGCAAAGAATTCCTTTTGATTTGGAGGCGCCATTTGAAAACCCAGTGATTGAAAATCAGTAAAGAAAAGGGGACGAGAAAATGATTCATTTAGGTATTATTGGGACGAATTGGATCACACATCAATTTGTTGAAGCAGCTTTAAGTACGAAAAAATATGAGTTAACAGCAGTTTATTCAAGAAAATTGGAAAAAGCCCAAACATTTGGCGAAAAGTATTCGGGGGATATCGAGTTTGCGACAGACTTAACAACATTCTTTGGAATTGCCCATATGGATACTGTTTATATTGCTTCACCAAACAGTCTTCATTTTGAACAAGCTAAACAAGCAATCTTAGCTGGTAAAAATGTAATCGTTGAAAAACCTGCATTTTCAACGCCAGAAGAAATGGATGAGATCATTCATCTAGCGAATGAACAAAAAGTGTATTTCTTTGAAGCTGCTCGCAATATTCATGAAAAAGGCTTTAAAAAAGTTACAGATCACTTACCTTCAAAAGACGAAATCATTGGTGCGAACTTTAGCTACATGAAGTATTCTTCTCGTTATGATCAAGTTCTAGATGGTGGAGAACCAAACATATTCTCTCCTCATTTTTCTGGTGGGGCAATGATGGATTTAGGCGTTTATTTAGTTTATGCGGCAGTTGCTTGGTTCGGTATGCCAAAAGAAGTCCACTATTTTTCAAGAAAAATTTCAACTGGGGTCGATGGTCTTGGCTGGGGAATTTTACGCTATGATTCTTTTGATGTTGCAATCCAACCTGGAAAAATTGGCGATTCATTTATGCCGTCTGAAATTTATTTTGATTCAGGAACTTTAGTTTTAAATGGTGTAAATGCGATTGAGAAAGCAGAATTTCACGATCGAAATCACCAAGAAATCGTGGATCTAGCAATTCAAGTTGCTGAAAATCCAATGGTAGAAGAAGCGAAAGACTTTGCGAACGTATTGAACCATCGTGAAGATCGTGCATGGGGCTTATTGTATGAAGAATGGGTCGAATTAGCACGAAATGTGAATCAAGTCGTTTATGACTTAAGAAAAAATGGAGGCATCACTTTTGATGCAGATAATGAGGAAGAAATTTAATGAATGAATTTATACAAGCATTTCCCGAAAAATGGCAAGAAAAATGGACGAGTCAAGGATTTGAAGAACCTTCTTTGATTCAACAAGCTGTTTTTCAAAAATTACGTGAAAAAGAAAGCTTGGTAGCCATTTCCCCAACTGGTTCTGGCAAAACATTAGCTTATCTCTGGCCATTACTGCTGAATGTCCAACCACAAGCTGGCAGCAGTCTACTTATTTTGACTTCATCACAAGAGCTGGCAATCCAAGTAACGGAAGTGGCTCGCGCATGGGCAGCCTTAGTTGATCTAAAAGTTCAATCATTACTTGGTGGTGCGAATGTGAAACGACAAGTCGAAGGGCTGAAGAAAAAACCGGAAATCTTAATAGGAACACCCGGGCGCGTGTTAGAATTGATGAAGGCTAAAAAATTGAAAGCACATCAAATCCAAACAATGGTATTTGATGAAGCTGATCAGTTATTTGATGAAAGTAGTGTTCAATTAGTGAAACAAATCTTGCATCAAGCACCAGTGGATTATCAATTCGCTTTCTTTTCTGCTACGGCTGATCGCTCGCTGGAAATGTTTGAAAAAATTAGTGGAAAACAACTTCAAGTAATAGATGTTTCTAACAAAGACGAGTCAAGAAAGGGTCTGCAACATTACTTTTTACGTGTTCCTGCACGTAAAAAGGATGACTACTTGCGCCGTTTGATGCATGTGGATGGCTTTCAAGGATTAGTTTTTTTTAACCAATTAAGTGAATTAGGTCTGATGGAAGAAAAACTAACGTTTCGTGGTGTAACGGTGGGAAGTTTAGCTTCAGATCAAAACAAATTGCTTCGAAAAGCAGCACTAGACTATTTCAAGGCAGGTAAAACAACAGCTTTGTTGACGACAGATGTGGCTGCTCGTGGCTTAGATATTATTAAATTACCTTATGTTATCAACGCGGAAGTGCCGTTCAATGTCGAAACATATCTTCACCGTTCAGGTCGTACAGGACGAATGGGTAATGCTGGTACAGTCATTACTTTGGTTCAAGACAATCAGTTAAGAGATATGAAGAAAATTGCGCGTGAGGCGGACATCACAATAACTGAAATCTATTTGTACGGTGGGATGTTGCATCATGAGCCCGCTGAAAAAGAAGAAAAAACAGAACGTCCACTAAAAAAAGCGGATCGAACAGTCTCGAAACACACAAAAGTGCTTCCTGAAACAGAAAAATTAAACAAAAAAAGCAAGAACAAGAAGAAAACAAAAAAGCAAAAAAATAAAGGAGCAAGGCGCAAATAAGCGCCTTTTTGTGTTATTATGTTGAAAACGGCATCAATGAAAACTCACTAAAGGAGGGTTTGTATGAATGCTCGCAAGAAAGAAATCATCCATTTATTAACAATCAATCAACACGGCTTAACAGCAAGTGACGTAGCTAAACATCTTCACATTGATCGAAGTAATGCAAGCCGTTATTTAAGTGATCTATATAAAGAGCGACAAATTATGAAAACCGCTGGTCGCCCGGTGGTTTATTCTATGTCTAAAGAAGCAAAAGAAGAAGTCCATGTCGACTCATCAACACAAGTGACATTTGAAACATTAGTAGGAGAAAATGAGTCGCTAAAAGTGAGTATCCAACAAGCAAAAGCAGCGATTCTCTATCCACCAAGAGGCTTACATACGATTATTTTTGGGGAAACAGGTACAGGAAAATCGATGTTTGCAGAATGTATGTATCATTTTGCAATGGACTCTGAAACTTTGGCACCCGATGCACCGTTTGTTTCATTTAATTGTGCAGATTACGCGCAGAATCCTCAGTTATTGTTTGGACACATTTTTGGGATCAAAAAAGGCGCCTATACAGGAGCGGCAGAAGATAGTCCCGGTTTGATTGCAAAAGCAGATGGCGGGATTTTATTCCTTGATGAAATTCATCGCCTTCCACCAGAAGGACAAGAAATGTTGTTCACTTTTATTGATAAAGGAATCTATCGACCATTAGGGGAAAGTGCACAAGTTCATGAAGCAGCCGTGCAAATCATAGGAGCCACGACAGAGTCTTCTGAAAGTTTCTTGACGACGTTTAATCGTCGGATTCCGATGGCAATTACCTTGCCAAACTTAGCTTCCCGTTCATTGGATGAACGGTATGAAATCATTTCGCTTTTTATTAAACAAGAGGCGAATCGATTGAATCAACGAATCGACATTGAGCGAGAAGCAATTTTAGCGTTTATGCTCTATGATGCAGAAGGAAATATCGGCCAAGTGAAACGTGATTTAAAACTGGTCTGTGCAAAATCATTTCTGCATTACCGCACGCATAACGAGCAAAAATTGATTATTCGTAAAGAAGAACTTTCGTTGCAAGTTCAAAAGGGCTTGTTAAAAATCAAGGAACTTCCAGAACGCTTAGATCATTTTATCGAAAGTAAAAGCCAGTACCTAACCTTTGAGCCGGGATTGGCAGATGTTGTTTGGTCACAAGATCCTGAACGTAATATGCAAGTTTATAATGATATTGAAGAAAAAGTAGCTAGTTTGTCTGAAACTGGTGTGGAAAGTATCGATTTAGAAGCACTGATTTCAAAAGATGTCGACGAGTACTTTGAAACCTATGTCGAAGAATTGACGCAAAGCAATATTCCTAAAGATTTGTTGCCAGATGATATTTGGCAGTTGACGAATCAACTATATGACGTGGCAGAAGAACGATTGGATCGGATCTATAATGAAAAAGCGCGATTTGCTTTTGCTTTACATTTACAAAGTACCTTAGATCGGGTACGTGATGGTCACATGATCGTTCATCCAGATTTGAATAATATCCGCAAACACTTTAAGAAAGAGTTCCAAGTCGCCATTGATTTGTCTACTATTATTGAAGATGAATGCGAAGTGGAGATTCCGTTTGATGAAATAGGCTTCATCAGCATGTTTTTGTCAATTAATTTAGGGGAGAGTGAGCGAGTCAAAGAAAATAATGTGGATGTTCTTGTATTGATGCACGGGCGCCAAACAGCTTCTAGTATGTTGGAGATGGCACAAGAACTGCTTGGAACGAACATAGGGGCAGCATTTAATATGCCACTTGCCATGGAAGTTCAAACGATGTATGAAGAAGTCTTAACTTATGTGAAAGCTCGTCAAGCACAATTAAGCAATGGTTTGCTGTTATTAACTGATATGGGTTCCTTAAACACATTTAGTAATTTGATTTATGAAGAGACCGGTGTTCGGACAAAAGCAATCACGATGACAAGTACGATGATTGTGATTGAAGCAATCCGAATGGCAAATGTTGGAAGAAGTTTAGAAGATATTTATCAAAATATCCAACTATCCTTTGAATCAATTGTTCGTGACCAATTCAAGTTAGGTGATGCGGCGGATACACAACGTAAAAAAGCAGTTATCGTGACTTGCTTTACTGGGGAAGGCGTAGCCGCGAAGCTTTACCAACGAATTGCACCAGTTATCAATCAACAAAAAGTTGAGTTGATCCAAATGCAGTTTTTAGAAAGAGAATCTTTCAAAAAACATATCGATGCTCTTTTAGAAGAATACGAGATCAAAGCAATTGCAGGAACAGTAGATGTGGATTATCAAAATATCCCATTCTTTTCGGCATACGATATTTTCAATGATGAGAAATTAAACACATTGAAACGAATGGCTGACGATGAAATCCCAATTGATAAGATTGTCTATTCGTTAAAAGACTCGTTGTCATCTATTCCAGCAATGGATGAACTGATTTATTCCTTGCAAAAGGTAGTTCAACAAGTTCAAACAGATATTTCAATCATTGTGGAGCCAGGTGTTGATGCAGGCATCTTGATTCATTTAGCATTTATGATTGATGCTCTTATCAAAAACGAAGAAAGTAGGGTCTTTAAACAGCTTCCTGATTTTGCCAAGAAATATCGACTGGAGATGGATATGGTTCGTACGAATTTAATGCCATTAGAAAGAAAATATCAAATCAAAATCTCGGAAGATGAGATCGCCTATCTTACACAGATGTTTCTGGAAAATAAAATTAAAAATGAATAATATATACAGTACAGCACACTAATTACTTGTTTGCACACAAAAACAGTAGTGTGCGCACTGAAACAAAAGGCTAAAAAGCGTGAAAACGCTATTTTAGCCTTTTTTTTATTGGCACACTTCTTGCATTATAATAAAGTGTAAAACAAATTAGAAGGAGTGAAGAAAATGGTGAAAAAAACGATCATGTTAGTTTGTTCCGCTGGAATGAGCACAAGCCTACTTGTAACAAAAATGCAAAAAGCAGCTGAAGAAAAAGGAATCGATGCAGACATCTTTGCAGTTTCAGCTTCAGATGCAGACAACAATTTGGAAGCAAAAAATGTAGACGTACTCTTATTAGGACCTCAAGTCCGCTTCATGAAATCCCAATTTGAACAAAAATTAGCACCAAAAGGCATTCCTTTGGATGTCATCAACATGCAAGATTACGGTATGATGAATGGTGCAAAAGTGCTTGAACAAGCAGAAAGTTTAATGAAATAACTGATTAAGACATTTGGAGGAAAACGCACGTGGAAGATCAACAAAATTTAGAAGCAATCATGGGTTTGATCATGTTTGGTGGGAACGCAAAAAGTGATGCAATGGAAGCAATTGCGGCAGCAAAAAAAGGTGATTTTACCTTAGCAGATCAAAAAATCGCGGATGCTGAAGAATCATTAGTCCAAGCACATCATTCACAAACAGAAATGTTAACTCAAGAAGCGCAAGGGAATCATGTACAAGTGACTTTATTAACGGTTCATAGTCAAGATCATCTGATGACTTCAATTGCATTTACAGACTTAGCAAAAGAAATTATTGATATTTATCGTCGCTTAGGAAATGAGTAACACTTCTTTTTTGAACGGAAGAAGTTATACGCCAACACCTTCTTTTTTGAACGGAAGAAGAAAAAATTTTGAACGGATTTTTTTAATTTGGTATAGGGAGGCAACTCTTTGTATAAATAAACTTATAGGAGGAACAATAAAATGAACGGATTAACAGCTTGGATGGAGAAACACATCCTACCGGTTGCCGCTAAAATTGGCGCGCAGAAGCACTTAGTTGCTTTACGTGACGCTTTTATCGGCACAATGCCTGCAACGATGGCAGGGTCTGTTGCTGTAATGATCAATGCAATCATTCGTGATTTGCCACAGCAATTTATTAGTACTTATGCAGATAGTTTAGCAGCAGACAAAGGTTTCTATGCAGTATTAAATGTTATTATTGGGATCAACGGTTTTGTTTGGAACGGAACACTAGCTATTGCGGGTCTGATTTTTGCCTTTTCTTGGGGCTATAACTTAGCGCGTGCTTATGGCGTTAATGACCTAGCAGGTGGTATCGTAGGTTTAGCAACGTTGATTCAAGGGATCTCGTTTGGTCCTTCCTTATCAGCAGCACTAAATGTGGATGTTCCAACAAACGTAGCAGAAGCAATCAACAACAGTGGTGTTGGTGCGACTGTAGCAGATGGAACATTGTCTGTTGGTTTATGGGGATGGTTGAATATCAATCACCTAAATGGAAATGCTTACTTTACTGTTATGATCATGGGTGCCATTTCTGTTATTATTTTCTGTAAATTGATGTTAGCTGACATTACGATCAAAATGCCTGATTCAGTACCTCCGGCAGTTTCTAAAGCTTTCGCAGCTATTTTGCCAGCAACAATCGCTTTATATGTAATTGCAATTATTAACTATGTTGTCGGACGTTTTACTGATGGTCAATTGATTATTGACTTGGTTCAAAAATACATTGCTGAACCATTCCTTGGTTTATCACAAGGGATCGGTGCTGTATTGATCGTTACGATCTTTGTGCAAATTTTCTGGTTCTTCGGGATTCATGGTCCAAACGTATTGGCGCCAGTATTAGAAGGTATTTGGGGACAAGCACAATTGATCAATATCGATATTTTCCAAAAAGGATACAACGGAAAAACAGGGACACCAGCAGTTTTAGATGCTATTGAAGACGGCAAAGCTTATATGTGGGTTCGTGGTTCATTTGATGCGTTCGCTTGGTTCGGTGGTTCAGGTGGGACAATCGTTCTCTTGATTGCTATCTTGATTTTCTCAAAACGTGCGGATTATTTAACAGTTGCAAAACTGTCAATTGGACCTGGTCTTTTCAATATCAATGAACCAGTAATGTTTGGTTTGCCAATCGTATTGAACGCAATCATGTTTATTCCTTTCTTGATTGCACCAGTTGTTGCGACAGCAATTGGTTGGGTAGCAACTTACCTAGGTCTGGTCGCACCGGTATCACAACAAGTAACATGGGTTGTACCGCCATTCTTACTATCATTCCTAGCAACGGGAGCTGACTGGCGTGCGCCAATCGTAACCTTGGTATGTATGATCGTAACCTTCTTGATCTGGGCACCATTTGTTATTGCAGCAAACAAAATGGACCCTAATGCAGGGGAACAACTATAATGAAGTAAAGATAGACTGCTGACGCTTCCAGTGAGGTGGAAGCAGTCTTTTTTGTAAATATTAGGAGGATAAATCAATGATTACAATCGCAAGTGCAATGCAACAAGATGCTATCAAAGAACTTTTAGAAGGGTTCAACGAAGATGGAATCAGTTTCCAATTTAAAGAAAAACAAGGAATCAAGTTAATGTTTGAAACAACGGCAAGTGATCCGGAAGCAGCCGCTAAAAAAGCGAAAGAGCTGATCAAAGCACAACCTTGGGGCACAGTTTTATATTTCCAAGCAACTGCAGTATAATAAAAGTGTTTGAAAGATAGGATGGTTTAAATGATAAAAAATGGCTTATTTTTATGTAGTATTGGTTCTTTAGTGTTATTGTATAGTCTAAATCCCAATACCCAAAGTTATGATTTATATAGCATGGTTACAGGCTTGTTTTTGTTAGGCTTAGGTATCTATTTCTTTAAAAAAGGAAAGAAAAAAGAAGTAAAGGAGAAAAATAACTAATGGAACTTACGAAAAAATTGAATATTCCGGCATCGTTCTTTTACGATAAAGTTATGGACTCTGTTCTTTTTGATGTACGTAAAGCAACGGGGAAAAGTATCACACGTAAACAGCTAAATAACTTTGAATATGTAAAAGTATTTTCTAAATCTAGCCGTGCTCGAATCAAAATCGAGGAAGTCATTGAAAACCAGTCTTATAAATTTCGGACATCAACGACTAAAAATGATTTTGTGGTTCACTATCAAATCAAACCAATTGATGATTCCTCGTGTGAAATCCATTACACGGAACAAATGACTTCGCACGGTTTATTACAAAAGTTAAATGATATGGTTTTGGGCACAATCTTGATGTACTTCAAACGTCGCCAATTCAAAAAAATGTTGACGATGATTGAAGAAACCTATTAGGTTATCATTATATGACAAAAAGAAAAAGCAAGTTGTAAATGGACTGATTGAGCGTGGATTGGAGTTTGCAAAGAAAACTTCAAGCAAGTCATCAATCAGTTTTTTGTGTAGGAGGAGTAGCAAGAATGAATAAAAAGGTCAAAGAATTAGGCAGTGCACAAATCGATGAGATGTTTGATTTAGCTGCTTACGCATTTAATTTTGAAGATACATTTGAACGTCGAGAACGGTTTCAAACCATCGCAGAACACTCGTGGAATTATGGTTTTTTTAATGAAGAAGAACAATTGATGAGTCAAGTGATGGCCACACCATTTCCGGTTACTTTTCATGGAAAAGACCTGTTGATGGCTGGAATCGGCTATGTTGCTTCATATCCAGAGGCGAGAGGACAAGGCGGAATCAATCAAATCATGGAGCGAATTCTTACTGATTGTCGAGAAAGAGATGTGACATTGTCTTATTTAGCACCATTTTCTTATCCTTTTTATCGTCGTTATGGCTATGAACTATTGTTTGAAAAGGTTCATTATGAATTAGCTAGCCGTGACTTTCCTGCAGTCAAAAAAGTACCGGGAAAAATGGTTAGGACTTCATTTGACAAAGCCCAAGAAGCAATAGCTGAGATTTATCCCCAAATGGCAGACAATCAACGTGGTGCAGTAGCACGAGAAGCTTGGTGGATTGATTTTAAATTCCGCCAAAAGAAAGGTCACCAGTTTGCGTTATACTATGATGAGTCTGGTGCAGTGGCAGGGTATTTAGTTTATCGCTTGGAAACACCAATTTTTACTATTGTCGAATGGGGTTATTTGACACATACTGCGTTTCAAGCACTTGCTCGCTTTATTGGTTCACATAGTGGGGCGTTTGAAACATTTGCGTTTGCTTGTGGCTATGCTGGGAATAATCTGAATGCACTACTTGCAAATCCTTTTGCAAAAACAACAATCACACCTGATATGATGGGAAGAATTGTTGATATAGCTAAATTTTTAACCAAATATCCATTCCCGAAAACACAAGGTGCTTTCGCTATTGAAGTAACGGAAGATGCTTATGCACAATGGAATGAAGGTATTTTTGAAGTGGTCCTAGTGGAGGGGGAAGTTCGGGTCAAGCAAGTAACAAACTCCATGTTACCAAGAGTCAGTGGAACGATCCAAAGTGTAACGCAATTATTCATGGGATATAAAAAAGTTCAAGAATTGGTTTTCCAAGAAAAATTGACTTGTTCAGAAGCGTTAGTTGAAAAATTGGCGGAACTGATTCCAGATCAAAAACCTGTTTTAAATGATTATTTCTAAAAGAAAAAGAGTCAGGCAAAATGCGTACGCGCTTTGCCTGACTCTTTTTACTTTTTCATTTGTTTATGAAATTTTTTGTCCATGTTTTATCACGGACACAATCAGTTCCTACTGAGTCGGTTTTTTCTTAAATTTGAATTTTTTGCTTGGTGATTGAGGGTGATCTTCTTTATGTTCTTGAATAGCAGCTTTTGAAATTTTTTCTTCATCTTTCTTTGAGGCGTCGAAACGTTCCGCATAAATTTTTTCTTTTGGCTTTTCTGTCATCAAAAATTCCTCCTAAGCATAAGTTTTATTTATATTCTAAGTGTAGCATCAGCGAGTAGTAGATGGCGAATAGTTTGCTTTTGGGAGGGAAAATCAAGAAATATTGTCTTTTATCAGGGGAAGGCTTGCAAGAAAAAATCAAAACAGCTACAATAACTCTGTTGGACTTAAGTTATTCAAAGTAATTTTTTAATCAATCGTTAAAAAGTTCCCTTAGTTAAATGGATATAACAAGTCCCTCCTAAGGATTAGTTGCTGGTTCGATTCCGGCAGGGAACGTAGAAAGAAGCTTCTAAACATTGGTTTAGAAGCTTCTTTGTTGGTGTTTTTGTTCAAAAGAATCCCCATCTGTTTCAATTCATTGCATCTAAAATTCAGATAAAAGTGTCAAAAGCCCCTCCACATAGTGCTATAGAGGGGCTTTTTATCAGATGAATAATCTAGGAAAACTATGCCCAATCACCATTTCTGAAAATTGGAACAGTTGAGCCATCTTCACGAATACCGTCAATCGCCATTTTATTTGAGCCAACCATGAAGTCTACATGAGTTTGGCTACGGTTCAAACCAGCATCTGCTAGTTCTTCTTCAGTCATTTCTGTTCCACCTTTTAAGTTGAATGCATAAGCCGATCCAAGTGCCAAGTGATTTGAAGCATTCTCATCAAATAAGGTGTTGAAGAAAATGATTCCAGATTGTGAAATTGGTGAGGGATCAGGAACAAGAGCAACCTCACCTAAATGACGTGCACCTTCGTCTGTATCCAATAGTTTTGCTAAAACTTCTTCACCTTTTTCAGCAGAAAACTCAACGACTTTTCCGTCTTTGAAGGTAAATTTCATTCCTTCGATAATAGTTCCAGCGTAGCTTAAAGGTTTAGTGCTAGAAATAAATCCATCCACACGACGACTATCAGGAGCTGTAAAGACTTCTTCGGTAGGCATGTTTGCCATGAATTTTTCGTTGCGTGCATTCAAACTACCAGCACCCTCCCATAAATGGTTTTTTGGTAGACCAATAACCAAGTCGGTTCCCGGCGCCGTGTAATGTAGAGCGGTAAATTGTTCTTGATTTAATTCATCGGCTTTTTTCGCTAATTTTTCATCATGATTTTTCCAAGCAAGCACAGGATCATCTTCATAAATGCGAGTCGTTTTGAAAATTTCATCCCAGAGTGCATCCACTTGTTCTGACTCAGGTAAGTCAGGAAAAACTTTAGCTGCCCATTGTTTACCTGCAGCAGCGACAACTGTCCAGCTTACTTTATTTGCTTGAGTTGCTTTACGCAAATTCATCATCGCTTTACCAACAGCAGTTTGGTAGCTTGCTACACGGTCGCCATCGACGCCAGCTAAAGAGTCAGGGTCAGCAGAAACGACACTAATCCGACTCGCGCCTTTTGCTACCCAATCATTTGTTTGATCGATTTTATATTGTGGAACATTTTCGATGCGATCTGTTGCTGCGTGAGTTAGAAATTCTTTTTGAATAGTATCATCTGTCCATTGTACGATGACTTCCGCAGCTCCCAATCGGTATGCTTCTTTCGTGATCAGGCGTGCTAAGGGTGCTTGGTCAACGCTGATTTGTAAAACAACTGTTTGACCTTCTGAAACATTGATTCCGGTTTCAGTGATTAGGCGTGCATATTTCTCCATATATTTATTAAAATTTGCTAACATGTATATTACTCCCCCTCATTATTTGATTTAATAACCAGTAATATGATAACATTTATTAATAGTAGAAACAATTGGTAAATAGCGAACGGAAATGTTTAGTTTCATGATTTTTATAAAAATAGAAATTAAGATTATTACCGTAGTAAAAGGGTAGATGTAGAGTAAAAAAACAAATTTTGCATATCAAAAAAAACGTGTTACAATTAAAATAACCAATAGGTGGAAGCGTTATAAATAATTTTTGAGGAGATTAAAAAATTATGGCAAGAAAAAAGACGATTACCAGAGAGCAAATTTTAGCTGCTGCGTATGAAGTGGTTGCTACAGAGGGTTTTTCAAGATTTACTGCAAGAAACATCGCTAGTAAAATGAAATGCTCGACACAACCAATTTATTTGGAATTTAAAAATATGGATGAGCTAAAAAAAGAGTTATTTGAACAAATTTATAGTTATCTGAGCAATGAAATTTTTCCAGTTGAACATACGGGGCATAAAATCATTGACTTAGCATACAATTATATTCATTTTGCCAACAGTGAGAAAAAATTGTACCGTTCTTTATACTTGGAAGAGTATGGCGGAGGAGAAGAGATGCAAGAATTCTCTTATAATTATTTCACGAACGCAGTCAAAGAAGATGCTGCATATGCAAATTTATCAAATGAACAAATCGAATCACTTCATAATGGTACTTGGATCGTAGCAACTGGGATTGCTGCATTGATGTCTTCAGGAATTATTCACCCAACTGATGTTCAAATTGAAAAATTGATTCAAGACAGTATCGATGCCATTCTTGTACAAGAAGAACCAATCAAGGTGGATTATTAGTATTGGACCACGCTGAACTGTCCATTGTATTTACATAAAATCGTTGCATCATTTTTTTGAAAAGGTGTGCCAAGAGTTTGGTAGACCTTTTTATTTTTTGCTTTGAGTGAGTATTAAATGAAATTAAAAACCGCTAAAAATCATTATTCGATTTTTAGCGGTTTTTAATTTTGTTTAAATGAAGCATCTAGAGCTTTCTCTTATACATCTCTTTCTCTTCCGCCTCCTCCTGTATCTCTC
>NZ_JAFLWA010000035.1 GCF_017316125.1 Enterococcus sp. DIV0660C | reverse complement strand
GTTCAGTTTTCAAAGGTCTACTTGAATTGCCGTAGCAACTTTTATATCATATCAGAGCGACGTTTGAATGTCAACTCTTTTTTGAAAAAGTTTTTTTGATTCCGTTTAAGAAATCTTTCAGCAACTCATTTATCATATCGTATTGTTTGTTATTTGTCAAGAACTTTTTTTGAAGTTTTTCTTGATGAAATCAAGCTTCTTAAGAGGTTCTTTTTAAACGACTTAGTTATCTTATCATGTGATAACTCACACGTCAATAACTTTTTGAAATTATTTTTTTAACTTTCAGTTGCTTTTTAACAACTCATTTACATTATCATTAAAAAAAAGAATGGTCAAGCAAAATTTTACATTTTGCTTGACCTAATTTTAATTTCTATCTCTTCATAACTTAACGATTGATTTGTTTTAATTCTTCACCCATTTTAATCGTTTCTTTCTTATTAAGTGGATAACCAAAGAATAAAATCACCGCAGATACTAACAAACAAACTGCTGGCAATAAATTAGCAACCGTATAAATACGCTCTTGCACTAAAACTGATTGAATTGTCCCACCTACTGAAGATGACTGATAACCAATCATTGTTAACATAAACCCACCAATCGCTCCTGCACATGCTTGTCCCAGTTTTCTAGCAAAAGAATTAACACCGTAAACTGTTCCGTCTTCTCGTAATCCTGTTGTATATTGATGATAATCAATTACATCTGTAATAAAGGCCCAAACCATCAAATTGAATAAGCCCGATCCCAATGTCGCAATAAATAGAAGGAACAAATAAACCCATGCATTAGTAATATGTAGAAAATACATTAATAAATACATGACAGAGGAGAATATCAGAGCGACGACACTCGCCTCTTTCTTACCAAACCACCTTGTCAACGCTGTTGCAAAAGGAGCCAACACAATAACTGTTCCATACGTAAATAACAAGGCAATCGACATTGCTTCTTTATTATGGAAGTAATCATTAAAGAGATAGGTCATATTTGTCCCTGCTAAAATCTGGTTGATCACAATAAAAATGTCCACGATAACTAGCACTACTAGCGCACGATTTGAAACTAATCCTTTGACCAATTTAGTTGCTTGAATCTCTTCTTTTTTTTCTACTCTTACTCGTTCTGTAGATAGTTTACACGTTAATGTATACGCTATGAACGCTATCGATGCACAACCAATAGCAATCCAGAAAAATCGCTCGCTTGAGACAACTTGTTGACCACTTTTATTTTGCGTATACATTAATATTGGAATAAAGAAACCTGTCGTTGATCCTCCGATCGCTGATCCAATACTTCTGAAAGTCGACAATGAGGACCGATCATCTGGATTCGAGCTGATTGCTGCCGCCATTGCTCCGTAAGGGATATTAATTGTTGAAAGAAAAATACCATAGACAATGTATGAAACAAAAATATAAATCGTTCTGGCGGTCATTGGTAAATGCTGAATAATAGGCAAAAACATTAGAATCGTTATGGTACAAAATGGATACTTCATTCGGCGAATCCATGGGATGAATCGCCCAACCTTTGTTAGCTTTGAAACATCACACAGACGTCCAACAAAAACATCCGCAAATGCATCTAAAATTCTCGAAACTAGAAAAAGCGTACCTACTATTACTCCAGAAACTCCAAGGACATTTGTGTAATAAATCATCAAAAAGCTATTAACCAATCCCAAAATAAAACAATTTCCTAAATCACCAAACATGTAGCCCATTTTGTCCTTTAAGCCAAATACGTTTGTTGTCTTACTGATTTTCTCCTCTGAAACTGCTTGTTGAAAAAGCATTTTGATCACTCCTTTTCCCTTTTGGTAAACGTTTTCAAAATTATAACCCCCATTTTTTTATTTTTATATTCACAATGTTGTTATTTTCTTGCATTATCTTGGTTGATAAAAACTAAGAGAAAGAATCATTTGATTACAAAAAAAAGAGCAAGGCTGCAATTAGCCCTGCTCTTTTTTATTTACTGTGTTTATTCGCTATATAAGTCACGTACTGGCGTCATAATGATTCGATTCAAATCATTGATGATTGTACTAAAACCTTGTTCTTTTTCCATTAAATCATTGATAACTGACTCGGATTGAATTTTCATAGCCATTTCTTGTGCTTTCATTGCATCCTCATCAGAGAATTCTTCACCACGCATTTGTTTTTCTTGTAATTCAATTTGCATTGCTTGGAAGTTTTTGAATAGTTCATGTGCCTCTTTATTCTCTTTTACTTTACCGTATGCTTCTTGTAAAGCTTTAAATTCAGGAAGTTCACGAATTTCGCGTTCGATTTGATTCGCACTATCATAGATATTTGACATAATATTGCCTCTTTTCTTTCAGTAGTTGAGTTTATTGTAACATGCAGCTATCCGTTTTCAAAGAACTACTCACTTTGATATTTCCGCCACAAATCTTTGGCTGCATCACCAATTCCTTGTACACCATCTTTCACAAAGTCGCCAAAGTTCTTCAATCCTTCTTTTGCTTTCTCACCATATTGATCTAAGCTTTCTTTCCATTTTGCAGAATCATCCTCTGCTCCTGATGGATTATTCACTTGATCTGCTGGAACGACCTCTCCACCTGTTGCATACGCATCTGCAACACTAAAACTTGTATTTGAAGTATATGGAAGAATTCCCTCTGCAGCAGACTTGAAGACTCGGCCCACAACATTCCCACTCGTTCCTTCTAAATAATGCAGTTCGCTAGACTCTTCGTAACCCATCCAAGTTGAAATAACTACGTCTGGCGTATAACCAACAATCCACTGATCATTTGCTTTCGTGGCATCAAAATTCGTTTCTGTAGTACCAGTTTTACCAGCAACCGTATAACCGGCTGGATTGGCAGCAACTGCAGTTCCATTAGAAAATGTGCCAAGTAGCATACTTGTCATTTGTTCTGCTGTTTCTTTTGAAATCACTTGTTTAGGTTTTTTGTCCGTATTATCTACAATAACTGCACCTGTAGAATCAACGATTTTTGTAATCAAGTGCGGCGAATACATCTGACCATCATTTGCAAAAGCACTATAAGCTCCAGCCATCGTCAACGGTGATACGCCTTTTTCCAAGCCTCCTAATGCTAAACCATAATATTTATCAGATTTCGATAAACTCAAACCGAATTCTTCTGCTTTATCATAACCTTTTTGAAGACCAATCTCATGAAGTAACCAGACAGCAGGTAAGTTCAAACTTTGAGCTACTGCTTGATACATTGGCACTTCTCCTTGGTACGTACCATCATAATTTTGAGCATCATAATAACTTTGTGGCGTATCTTGTAAGGTGCTAGAGGGTAAGTAGCCAGACTCTAACGCAGCAGAGTACACACTTAACGGCTTGATTGTTGAACCTGGTGACCGCTTCATTTGTGTTGCAAAATTAAATCCTCGGAAGACGTGTTCCCCACGTCGGCCTACCAAGGCTTGCACGCCCCCATTTTTCGGATTTAATGCAACAGAAGCAGACTGGACCATTGCGCCGTCGGAAGCATCTGCCGGAAATAGTTGCCCATTTTGATAAGTTGCCTCTAGCTGTTTTTGATAATTTTGATCTAAAGCAGTGTAAATCTTATACCCCTTGTTCATTACATCTGACTCGTCCAATCCATATGCTTCCACAGCCTCATCAATTACCGCATCAAAATAATAAGGATAGCGATAACCTGATTCCGAATCCGTATATGTGTCATTTAAATAATCCGCAATATTCGTTTGACTCTCTGCATTAGCTTGATCAGCTGTGATTTTTTCGTTTTCTTTCATCACACTCAACACAGTATTTTTTCGGTTATTAGCATTTTCTGGATTATCAATTGGATTATAAATCCCTGGTCCTTTCAGCATACCTGCAATCGTTGCCGCCTCTGACAATGTTACATCACTTGCGTTAACACCAAAATATCTTCTTGCAGCATCTTGAACGCCCCAAACGCCATTACCAAAATAAGCGTTATTCAAATACATAGTTAAAATTTCTTCTTTACTGTATTTCTTTTCTATTTCTATCGCCAGAAATAACTCTTTTGCTTTTCTATCAAAGGTTTGATCTAGTGTTAAATACGCATTTTTCGCCAATTGTTGCGTAATCGTACTACCTCCGCCACCAGCCGTACTCCCTGAAGTTAGCATACGCACCGCTGCTCGAGCAATTCCCTTCACATCGAATCCGTGATGGTTATAAAAATTTCGATCTTCTGTAGAAATAACTGCATCCTGAATATATGGAGAGATTGCATCTAATTCTACGTAGGTTCCTTTTTGAGCGTAAAGAGTGCCTGCTTCTTCATTGTCTTTATCGTAAATAACAGTCGATTGACTTAATCCAGATTTTAAAGTCTCCACATTTGCTTGTTTTGCCAAGATAAATAAATAAACACTCGTTATCAAAATAAAAATCAGTCCCAATAAAAGAATAACTTTATTGATATGATATTTTTTCCAAATTCGCCTTCGCCATTTATGAAATCGGCTTAAATATGGCTTGATCCAGCGCCAAAAGCTAATCAAAGAAGCTTTTATTTTTTCCCAAACGCGTTGAAAATCCATTTGCATGTTCTCCTATCTTTTTATTCACACGGTCAGTTTACCACAACTAACTGCGCCTTTCTTCCTGCTTAAGATGTAAGTTTTGTAGTTAATGACGGTAGTTTAGCATAATAAATAGCAGATTGACTTAATCTTTTTCTTAAATATATTTTAAAAATGGTAAAATAAAGCTGACTTCGACGAAAGGAGCTCCTTTATGGAAATCACAATTACCTTACCTGCTGACCACTCAGTAATCACTATTCAAGAATTATTAGAAAGAGAATGGCTAGTGCCAAGAAAAGTTCGTCATTTTTTGCGTACCCGAAAAAACGTTTGGGTGAATGCTCAACTTGCTCCTTTTCATTCAGAAATTCGCGGAGGCGACACAATTACTTTGCATTTTGAAAAAGACGACTACAGTCATCAAGAAATCATCTTAGGAAACGCCAAAAAAATCCAAGTTCTCTATGAAGATGAACAGCTAGTGATTGTAAATAAGCCAGCTGGTTTGAAAACTCATCCCAATGACGTCAAAGAAACCGGCACTTTGTTAAATGATTTAGCTGCTTATTTAGCCCCCAAAAAACAAAAACCGTATGTCGTGCATCGCTTAGATCAAGAAACAAGTGGCGCTATTTTGTTTGCTAAGAATCCTTTTATTCTGCCTATTTTGAGCCAATTAGTGGAACAAAAGAAAATTTATCGTCGCTATCAAGCTGTCGTCTGGGGCAAGTTAACTAAAGACCTCACTATTACTAAAAAAATGGGACGCGACCGACACAACCGCCGAAAACAAGTCATAGATGAGCGCAATGGAAAAACAGCTGTCACCCACGTAACCATTGCGAAGAATCTACCGACACAAACACAAATCTATTGTGTTTTATCAACTGGAAGGACACATCAAATTCGGGTCCATCTCGAAAGTTTAGGTCATCCAATTGTAGGTGATCCACTTTATCAATCACGACCAGCGAAACGAATGATGCTTCATGCAATTGAACTACATTTGACACATCCATTCACACAAGAAAGAATCCTTGTCAGAGCAGCCCCAGGATTATGGTAGTTCTGGTGCAACTAAAAAAGGATTTCACGAAACATTTCTTATGAACGTTCATGAAATCCTTTTTTAGTTTTTTTGAGGATGTTTTTGTATCATTCTCTTTTTTTTAATTTATTTTTGTCGATACTCTTTTTCTGCTAATAACAAACTACCAATAATTCCACTTTCATTCGGTAACCCCCAACGAACAATATATTCGCTAGCTTCCGGAACTTCCATGTATCCTGCCATTAGTTCGACAAATTGTTGACGAATTTTTTGTAGTAAATGATCTTGATTCATTACACCGCCACCAAGGATAATTTTTTCTGGTGCTAAAGTTAATGTATAGTTGATTAAAGCTTGTGCAATATAAAACGCTTGGATATCCCATACAGGATGGTCTACTGGTAAATCTTGACCTTTGATTCCTGTTCTTGCTTCTAATGAAGGTCCTGCCGCCAACCCTTCCAAACAATCCCCATGGTAAGGACAAGTACCAGCATATGTGTCATCTGGATGACGTTTCACCCAAATATGTCCCATTTCCGGATGAGCAATTCCTGAAAAAATGTCTTGATTCAAGACGACACCTGCACCAATTCCAGTACCAACAGTTAGATAGATACAGCTATCCTTTCCCTGTGCTGCACCTTTCTTTAATTCGCCATAGGCTGCAGCATTAACATCTGTTGTCCACGCAATTGGAATTTGATAACGTGCTTTAACACTCCCTAAAAAGTCAAAATCAGCCCAACCTTTTTTAGGTGTCGCTAAAACGTATCCATAATTATCTTTTGTTTGGTCAATGCCAATCGGGCCAAATGAGCCGATCCCCATAGCAGATAAGTCAAACTTATCAAAAAAAGCAAACACTTGTTGCAACGTTTCTATTGGAGTCGTTGTAGGAATACTTACTTTCTCCATAATTTTATGTTGATCATTGGCCACCGCACAAACAAACTTTGTGCCACCCGCTTCTATTCCGCCGTACATTTACTTTTCCTCCTCGAATCCGATTGTCCGAATTTCATAAGGCATCAATGTCGGCTCAATCGTTTGCTTACTGTCTTTTTCTAAAAGATTCAACAATCTGCTAGTTGTTCCTGTTTTTTGAACAACGATTTCTTCTTCTTTTTCTGACAGATTGAATCCTCTCAGTACTACTTTATCATTAAACTTGCTTCGCTTCAAAGCAGTAATTGCAAACGTTTTAGCTTTTACTTCCAAATAACTATTTTTATTGCTTAATTCACCTTGTTGATTCGTTAACTGTTGCGTCGTAAATGGAACTTGCGCAGCATACGCATGTTGATAAGATTCAAACTTTTCATTTGGTTCATGAATTTCCATACTATATTGGAAGTGTTGTTGTCCTAAACACTGTGCTTCAGGAGTTGGAAAGTATCCCCAGTCCCCTAACTCACCAACACAACGCAATAACGTCAATGCAATTTGTCCTTCATCTAAAATTTCGTATTCATTCAAACCATAGTTTCCAATTGTGACACCATAATTTTTATCATGAAGATTCACAAAAGCGTGTTGATGTTGCGGATTCGTTGGATTCTCCCAGCTTGCAGAAACTTTATTTGGTCGTGTAACGACTTCAAATATACTATCTGCTTCATGGTGTTCCACATGTAACTTCGTTGGAAATAGTGCACGTAATCGATGATCTTTCATTTGATTATCAATTGTTGTTTCAAAGTCGATTTTTCGACTATTTTTTCTTAAAGTAATTTTTGTTTCTATTAATAATGGTTTTAATTCGTGCGCTCGTTTTGCTTTACGGTAACGAAATTCAACTACCATTTGTTGTTCTTTTTCCAAAAGCTCATCGGCAGAAACGGGAATCATCATCGTCTGATTGAGTTGGATTTGAGCAATCTCCGGTGTATCAATCAAGATTTCTACTTGAGAATCCTCTTGTTGGTTCGAAAGAATCGGTACTGTATCAATTGGCTGTTTATAGATATACTCATTTCCGACATCACCCGTATCTTCAAAAACAAGAATATCTTCAAATTGACGAGCCATTTTTTTGTCCATTACTGTTAACGAACCATTCTCTTCAATTTTGATTTTGAGAAATTCATTTTCGATTACTCGTCCTTGGTCGTTGACCATTGAACCAGTAATAGTTGGTGATTCTCCTTCAGCTAACGTAAATGTCTCCCATGAAAAAGCAGCCATTTCTTCAAGTGGAATAGTTACAGTCACTACTTTTTCCATATAAGGTATCCGGAATCGATCTTTTGGTAAGTCATAATCAAAACGAACAGTTGCTTCAGAAACAGTTGCAGGAATGACTTCTCCTTGTGCGTTTTCAACATGATAACTCTTAGCAGGAGCATCTTCCAACTCTTTAAACAACGTTTCTGGTAATCCTTCAGCAAACTTTTTACGTTCCAGTTCGATTTCAATAACTGCTTCACCCGTTTTTGCTGTTCCAGCTGTATTGACTACAACAAAAGGATACGTATCTTCTGGGAATTCACTTGTATCGATAACTTGCGCCAATTGTCTCATTGCTTCTTCTGCCACAAATTTCCCAACTTCATCTGCTTTTTCAAATCGTGTAATCATTTCTCGATGAACAGAGTCCACTGAACAACCACAAATACTATCATGCGGATGATTCTGCATTAATGTTTTCCAAGCATAATCTAATTGATCATGAGGATAACTTCCCGAAAATTCATATGCCATCGTTGCTAATGGCTCAGCAATATTTTCTAATTGTCTTTGAACTTTTGTATTCCATTGTTTTAAATATACGCGTGCAGATGCAGTATTTGCCAAAGTATACCAGCCGTCTGTTTCTTGACTCGTTAATTCGCCTTCCACTGTTCCCAGATCTTCAGGCAAATCATTTGTTACCGCTGCTAAGTAGTCTGTAAAATTAGAATGAATGAATTCATAATCTGGATACAAACGATTGGCTAACGCAATTGCCTTTGATATATCTTTTTGAACAGGCTGATGATCAACACCATTCATCATCAATAAATGTTCGGTTGAAGCATATTGTTCTGCATCAGCCAATTTTTGGTCCCAAAATATTTTAGCTTCTTGTTCTTCAACTGGTATTTCATTTCCATTGCTATACCAATTTGCGAATAATAAGCCGAAAATTTCAGAGCTATCAGGACCTTTCCATTTCATTTCAGAATATTGGGAAGAATAATTTTCTGCTTCAAGCACTTGATTATCAAAGCCAATCGGTTTTACCCCTCGACCGAATGCTGCTGCTTCAATTCCAACTTGTTTCATCATTTGAGGCGTTTGACCCATATTTCCAAATGTGTCTGGGAAGTAGCCAAGCATTACTGGTACACCCCATTTTTGTGTTTCTTCCATCCCAATCAACATATTACGCACGTTGGATTCTGAGCTAATCAAAAAGTCATCTTGCAAAATATAAAATGGTCCAATACGTAGCTTGCCCACATCAATTGCTTGTTGAACTAATGCTCTTTTCTCCGGTCTTACTTGTAAGTAGTCATCTAAAATAATTGTCTGTCCATCTAAGTGAAAGCTATCGAATGCAGGGTCATTCTCAAAAAGTTCTAACAAATCATCCATCAATTCAACTAAACGCATGTGGTGTTGTTCATAGGCCATGTACCATTCTCGATCCCAGTGACTGTGGGAAATAATATATACTTTCTTTTTCATTTAATCACTCCTATTTTTCTACTCGAATATCAAAATAATCCATTACTAATTCACAAAACATCATATTTGCCCAAGAAAACCATTCTCTTGTGTAATTGTTCGGATTATCCACATCAAAACCTTCGTGCATCAAGTTTGTTCCAGCATCTGTTGCTACTAACAAATCTAAAATTCGTTCTTTTTCTTTTCGATCGTTAGTAGTCATGCCTTCCATTGCTAAAGCAATTGGCCAAACATAATTTTCAGGTGTATGAGAAGAGCCAATTCCTTTCGCGTACTTTCCTTCATAAAAGTAAGGATTTTCTGAGCTCAGCAAGGTTTTTCTTGTTTGTAAATACGTTTCATCTTCAGAAGAACAGTAGCCTAGATAAGGTGCAGACATTAGGTTCGGCACATTGCTGTCATCCATTAATGAGGAGTTTCCTTGACCATCTACTTCGTATGCGAAAATAGTTTCTTGTGCTTGATTTTTAGTTTTACCGTATGCTTCAATCCCTTGTTGGATCTCTTCTCGTAACGCAGTAGCTTTTGCTACGATTTGATTATTTGATAACACTGTTTGAAAAATTTCTTCAATATATCCTAAAACAACTACTGCAAACATGTTCGATGGGACTAGATACCCATATCGGCAAGCGTCATCACTTGGGCGAAAACCTGACCAAGTCATTCCTGTAGGGACTACTTTTGCACCTTTCCCATCATTTACAAGCGTGTCTTCCAGACGAGTAGTATCACGTTCGAATTGGTAAGGTGATTTAGTATGATCTTGTTCTGTTTGAAAAACACCTAGAATTTTTTGGATTCCTGAAACAAATGAGTCGTCAAATTGATCTGTTTGTCCCGTATTTTTATATAAAAGATAAGCAAGTTGAACAGGGTAACATAATGAGTCAATTTCATATTTCCTTTCCCAGATCCAATCATTCATTTCGGTATGGTCACTCTGATGTCCTGCCCCGTTCGCTTCTTCATTGAACGCATTTGCATACGGATCAATATTGATATAAAAGAATTGTTTTTTTACCAATCCACTAATCATTGCTGCTAAGTCTTTGTCTTCTTTAGCAATCACTAAGTAAGGACGTACTTGTGCAGTGGAGTCTCTTAACCACATAGCTGGTATATCACCGGTTAACAAGAAAGTTGTTCCATCAGAATGCCGTTTTACTGTGGTTAGCAATGTATTAGCAAAGGCAGTAGAAAAATTTTTTGCCCAATCTTCATGCTCACTTCCACATTTTTGTTCAATTTTCCCCATGAATTTTTCAACTGATTTTGGTATATCTTTATATGGCATATCTCAATATCCTCTTTTCTGTTTGATATATCTTAGTAGATTATACTTCTTGAAATAATTTTTGTCTACGCTTTCATAGTATTTTTTATTGTTTACTTTTATATTATTTATGCTATCATTTATACATGATATATCATTAAGAGGTGTTATTATGGAGCAACCATTATATAAGAAAATATTTATTGATCTACACAATGCAATCCTTGATGGAACATTAGCAATTGATAGCCAAGTCCCTACTGAAAAAGAACTTTCTCAAAAATATCAAGTAAGTCGAATCACTTCCAAACGAGCATTAACAGAATTGGAACAACTTGGTTTGATTTATCGAATTCGTGGAAAAGGTAGCTTTGTCAAAGCAGACAAGCCAGAGGCATCGATTGTCTCTATCCAAAAAACAAAGCGAATTCTATTTTTATTTCCGTTCTTAACTGATTTGTCTGTTGGTGATTTCACTGAAGGATTGAACCCAATCATGCAAGAAAATCAATTTGAAGTATTAATGACTTCCCTTGATTTTCTCCAAACAAAGACGGCGCAAGAAGTGATGGATGAATTCGATGGATTGATTTACTACGCTATTGATACTGAGCAGCACTTGGATTTACTATTTGAACTTTCGCTGAAAGAATTTCCTGTCGTTATCTTGGATAAGAAAATTTATGAACTGCCATTTCCAACCGTTCTTTCTGACAACTTTGCAGGTGGCGCGCTAGCCACAAATCAATTGATTGCTGATGGACATCAGAAAATTGGTTTCCTATTTGGTGAGCCAACTCATCCACAATCTGTGCGTCAACGCTACTTAGGCTATCTTGAAGCTCTTGATAAAGCTAATTTAGCTTTCCATACTGCACTTGATGACCAAAAAGCCACGAATAAAGAGTTATTAAACTATATCCAAGAACACCAGCTTACGGCGTTTGTCTGCGAAAATGATCTTGTTGCCATTCAAACAATGAACCAACTGAAACAAGCTGGATTTTCAGTGCCTGCCGACTTTTCGATTATTGGTTTCGATGATATTCAAGCTGCCTCTTTAGTTGATCCACCTTTGACAACTATCGCCCAAAATTTTAAAGAACTTGGAAAATCAGCTGGAGAAAAGTTGATTCACTGGCTTGAAACCAAAGAAACACCAATCGATACCAAATACCCAGTTACATTAATAACAAGACACTCAACAAAGGAGCTTAACAATGAACATTCAACAAATTGATACTCGTCACGGGACTGCTAACCAGTCCAACTATTCAAACGGGAATTGCCTGCCTTACACAGGCGTTCCGTTTGGAATGAATTATTTTGCCCCACAGACAACCGATCAAAAGGGAAGTTGGTGGTTCCACCCAGAAGACCGTGTCTTTCAAGGTTATCGTTTAACTCATCAACCAAGTCCTTGGATGGGTGATTTCAGTCATTTCCTAATGACACCTGTTAGTGGTACTCTCCCTGAAAACAGTCTTTTTCACGCACAGAGTTCTTATCGACCAGAAGAAAGTACATTTTGTCCTACACATTTATCTATCAATCAACTACGATATGCTATTTCATCCACGTTGATTCCTAGTATGTATGGCGGGATACTTACAATTGACTACCAGAAAAATGATAGCGGTTTACTTTTAACTTTCCCTGAACGATATCAGATAAACATTGTAGATTCGCATACTATTACGGGTTCTTTTATCAACTTTTCTGGGTGTGAAGATCCTGATTTTCGCTTTTATTTTATCCTTTCCTTTGAAAAACCATTAGCTGACACTGAGTTAGTGATTTCAGAAAGTGATTCTTCTATTTTGCTACCGTTTGGTTCAATCAAACAGCAAACGATTCGCTTTGGTACTTCTTTTATTAGTGAAGAACAAGCACAAGTAAATTTATCGAGAGAGTCTGCGCAGTCACCTGATGCATATCTAGAAAAAAATCGTCAAATTTGGCAAGAATATTTCGATAAAATCAAAATCAATCATCATGATAAACAACAAGTAAGTACTTTTTATCACAACTTGTATCGTATATTTCTCTTTCCTCAAACATTCTATGAAGTAACTGATGATGGTGAAAAAATCCACTATGATACATTTAGCAAAACTGTTCGCCCTGGTATTCTCTATACAAATAATGGATTTTGGGATACGTATAAAACAGTTTATCCACTTTATTCGTTGATAGCCACTGAAAAATATGAGGAAATGCTTGAGGGATTTCTTACAAGTTATCGAGAAACTGGCTTTTTGCCAAAATGGCTATCACCTGATGAACGTGGCCTAATGCCCGGAACACTGATTGATGCAGTAATTGCTGATGCTGCAGTCAAAGGAATTCGTACTGACTTGATGCCTGAATTTTTAACGGCAATGAAAAAAAGTGCTACTGTTCAAAGCAAACTGCCTAATTACGGACGTCAAGGAACACTTGATTATTTAACATACGGCTATGTTCCTAGTACCTACCATGAATCAGTCAATCATACGTTAGATTATGCTTATAGTGACTTTTGTATCAGTCAAGTAGCCGCTACACTAGGTGATGAAGAAACTAGTGCTTTTTATCAAAGACAGTCCTTAAACTATCGCAATATTTTTGATCCTGCTGTCGGATTCATGCGTGCAAAAGATACTAATCAAGAATTCAGAGAAAACTTCCTAGCGACTCGCTGGGGCCAAGATTATGCAGAAGGTAGTGCATGGCAAAGCAGCTTTGCCGTCTACCAAGATTTTAATGGATTGATTCGCGAACATGGCGGAGAAGCCGTTTTTCAAGAAAAATTAATCGAACTTTGTAATCAATCCCCCTCCTTTGAAGTTGGTGGATACGGGTTTGAAATCCATGAAATGAGTGAAATGGCTGCTATTGAATTTGGACAACTAGCTATCTCAAATCAGCCTAGCTTCCATTATCCTTATTTATTCAGTTATCTTGGTAAACCAGAGATGGCACAGCCATTAATTAAACAATTACTTACGCAAACATTTAATGACTCATCAACAGGGTATCCCGGCGATGAAGACAATGGTAGCATGTCGGGTTGGTATATCTTTAGTAGCTTAGGCTTTTATCCAGTCACACCTGGTTCAGGAGAATATGTTATCGGTCTGCCATTATTCGATCAAGTTCAACTAAAACTCTCAAGCGGTCAGACACTTACGATTGAAAGTTCGCCAAATCGGCCACAACAACAGTTTGTTCATCAAGTTGATCGTAATGAACAAAACTATTCTAAGTTATTCTTTACACACGAAGACTTACTCACAGGAGGAACGATCCGTTATCATTTAGGTACTGTTCCTCACCCAAAAAAATACACGGCAGACGCTTTACCATTTTCTTTAACCTAGTGACCCTTCGCAATTAACTACGTGCAAAAATAAAATTTGATTTTTTTCATAAAAAAGACTGAACCCAAGCGTAAACACGTTGTGGTTCAGTCTTTTTGATTTTTTTCTTGGTCACTAACATTCCACAATCAGAAATTCCAATCTATGCAAAAAAGCATCTGCATCTAACCGCCGTTCCCGCTACCTTTTCCTTGAAACTAGTTTAAGTAAGAGGTTTTTCTCGATACTCCTTTGGTGATTGTCCCACGATTTTCTTAAATAACTTAGAGAAGTAAGTGGTGTTATTGTAACCAATCTCGTTTGAAATTTCATTGATATTTTGTTCACTATGCAAAAGCAACCATTTTGCTTGCTCCATTCGCAAATGATTCAAATAAGTAGAAAAGCTTTTTTTCGTTTCTTTTTTAAACAGTTGTCCAAGATACATCACGTTTAGGTGTAAACTTTCAGACACTTCTTTTAACGTTAATGGTTCTCGGTAATTTTCGTGCAGTATTTGTAGCACTTGTTTGATATTTTCACTGTAGTTTTTTTGCTTTTGTTGCTTACGAATTAAAGAGAGCAATAATTCTTGAAGATCATTTACATTTTTTGCCTGATTAATTTGTTGAATGCCTTTTAAGTATTCATCATCTTCTAGTGTAATCAGCTCTCGTTGAATATCCATAAATAATAAAAAAGTAAAATGTCGAATGTCCTCAGGAGTCATGACTGCTGACTGGAATTGTTCAAAAAACTCACGAATCATTTGTTGAACTAAATCCAGCTGATTACTTTGAAGTGCACGACTAAACGTTGAAAAATCAATTAACTGATCTTGATTCTCTGCAGGAATCGACCGAATGATTTCATGTCTAGTTTCACCGTAAAATTGTTGAAGCTGTAACTGGTCTTTTGCTCGACGAAAGCTTTCAGGAATATCATCCACTTCTTTTATTTCATCGCCCACGCTAATCAACCAATCTTGCTTTGGATACTTCATTTGAAAATAGTGACAAAAATCGCTGCCTTTTTGAGGACTAAGCAAGATGGTAAAGCAAGTCATATCCCCAAAACTTCGCTGATAATAAGTAGTTACTTGATGCTCCTTTAACCATGGAATAATAGCAGATTCATAGATTCTTTCTAGCTGAATCAATAAAATTTGTTGTGTCCCTTGAGGTAATCCGCTCAAAAATTCTTCTTCGCTGGTTTCATCTAGTTCTTCATTCAGCCATTGACTAAATAAAAGTTCTTGATAAATTTCTTGCTGATTTTTTTGTTCATTTTGCTGATCCAAACGTTCCTTGACCTTTTTTAAGCTTTCAATCAACTCTATTTTATTTACAGGCTTCATCAAATAATTAACTGCCCCAAGTTGCATACCACCTTTGAGGTATTCAAATTCTTGATAGCCAGAAAGAATCATGAATTCAAAAGCGTATTGTTCCTTTTGAGCTGCTTCAATAAACTCTAAACCATTCATTTCTGGCATGGTTACATCTGTAATAACTAAATCAATACCTGTTTTTTCTAAAACTAATAACCCTTCCATCGCGTTTTCTGCTGTTGCTACGATTTCAAAGCCAAAACTGGACCAATCAACAATTTTTTTCAATCCATTCAAAATCATGTATTCATCATCAACCAGCAACACTTTATACATTTTCAGACTCCTTCTTCTTAAATGTAATTTTGATCGTCAAGCCACCTTCTTCATTTGCAAATAACCTCATCCGGTAAGTACTCCCGAAATTAGCACGTAAACGTTCATTTACATTTTGCAAACCAATTGACTCGTGCAACTCAACCCTTGGGTGTACCAATCGATTTTCAATTGCTACTAATTGCTCTGGAGTAACTCCTTTACCGTTATCTTTCACTTGAATTTGTACCAATGATCCTTGTTGAAAAACTTTTACACTCAACGCATTGTCATAACGAGTAAAATCAATACCATGTTTAAAATAGTTTTCAACTAATGGTTGGATCACAAATTTTGGTACTTCAATTTGTTCTAGAGATTCCTCAATCGTAAAATGATAGGCTACACGATTAGGATAACGCATTTGGTAGAGAAATACATACTTTTCACAAAAATTCAGCTCTTCTTTAAGACTGATTTTTGTTTCTTGATTCGTGTTATTTCTTAATAATGCAGAAAAAGCATAGACCACTTCCGCAAGTTCTTCACTTCCCTCGCTCAACGCATACATTCGAATATATTCCAAGGTGTTATAAAGAAAATGAGGGTTGATTTGTGCTTGTAGTGCGCGCATATGTGCATCTTTTTGTTTGATTTCTAATTTATAGATATCTTCAACATATTGGTTGATACTATCCAACATTGTATTGATACCTTGTGCTAAATCTTTCAACTCGTACTCTGTTTGTTCTTGGGCGATTCGTGTGTCTAGATTACCATTTGCCGCTTCGTTCATCGCACGCATTACTACGTCGATTTGCTGAGAATAACGCTTAAATGTTTTGTATAAGAAGACTAATAAAATACTAACTAAAAGAATCACACCAATAATTAATGGCGCCAGACTTCTTGCCGTCTCTCGATACACATTTTGTTGGTCTAACGTTGCTAGTATACGATACTCACCGGATAATTCCTGATAGGAAACAAAATTATGTTCTTCCAATTTCGACAAAGGTAATCCAGAATTCTTATCCAATTCTTGTGTGATCAGCGCTTCTTGTTTTTTTCGACTTTCTTGCGTAAGCCCTGCGCTATGAAAAGTGTACAGGCGATTAGCAGAGCCAGAAATCATATATAAAGACAAGCCATTAAAAGCATTCAGACTTTCCAAACTAGACTCTAGTTCTTTCTTTTGAAACCCAACAAAGATACTTCCCAATTCCGTGCCACCTTGGGTAATCGGCATTTTGATATAAAAAGCATTTTTTAGTGTTGGTGTTCCTGTTTTGACAATACCAGCCTTATGATCTCTGGTAGATTCAAAATACTCTGGCAATTGACTAAAAACAATGTAAAGAGAACTTATCTCTTCATAGTTGACGTAAAGATCCAACATCTCATTGGGAAAAGATAAAAGTTCATTCGTTTTGCTTTGTTGCGTGTATGCATACATTAAATACTGATCAATTGGTTGAGTCAGATAAGTTGTCGCATTTTCAATTTTTTCTGGACTTCCAAGAAGTTGATCTTTGATAATTTTGCTTAATGTTGTTTTGTCATTTAACATTCGATTTGTCGTTTGCAGTGCTTCATTGGTAACATTTTCTGCTTGATTTTTATTTTGACTCCAAGTATGGATACTAAAAATAATTGTTGCACCAATTGTGAGTACAGTCATTACTACTGCGTACTTACGTAACAAACGGTTGAGCAACGTTCCTTTTGAAAATAAAACTTTGAATGGATTATTCATAGTTTTCCATTCGGATCGCTAATTCTTCGCGCCATTTTTTCGTTGCCAACACATTCCACACGGTCAATAAACCCAGTAACCCAAATAACAATAAGCCTTTGAAATGCCATGTCAACATAAGAATAACACCACTGCCAATAATCATCTTCAACAATGTAGAGAAACTCGATAAACTTGAAATAAAACTTAACTTGATCACATTGCCGAATGTCATTTCATATTCACTATCTAAAATCAAACTCCATTGATACGTTGCAAACAAATAAAGTAACCCAAATAACAAAATAAAATCAATTCCCAAAAATAAGAGTCCCTGTATTTGAACAGAAAGGTAAAGATTATAACTTAGAATAGCTAGTGCTGCGAAAAAGAAGAAAAACAAATAATTTCCTCGCTTAAAATATTTCTTGAAACAGTACCAGCCTTGCTTGATTGTGATGTCTTTGTACGCAAACTCATAATGATAAAATAATTCATTGATTGTTTTCAACGCTGGTCCAATCCCTAAAATAATTCCTCCGGCTAAACTAAACAACCAGAAAAAAAGTGTTAGTTTAACTACTACCCACACGCGAATGAACAATGTCTCCAAAGCTTTTCCTAACATAATATCTCCTTTTCAAAACATAATCTTTTCTCTCTTATTATATAAAGAACAGCGAGCAGATGGAACCGCTCGCTGTCAGACTTATTTATTTTCGAAATTCATCGTATTGTTTTTGCATCTCAGTTAACACTTTTTCGTAACCAGCTTTATCTAATGCCTCGAGCAATTTAGGCAATGTTTCATCTGGATCAACCGTTCCGGTGTTTAATCCATCCATATACTGATTCATAACGTTTGAGATATTACTGATTTCTGTTTTAACACTATCTGTATTAAAGCTGAAGCCTAAGATTGGTGAAGTTTCAGCTTCTTCAATTGATTTGTCGCGTTTAGCGATCATTTCATCAGTAATCGATTCTTGTGTATATAAGATTGCATTATTCCCTGTGTTCCAAGCAGACATGTGAGTTTTTGGTTGATAGCCATCTAACAATTTGATCTTGTCGTTGGTTCCATCTACTTTTTCCCAAGCCTCGCCTTCAATCCCCCAAACTAATCCGTTCAATAATTCAGCATCGCTGTTAAGCAAGCCTAAAAATTCAACAGCTTTTTCTTTGTTTTTTGAAGTATTTGAAACAACGAAGTTTGCCATTTGTGCTTGTCCTGTTGATTTTAAAGGAACAGTGATTGATTTAGAAACTAATTCTTGGTTGGCTGCATTACTTAAAATTGTGTCGCCATAATCGAAAGGTCCTTGTGTTTCGCCACGTAGTAACCAAGTATTTCCTTCTAAAGGATAATCTTTGCTACTTGTTGCCGCATCACTTGGAATCAATCCTTGTTGGTACCAACTATGCATCGTACGAAGTAAATCAACATAAGTTTTGTTGTCATATTGATTGATGATCTTTGCTTTGTCTCCATTTAAGTCAATCGCAAACGGTAAGGTATTTCCTAAAGGATAATCAAAGTCGCCTTGAACTTTGAAACCTTGACCAATGGCAAAAGCAGCCGTATTTGGTTCTTTTTTGTGGAATTCTTGTAACACTTTTTCGGCATCTGCATAAGATTCGATACCATCGATTGAAAGGTTGTATTTATCTAACAGTGGTTTATTAAAAGTTAACACTTGTTGAGCAAAAACATTTCCATTTACTGGAAAGGCATATAATTTATCATTGACTAAGTTTCCCTTGATATAAGCTTCATCTAACGCATCATAAGCATCTTTAGCATATTTAGGCGCTAACTCCGTTAGGTCGGCAAAAGCACCTTTTTGAGCGTTAGAAACATAGTTGTTTGCATAAGCGATATCATAATTTTCACCAGAAGAAATGATTACGTTCATTTTTTTCTCGTAATCCCCAAAGCCAATATAGTTGATATTGACTTTCACACCAATTTTGTCTTCGATTCGTTTATTCGCAACTTCCATCAAGGCATCATAATTGTCTGGTTTATCACCAATTTGATACATTTGCAACGTTTTGCTGTCAGATCCTTCTGAATTACTACTTGCACTTGATCCTCCCCCACAAGCAGCTAATGTACCAACCATCAACGCTGAAACTCCTGTAAAGGCTAGTTTCTTCCATAACTTCATCTTACTTCCTCCTAAATAAAATAATTTATTATTTATTCCTTGACTCCACCAATCGTTAATCCTTTGACAAAATGCTTTTGGAAAAATGGGTAGCTAATCGCAATTGGCAATGTTGAGATAACAACAATCGCCATTCGTGCTGATTCTCCTGGTACAGCTGCTAAACCTCCGGCAAGCTGGCTTCCAGCACCCGCATTTTGTGTTAGATATTGAATATTGCTTTGAATCTTCATCAACAAGTATTGTAATGGGACTAAGTTATCGTTTTGAATGTAAAGTAATGCGTTAAACCAATCATTCCAGTAACCTAAAGCAGCAAATAAACTAATTGTCGCAATTCCAGGAACTGCTAAGGGTAACACGATTTGAATAAAAATCCGCAACTCACTTGCTCCATCGATTCGAGCAGATTCAATAATCGAATCTGAAACTGAACGTTTAAAGAAAGTTCGCATCACGATAATATTAAATGGGCTAACTGCCATTGGCAAAATCAGTGCCCAAATCGTATCTTTTAATTGAAGTAAATTGGTCATCACCAAATAGTTTGCCACCATCCCTGGTGAAAACAACATCGTGATTAAACAAAAAACGGTAAAGAAACGACGGAATGGGAAATTAGAGCGGGAGATTGCATAGGCATACAGCGAAGTGGCTGTGCTATTGATCAAGGTTCCTAAAACCGTCACTAAAACTGTTACAAATAATGCTTGGAAAATTTTCTCTTGCATTTGCCCAAATAGATACGTATAACCAAATGTACTGAATTTTTCTGGCCAGAAACTATAACCATTAGTTGCTAACGCTGTTTCATCTGTCAAAGAAATCGCGATAACAAATAGAAACGGCAAGATACAGGAGAAGGCAAAAATCGCGATCAATAAGTTAGAAAAGAGATTCATTGGTTTGCTGAAAGCTCGCACTTGAACCTGCTCTACTTTTTTCTTTTTCATCGAATCCTCCTCCTAAAACAATGCTGATTCGCTGTCGAAACGACGTGCGATCGCATTCGTAGTCATTAACAAAACAAATCCTACAACTGACTGATACAATCCAGCTGCTGCAGTCATTCCAAAGTCACCTGTAGAAGTCAGTCCATTAAAGATATACGTATCTAAAACTTGAGTCACATCATACAGTGCGCCTGAATTTCGTGGAATATTATAGAATAATCCAAAATCAGCTCGGAATATATTTCCGACAGCTAAAATCGTTAAAATCGACATCAAGGGTACTAATTGAGGAATCGTCACATGTTTGATTTGTTGCCATTTGCTTGCGCCATCAACCATAGCTGCTTCATAGTAAGTTGGATCGATTCCCATGACTGAAGCAAAGTAAATGATACTATTATAGCCGATCCCTTTCCACGTCCCAATGAACAATAGAATAAATGGCCAATATTTCGGTTCATTGTACCAATTGATTGCTTCTCTTCCATGACCTAAAAGCCATTGGTTGAAAATCCCTTTGTCTGGGCTCAAAAAGGCATAAACGAAGTAACTAATGATAACCCAAGATAAGAAATAAGGTAGTAATGACATTGTTTGATACACTTTTACTAACTTTTTATTCCTTAATTCACTCATGATAATGGCAAAAACAACCGAAATCAGTAAGTTTAGTGTAATGAAGCCTACATTGTACAAAATCGTATTCTTAGTAATTAAAAATGCCTGATCTGAAGAAAATAAAAATTTGAAGTTCTCCCAACCAACCCACGGGCTCTCTCTCAAACTTGCCAAAAATCCATCTGCAGAGATATGGAAATTTTTAAAGGCAACCACGTTTGCTAACACTGGAATATAGAAGAAGAAGATCATCCACAACATCCCAGGAACAGCCATTAAAATCAAGGCTTTAAAACGCCAAGCCATTGAAAAAAAATGTTTTAACCCCTTTCTTTTTTTCATCAAAAAACTCCTTTCAACTTGTTCGCACCGTTATTATAGCGCTTTCAAAAACAAGATTGAATAAACAAATTATAGGTA
Source organism: Enterococcus sp. DIV0660C (assembly GCF_017316125.1). Taxonomy (GTDB): domain Bacteria; phylum Bacillota; class Bacilli; order Lactobacillales; family Enterococcaceae; genus Enterococcus_B. The sequence goes on along the minus strand of NZ_JAFLWA010000035.1, from coordinate 17,695 downwards.
TAATGAAACAAACTATAGCTGACATTGAACTATTTTTAATAGGTTGTTGGCTAATTCTGAATTTGTCCAATAAAAAAAGGAGAAATACAGTAAATTTCACCTTCCTTTGTTTGTGCTAAAAAATAGTTGATTTGACTACGTAACTACGCAGTTAAATCAACTATTTTTTTAAGTATTCACTTTTCTTGGATTTTTGCTAATTCTTCTACCGTCAATTCTCGATATTCACCTAGTGCTAAGTCTGCAGGCAACACAACATTTCCCATTCGGATTCTTTTTAGATAGGTGACTTCTTTTCCAACTGCTTTCACCATTCGTTTTACCTGATGAAATTTTCCCTCATGAAGAATCAAACGAATTTCTGACGTCTCTTCTACTTCATTCACTGCATCGATCATTAAAACAGCAGGTAATGTTTCTTCTCCTTGGCTGATGACTAATCCTTTTGAAAAAGATTGAACGTCTTCTGCTGTCATCACCCCAGTTACTTTTGCAAAATATTCTTTTTCAACATGTTTCTTTGGTGACAATAATCGATGTGCTAAAGCACCATCATTGGTTATGAGCAGTAAGCCTTCTGTGTCCTTATCCAACCTGCCTACTGGAAACAGATCTTCACGATAATCAAAATCATTCAACAAATCCAAAACAGTTTCATCATAGTTATCTTGTGTTGCAGAAACTACACCTGCAGGTTTATTTAAAAGATAATAAAAATTTTTTTGATAAGTAAGTTTTTCATCTAAATAAGCAATTTCATCCGTGAGTTCTTTTACCTGAAACTTATCACTTTTGATTACTTTACCATTAACGGTCACTTGGCCTTTTTTGATTAGCCCTTTGACTTCCTTTCGGCTACCTAGCCCTACATCTGCTAAAAATTTATCTAACCGCACGCGTTTCCCTACTTTCTATAAAGAAAGGAACTTGCAACAACAGTCTATTGACGTTTGTCGCAACTTCCTCTTCTTTCTTTTTATTTGATTCGTAAGCGATAACGTAATCGGACCATACTACTGCCCAATAATTTCTCCGCTAAGCGAATTTTTAATGCTAAATAGCCATAAACTGCTGCACCAACACCAGCCACACAGACGACTAAAATCAATGATTCAAATTTACTATCTTGGCTTAGAAATAAACTTAAAAACTGCTTTGCTAATCCTGCTACTAACAACATCAATAACGTCATGATAAAAATCAGCAATGTTCTTCGCCAAACAAAACCAACTCGAAAACGTACAACTTGGTGCATTTTTCGGAGAATCAAAATACAAGAAAAAGCAAACCCGATCATTGTTGCAAGTAATGGTCCGTAAACTTGAAATATTCTAATTGCGGGATACTGTAAAATTAATTTCACGATAAAGCCGATCAGCAAATACCGAATAGCTGCGCGATTTTCAAACATTCCTTGTAACATATTAGAGATCAACATATACAAACCTAAAAATAATCCTACAAAACTTGCTTGAACCAATACTTTACTACCTAATACATCTGGTGTGTAAAATAGTGTGTTCAAAGGATACGCTAACAACATCACACCCGCTGTAGCAGGAAACATGACAAAAGAAAAAAGCTGTAGATTCCCACTAGTTAACTTAGCCAATCCAGGACGGTCTTTCAATGTGACTGCTTCTGTAATCAATGGTAAACCTGTTGCCGCAATCGATGTCGCTAGAGCAATGACTACCATCGTTAATTTATCTGGATTTGCACTGAAAATAGAAAATAGATCAAGTAACTGAGCCTTTGAATATTCTGTCGTTGCAGACATGATTCGAATAAACGTAAACTGGTCAACCAATTTAAAAATCGTTACTCCAGATCCAACAATGATAAATGGAATAGCTTCTTTCATAGTATCCAATAATAGTTTTCTAGTTGCTACATTCACTTGGTTATTGCTGTGTTCAACCTGCTGAGTCATCAGAGGTTGTTGTTTGCGTAAATAATAAAGTAGAACGACAATACTAACTAACATTCCGACAAATGCCGCAAACGTTGACTGAGTGACTGCAGCTACGTAATCACCTGTAGTCATCTTCATGATGATAAATGTCATCAATAACATGTAAAAAATTCGTGCAACTTGTTCAACAATTTGTGAAAGTGCATAAGGCATCATGTCTTGATTTCCTTGGAAATACCCACGAATCACACTCATACATGGAAATACTAATACAGCAATACTTAATGAACGCATCGTTGGAATCAATTCATCTCCGCCGCCAGAAGCATGGGCAAGCCACGGTGAAGCAAGATACATGAATGCTGCAAAAATAATACCTAAAATCCCCATCATTTGTAACGCACGGAAGAAAAGTCGGCGAGAAGTACCATATTCATTCAATGAATTATAACGAGCTGTTTGTTTGGCAATCGCTGCTGGAATCCCAGCTGTTGAAATCAATAAAAACAATGCATAAATATTATAGCCCATGTTAAACAAACCATTTGCTGCTTTGGCGTTTTCACCCATCCAGGCATACCATGGAATAATATAAATTGCCCCCAATAAACGCGAAAGGATATTACTTGTTGTCATCCAAGCAGAGCCTCGAGCCATTTTTTCTTGGGCTGTTAAAACTTTTTCTGTCGGTCCTCTTTGATTATTCATCTCAATTTTTCCAACTTTCTTCAAAACATTACTATTATTTTAATTGTTAAACAAGAAACTGGCAATCTCTTTTCTATGGTTTTTCTGTGAAGATGTGCTTTTTTTGGATTCGGTTTCTTTTTAAAGCAGATTTTCGAGTCCTTTCTGTTTCACCCACCAAAACATGGCTAATTTTCTTAGGTAGTTTGATCCTAAACGTTTTTCCTAAAAAGAACCCTGCATTAAAGAAAAACATTTCATGCTATGCTATAATTAGTTAGAAATTTCAACGAAGCGAGGGATCAATCAATGAGCTTCTCCTTAGAAGATATCCGTGAGTTATTACTAAAAGAAAATTTATTAAAAGAATTTGTTTCCGATCAAGGCTGGCATTTAACTGCGCCAACTAATTTTTCATTTGAAAATATTAGTTATGATTCTCGCCAAGTAGATGAATCAACTTTGTTTTTTTGTAAAGGTCTGAACTTTAAAGAAGCGTATTTACAATCTGCTGTTTCGCAAGGACTCGCTTATTATGTCGCTGAACAACCTTACGAAGTATCTGCTGTGGGCATTATCGTTACAGACATTCGTAAAGCGATGGCAATCTTAGCGATGGCCTTCTATGATTACCCACAACAAAAGCTACAAGTTATTGGTTATACTGGGACTAAAGGAAAAACAACAGCAGCTTATTTCACCAAGGCAATTTTAGAACATACGACAAATAATAAAACTGCCTTACTTTCGACAATGAATACAACGTTAGATGGACAAACTTATTTCAAATCTCATTTAACTACACCAGAATCTTTGGATTTATATCGTATGATGGCTGAAGCAGTCGCGAATGGGATGACTCATTTAGTGATGGAAGTTTCTTCTCAGGCTTATAAAACACAGCGTGTCTATGGACTAATATTAGATGTCGGCATTTTCTTAAACATTTCACCCGACCACATTAGTCCAATCGAACATCCAACATTTGATGATTACTTTTACTGTAAACGCCAATTGATTTTAAACTCTAAAACAGTTGTCTTGAATCATGAAAGTGATTATTTCGAGCTACTGACAGAAACTGCTGACCTTTACCACATACCTGCAATCGTATATGGGCGTTCGCCTGAAACAACTTATCAAGTCACAAGCCTAGCTGGCTCTGGTCATCCATTTACTTTGACAAGTAATCAAGGTCAATTACCAATTGAAGCAGATTATAATATTTTACTTGCTGGCGGTTTCAATCAAGAAAATGCGGCTAGTGCAATCATTGCAGCTGCTTTGACTGGTGCTTCAATCGAAGATGCACAAACTGGATTAAAAACAGCCCGTGTTCCTGGACGAATGGATCAGCTGATTCAGCACAACGGCGCGCATGTCTATGTCGACTATGCACATAATTATTTAAGTTTAAAAACCTTATTGAAATTTGCTAAAAGTGAACATCCTAAAGGACGTGTTATTGTTGTCTTGGGCAGTCCTGGAAACAAAGCTATTTCTCGACGCCATGATTTTGGAAATGTCTTATCAGAAACAGCAGATGTTGTTTTCTTAACTGCCGACGATCCAGCTTTTGAAGATCCTCAAAAGATTGCCGATGAAATTGCTGAGGCAATCACGAACGAAGAGTTACTTATTCATTATGAAATGGATCGGCCAACTGCGATTGAACAGGCTTTGGCTGCAAGTACAGCCGAAGATTCCGTAGTCATTGCCGGAAAAGGCGTTGATCCTTATCAAAAAATCAATGGTGAAGATGTCCCTTATGAAGGCGATTATGCTATCGTGAAGCGACTCATCGAGGATAAACACCTTTAATTTTTTGCTTATGCCTGTACACATTAATTTGTTAATCCCAAATAATGCAAATGGACTGCGAAGAAAATCGCAGTCTATTTTTATGTAAGGCGATTTATTTTTAGATTGTTTTGTTTCGCTCTTCGACATTTCGTTGTTCAGCGGCTAAAAAATCTTTTAAATCGATTTTATTTGCTTTATTCAGCCCACCCTATCCAGAAGTCAGCTATTCTTCTCATCCTGTTTGCTTCTTTCTTCTATTTGGTTCTTGATTCCTGTTGCGAATTTTTCACTTTTTCCCACTCATTTCTTTTGTAAATAAGCTTCAACATTCTCTGTGAATTTCATACCATCTACTCCTTTTTTTCTCCATTGAAAGAGCATGTAGTTATCCTATAAATGCTCACTATTTATTTGCTTGACTACATGAAAAACCACCTTTCGATCTAAAACATGGGAACTAACCACTTTTAGTCTATGAAAGGAGGTTTTATTATTGAAACTATTTTGCGCACTTGTAAAACGGACAAACCTTATCTCAATCCGTTTGTACAATGATGCACCAGATTAACGAATACGGAGATTATACCTGCGTCTCTTGACTCATTATGATTTGAGCAATCAACGAGCTTAAGAAATGATAACCTAATTTAGAAGGATGCAGACCATCTTCTTGTATAAATAAATTTGGTTCCTCAAAAGAAGTTTCTTGATGGTAACAATCGATAAATTCGACCGACATTCTTTCAGCTATTTCTTTTGATAGTTGAACATACTCACCTAATATCTTAGGATCCGTTTGTTGTTTGATTGCTTCATCTACATAGCTAGGTCCTACTAAGATAACCTTACTGTCAGAAAAATAGTTGATGATTTTTTCAAGATTTCTTTGATACTCCAATTGATTGGTTCGAATATTAATTGCATCATTAATGCCAAGAATTATCACTGTATAGTCAGATTGCAATGTTTGAGTATCCATCGTTACTAGACGTTTTAATCCACTTTCTGTCGAATCGCCTCTTTGACCTAAATTACTGATTACAAAATCTGAATGTCCTGAAAGTTCCAGTGTCCGTAAAAGATAGCGGTCTAGGATTTGTGCAACCTCTCCTTGAAAAAGTCCTGCAGCAATACTATCACCAAAGATGATGATTTTTTTCATATCTTTCATCCCTTTATATTTTATTCTTCTTAAATCTTAACACTGCTTGAAAGAAAGAAACAATTTTTTCATGCGTTATAAAAAATAACTATAACACCTATTTTAGATAATTATTCTTCTTAGCATCAGTGATGTATCTTTTCGAATACGCAATTTAAATATAGCGATTAAACAATTAAACAGGGGATTGATCGTTTTTTGTCTTTACCAACTTGAGCGGATGAATCCACGCTGATTTTTTTAGTCAATCTATTAGTTTCGTTCATAAACAAAAATGAAGTTAACAAAAAAAATATAAAAAAACCGTCTAAAATTCGTTTTTGAAACGTTCATTTTAGACGGTTTTTAAATTTAAATTATGTTTGGAATAACTAGATTTTAACTGTTGTCCCAGACTTTATTCTTAGTACTTTTGATAATACACTTAGTTTGCAACAATATTAACTAATTTATTTGGGACAGCGATTACTTTACGAACTGTTTTCCCAGCGATTTGTTCTTGGATTACTTCATCTGCTAAAGCTACTTTTTCAAGTTCATCTTTCCCTAAGTCACGCGCAACATTTGCTTTAGAACGAACCTTCCCATTGACTTGGAAAACAACTTCGATTTCATCTTCAACTAACGCAGCTTCATCATACGTTGGCCAAGGAACATAAGAAATGCCATCTTCGTTTCCTAAAATTGACCAAAGTTCCTCGCCCAAGTGTGGTGCAACAGGAGCTAACAATTGAACAAATCCTTCAACATATTCATAAGGCAATGCATCAGCTTTATAAGCTTCGTTAACAAAGACCATTAGTTGGGAAATAGCTGTGTTGAAGTGCATACTTGCATAATCTTCTGTTACTTTTTTTACTGTCTGGTTGTAAACTTTTGCAAGCTTGCCGTCATTGATGGTTGTGATGCGATCACGCATTTTATTATTATCGTCTACGATCAAACGCCATACACGATCCAAGAATTTACGGCTACCTTCTAAGCCATTTTCACTCCATGCAATGGAAGCATCTAAAGGACCCATGAACATTTCGTACATACGTAATGTGTCCGCACCATAAGTTTCGACTACGTCATCTGGATTCACAACATTTCCACGTGATTTTGACATTTTCTCATTGTTTTCGCCTAAAATCATTCCTTGGTTATATAATTTTTGGAATGGTTCTTTTGTTGGAACAACGCCAATATCATACAAGAATTTATGCCAGAAACGAACATATAATAGATGTAGCACTGCATGTTCAGCACCACCCACATAGATATCCACTGGCATCCAACGTTCCAGTTTTTCATAGTTTGCTAATTCTTTTTTATTATGTGGATCAATGTAACGTAGGTAATACCAAGAGCTACCGGCCCATTGTGGCATCGTATTTGTTTCACGACGACCTTTTTTGCCTGTTTCTGGGTCAACAACATTGACCCAATCCGTGATATTTGCCAATGGCGATTCCCCAGTACCACTTGGTTTAATGTTATCTGTGATTGGCAAACGTAATGGTAATTCTTCTTCTGGTAAGGCAGTTACCGTGCCGTCTTCCCAATGAATGATTGGAATTGGTTCTCCCCAATAGCGTTGACGTGAGAACAACCAGTCACGTAAACGGTAGCTAACTTCTTTTTTACCAAATCCATTTTCTTCAAGCCAGCTATTCATTTTAGCAATGGCTTCTTCTGTATTCAAACCATCTAGAAACTCAGAATTGATATGTGATCCATCTTCCGTATGTGCTGCTTTTGAAAGATCGCCACCCTCAATAACTGGCTGGATTGGTAAATCGAACGTTTTGGCAAATTCATAGTCACGTTCATCATGCGCAGGAACAGCCATAATCGCACCTGTCCCATAAGAAGCAAGTACATAGTCGGCAATCCAAATTGGAATTTCTTTGCCGTTCACTGGATTGATTGCATACGCGCCGGTAAATACTCCTGTTTTTTCTTTGGCAAGATCTGTTCTCTTCAAATCAGATTTTTTCGCCGTTTCTTCAATATACGCTTCAACTGCTGCTTTTTGTTCTGGCGTCGTGATTTCACGAACCAAATCTAATTCTGGCGCTAGAACAGAATAAGTTGTTCCAAATAATGTATCCGGACGAGTAGTGAAAACTGTATAAGATTTATCTGTTCCAGCTACTTTGAACTCTACATTCGCCCCAACTGAACGACCAATCCAGTTTCTTTGCATTTCTTTAATACTTTCTGGCCAATCAACTGTTTCCAAATCGTCTAGTAAACGATCGGCATATGCCGTGATTTTCAACATCCATTGACGCATCGGTTTACGTACGACATCAAAGCCACCACGTTCGCTCTTTCCATCAATAACTTCTTCGTTTGAAATCACTGTTCCTAGTTCTGGAACCCAGTTCACAGCAACTTCTGCTTCGTAAGCTAAACCTTTTTCATATAATTTCGTAAAGATCCATTGTGTCCATTTGTAATACTCTGGATCTGTGGTGTTCACTTCTCGATTCCAGTCATAACTAAAGCCTAAAGAATTGATTTGACGACGAAATGTTTCAATATTTTTCTTCGTGAACTCTGCAGGATCATTCCCAGTATCTAACGCATATTGCTCTGCTGGAAGTCCAAATGCATCCCACCCCATTGGATGTAACACATTAAAACCTTGACTACGTTTTACACGTGAAAGAATATCTGTTGCTGTGTATCCTTCTGGATGGCCCACATGTAATCCTTGACCAGATGGATATGGAAACATATCTAGTGCGTAAAATTTTGGTTTTTGTGGATCATCTTGGGTATTAAAAGTGTGATTTTCCGCCCAATATTTTTGCCATTTTTTTTCTATCTCTTTATGGTTATAACTCATTTTTTGTCCCCCTGCATTTTTTTGTTGAAAGCAAGTTACTTTCGTCATTTTTTTCGTTCTACCGATAAAAAAACAAAAAAATCCTATAAAAAGATTGCTCTTTTTATAGGACGTAATCTACGTGGTACCACCTAATATTTACCTTTTCCATTGGAAATAGGCCTCAAACGTTGTAACGGTCGTCACCGCCACTGCTTACTTTTATGTTCAGCAAAGGCAACTCAAAGGCGAGTTCAAAAGCGTCCGTACACATTCTCACCAACCATGTGCTCTCTAAAACTTCCAACTTTTTACTAATTCCTTTTCAAGTGTTGTTTATTTAAGTAGATTCATAGTAACAAATATCTCCAGCAAGTTCAAATAGTATTTGACAAAATGTTCAGATTTATTTTGCAACTACCACACTTTGACCTGGATAAATGAAATTGTCTTTAATATTATTCCACTCAATAAATTGCGCCATTGAAAGATTGTGATCATTGGCAACGCTCCAAACAGATTCACCAGCTTTTACTGTATACTTTTTAGCCCCAGAGTTAGTAGCAGGTGCTGTTGTTTGTGCTGACCCTTTTTTCACAATGACTTTCTGACCTGGATAAATGAAATTGTTTTTTATATTATTCCACTCAATGAATTGTTCCATCGTGATATTATTTTTATTTGCTACACCCCAAACGGATTCGCCTGCCTTCACCGTGTAAAGTGTATCTCCACTGGTACTTGTGCTTGTCGTTGGCTTTGTATTATTTGAAGGCGTTGCATTATTCGCTGTATTATTTCCAGTCGTAGCTGCTGCCGAATTAGTTGATGCAGTAGAGCCACCCTTAATAATCAATTTTTGGCCCGGGTAGATGAAGTTATTTTGGATATTATTCCATTCAATCAATTGAGCCATTGTAATATTATTTTTATTTGCCACACCCCAAACAGATTCGCCTGCTTTCACCGTGTAGGTAGAAGAAGTAGTTGCTCCTGCTGAAGAGTTAGCTGAATTACTGTTGTTCGCAGTAGTATTATTATTGTTATTGGTTGTAGCACTACTTGATGTCCCGTTCTTCACGATTAGTTTTTGACCTGGATAAATGAAGTTATTCGAGATTTTATTCCATTGAACAAGTTGTGCCATCGTGATTCCATGGGCATTTGCCACGCCCCAAACAGAATCACCAGCTTTGACCGTATAAGAACCAGTTGTCGCTGCACCTGCATTCCCTGTATTAGTTGACTGATTTGTATTTGAGTTTGATGAACCTGTTGTCGTTGCGCCATTGGAAACAACTAATTGTTGACCTGGATAGACAAAATTATTTTTGATATTGTTCCATTGGATCAATTGATTCATTGTAATTCCATGGGCATTTGCGATGCCCCAAACAGAATCACCCGATTTAACGGTATATTTTGAACCATTGCTTGGTTGTGTATTTGTTGGATTACTATTACCCGAAGAATTTGTATTGCTTCCAGAATTATTGGTTGATGAGCCAGTTGATTGTTCCCCTTTGATCGTCAAACGTTGACCTGGGTAGACAAAATTATTTTTGATGTTGTTCCAATCAATCAATTGGGCCATCGTAATTCCATGGGCATTCGCAATACCCCAGACAGAATCCCCTGATTTAACAGTATATGTTGATGTTACAGTCGTAGAACCATTATCAGTTGGGTTCGTCACAGAACTATTCGAGCCTGCTCCTGTATTCACGCTACCGCCTGAACCAGTTGTAGCTCCCCCACCAGCGTTACCAGTTGCAGGCGTATCGTATCTAGTTAAGCCATAAGTTACAATAATATTGTTTAATTTTGTTGAATAAGTTGGATCTGTCGCGTAACGACCAGTTAATGCTGAAGTTGCTTCCGTATAGGACTTAGTATTACTTTTCCAAGTACCAGCATAATAATAGCCATTGCCAAAAGAAGTATTGCGCAACACATATGCATTATCACTAAATGATTCTGCAAAAGATGGGTAATGACGGAAAGGTTCTTTTTTTGTCACCCATTTGTTGTTTAAATATTCTAATGTATTCATATAAACAGTTTGACCTTGGTAACTGCCTTTGATTCCAAATAAATTGTGATAAGGTGCCTGTGACAACGCACTACTTCCCCAGCCACTCTCAACAACTGCTTGTGCGATCATAACCGAAGCATATAAGTCATTTGCTTGAGCAATGGGTTGCGCATAAGTCGATATTTCTGCGATAAATGCTGAAGTATTGATTCTCGCACCAACCTGAGCAGGTAGCTCATTTGCTGCTACAGGAACTGGTTGGATCAACGGTGCCGCAACAGAACAACCAACCATTGCAGTACCAACTGCTGCTACTCCACGTTTTGCATTTCGAAAACGTTTCTTTTCTTCTTGGCGTCTCCGCTCTTTTCTTCCAATCGTTGCCTTCTCCATTTTCTATCCTCCGCATCCATTTTCAGTTACTATAAGTATAACTTTTCTTAAACTACATTAAAAGTTCTTTAAACCCTTTGTTATCCTTTGTAATCTATATGTAATTTTACGTAACACCCAATCAACTAGTTTTACAAAACCCTTGATAGCTATACCTTGCGGGAAATCAATATTTTTTAGGAACGTCCATTTTTATTTCAGAAATATTACCAAACTTTTTCGTCAACATTACGTCGGATATTATCATCTAAAATTCATCGTTTTTTCATTTGATTTTTTTGAGTAAAAAATCTAGCAATTAAAAAAATGCTATAATGATTTCATTATACGAAGGAGGAACTTTATGAACCAAAACAAATCATTTCGAGTTACAGGGAGTATTTTTCTTGTACTTTTCTTAACTCTTAGTTATTTTGTAAAATTTCATTTATCGCAGCTTCATAGCTTCGATCAATTTTTTACTTCAATTATTCGAGCACCTTTACCACATTGGAACGCTTACCAAATGATGGTGACAAAATTAGGAAATCCATTAACCGTCATTTCTATTTTTGTTTGCTTGATATGTTTCTTATGGATCAAAAAGAAACATATCGAACTAATTTGGTTAGCAACTAATTTCATTTTGATTGCCGGAATCACCAATCCATTGCTCAAATTATTTTTTATGCGTGATCGCCCTACATTACCCCACTTAGTTAGTGAGTCAAGTTACAGCTTTCCTAGTGGACATTCGACAGGAAGCATGATTTTATACGGTACATTGATTTTTTTGTTACCTCATTTGATAAACAATAAAACGGTACGAATTTTGTTGCAATTTATCTTAGGATTGATTATTTTAAGTGTTGGTATTAGTCGAATTTATTTGGGGGTACACTTCCCAAGTGATGTTTTAGGTGGTTACTTATTAGGATTAACTTGGTTATGTTACACTTATCCGATTTATTTAAAAAATAAGGAATCGATTACCTAACGAAGAAAAAGAAAGAAGGAATTTAAATGGAATTTCCTTATGCAGAAGGAAATAAACGTTACCATTCATGGAATTATGCTTTGCGTAATGAATTTGGTGGGAAAATTTTCAAAGTGCCTATCGATGGCGGTTTTGATTGTCCTAACCGTGACGGTACAGTAGCTCATGGTGGTTGTACTTTTTGTAGTGTTTCTGGGTCGGGAGACATGATTGTCGCACCTGAAGATCCACTACCTATCCAATTTCATAAAGAGATTGACATGATGCACCAAAAATGGCCACATGTACAGCAATATATTGTTTATTTTCAAAATTTCACTAATACACATGCTCCTGTTGAAGTGATTCGAGAACGCTTTGAACAAGTCATCAATCTTCCTGGCGTTGTTGGACTTTCAATTGGTACACGTCCAGATTGTTTGCCAGATGAAGTGGTAGACTATCTAGCTGAATTAAATACCCGTCTCTATCTTTGGGTTGAGCTCGGTCTACAAACAACTTTTGAAGAAACTTCGATTTCAATCAATCGCGCACACGACTATCAAACTTATTTAGATGGCGTAAGTAAACTACGTAAACACGACATTCGCGTATGTACACACCTAATCAATGGCTTACCTGGAGAGTCTTTAGAAATGATGCGAGAAAATGTTCGCCGAACAATCCTAGATTCCGATATTCAAGGAATCAAACTGCATCTCATGCACTTGATGCGCAAAACACGTATGCTTCGTGATTATCACGAGGGTCGCCTTCAACTAATGAGTCAGCAAGACTATGTTCATGTGATCTGTGATCAATTGGAAATGATTCCTCAAGAAATCATTATTCATCGTTTAACTGGTGATGCACCTTGGGATTCTCTAATTGGACCAATGTGGAGCTTGAAAAAATGGGAAGTTTTGAATGCAATTGATGAAGAATTAATTCGTCGTGATAGCTACCAAGGAAAATTCAACGTTCGAACAAAGGAGCTCGTATAGATGCTACAAACAGCACTTCATTTTAGCCACACTTTATTAAAAGAAGTCTTACAACCCGGCGATCAAGTAGTGGACGCCACAATGGGAAATGGTTACGATACTATTTTCATGGCTGAGCTGATTGGTAAAACAGGGCATGTCTATAGCTTCGATATCCAACAAAAAGCAATGGATTCCACCCAAGAAAAATTAAAAGCCGCGAACCTGGTAGAACGTACTACTTTATTTTTACAAGGACATGAAACGCTTGGTGAAGTCATTCCAATTAGTCAACCAATCAAAGCAGGAATTTTCAATTTGGGTTATCTTCCACAAAGTGACAAAAAAATTATTACTTTGCCACAAACAACCAAGAAAGCAATGGAAGAAATTTTAGCGCGGCTAGTTCCGAAAGGTCGATTGATTTTAGTTGTTTACTACGGACATGCGGGTGGAGAACACGAACTTGATATGGTTCAAGAATTTTGCCAACAATTGCCACAGGAACAATACAATGTTTTAACTTATCAATTCATCAATCAAAAAAATCAGCCACCAATCCTTTATTGTATTGAGAAAAAGAAGAAAAAAAGAGAGTTCAGCTAAAAATAGCTGGACTCTCTTTTTGCAGAAACTCTCGTTGACGAAATTAATCGGTCTTTCACCAACTTTTATTCAAATACAAATTGATTATGATAAAGTTCTGCATAGAAGCCATCTTCCGCTAGTAACTCATGATGGTTTCCTTCTTCAATTACTACCCCATCACGTAAAACAACAATGCGATCGGCATTCAAAATTGTTTTGAGACGATGTGCGATCACAAAACTTGTACGACCTTTGATTGCTTCATCCATCGCCTTTTGGATTCTTGCTTCTGTGACCGTATCCACGTTACTTGTTGCTTCATCCAAAATCAACAAACTTGGTTCCGTAATAATCGTCCGTGCAATGCTAATCAATTGTTTTTGTCCCGTACTAAACAAATTATTTTCTTCTGAAACTTCCGTTTCGTAGCCTTTTTCTAGTGACATGATAAAGTCATGAATGTTGGCTTGTTTCGCCGCATTGACGACTTCTTCATCTGTTGCTTCTGGTTTACCAAACGTAATATTCTCGCGAATCGTTCCAGAAAATAATACAGATTCCTGCAACACAATCCCTACATGTTTACGTAACATATCTAAATCAAATTCACGAATGTCTGTCCCATCAATCATAACCGCACCGTTATTGACGTCGTAAAAACGATTCAATAAATTCATGATCGTTGTCTTACCAGAACCAGTTGGACCAACTAGAGCGACCATTTCGCCTTTGTTCACCTTAATCGAAACATCTTTCAAAACCAAATTATCTGGTTTATAGCCAAAATCAACATGTTTCAAGGCTAATTCTCGTTCCACACCGTCAAATGCTTTCCCATCAACTGGCTTAACTTCTTCTGGTTCATCAAACATTTCATTTAGTCTTCTCGCACCTGTAATTGCTAATTGGATCATGCTGTAACCAGAAGAAATTTGCATCAATGGTTGATAATATTGTTGTGAATATTGAACAAAAGTTACTACTAATCCTAATGCGACAGAACGTTCTAAATCACCATTCAAGGCTAACCATCCACCAAAGAAAATCACGATTGCCGTGTTGACCAACGACATTCCTTGCATCATTGGAAATAGTAAACCTGAATACACTTGACCTTTATAGGTTGCTTTACGCACTGTTTGGTTATGTTCCAGAAAACCATCAATCGTTTCTTCTTGTAAACCATTGGTAATGATCACACGTTGTCCACTGATTTTTTCATCCATATAACCATTCAACTTACCAACTTCATCTTGCTGTAAATCGACATATTTTCGTGCTTTTTGAATAATAAATACAGCAATCAAAATGGCAACTGGCGTGGAAGCAATCGTTGCCCAGGCCAATTCCACATTTTGACGAAACATCATAATTAAAATACCAACCATCAACACCGCATTCGTAATAACTTGAAGCAATGCTTGGTTCAAACTATTTTGGATATTATCCAAATCACTTGTAAAGCGGCTTAAGATTTCACCATCTTGATGCGAATCAAAGAAGCGAATCGTCAATTTTTCAAGTTTATTAAATAATCCAATACGCATTCTGTTTGTTGATTTTCCAACTACTTGCGTAAACAAAATACTATAAATAAAGTTTGCAGCACTAGCTAAAACATAGAAAATCAACAATTTCCAAATAATATCAAGGAATTTACTCTTGTCATCAACGCCTTGCATTAATCCTGTCACATAATTTGCTAGTTCCTGAAAAGCTTCCCCAACAAATTGTGGAGCCTTCACTTGTAAGTAAGTAGCAATAATCACTGTCACAAAGATAAAGAAAAAGGAGAATTTATAACGTTTCAAATAATGATAGAAAAATTTACTTGCTTTAATTAAATCAGTCATTGATTACTCCTCCATTCCTTTTTGTGTTTCAAAAATTTCTTGATACACTTGATTAGTTGCAACTAATTCTTCATGTGTACCTTCTCCCACTAAGCGGCCTTCATCTAATACTAGAATACGATTCGCTTTGACTACAGACGCAATTTTTTGTGCAATA
Organism: Enterococcus sp. DIV0660C; assembly: GCF_017316125.1. Classification (GTDB taxonomy): domain Bacteria; phylum Bacillota; class Bacilli; order Lactobacillales; family Enterococcaceae; genus Enterococcus_B. The sequence continues at coordinate 2,346 of NZ_JAFLWA010000035.1, read as the reverse complement.
ACGATTGTCGTCGTTTCTTTCAATTCGTGATTCAATGCTTCACGAACTAATTTTTCTGAACGAGCATCCAAGGCGCTAGTACTATCATCCAAAATCAAAATTTTAGGATTACCAATTACGCCACGCGCAATAGATAAACGTTGCTTTTGTCCCCCAGAAAAATTACTACTTCTTTCCTCAACTGGTGCTTCATAGCTTTCTACCAATTTACTGATAAATTCTTGTGCTTGCGCAATTTTAGATGCACGTTCCATATCTTTTTCTGTTGCATCTTCTTTTCCTTGGCGCAAATTTTGTGCAATTGTTCCCGAAAAGAGAATGGCTTTTTGTAAAACAAAGGAAACTGTTTTACGTAAACTTTTCTCATTCACCGTTTTCAAGTCAACGCCACCCACTTCAACTGTTCCTTCTGTTGGATCAAATAGTCTTGGAATCAGTTGTGCTAACGTTGACTTACCTGCTCCCGTTGCACCTACAATCCCAACCATTTCTCCGGGTTCAATCATAAAGCTGATATCTTTTAAGGTATCTTCATCATCACCAGGATAACGGAAAGAAACATGGTCAAACGTTACAGAGCCTGTTAATTCTTGTTCAGGTACATCCAGATAAGTTAAATCTGGTTCTGTATCCAAGATTTCTTTGATTCGTTTAAGTGAAACAGCAGCCCTTGAAGTCATCATCATCATCATACCGCCAATAATAATTGCCATCATGATTTGCATCAAATAGTTCATAAAAGAAGCGATCCCACCAATTAAAGTAGGGTCATCTTTCGCCAAATCACTCACAAAGAAAATCGCACCAACCACTGCTAAATTAGCTGCTAACATGAAGGAAGGAATCATGACTGAAAATAAAGTTCCAACAATAATGTTATGTTCAGTTAATTCATCGCTCACTTTGGTAAATGTTTTTAGCTGGTTCTTTTCCTGTACAAAAGATTTGACTACACGAATGCCCATGAGATTTTCTTTCGCAATACTGTTCACTTTATCAATCAATTGTTGGATGATCATAAAGTGTTTCCCCATTCTTGTAAAAGAAAGTCCAGTAATGATAACAACTGCAACAATCAATGCAACAATGATCCACCACAATTGAGGCATTGTCATCATCGCCAAAATAAATGCACCAATAAATAAAAATGGAATTCTAAAAAGTGATTGTAAAGAAATCATCACTAAATTTTGAATTTGCGTGATATCATTTGTCAAACGAACAACTAAGTTTCCTGCAGAAAACTGTTCAATATTCCCAAACGAGAACGTTTGGATTTTTCGAAACGCCTCTTCTCGAATATCCGCACTTACACCTTGCGCTACTCTGGCAGAGAAAATCGTATTCGTCACACCTGCAAGCAGTCCTAATACAGCTAAACCAATCAGATAGACACCAATTGTTTTCATTTCATCGTTATCTTCTGTAATAATAGCTTCAAGTACTTGTTGTAATAGTTTTGGTTGCCATAACGTAGCTGCGACCATAATTCCTACGGAAACCAATGAAATAAAGACAGCCATCTTATACTTCTTCGCATGTCTTAAAATTAGATTCATGTGTTATCTACACCCCTTTAGTTAAATTGACAGTCTCTCTTTAACACTGTAAAATAAGACCGCATAACAATTTACCATGTTTAAAAAAATAATGCAATACAAGAGGTCGATTAAATGGAACCTAAGCTTTCACAAAAAATTATTATCCAAAATGCCTTTGAAATTTTAGCAGAAAAAAAAGAACTATCCGCTCTTTCTATGCGTATTCTAGCAAAAAAAATGGACGTTCAAGCACCTGCACTTTATTGGTATTTTAAAAATAAACAACAACTCTTACAAAAAATGGCTGAAACAATTGAAGATATGCTAGTCGTTCCCAATACCAACATGCCATGGAAGCAACAGCTTTTACAATTTATGGAAAACTATTATGACTTGTACTCTCAATTTCCTTGTGCTGCTGAAATCGAAATTCATACTGTTCCAGCATTTCCTAGTCGACTAGAGCATTTAGAAACAATGATTCAATTGCTCATCAATCAAAATTTTTCATTACAACAAAGCCACCAAGCAATCACAGCTTTGCATAATTTGTTAATTGGTCAATTAATGGACTACCAACAAGAACAAAAACTACGGCATGAAGTAATGAATGGTAATGAGCTATTAAAAGAATCTATTTTATATATGCGTACTTATGTCCAAGAACATCAGTTAACTGGTTTGATTGAAGATATTCATGCCCATCGTACGGCCAATAATAAACAAGAATTTCTCAATAATGTAACCATTTATCTAACTGGTCTTGAATATAGCAAGACTTTATAAAAAAAGTAAGCCAGTAATG
>NZ_JAFLWA010000034.1 GCF_017316125.1 Enterococcus sp. DIV0660C | reverse complement strand
GATAACACCACAGTGTGGTGGCGATAGCGAGAAGGATACACCTGTAACCATGCCGAACACAGAAGTTAAGCTTCTTAGCGCCGATTGTAGTGAGGGGTTGCCCCTTGTGAGAGTAGGACGTCGCCACGCAACGGTAAAAAAACAGATGAGCAATTAAGCTCATCTGTTTTTTTGTATTCTCACGAAATATCACACTGTAATACGAACAAACTTTCGTATTTTGATGAAAAAAACACGTAAAAATGTTATGATAAAAGAAAAAAAGGAGGGAATTTGATAGTGAAATTTATCCATGCAGCTGATTTACATGTAGATAGGTCTTTTGAAGGCTCGATTCCATTTGACAAACGTGTGCAAAAAAAATTATTACAGGCAAATCAAATGGTTCTAAAAAATATTGTAGATCAAGCGGTGTTCCATGAAGTTGACTTTGTTTTATTTGCTGGAGATACTTTTCATCAAAATAAACCTTCGCTTAAAACACAAAAGTACTTTTTTGAACAAATGGAACGTTTAAATAAACTAAACATTTCTGTGTACATGATTTTTGGAAACCATGACTATTACCAGAAAGAAAGATATTGGTTTGATTTTCCTGAAAATGTTCATTTGTTTGTGAACGAAGAAGTAAAAACAAATGAATTTAAACTGAATTCTGGAGAAAAAGTTGCTATCAGTGCTTTTAGCTATTGTCATCCATGGATACAACAAGAAAAAGTATTAGAGTTTCCCTCTCGAGCAAATGTAGATTATCACATTGGAATGTATCACGGGGAATTGGGCACAAGAGATCATGGTAATTATGCGCCATTTAGTTCTAATCAAATGCAAGAAAAAAATTATGATTATTGGGCGTTAGGTCATATCCATGTTCCAACTGTCCTTAGTACTAACGGGAGAATAGTGTATCCTGGCGCACCTCAAGGACACACGAGAAAGGAACAGACCTCAATTTCTGTTTCATTAGTAGAGTTGAAAAAAAGTGCGTATCAAACTATTCCTATAGAGGTAGCAGAGGTATATTGGTATCGTCAAAAAATTTCTTTTGAACATATTCGTACAACTAATGAGATTTTCTCAATGGTTCAACGACAACTGGAAGTCCCTAATAATAAATTTCATCTAGTTGAGCTAGAGATTACTAATTATGAACATTTAGGAATAGATTTTGTAGAGCGAATTAATTCTGGTGAGGTATTAGAATATTTGATTGGAGAATTAAGCAAATATACATCAAATTTTTTTATATGGCGTATCTCTCTTATGAAGAATACTGCTCAGAAACAGACAATTCTAACTGTCTCAAAAAATTTGAAACATCAATTATTTGAAAGCTATCAAACGTCTCAAGATTTCAAACAAATTTTAAGTGAATTGTATAGCCATCCAGGAGCAATAAAATTATTGAATGAGTTACCTGATTATCAGAGTGAAACATTAATAGCTGCACAAGAATTAATCAATCAGGATTTTCAATTCGAGGAGGATAATGAATGAAAATTTTACGGATTGAAATTAATGCTTTTGGAAAATGGCGTCAAAAGAATTTTGATTTTTCTTCAGGTAATCAATTGATTTATGGCGAGAATGAAGCAGGTAAATCAACTGTTTATCAGTTTATACAGGCAATTCTCTTTGGTTTTCCATCAAAAGGAAGAAAAAAGAAAGATTATACACCAAAAGATGGAGCGGCTTATGGTGGTCGTATCTGGTTAGAACATCCAACCCATGGTGAATTCATGGTTGAACGTTATAAGCAACAGAATCGTGGAAAGGCAAAAGTTGTTTTTGGCGAACAAATAGGAAGTGAAACATTATTAGCTCAGTTGATTTCACCATTAACTAGAGAATTATTTCAACAGGTGTTTACTTTTCAGCAAGAGCAGTTATCAGAATTAGATCATCTTAGAGAAAAAGAATTACATGATATGTTGATATCATTAGGAATTACTGGAAGTTCACAAGTTTTTAAAAAAAGACAAGAGTATTATAATCAGGCTCAAAATTTATATAAGAAAAAAGGACAAAAATTACTTATCAACCAAAAGTTAAATAATTGGAAAAGTTTACAAGAAAAAATTCATCAAAAACAAGCACAAGAAGATTTTTTTAGTCAGCTTGTGATGCAAGAGCAAGCCGCAAAAAAAGAGCAAGATAAATTAAGACAAGAAATATCAAAGAATAATGAAAAATTATTACATTTAAACCAGCAAAAAATCAATTTCTCACTTTACGAGGAATGGCAAGAATTACAAGAAAAGACACTTAATGAATTACCAAATGAGCAACTAATGACAGATCTACAAGAGTTTTCTAACAGATATCAACAAATGAGTGAACGTTTGGAAGAACTAGAAGCAACTTTAGAAAAACATAGCGGGATGGATCTGCAATCAGCGCAATACTATTTTTTCTTAGAACAAGAAACGGAATTAAAAAATCTTTTAAAGGAACAGGCTCAAGTTGAGCAGTTAGTTAATGAATGGCAAAGACTTCAGGTAGAAACACGCGAAACAGAAGCAGAGTTAAAGATTTTAGAACAACGTTGGGGTTGGCAAAGACAAAATCAACCAGTAGAATTTCAACAAAGTTCCGAATGGAAAACGTTATTTTCACAAAATCAACAATTTTTAGAAGAAGACCGACAATTGACAATTCGATTACAAGTTGCAAAAGAACAGCAGGAATTGATTGATGCAGAAATCAGTCAGTTGGAAGCACGCTATCCCTTTCTTTTACAGAATCAGCAGGAGAAGGAGGAAAAACGAAATAGTATTCCTTATATAATTGCAGGTGGGATAGTTATAGCCTTAGGATTATTTTTCCCTCTTCCTTGGAAAATTATTTTCTTGCTCAGTGGAGCTGGGATTATAGGAAGTTATTTCTTGCATCAAGAAAATAATAGCAAAAATAATTCTTTAGAAGTCAAAGGAATGTGGCAAGAAAAACTAGGACAATTAGATGTTGCATCTGCACAAATCGCAGAAGTAGAAGAAAATAGGAAACAAAATCAACAAATGAAACAACAGTTTAATCAACAAGTACAGTATTTTGTTGATCAATGGTGTCTAAACCAACTAAATACAGTTGAGTTAATGAAAGAATACGGCCAAGAAGTTATGGACTATCAACGACTTTGTGCTATTTATGAGCGAAAGCAAAAAAGAGAAAGAGAAATTCAAGAGAAGTTGCTATTCCTAGAACGAAAATTTGATATTGTTCAAGAATGGCTACCTGTTCAAGACAAGCATATTTCTGAAAAAATGGCATTACTGGCACAATTTGTTCAAGAAATGGAACAAATGAAATTTGCTCGTAGCTACCAGCAAAATACATTACTCACGCAAGAAATTAATCAATTGAAGAAGAAGCAAAAAGCATGGCTCCAAGAGTATGCACAACAACTTAACGAGGCACAACTTACGTATCCATCTGAAGTACCATTCTTTTTGCAAAAAGCACATGAGACAATCCAAAAACAAGAAAGACTTGCTGAACTAAGTAAAATACTCACACCATTATTTCCTGAAAAAATGACACGCTCATTTTTAGAACAAGAAAGCCTTCGTTTAGATCAATTACAACGACAACTACAGTTGGAAGAAAAAGCTGCAAGTGAACAACAACAACGTTTAAATATTCAAGTTGAAGAATTACAAAAAGATGGTACACTTGATGAACTATACCAAGAAGAAAGCCGCCAGAAGGCAGAATTAGAACATTTGATGGTGGAGTGGGGAGCATATGAAATTGCTGGTACTTTTTTAGGTGATTTATCGACTGAAATGAGTGAGCGGCAATTACCGCAGTTGTTAAAAGAGGCTACTTATTATTTGGGATTACTAACCGACCACAAGTATCAAAGAATTTTATTAAAAGAAGATTTATTGACTCTCACAGATGGAAAGACAGAATTTCCTATTTATGAGCTATCTACAGGAACCAAAGATCAATTAATCATGGCAATGCGATTTGCTTATCTTTCTTTGGAAGCAAATCGAGCGCTTTGTCCAGTAATTATTGACGATGGTTGGTTACACTATGATTCGCACAGAAAGTATTACTTAGCAAAACTTTTAGCAGAGTTTGGTAAAAAGTATCAGATAATTTGTTTTTCTTCTGACAAAGAAATGTTAAGCTATTATCAAGAGTTACAACAATCTGTGAAATGGCTAGAAGGAGCATAGAATGAAAAAAATTCGTGAATTAATCATTGATGAACAGTTTGAATTATTTGTCTTGATAAAAAATGCTGACGTAAGAATGGCAAAAAATGGTAAAAAATTTATTGCATTTACTTTTCAAGATACTTCGGGAACAATTGATGGGAAATATTGGGACGCTTCCGAGGAGGAAATTAGCAAATTTACTGCAGGAACTGTTGTTTTTTTGAGCGGTAAAAGAGAAGTATATCAAGGAAATCCTCAAGTAAAAATTATCCACATGCGTTTGACAAAAATTGATGAACCTAGTGAACCAAGTCTTTATATGGAACGAGCACCAATAAAAAAAGAAGAAATGGAAGAGGAAATCAATCAATTATTGTTTGAGATTACGAATGCACATTGGAATCGTATTGTACGTTATTTATTAAATAAATATCAAAAACAATTTTTCGAGTATCCAGCGGCAAAAAGAAATCATCATGCATTTGCTAGTGGACTAGCTTATCATACGTTGACGATGCTTCACTTAGGAAAAGCAATTGCAAATGAATACCCAGAGATCAATCGCGCATTATTGTATGCTGGAATTATTTTACATGATTTGGGTAAAGTTATTGAATTATCTGGTCCAATGTCAACTGAGTACACTCTAGCTGGCAATTTAGTGGGACATTTGGTTCTCGTAGATGAAGAAATTACTAAAGCTTGTATTGCGTTGAAAATCAGTGAAGAAGATGAAGATGTTTTAGTGTTAAGACATATGGTTCTAGCACATCATGGTCTTTTGGAATACGGATCACCAGTGCGACCAAGAATTATGGAAGCTGAGGTTTTACATCAAATCGATAACATCGATGCGTCAATGCAAATGATGTTGACTTCTATTCGTCAAACAGAACCTGGAAAATATACAGATCGAATTTTTGGTATGGATAATCGCAGTTTTTATGTACCAAAAGATATCTGACTAGTGTGTTTAAATAAACTAAAAAAGAAGTAAAGCGACTCATGAAGAGGAGTCTGCTTTACTTCTTTTTAGTCATAAAATTTATTTTGAAGAGTCTGTAGTCGCTGTTTCTGAACTATCAGTTGCTTCAGTTGATTTTTCTGTAGCTGAAGAGTTAGTTGATTTTTCAGAATCAGATGTTGCTTCTGAACCTGAAGAAGATGTAGTGAATGCACTCAAGACACTTTCAAAAGCATCATCTTTGATTTTCACATTAGCATCTTTTAAGACTTCACCGATAACTTTTGTTGTAAATGCACTATCGTTCAATTTTGTTTGAGTAGCGATTTCTTTTAATTCATCTTTGTATTTATCCATGTCATCGCCTTTAGAAGAAGTCTTAACCATTTTCACAACGTAATAATCAGTTGCATAAGTTGAAGCATTAGTAGCGGAAATCACGTCAGAAATTTCGCCATTTTTCAATTTAAAAGCGGCTTCTTTTACTTCGTTAGGAACAGTTGTTGTTTCAGAATCAAATTTGATTTTTCCACCGTCATCTTTAGTTGTTGTATCAGTTGAGTTATCTTTTGCTAATTTAGTGAAGTCATCACCTTTATCAGCTTTTTCTTTCACGCTTTTCGCATCGTCTTCACTTGAAAGTTTGATGATTTGTGCTTCTACTTCTGGATGGAAAGAAGCCCAAGCAGTTTTTAAGTCATCATTTGTAATATCAACATGTGCTTTTAAACCAGCTTCAAGTGCTAGGTTATTGCGGATATAGTCTTTGTAAGAATCTTCTGTATAACCGGCAGCTTTCAATTGAGATTCAAACCCGTCACCTAATGATTCTGCTTGTTTTTTGTATTCAGCGTCAACTTTTTTATCTGTTACTTTATCGCCATATTTGTTATTAAATACTTTGTAAATAATCATTCTTTGAACCAAAGTTTGGTTAGATGATTCTAATTTTGCTTCATCATAGAAGTCAGAAACAGTGATAGTTCCACCCTTCATTGTAGCGATATCTTTGTTTGTACCATTAGAACAAGCAGCTAGCGTTAAGACAGCTAAAGCACTAGTCGCTGCTAAAATTATTTTTTTTCTTTTCATTTTAGTTTTGCACTCCTGTTTTTTTATATTTAGTTGTTCACATCTACAACTATACCATATTCTAATTCCTAAAAAAAAGCTTCTAATGAATAGTTTCAAAGAAAATTCATGTTTTAATCACATTCATTACGAGAATATGACAAAAAAACGGGTTAAAATGCATAATCGTCGTGTTTTAACTCAATTAGTGAAGATTTTCTTCAGGAAGTTCAGGTAAGTTGGTAGAAATTTTTTCTACTTGTTCTTGAATCTGAGTAATTCTTGGTTCTGCTTGAAATTTAAACTCCTGTACATCTTTTTGAATAGAGTCTTGGAACTCCGGAATGAGTGTAGCTGCAGTTTCTTTTGTTTCGGCTAAGGCCTCTTTAAAGTGGTTGAGACTATTATTTAGATCTAGCGTTAAATCAGCAGCTTCATCTAATTCGTCAATCAATTTTTTTCGAGTATCATTACCACTTCTTGGAGCAAAAAGAAGTCCACCTACAGCGCCTACAGCTGAACCAAATACGAGACCTTTCAGAAATTGTTTAATCAATGTCATTCACCTGCGTTTCAATGGTTTCTTGGATGGTTGCCAGTTCACTTGCTGAGTAATCTGCTTGATGATTACCAAAGTGGATTGAAAAATCATCTGTTGTTGCGTAACGTGGTACCAGATGAATATGTGAGTGAAAGACAGATTGGTATGCTAACTCACGATTGTTATTCAAAATATTTAAACCTTTCATATCAGGAAATGCTTTTTCTAGACCACGAGCAATTTTTGGCACGCGCGAAAAGACGGCACCAGCTAATTCTTGGTCATAATCAAATATATCAGAAACGTGCCGTTTTGGTACAACTAAGGTATGACCTTTAGTTGCTTGTGACAAATCCAAAAACGCATACACTTTGTCATCCTCATAAATTTTATAGCTAGGAATTTCTTGGTTGATAATTTTGCAAAAAATACAGTTTTCCATACGAGACATCCTTTCTGCTAAGAATATTTTGGCTAAGTTAACTTTACCATAAGTTCTGATTGTTGTAAGGAAAAAAACAAATTGCCAACATTTTCTTCATGGTATAATAAAGAAGCGAGTAAACAAGATCAATGGAGGAAAAGAAATGAGTTTAACGATTGAACACGTGACGGGAGGATATGGACATCTTCCTGTGTTAAAAGATATAAGTTTTGAAGTACATTCAGGCGAAATGGTGGGCTTGATTGGATTAAATGGTGCAGGTAAAAGTACAACGATTAAACACATCATTGGGTTGCTAGAAGCAACTAAAGGGAAAATCGAAATCGATGGTTTAACATTGAAAAGTGATATTGAAAAGTATCGAAAACAAATTGGATACATTCCAGAAACACCTTCATTATATGAAGAGCTGACTTTACGAGAACATATTGAAGTGACAGCTATGGCTTACGGTATCCCCCTAGAAGTAGCGATGAAGCGAGCAGAAAAATTGTTGGAGACGTTTCGATTAGAAAAACGTTTAGACTGGTTTCCTGCTAACTTTTCAAAAGGAATGAAACAAAAAGTCATGATTTTATGTGCTTTTTTAATTGAACCCTCGCTATATATCATTGATGAACCTTTTTTGGGTCTTGATCCTTTAGCAATCAATGCGTTGTTAGAATTGATGGTTGAAATGAAGAAAAGTGGTTCTGCGATTTTGATGTCAACTCATATTTTGGCGACTGCTGAAAAATACTGTGATCGCTTTGTGGTTTTACATAATGGTGAGGTTCGAGCACAAGGCACGCTGGAAGAGTTAAGAGAATCATTTAACCTTCCAGATTCATCCTTGGATGAGATTTATGTCGCATTAACGAAGGAGCAGGGACATGAATGATTTTTTTCGAAAACGTTTAGCTAGACACCAAAAAAAAATGCTAAAGTATATGCGCTATGTTTTCAATGATCATTTTGTGTTAGTTTGTCTTTTTTTGGTGGGAGGAATTGGTTTTTATTATTCTAGTTGGCTGAAAAGCTTAGCTCCTTCTTTTGAGTTTGGTGGACTGATTGTTTCAGTTTTTTGGTTACTTAGCTTGGCAGTAGGAAAAATTGCAACTTTTGCCGAGGCAGCAGATATTGTTTTTTTATTGCCACAAGAAAAGGAAATGCGAGTATATTTAAGCAAAGCTTTCCGATATTCTTGTTTATTTCCATTCCTTGTTTTATTTTTGGCTAGTGGATTTGCAATGCCGTTAGTGGTAGTGAGTACCGGACAGCCATTTTCAATGTATTTGATCTATTTGATCTTGCTTGTCTGCCTAAAAATGGGTCATCTACAAGTAAAGCGAGCGGAACTTTTTCGATTTTCTAATCAAGCTTTACGTTGGTTTAAAAGTGGATGGTATGTCTCAGCTTTTGTCATTTTACTACTTACGTTCTATGTGTCCATTTGGTTAGGTTTAGTGGCCGCATTAGTACAAGCTGGTATTTATTATTGGTATTTATGGCGAAAAAATGAGGTACAGATTGACTGGGAAAAAATGATCCAAGTGGAAGAAAATCGTCTTCATCAAATTTATCAGTTTATCAATTTGTTTACTGATGTACCAGAAATTTCAGCAAAGGTAAAACGCCGACGTTACTTAGACCCGCTATTGAATAAAATCAAAAGGAACCAAAGTCAAACATATCTTTATTTATATACTAGACGATTTGTTCGTGGGTCTGATTTTAGTGGTCTGTATCTGAGACTACTGTTGATTGGTTGTTTGCTGATTATAGGTGTAACAGATTTAACATTTAGTTTGATTATTGGCTCATTGTTTTTATATTTGATTGGTTTCCAGTTGTTGCCGCTATATAGCCAGTTTCGCTATATGGTATTAGTGCAACTGTATCCCATAAAAGAAACACAGAAAAAAACAGCTATTCAGCAATTGTTGTTGGGCATATTAGGTTTAGCAGCTCTTATTTTTGGAGTGATTGCAGCTTTTGTTTTGTCTGGGGTAGAGCGCTGGATTCCTATTCTGGTTTATTTGGTTTTTGTTTTTCTTTTTGTAAAAATGTACGTTCCCACACGTCTGAAGAAGCTGTCAGACTAATAATTGTCCAAGTTAAAGTGAGAAAGGTCATATCGTTGATCTTTCTCTTTTTTCTTTTTTAGAAAAGTTGGTTTTTTGAATGAAAAAATGCTGAAAAAGAACGTATATGTGCTTGACGTTATGTGTCGGGGCGACTAGAATAATAATTACTGCAAATGAAAGAGTTTAAGAGGATGGGAGAAAGCATGATGGAGTTTCAGTTAGACCAAGAGTGGCGGTTACGGCCCATCAAAGGGGATACAGGAAAAACATACATAGGCATGCGTGACGAAGATAAAGTCTTCATCAAACGTAATACAACCCCCATGCTTGCTGCGTTATCTCGAGAAGGAATTACTCCTAAACTTGTTTGGACAAAAAGAACAGGTAATGGAGATACGTTAACAGCTCAAGAATGGCTGGATGGTCGCTTATTGACTACTACAGAAATTGGGCAAAGAAATGATGTTATTGATGTCCTATATCATTTGCATCATTCTGACTCATTAAAAACAATGTTGAATCGAATAGGTGGTCGTGTCGTTACGCCTGAGACGATGTTGAAAAAATACAACCAAGAACTCCCAGAAATATTTAAAAAAAATCAGTTTATCCAACTTGTCCATCAATTTTTGAGTCAGCAAGTACCTCATACAGATAAAAAAGAGTTTGCTGTTGTTCATGGAGACGTGAATCATCGTAATTGGTTAGTTTGTAAAAATTATTTATATTTAGTTGATTGGGACTCAATCATGTTTGCTGATCCAGCAGTTGATATTGGAACGATTTTAGGTAATTATGTTCCGCTTTCAAATTGGAATCAGTGGTTGATTAGTTATGGTATTCGCCCAACTGATGAAGTTCTTGAGAAGCTTCACTGGTATGCAGTGATGAATTTATTGCAAGAAATCACTCGTTATTGCCTTCGAGGGGATGACCGACGAATGAATGAGGAAATTTTACAATTAAAACGAATTTTTAGTGGCTGAGGTTGAGCCCAAACTCTTTAGAGATTTGGCCAACCTTTTTTATTTGAGAAAGGAATTATGAATTATGCGTGTTAGAAATCGTCCTGGTGCAACAGAATTGTTAGCTGCGCATCCAGAGTTTGTTATTAGTAATCCAACTGAATGGAAAGGACAATGGACTGAGCTCTTTGGTAACGATCATCCAATCCATATAGAGATTGGAATGGGAAAAGGTCAATTCATCAATGGAATGGCAAAGGCACATCCAGAAATCAATTACATTGGTGTGGAGATGCAAGTCAGTGTTATTTCTCTGGCGCTAGATAAGTTAATTGAAGAACCGCTACCTAATTTGAAATTACTTCATGTTGATGGTTCAGCGCTGACAGAGTATTTTGCGGATAGTGAAGTCGATCAGATTTATTTGAACTTTTCTGATCCATGGCCAAAAAAGCGTCATGAGAAACGTCGTTTGACGTTTAAAACTTTTTTAGCGGTGGATGAACAGATCTTGCGACCAGAGGGTGAGATTCATTTTAAAACAGATAATCAAGGATTATTTGAGTATTCTTTGGCAAGTTTTTCTCAATATGGCATGATAATCAAACAAGTCTGGCTTGATTTGCATGAGAGTACATTCGAAGGAAATATCATGACTGAGTATGAAGAAAAGTTTTCTTCTCGTGGTCAACGTATCTATCGAGTAGAAGCACAATTTAAAGATAAAATACAATAATCAAAAGGAGGTGTGACAAATATTTTGTCACACCTCCTTTTTCTGAATAAACATTTTCCAAGTAGTACTTCTTTCATAATCTTATTATTTAAAGATGGACAATTCTATCATAGCTTCCTTTTACTTAGCATGGTGGAATAAGTTGGAATTTTGAAAATGAAAAGAGTCCCATATCCGTGATTTTTAGTTCAGGAATAACAGATAAAGTCAAAAATGACAAGGTCAGAAAGGGATCAAATAGCTGACTAGCACCAATTTGACGAGCGGCAGTTGTTAAGCTAGTTAATTCTTGATTTACCTCTAGAAAAGGTTTTTGAGACATCAATCCACCAATTTTAAGGGGAAGACTAGCCAGTTCCTGTTGACGATTGACAGCAATCATGCCCCCCCCTTTTTTGATTAACTGTTCTATAGCAAAAAGCATATCTTTATCGTTTGTTCCGACGACAACAATATTATGAGAATCATGCGAAATCGTAGTTGCTAAGGCTCCTTCTTTTAGTTTGAACCCTTTGACGATGCCAAGACCAATATTTCCAGTTCCTTTATGTCGTTCAATAACAGCAATTTTCAAATAATCTTTTTCAATAGAAGGAACAAAGAACCCGGACTGAACGGTGACTTCTGAGAATAAGTCATTAGTAATTAAGCTGTTAGGGATAATCTCGATGATATGCGCTTTATTTGAACTTAAAGACAGCTTTAAAGAATCATTTGTCAAAGATGCCACTGTCATGTCCGGTAAGTCTTCCATCAGAGAATTTTTTGGTAGTTCACTGGTTGTATCGATGAGTTTTCCGTTCGTTACGAGTTGTTCACCATTATGAAACACTTCTCGAATTGGTAAGGTTTCAAGATCATCTGTTAAGAAAAAGTCAGCTTGATAACCTGGCGCAATTGCTCCAAGCGTGGATAGACCGAAACATTCCGCTGCATTTAGAGATGCCATTTGGATTGCTTGTAATGGATCCATACCTAATTCAATCACCTTACGGACGATATAATCAATCGAACCCTCACTCACTAAGTCGTCAATTAATTTATCATCTGTGACAAAGAAGCAACGCCGAGAATTTTCTGGAGTAATAGCTGGAAAGAGAGCGGCTAAATCTTTTGCAACAGTTCCTTCACGAATCATCAAATACATACCCAAATCAAGTCTTTCTCTCGCTTCTTTTGCAGTTGTGGCTTCGTGATCGGTACGAATTCCAGCAACAGGATAGACATTTAACCCCTCACCAGTAATTCCAGCTGCGTGTCCATCAATTTTTTTGTGATGATCAATCATTAATTGAAGTTTATCTAAAATTTCTGTTTCAGCATTTGCGACTGCTTGGTAGTTCATTACTTCAGCAAGACCAAGAACTTCGGGCATTTCTAAAAAAGGAGCTAGTGTTTTGGCATCTAGGATAGCGCCATTTGTTTCAAAAGGTGTAACGGGTACACATGAAGGAAGCATGAAAAAAATATTCATAGGTGCATTTTGAGCATCTTCCAGCATAAACTTTAAACCCGTACTACCAGCAACATTTCCAATCTCATGAGGATCTGTTACAACTGTTGTTACACCATGTAATACAGAAATTTTAGCAAATTCTTGTGGACAAAGCAGAGAGCTTTCGATATGAACATGTCCATCAATAAACCCTGGCACTAAGTACTGATTATTTGCATCGTACGTTTGTTTTCCTTCATATTCGCCGATCCCGACGACTTTTCCATCACAGATAGCAAGAGTATTTGACATGATTTTTCTGGTGAAGACATTGACGATTTTAGCATTCTTGATAACTAAATCTGCTGGTTGTTGTTTGCTCGCAACTAAAAGATGTTTTTTTAGCAATGATTCCAAAGTGGCGCCTCCTAAGATAAATTTTTAATAGTATAACACAAATTCGGATTTAGCCAATATTTTTTATGAAATTATCAAAATCCACGATAAAAAATTGATAAACGCGTATGTTTTTGTTGGAGGGGAGGATAATGGATATTAAGAAAATTTCAGATGAAATCATTACAGAAGCCTACAAAAGAAGAATAGAAGATGTTTATATTTTACCAAAAAAAGAAGGTTATCAGCTTCTTGAGCGTAAAGGTAAAAACCGAACATTAAGACGGGATTTTTCAAAAGAGATAGGTCAACAATTGATTTCCAGATTCAAATACTTAGGACAAATGGATATTGGGGAAAAAAGAAAAGTACAATCTGGCGCATTGACTTATAGGTGCGGAAATTCAAGTGTCGAAGAAGAGATTCGTCTAAGGCTTTCATCTGTAGGGGACTATCAGCAGCGAGAAACTTTGGTGATACGGTTGCTTTATCCGCTTGGTGATCAGCATTTCCGCTGTTTTTCTTTAGACGATCTAGGAGTATTACATCGGCATACTGGGACACGTGGCTTATATCTATTTAGTGGACCAGTTGGATCAGGAAAAACCTCTTTGATGTATCGTTTGGCTCAGAAAAACTCAGAACAAATCATTACTGTGGAAGATCCTGTGGAATTGGAAGAATCAACGTTTTTACAGCTGCAAGTCAACGAGAAAATCCACCAAAATTATGAAGAACTATTAAAGCTCTCTTTACGTCATCGGCCAGACTTATTGATTGTTGGAGAGATAAGAGATGCGCTAACTGCTCAAATGACTTTACGTGCGGCATTGACTGGCCATCGGGTATTTGCCACTATTCATGCCAGAGAGTTAGCAGGTATTTTGCCAAGAATAGAAGAATTGATTGGTCACCACCAAGCATTGTCAGACTGTTTAAAAGGGATTGTTTATCAAGAAATATTACCAGATAAAGAACAATCTTCTGCTGTGTTATGGAGTTATCAGTTTTTTGAAAAAATACGGGAAGAATCAGCTAAATGGAGCGATAAAGAAGCTAAACTTAAAATAGTCCGAGAAAAGTGCTGGCAAACGAGTTATCTTCAAGCCGAAAGAAACGATTGGAGGTCTTATCCATTTGAAGAAATTGAATAAAAAACAACAACAACAGTTTATTCAAATTATTGCTGATTTACTGAGCAATGGTTTCAGTTTACAAGAAGCATTGCAGTTAGTAATCAAGTTGAAGTTATTTCCAATTGAACTACTAGAAGAAGTCCAAAAAATAGTGAGTGCTGGTGGCTCATTTACAAAGATACTAGCTTACTGTGGGTTTAACAAAACTTATCTTGTACAGATTGAATTGGCTGAAACACATGGGAACTTAATAGCTACATTGGAAAACATAGCCGGTCAGTTTCAACGAATGGGTGCATTTCAAAAAGAGTTGCAAAAATTGCTAAGCTATCCCTTGTTACTTTCGCTATTTTTGATTGGTATTTTGTTTAGTATGCGCCAAATTGTTTTGCCACAATTGTTAATCTCAGAAATGGTTCCACAAAATCATTGGGGAATTCAGTTAATTCAAACATTTCACTGGTATGTGTTAGGCATCTTATTGTTGCTAAGCGTCTTATATGGAGCTATTCGTTTTTTTGATCGGAAGGGAAATTCATTACGGCGAAGTCAGTGGATTAGTCAATTGAAAATTTTAGGACCAGTTTATGCGTTGTATCAGTCTGCTTATTTTTCGTTGGAATTAGGGAAACTTTTTAGCGAAGGACTTGAGCTGAAACAAGTAGTTTTGTGTCTGAAAGAAACAAAAACAGGTAGTTTGATGCAACAATTAGCTTTACAAATGGCAGATGAATTAGAAAAAGGAAGTGCATTAGCAAGCCAATTTGAAAAATACTCTTTTTTAACGGAAGAGTTTAGCACAATCATTCAGCAAGGAGAGTTAAAGGGAAATTTAGGGAAAGAATTATTATTTTATAGTAATTACACACGCCAACTTTTTTTTGAACGGTTAAATCGATGGTTAAATTGGATTCAGCCGGTGCTTTTTTTAGTGATTGCTTGCTTGATACTTATGATTTATGCAGCGGTTTTGTTACCCATTTATGGAAATCTTGAGGAGGTTATTTCATGATGATAGAAAATATTAGTAAGAATGAACAAATTAAGGGAAAACCCTTGAGAAAAGTACAAGCTTTTACTTTGATTGAAATGTTGATTGTTTTATTGATTATCAGTGTGTTAATTTTATTATTTGTACCAAATCTTTCAAAATATAAAAATCATGTAGATGAAGAAAGTCAAGCAGCGGTGATCCAGTTAGTTGATACGCAAAAAGAATTGTACGCTTTACAAAATAATGGGAAAGTCCCGACTATTGATGAGCTGCTTGCAGAAGGCTATATCAAACAAGAACACGCAGATGTCTATAATAAAAAATAAATATGCAGGGTTTACTTTAGTGGAAACCTTATTCGTTTTTTTAATTACGTTGTTCTTCGTGACAGTTCCTATTTTTTCGTTTGAACATTTACAAAAAGATATAGCAATACATCAATTTTTCAGTCAATTTGAAAAACGAATTTATGTAGCGCAGAAGATTGCAATTGTCAGTCAGCAAGCGACTCGAATACATTTAACTGATGATCAGCAAAAAGTTTACTTTGGTGTACCTAAATACACTAAATTTGATTGGACGTATCTAAAAATTCCAGAAAATTTAAAAATACAACGTTATGGAACAGTGATTTTTGCTGGTCGAACGGGAAATGACAGTTCACTAAAAACTTATCAGTTTTACTGGCCAAAGAAAAAACAAAAAATTACATATCAATTCCAGTTGGGAAGTGGTCATTATACTAAAAAAATCGAATAAGTCTGGTTACATATTATTAGAAACAATGACAGCACTGGGGTTGGTCTTAATAATCGTCTATGGTGTTAGTGCACATCAGACATTTTTATTAGAGCAAGAAAAAAAGAGCAATCAAGAAGTCCAGCTGGCACGTATCATTTATGAAGAAGCACGAAAATACCGATTACATGAAGGATTGAAACAAGTTGCTCGGGACCAACCAATAAAAAGTAAAGTTGTTCTTCAAACAAATCAGCGTGCCATTCAAAAAATTCGAATAGAAGTTAAGCGAAAGGGCGTATTGGAAATTGAAAAAAAACCAGAAGTATCCAAGCTTTACTCTGATTGAGTGCTTGATATCCTTTCTTGTTTTTAGTGGGGTGATACTAACAGTTACTTTGATTATTCGACGTGCAGATCAGTTAGATCAGCATTTACAAAGGAAGGATCAGAAAGAATGGTTGATTTTTTTGACACAATTTGAAAATGAAGTTGCAGGTAGCACATTGTTGGATATACAAAGAAAACAATTTCGCTATGTTATAGAAAATAAAACGTATATTATTGAGCAGTATCAATCAATTGTTCGAAAAAGACAAACTGCTGGTGGACATCAACCAATGCTAATGAATGTTGACGAGTTTAGTTTTGAGGAGAGGGACAATGAAGTCATACTTGAAGTTAAATTTGAAAATGGAGAACGTGGGTATGGTAAATGGGCAAAGCCGTGACCAACAAATGAAAACAGGCTTTAAGGGAAATATTTTATTTTCTACTTTATTATTATTCTTGTTGTGTAGCTTTTTATTAGCAACAGTGGTTGATACCTATCGATTAACAGTTGACTTTAATCAGCGGACAAAGTTCTTTTACATAGCACAAACTATGAAGGAACTTTGCCTATCGGAATTTGTGCAAGAGGAAAACATAGCACAGAACGGAAAATGTATCTATAATACGGGAGTAGTTAAATATGCGATTGAAAATCAGAAGATGAAATTTGAAATTTCGGTTGATGTATTTGACTTTTATTTTACAGAAACGATACAGAATGATACAGTTAGTAGTACAGAATAAAGGTATAATCATGAAAACGTCCTCTTTTCTGTTATATCACTGTTTTAGCAGAAGAATGTTTGTCGTTTCACAAACAAAAAAACAGTGAAAACGATTGAAATTTTTGTGATTGTCCGATAGAATTAAACAGGTGAAAAAATTGTTATAATATATCTAGAAATGAGGTGCACCATGTTACCAGAAAAAATGGAGCAAGGGTTTAATCAAAACCTTGAAGCAATTCAATTGCTTCAAAATGCATTGGGAACTTCCTTTTTAGAGGCTTATGTCGAGAATGCTGAAAATTTAAATGACGATTATCAAGTTCGGGTAGTCGATGGCGTGCCAACGCCAGAAGTTGTCCAACAAATTGAGACGATTTATAAAGAGTTGAAAAAGTTGTCTTTTGAACCAGAGGAATGGCGTCGTCTATCACAACTACTTTTATTAAAAGGTAGTCAAACAGAACGGTTGCAAGCTAATCATCAGCTTACGCCAGATAGCATTGGATATTTATTTGTTTTCTTGATTGAACAGTTGTTCACAAATAAAAAAGAACCGGTTAAAATTTTAGATATTTCGGCTGGAATGGGTAATCTACTACTAACAGTTCTTTTAAATTTGAAAATTGCTAACTATCAAGTTGAAGGATTTGGTGTCGATATTGATGATACATTGTTGTCTGTGGCTGCATCGACAAGTGAATTGACACAAGCAAACGTTCAGTACTTTCATCAAGATGGGTTACAAGATTTACTGGTTGATCCTGTAGATTTTGCTATCAGTGATTTACCCATTGGTTACTATCCGAATGATCAGAAAGCCAGCGAATTTTTGACAAGTGCAGATGAAGGTCATAGTTATGCACATCATTTATTGTTAGAACAATCAATGAAGTATGTAAAACCAGATGGCTTCGGGTTGTTCTTGATTCCAAGTAATTTCCTAGAAACTGATCAAAGTGAAATGATCAAAAAATGGTTTAAAGAAGAAGGCTATCTTCAAGGAATGGTTCAGTTGCCAGATGAATTATTCCGCAAAAAAGAATCACAAAAAAGTATTTTAATTTTACAGAAAAAAGGTCCGCAAGCAAAACAAGTCAAAGAAGTATTACTTGTTAAACTTGCTTCACTTAAAGAACCAGAGAAGGTGACAGAATTCTTTAAAGAATTTGAAGATTGGAAATCATCTGCTCTGTAATCATTCAAAATAGAAGGAGAGTACTATGTCTAAAACAATTGCAATCAATGCTGGAAGTTCAAGTTTAAAATGGCAATTATATCAAATGCCTGAAGAAACAGTTATCGCCAAGGGAATCGTTGAGCGTATCGGCTTAAGCGACTCTATTTTTACAATTAAATACGGTGACAATCAAAAGTTCGAACAAATTTTGGATATCGCTGACCACGACATAGCTGTTAGAATGTTATTAGACCAATTGATTGAATTAACAATCTTGAGTTCTTATGACGAAATCACAGGTGTTGGACATCGTGTTGTTCATGGTGGAGAAACGTATAGTGACTCTGTTGTCGTGACGGACGAGGTAATGGAACGAATTGCAGAATTGGCAGAATTTGCCCCATTACACAACCCAGCAAACTTGATGGGAATCAAGGCATTCAAAAAAATCTTGCCTGATATCATCAGTGTTGCAGTATTTGACACATCTTTCCATGCAACTATGCCAAAACATAACTACTTGTATAGTCTACCCACTTCTTACTACGAGGACTTTAAAGTAAGAAAATATGGTTTTCATGGTACAAGTCATCGATATGTTTCAGAACGTGCAGCTAGTTTATTAAACAAACCAATTGAAGACTTAAAGATCATTACTTGTCATTTGGGTAATGGTGTTTCAATCACCGCTGTTGATGGTGGAAAATCAGTAGATACGTCAATGGGATTCACACCGTTAGCAGGAGTAACGATGGGGACTCGTTCAGGTGATTTAGATCCAGCTGTTTTACCATACTTAATGGATAAATTGGATCTGACAATTGATGAAATGATTACAGTTTTAAACAAAGAATCTGGTTTATTAGGCTTAACAGGCTTATCAAGCGATATGCGTGATCTTGAGAAAAATTATGAAAAAGAGCATATCCGTTTAGCTTATGATATTTTTGTTGATCGTATTCGTAAATACATTGGTGGTTATGTAACTACTATGAATGGTGTCGATGCAATTGTGTTTACCGCTGGAATTGGTGAAAATGATGCGCACGTACGCAGTGAGATTATTAAAGGAATGACTTGGTTTGGGTGTGAAGTAGATCCCGAATTGAATAGCATTCGTGGTGAAGAAGTGGAAATTTCAACACCAGAATCTAAAGTAAAACTACTGGTTATTCCAACGGATGAAGAATTAATGATTGCTCGCGATGTGGAACGTTTACGCGGATAATAAAATTTTAAAAGAATGCCAAACTTAAGTTTGGCATTCTTTTTACATAATTCTGAAATACAAAATGTTTATCCCAAAGATGGAAGCTAATAGGCATGGAAGCAACTATCTACAAGTCAATTGTTGTCCGTCATTCAATATAGTTAAAACGAATAAAGCAGGGAGGGAGCGAACCGATTGTATCCGATTTATGATGTGATTGAAGAAGAAATCCAAAAGTTAAAGAAACCAAGTGTCATAGGAATCGATGGCAGTTATGCTTCAGGAAAAACGAACTTTACAACACAATTAGCCACTTATCTTAAAAATAATGGTTATGATGTACAAGTCATTCATTATGATAGCTTTCATAAACCGCTTCCCTTGATCAAATGGTCTGAAGAAAAAAGTAGTGAAGTGGATGCCTTTTATCATGCTTTCAATAGTCAAAAACTTTTGAATGAACTTTTGATTCCTTTGAAGCAAGAAGGTGTATTTAACAAGACAATCAAAGGTCTTGATTGGGTATTAGCTACCTATGTTGATGATTTGCCGATTAATATTGATGAGCATACAATTGTGCTTTTAGAAGGATCGCTTTTATTTAGAGAGAAGTTACTTCCATTTATTGACTACAAAATCTTTTTAGAGGTGTCACTGGAAGAAGTTATGCGAAGGGGAAGAGAAAGGGATGTACCGAAAGTCGGCGAATGGATTATGGACAAATATCGTACACGTTATATTCCAGTTTACCAACGACACCTTGAACAAAATCATGTAAAAGAAACCGCTGATTTGATTATCGATAATAACGATTATAATCATCCTAGTATAAAGTAGTTTACTTATTATAAGGGTTCTTATAATGAAAAATAAGCTTGTTTTGTCCAACGCATCTTGTAATAGGTATTTTAAAAATTAAAAAAAATCCCCGCCAATCATACATGATTGGCGGGGATTTTTAATTAAATTACTCTTCGTCGTCACCTGTTGGTAGTTGGTTTTCTAAATCTGTACGTACGACAAGGACGTCGCAATTTGCATTACGAATCACATACTCAGAAACTGAACCAATGAATAAACGTTCTACAGCGTTTAGCCCAGTTGCACCTAATAAAATCAAATCAATATCATTGTCATCAGGAATTTCTTTGGCAATGATTGGTTTTGGTGAACCATATTCCACAATAGTCGAAACTTTTTCTAGACCAGCTTCTTTTGCACTCTTTTCGTAGTCAGCTAGTGTTTGTTTAGCCATTTCTGTTGCTTGTTCAGCTAACATTCCATCAAATGAAGAAACAGTTTGAAATGCACGAGTATCAATAACATGTGCTAGTAAAAGTTCTCCGTTATTACGTTTTGCAACGTTGACCGCTTTTTTAAAAGCTAATTCCGCTTCGGCAGAGCCGTCGACGGCAACCATGATTTTTTTATATTGTTGTAACATAAGTGTTCGCTCCCTTCAAAGATCAGTTCTTTTCCTATCCTTATTGTAAAGCACTTTGCAAAAAAAGAAAATTATTTTACTGCTTAGTGGACGATATTTTTTTAGCAAATGAAATACTGAAAATAGTTGAAGCTAGAATAACAACTATTAAGAATAAAAAGGCAAGCATTCTTTGATTAAAAAAGATGACGAGTAAACCTAATGCAGCAAGAAAGGCATAGACAACACCTGAAAACTGCAAAAAGGCTTGATTCTTTTCAGATGGTTCAATTAAAACGAAGAAAATAGATTGTTTCTTGAATAAATAATAGCTAACAAAGACCAGTAGTATGGTTGCAATAGATATCAACACACGAATCATGAAGCGTTCCCCCAAAAAAATCAGAATAAAAATAGAAAAAGCAATTTGCTAAAAGCAAATTGCTTCATTCTTAAACAAAAGGTAATCTCCGTTAATGCCGTTGTTTGTCCTGTAGTATTGATCCCGCAAATTCTAGCAGGTGGGTCCCACGGTCGAAGCTTTGAACTACCAAATGATAAGGCATGTTACCAGCAGTGACACAAGACAGGTCCCAAGATATCAATAAAAATGTTCGGTCAACACACAAAGAGGACAATTCGAACATCACAGATTTCCCATCTCTATAGTAGCATAGGAATTTAAAAAGAGCAACGGGAGTGCTCCTTGGAAAGTAACCGTTCTATTTTTGAGGGGAATGCTTTTTCCAATTTTGAATTCGTTCATATTGTTGCTTTAAGGCTTGTTCATATTTTCCAGTTTCTTTTGGTTGATAATAGGTTTCATTTTTTAATTTTTCTGGTAAATATTGTTGATTGACCCAAGCGTGTTCAAAGTTGTGGGGATACTGATAATCAAGTCCGCGTTTTAATTTTTTCGCACCTTGGTAATGGCTGTCACGCAAATGATCTGGGACCTCACCGGCTTTGCCGGCTCGGATATCTGCAATGGCAGCATCTAGTGCAGTATAAGCAGAATTAGATTTAGGGGACAAACAAAGATCAACCACAACATCTGCTAAAGGAATTCGTGCTTCGGGTAATCCTAGACGTTCTGCTGCAAGAACAGCGTTAACAGTGCGGGCTGCTGCTGCGGGATTTCCTAGACCGATGTCCTCGTAGCCAATGACCATTAGACGTCGACAAATACTTGCAAGATCACCAGCTTCCACTAAACGTGCTAGATAGTGCAGGGCTGCGTCCACATCGCTGCCGCGAATCGATTTTTGGAAAGCAGAGATGACGTCGTAATGAGCGTCTCCATTTTTATCATGAGTTAATGCTTTTCTTTGTACACATTCTTCAATGATTGCTAAGGTGAGGTGGATAAGCCCATCTTCTATCGGTTTAGTTGATCGTGCTGCTAGTTCAAGGCCGTTTAACGCACTTCGCAAGTCTCCATTTGTTGCTCGTGATAAATGAAGCAAGGCGTCTTCATCAAGTTGAATCGGTAATTCTCCAAGTCCACGTTCTTTATCAAGTAAAGCTGTTTGAATTGCTGATTGTATATCTGTCTCATTTAAGGGTTTGACTTCAAAAATTTGTGTTCGACTACGAATCGCAGGATTAATGGTGATATAAGGATTTTCAGTCGTTGCGCCAATTAAAATGATACGTCCACTTTCAAGATGAGGCAAAAGAAAATCTTGTTTTGTTTTATCTAGTCGATGAACTTCATCAAGTAACAAAATGACTGTCCCGCTCATTTTGGCTTCTTCAGCTACAACTTGTAAATCTTTTTTTGAATCAGTTGCGGCGTTCAACGTACGAAAGGCATAGTTTGTAGAACCAGCAATGGCACTAGCAATACTGGTTTTTCCGGTGCCAGGTGGTCCATATAGAATCATTGATGACAACATTCGCGCGTCAACCATTCGGCGAATGATTTTTCCTTCACCGACTAGTTGCTGTTGTCCAACGACTTCATCGATTGTGCGAGGACGCATTCGATAAGCTAAAGGTTGTTGCATGAAGTGACCTCCCTTTCAATTTTTCGTTCGTTTATTATAGCATAGTTTGTAAAAAACTGGCGGAAAGAACATAGAAGAAACGTTTTGTTTTCATGGCATGTAACGGAAATATTGTGTATGATAAAGTAGGTGGAAAAAATGACAGAGAAAAAGAAAATCGAAAATTTTTTTGAAAATAAAACAACGCCAGAAATTGCGAAAAATTTATTAGGAATGTATTTAGAACATGTAACGCCGCTAGGTAAATTAGCTGGTTATATTGTTGACGCTGAAGCTTATCTTGGACCAGATGACCAAGCTGCCCACAGTTATGGAATGCGAGATACGCCAAGGGTGCGTGCGATGTATCAAAAGGCTGGAACAATCTATCTCTATACGATGCATACACATCGGATATTAAACATTATTACTCAACCAGAAGGCGTCCCTCAAGGTGTGATGATTCGAGCTGTTCAACCAGCTGCTAGTATTGAACAAATGAGTCAGAATCGTGGAGGAAAAGTGGGGCCAGAAATCAGTAACGGCCCAGGTAAGTTAGTAAAAGCATTAGCAATTGGTCCAGAACTTTATGGTCAATCAATTATGGATAGCGAAAGTACACTACGGCTAGACTTTGAAAAACGTAAGGAACCAAAAAAAATTATTGCTCTGCCACGAATTGGTATTCCAAATAAGGGAGAGTGGACGGATATGCCGTTGCGCTACATTGTTTCAGGCAATCCATATATTTCTTTACAAAAAAAGCGCCTGATCGATCAAGAAGATTGGGGATGGAGGAACGAAGATGAAAAAAAATAATTTATTAAGTTATTTGGATGAGTCCATTGAAAAAAACATTGCTACTTATGACGTCGCATTAGATTGGGATACAAAGAACCATACGATTGAAATAGTTGTGCGCTTGTTTGCGGAAAACAAAGCACATTTAGAAATCGATGATGCAAAAGGTGTTGTTTCTGAAGAAGAAATCATTGAATTTGAGGACGGTATTTTACTATTTAATCCACAAAAATCTTCATTTGATGAAGAGGACTATTTAGCAGTTATTCCTTATGAAGGTAAAAAAGGGTTGGAAAAAGCAGTTGTAGATGCAATGATTGATTATTTGAAGGATGTATTGGATCAAGGACAAAGCGATTTGTTGGACTTTTTAGATGCAGACGATGAAGATACGATTTTTGAATTACATTGGGACAATCAACAGTTCGCACAGTTCGTTGAAAAGAAACAGCAAGAACAAAATACAACAACTTATTTACCATATCCAAGTTATTAAGGAGTCGATAGCGATGAAATGGAACGAAGTAAAAGTAGAGACAGCAAGTGAAGCAGTTGAAGCTGTTGCCAATATTTTAATGGAAGCAGGAGCCAGCGGCGTGGCTATCGAAGATGCGCTTGACGTTGAGAATTTTAAATCAGACCAATATGGTGAAATCTTAGATAAGGCTGATTTTACTTCATTAACTGAAGGCGCATTGGTTATGGCATATTTTCCAGAAACAATTTTCTTACCAGAAATCTTACCTTTTATCAAAGACCGTGTGACACAATTACCTGAGTTTGGCTTGGCCATTGGGAAAAATATTGTAACGGCTAGTGAAGTAGAGGAGAGTAACTGGGCAACGGCTTGGAAAAAATACTATCATCCTGTTCGCATTACGAGAATGTTGACGGTTGCTCCAAGCTGGGAAAATTATACGACACAAGATCCACTGGAAAAAATTATTACCTTAGATCCAGGTATGGCTTTTGGAACAGGAACACATCCAACAACATTACTGACTTTGGAAGCATTAGAATCTGTTCTGCGTGGTGGTGAGACGGTACTAGATGTTGGTACAGGTTCAGGCGTGTTAAGTATTGCTGCCAAATATTTAGGTGCAAAAGATGTTTATGCATACGATCTTGATGAAGTAGCTGTCCGTTCAGCAAAAGAAAATATGGATATGAATGAAATTGCTAAAGATGTCCATGTTTCTGCAAATGATCTATTGAATGGGATAGAGATCGAAAGTGATGTAATTGTTGCCAACATTTTAGCTGATATTATTTTATTGATGATTCCTGATGCATGGCGTTTATTAAAGCAAACAGGAACGTTGGTTGTCTCTGGAATTATTGAAGATAAAAAGCAAATGGTTATTGATGCCATGGAGGCACAAGGATTTGTAGTTGATCAAATTTTCCAACAAAAAGATTGGTATGCAATTATTTTGAAAAAACCTGAGGTGGACTAAATGCAACGTTATTTTTTGGAGGAACCATATCAGCAAAAAGATCGTTTTTTATTAACCGGAGAGCCGTATCATCATATAACTCGAGTTATGCGTATGACGCTAGAAGACCGCGTTTACTTAGCTTTTAGTGACCAAGTGGCTATCATTGCTGAAATTATTGCTATTACAGAAAATGAGGTTGAATTAAAAGAGGTAATGAAAGAACAAGGGCAAAAAGAGTTGCCAAGTATGATTACCATTGCAAGTGGGTATCCAAAAGGTGAAAAATTAGACTGGATTGTGCAAAAAGGAACGGAACTTGGGGCACACGCATTTCTTGGGTTTCCGGCAAAGACGTCGGTTGTTAAATGGGATGAAAAAAAACGGAATAAACGGCAACAACGTTTAGCAAAAATTGCTCAAGAAGCTGCAGAGCAATCACATCGTCAAGTAGTGCCACAAGTAGAATTGTTAAGTACAGTCAATGAGTTCTATCAAAAAATTTCTACTTATGATCATGTGCTAGTTGCCTATGAAGAGTCAGCTAAGCAAGGCGAATTAGCAAACTTAGCACAAGCCTTACAAAAATCGGGTTCAGGACAACGTATTTTGGCAATTTTTGGACCAGAAGGTGGGTTGACGCCAGATGAAGTAGCAAAACTATCTGCAGAAGGCGCAATCCTTTGTGGTTTAGGTCCAAGAATTTTGCGAACAGAAACAGCACCATTATATCTATTGAGTGCCGCGAGTTATCAATGGGAATTACTAGGTGAACAGGAATAGGGAGTCCATTCGTGTACAATTATTGGATCATCAAATAAGTGATGACTTACTAAAAGACGGTGTACCATTTAGTTGCAAATGGGCTTACAAGAATCGCCATAAGTCATCGGAACTTTTCTTAATAAATTTGAACATGATAGAATTGAAAAAAGAAACGACAATTTGTATAATGGTAACAATAACCGTTCAAGAGTCCGATAAAAAATAAAAAGAGGTTGGGTCAAATTAACTAGCTCCGATGAAATTGACAAAAGGCACCAGAAATCATTTTTAGGTTTTTGTGTGATGATGCGTTGTTTTTTTCGGAGTTATTTTTAATACCATTCGTGGAAAAACGAATTCTTTATACCAGTTAGCTGAAATTTAGAAATTGTGATTTCAGATGCCTCTCCTGTTTTGCTATCGAAACGAAAGGGGGATCGGTTTGTATGTCAAAAGAAGAAATTTTAACAGGTCCTGGCGTTATTGCGCTTGTTAGTAAATATATGGGACCGGATCATGTTGCATTTGTACAAAAAGCATGTGATTATGCAACAGCAGCGCATGATGGACAATTTAGAAAATCTGGAGAGCCTTATATTATTCATCCGATCCAAGTTGCTGGGATCTTAGCTGAGTTGAAAATGGATCCGCACACTGTAGCAACAGGATTTTTACATGATGTAGTTGAAGATACAGAAGTGACTTTGGATGATTTACGAGAAGAATTTGGTGACGATGTAGCCATGCTGGTTGACGGTGTTACTAAATTGGGAAAAATAAAATATAAATCTCATGAAGAACAATTAGCAGAAAACCATCGTAAAATGTTGCTAGCAATGGCACAAGATTTACGCGTAATCATGGTGAAATTGGCCGATCGTCTTCATAACATGCGTACACTAAAACATTTACGGGAAGATAAGCAACGTCGAATTGCACAAGAAACATTAGAAATCTATGCACCGTTAGCACATCGTTTAGGGATTAGTCGAATCAAATGGGAATTAGAAGATACTGCTTTACGCTATCTTAATCCAAAACAATATTATCGAATCGTTCATTTGATGCGAACAAAACGTGAAGAACGCGAGCAGTATGTGAATGCAACTGTAGAAGATATTCGAGTAGCGACAGAAGAACTAGACATCTATGCAGAAATCTATGGTCGCCCAAAGCATATTTATTCGATCTATCGAAAAATGAAAGATCAGAAGAAACAATTTAGTGAAATCTATGATTTACTGGCTATCCGAGTAATTGTCGAGTCTATCAAAGATTGTTATGCAGTATTAGGTGCGATCCATACGAAGTGGAAACCAATGCCAGGAAGATTCAAAGATTATATTGCTATGCCAAAGGCGAACATGTATCAATCTTTGCATACGACAGTGATTGGTCCAGCGGGAAATCCTGTTGAAATTCAAATTCGTACGCAAGAAATGCATGAAATCGCAGAATTTGGGGTTGCAGCACACTGGGCTTACAAAGAAGGAAAAAATGATAAAGTAGAACCTGACGGAATGACGAAGCAGTTAAGTTGGTTCCATGAAATTATTGAATTACAAGACGAAAGTTATGATGCATCTGACTTTATGGAAGGCGTTAAGGGTGATATCTTCAGTGATAAAGTCTATGTCTTTACACCAAAGGGAGATGTAACCGAGCTTCCTAAAGGATCGGGACCATTGGATTTTGCTTATAGCATCCATACTGATATTGGGAACAAGACAACTGGCGCAAAAGTGAATGGCAAAATGGTTCAATTGGATTATAAATTGAAAAATGGTGATATCATTGAAATCTTAACTTCACCTAATTCGTTTGGTCCGAGCCGTGATTGGTTAAAAATTGTTGCAACGAGCAAAGCAAAAAATAAAATTAAACGTTTCTTCAAGGCACAAGATCGTGAAGAAAATATTACCAAAGGTCATGAATCAGTTACCAAGTGTATTTCTGATCTTGGTTTCTTGCCAAAAGATATTTTGACCAAAGAAAAACTGCAAGAAGTCTTGGATCGATTTAATTACAATAATGAAGATGATATTTATGCGGCCGTGGGGTATGGTGAAATCAGCCCGTTAACAATGGCAAATCGATTGACTGAAAAAGAACGTCGTGAACAAAAAATCGAGCAACAAAAACAAGAAGCCGACGAATTGATGAACCAACCGAAAAAAGAACCAGAAAAAATGAAGGTTCGTCATGAAGGTGGCGTGGTGATTCAAGGTGTTGAAAACTTGCTTATTCGTATTAGTCGTTGTTGTAATCCGGTTCCGGGAGACGATATTGTTGGTTATATTACCAAAGGACGAGGAATTTCCATTCATCGTCGTGATTGTCCAAATGTTCAGCCGGATAAACCGAATGTTGCAGAACGATTAATTGAAGTAGAATGGGAAGATACTTCAAATTCTAAAAAAGAATATGATGCTGACCTAGAAATTTATGGCTATAATCGTTCAGGTCTATTAAATGATGTTTTGCAAACTGTTAATTCTATGACAAAAAATCTTAATAGTGTGGAAGCACGTACGAATAAAGATAAGATGGCAACAATCCATTTAACGGTAGGGATCCAGAACTTAACACACCTAAAAAGTATTGTAGATAAAATCAAGTCTGTTCCAGATGTCTATAGTGTACGGCGGATGAACGGATAAATGTGAAGAGAGGGAAAATTTGATGCGAGCAGTCATTCAACGAGTGAGCCGAGCGACAGTTACGATCAATGGTCAAGAAATCGGTAAGATCAATCAGGGGTTATTAATTTTATTAGGTATTCATGAAGCAGATACTCAAAATGATGTAGACTATTTGGTTAAAAAAATCGCGCAAATGCGTATTTTTGAAGATGAACAAGGCAAGATGAATACAAGTATTGAAGACATTGGTGGTCAAATTTTAAGTATTTCACAATTTACGCTGTTTGCGGATACTAAAAAAGGCAATCGACCAAGTTTTATTGCCGCTGCACGTCCAGAAACGGCTATTCCATTATACGAAGCTTTTAATACTGGTTTGAAACAACGTGGTATTCCAGTTTCAACTGGTAAATTTGGCGAAGATATGGATGTTTCTTTAGTAAATGACGGTCCCGTAACCATTGTAATCGACTCACAAAATAAATAAAAACAGAAGTAAGAGCTCTCTTATTTACTAAAATAGTTAAGATAAAAGTCGACATGGCAGGTACATGCTAATGTTGGCTTTTATTTTTTATTTGTACTTTAAATTCGAAAATAAGGTTGTACAATACATTGATAAAATTATTGATGAATGTGCTTTTCTGTCATTTATTGGAATATCGACTAAAAAATAGGAGAGATTTGTCAGGTTTTGCAATCGATCTGGGGACATTAAATTAACACAGTTCTTCGTCATAGAAATCAATTCTATGTCAATTTATGTATCCTATGATTAATTTACTTGTATGGTATTTTTGTCCCAAGCTTTATGATGCAGTATGATAAAGCTTTTTATATTTCTATGTTATACTGGTGTATAAATATACAAAAAGGAGAGGTTTGATGGAAAATTTATTAGCAGGTGGTTTTCTATTTGTTGGAGGAGCGATACTTATGTTAGCAAGTGAGTATGCTAACTGGGTTCCCATTGTCGGAAGTATTGTTGCATTAGTAGGTTTTGGGATATTAGTTTATTTTTTATTTAGCAAAGATGGAAAGTATGACGGAAAATAAGTAGTATCTTTTTCTAGTATTGAATTGACGATAGAAAAATGCAATAACTACCATCAATCGCCTAGCCATTGGTTGCATTTTCCTATAACAAATCTTTTTTTAGCTTAAAGATGACGTAGA
The DNA here is from genome assembly GCF_017316125.1 of Enterococcus sp. DIV0660C. GTDB lineage: Bacteria > Bacillota > Bacilli > Lactobacillales > Enterococcaceae > Enterococcus_B. Next base: position 103,868 of record NZ_JAFLWA010000034.1, on the reverse strand, counting down.
AAGCCGTAGATTTTAGTATATAAAATCTACGGCTTAGTCGAACAAGAACTTCTATTTTTGATTAAAATTCTGCAAATAGCTGATCGATTTGTTGGTAATCGGCATTTGTTAAATGGATATCTAAAGCCTGAGCATTACTTGAGACTTGTTCAGGTTTTTTTGCACCAGGAATTACGACAGAGACAGCTGGATTTTTCATATACCATGCTAATACTAATTGAGCAATGTTTGTTTGATAGTTCGCTGCGAGTGGACGAAGTTGCTCAACAGTATGAATAATTTTTTCAAAACGTTCACCTTGAAAATTTGGCTGCTTTAATCGAAGATCACCTTTAGAAAATGAAAGTGGTTGTCCAAGCTGATATTTCCCAGTCAAAAGACCTGAAGCTAGTGGAAAATAAGGGACAAAACTAATCTTATGTTGTTTGATGTAAGGAAAAAGTTCTGTCTCCGCCTTTCGTTGGATCAAGCTGTAATGGTCTTCAACGATATCTACGTATCCTTCTTGGTTAGCTTCTTTTAATTGGGCTAAAGAAAAATTTGAAACACCGATTGCTCGTATTTTTCCAGCTTCTTTTAATTGATGCAAAGTAGCTATTGCTTCGTTTTTTGGCGTTTTTTCGTCTGGAAAATGAATATAAAAAATATCAATATAATCTGTTTGTAGTCTTTTTAGAGCATCTTCAACAGCTTGAGTCAAAAATTCAGGTGTATTATTAAATTTTCCAGAATTGTTTGGGTCATGAGCTGCTTTAGTTGCAATGACGATACGTGAACGGTCATATTCTTTTTCTTTCAAGACTTCACCAATCAATTCTTCTGAGCGACCAAAACCATAGGCGTAAGCCGTATCAAGAAGATTGATGCCATTATCAAGTGCTGTTCGAATGATTTGTTTCCCCACTTCGTCCTCTAAATGAGGGAATAAATTGTGTCCACCAACAGCATTTGTTCCTAAGCCAAGTTGTTCTGCATATACTTGAGAATGTCCGATTCTTACTTCTGCCATGTTGAATTCCTCCTTTGTTTCAGTTTAAAACAAACTGAAGAAATGCAAAAATAAATTGTCTTTTGAAAAATGAAAGAGGCTTGTTTAACTTTTAGGGCAAATATTCTTGACTTTGTGAAGTGTTTTTAGTAAGTTGTAGATAATATAAAAAATCACTGAAAGAGCGAGTAAGTAACCTATACTTTTTAGATAGAGAGAATCATCGAGGCTGAAAATGATTCAAGAGTTGGTTACCGAAAAGACACTCTGGAGATGGACGCGTGCAAAGCCGTCCCGTGTACGAGCGTTATTCGTGAGAGGAAAGAGCAATCTTTCAAAATTAGGTGGTACCGTGTATGACTTTCATTCGCCCTTGTTCATTGTGAACAGGGGTGAATTTTTTTTTTTCACTTAGTTACATAAAAAGGAGAGAGATGTATGAACTTTCAACGACCAAAAGGAACGAATGATATTTTGCCAGGTGAATCAGAAAAATGGCAATTTATTGAAGAAACAGCACGTTTATTATTTAGAGACTATCAATACAATGAAATTCGCACGCCGATTTTTGAACATTATGAAGTTATCTCACGCAGTGTAGGAGACACGACTGATATCGTTTCAAAAGAAATGTATGATTTTTATGACAAAGGTGACCGTCACGTAACTTTACGTCCAGAAGGAACGGCTCCAATTGTTCGCTCATTTGTAGAACACAAATTATTCGGACCAGAGTTTGCTAAACCTTATAAAACTTTTTACATGGGGCCAATGTTCCGTTATGAACGTCCGCAAAAAGGTCGTTTGCGTCAATTCCATCAAATTGGTGTTGAGGCATTTGGTTCTGATAACCCAGCAACAGACGTTGAAAGTATGGCAATGGCGTTAGACTTTTTCAAACAGTTAGGCATCACACAAATTCGTTTGGTCATCAATTCTCTAGGTGATCAAGAAACACGACAGGCTTATCGTCAAGCATTGATTGACTATTTAGAACCAGTTGAAAATGAATTAAGTGAAGACTCAAAACGACGGTTACATCAAAATCCTTTGCGTGTCCTTGACAGTAAAGATAAACGAGACCAAAAATTTGTTGCAGATGCACCTTCGATTTTGGATTACTTAAGTGAATCAGCTAAGAACCATTTTGAAACTGTGACAGCTATGTTAGATGCATTAGAAATCCCTTATGAAATTGATAGCAATATGGTTCGTGGTCTGGATTACTATACACATACTATCTTTGAAATTATGAGTGATGCTCCAAAAATGGGTGCTCAAGCAACAATTTGTGCTGGTGGTCGCTATGATCGATTAGTAGAAGAGCTTGGTGGACCAGAAACACCAGCATTCGGTTTCGCAATGGGCATCGAACGTATCTTGTTAACCATGGAAGCAGAAGAAGTAGTTATTCCAGCCTTAAATGAATTAGATGCTTACGTGGTTGGAATTGGTGAAGTCACAAATCTTGAAGCATTAAAAGTGGTCCAAGCGATTCGTAACTTTGGCTTTTCTGCGGATCGTGATGTCATGAATCGTAAAGCAAAAGCCCAGTTCAAAACAGCTGACAAAGCAAATGCCAAATTAGTGCTAGTACTTGGAGAAGATGAACTAAAGAACCAGACAATTAATGTGAAGTCAATGGCAGATCGTAAAGAAAAAAGCTTTTCATTACAAGAAATCTATCAACGCTTTGATGAAGTGTACGATGAAATGACAACGACATTATTTGAGTAAGAAGGAGAGAGAAAGATGGCAAAAAGGACAATTTATTGTGGGTTTGTTTCCCAGAAACAATTAGATCAAACAATTACACTTAAGGGTTGGGTACAAAAACGTCGTGATTTAGGTGGATTGATTTTCATTGACTTACGTGACCGTGAAGGAATTGTGCAAGTAGTCTTCAACCCAGAAATTTCGAAAGAAGCTTGGGAAGTAGCAGATAAATGCCGAAGTGAATATGTAATTGAAGTAACTGGTGTGATCAAACGTCGTGCTGAGAATGCAATCAATACGAAAATGGCAACGGGTGAAGTCGAAATGATTGCCAATGAAATGACAATTTTAAACCAAGCAAAAACACCCCCTTTCTCGATTGAAGATGATCAAACAATCAGTGATGAAGTTCGTTTGAAATATCGCTATTTAGATTTGCGTCGTCCGAAAATGACAAAGAATATTAAAATGCGTCACGAAACAACTAAAGCCATTCGTCACTATTTGGATGATAATGATTTCCTAGACATTGAAACACCTTACTTAGGTAAATCAACACCCGAAGGCGCACGTGATTATTTAGTTCCTTCTCGTGTCCATGCAGGTCATTTCTACGCATTGCCTCAGTCACCACAATTATTTAAACAATTATTGATGAATGCAGGATTTGATCGTTATTATCAGATCGTACGTTGTTTCAGAGATGAAGACCTACGTGGCGATCGTCAACCGGAATTTACCCAAGTTGATATTGAAACAACTTTTTTAACTTCTGAAGAAATTCAAACCTATACAGAAGGTTTAATTGCGAAAGTCATGAAAGATGTTCGTGGATTAGATGTAACATTGCCATTCCCAAGAATGACTTATGATGATGCAATGAGTCGCTACGGCAGTGACAAACCTGATACACGTTTTGAAATGGAACTGATCGATTTAAGTGAAACGGTGAAATCCATCGAGTTTAAAGTATTCCAAATGGCTTTAGAAAATGGTGGAGTAGTTAAAGCTTTGAATGTAAAAGGTGCTGCTGGCAATTATTCTCGAAAAGATTTAGATCATTTAGGTCAATATGTTGGTCAATTTGGAGCAAAAGGACTTGCATGGCTGAAAGTGGAAGAAGAAGGTTTGAAAGGACCAATCGCAAAATTCATGAGTGAAGCTGGCGAAGAAATCATTCAAGCAACAGATGCCCAAGTTGGTGATTTATTGTTATTCTGTGCAGACAAAGCAGAAGTTGTCGCAGCATCATTAGGTGCTCTTCGTACGCGTTTAGCAAAAGAGCTAGGATTGATTGATGAAGAAAAATTCAATTTCTTGTGGGTAACTGATTGGCCACAATTTGAATATTCAGAAGAAGAAGGTCGCTATGTTTCTGCACATCATCCATTTACGATGCCAAAAGCCAAAGATGTTGAGTTGCTGGGTACAGATCCAGCGAAAGTCTATGCGGAAGCTTACGATATCGTTTTAAACGGTTATGAACTTGGCGGGGGTTCAATTCGTATCCATACGCGTGAGTTACAAGAAAAAGTTCTTGAAACACTTGGCTTCACGAAAGAACAAATGGAAGAACAATTTGGCTTCTTATTAACTGCATTGGACTATGGTTTCCCTCCACATGGCGGAATTGCTTTAGGCTTAGATCGTTTTGCTATGCTACTTGCAGGTGAAGAAAATATCCGCGAAGTGATTGCTTTCCCTAAAAACGGAAAAGCTGCTGATGTCATGAGTGAAGCACCAAGTTTAGTTTCGCCATTCCAGTTAGCAGAATTGAGTATTGATGTTACAGAGATTGAAGAATAAAATGAGTTAAAAAAGAAATGTTTCTGAGAGGATGGTAAAAGTCTTAAGCTTTTGCCATCTCCTCTTTTTTTTTATACGAAAAAACCTTATAATAGAGCCATAATTATGTAAAGCGAGGCTTTTTCATGAAAAAAACGTTCGAAAATTGGGCCTATCACGATTATACGACCAAGCTTTCGGTATCTATTGTTTATGCGTTAATTGCGTCAATTGCGTTAAATCTTTTTTATCAACCAGGTCATATTTATTCAAGTGGTATTACTGGTCTGGCACAAATTTTAACCACCTTATCCAAATCACTGATTGGTTTTGAAGTACCTGTATCAACAACTCTTTACCTATTGAATGTTCCGTTGTTTTTCTTAGCTTGGTTTAAAATCGGTAAGAAATTTACAATTTTCACGTTTATTACGGTCACGTTGACCTCGCTATTCATCCACATCGTTCCCGAAACAGTGTTATCAACTGATCCAATCATCTGTGCATTATTTGGTGGAGCAGTGATGGGGGCGGGGATAGGTTTAGTACTTAGAAATGGTTTATCTTCGGGCGGACTAGATATCGTCAGTATTACGATACGAAAGAAAACAGGGAAATCAATTGGATCTATTTCGATTTATTTCAATGCGTTGATTGTTTTTGTTGCAGGAATCTTGTTTGGTTGGCAATACATGTTTTATAGCACGTTGTCGATTTTTGTTAGCGGAAAAGTGACAGATGTTTTTTACACGAAACAGAAGAAAATGCAGGTTATGATTGTCACAAAACACCCTGAAAAAGTCGTGAATGAAATTCAAAAATGTATGCGTCGAGGGATCACGATCATCAATGAAGCAGAAGGTGCATACAAACATGATAAGCAAACAGTTTTGATGACGATTGTGACTCGTTATGAACTCCCGCTATTAAGAGAAGCAATGAAAGCCTCTGATCCGGACGCTTTCGTAAGTATTGCAGAAAATGTTCAAATTTTAGGCCGTTTCTATGAAGATGGCGTTTAAAGAGAAAATAAAAAAGAATCGGATAGGATAAAACGATTGTTCGTTTTATCCTGTTTTTTTACCCGTTTATTCGTGACCACAAAAAATAAATTGTTTCATCAAATCTTAGTTTGAAGCAAAAAGGAGGTAATGCGCTATTTCTTTTGAAAATTTCTTAAAGTCGATGAAATCATTGTTCTTTTGCCAAATTTTGTGGGATGATAGAAAAGATAGTAAGAAGTTTAAATAAGTCTTGCTATTTTCTTATAATGCACGTATATTACAAATGAAAAAAGTTTATGAAAAGTTGGAAGATTGAATGGAAAAACAAAAAAGATTGAAAAAGAGTCGCTATATCACAGGCTTTGATGGTATTCGTTCTTTAGCCGTAATGGGTGTTATTCTCTATCATTTGTTACCAAGAACAATGACAGGTGGTTATTTGGGCGTACCGATATTTTTTGTGGTATCTGGTTATTTGATTACCGATTTATTGCGACAAGAATGGGAACAAAATGGAAAAATAAATATTTGGCAGTTTTATGTTCGAAGGATGAAGCGGCTTTACCCGGGCTTAGTCTTTTTATTAGTTACTGCTTCAGCGTATATTACTTTGTTTCAGCGAGGTTTGTTAAATAACTTGCGAGGGACTGTCATCAGCAGTTTATTCTATGTGAACAATTGGTGGCAGATCAATAATGGATTATCTTATTTTGATCGGTTTGCCAATGAGTCACCATTCACACACATCTGGTCTTTGGCAGTTGAAGGACAAAATTATCTATTTTGGCCAATTATATTTGTTTTACTGATGACTTTAGTCCGAAAGAAAAAATGGATCTTTTACACTGTGCTGGGAATGTCAGGAATTTCAGCTATTTTGATGATGATTTTGTATTCGCCTGGCGCAGATCCAACTCGTGTTTATTATGGGACAGATACACGACTATTTTCAATTTGGCTTGGTTGTGCGTTGGCTTTTGTTTGGCCAAGCACACGTTTGAAAAAAGAGATTCCTAAACAAGCGAAGAAGACATTGAATATTGCAGGGTTGATTTCGTTTGTCTCATTGGTTGCGGCTTTCTTTTTCTTCAATGACCATATGGATTTTGTTTACTACGGTGGGATGTTGTTAGTTAGCTTGTTGTGTGTTGTATTAGTTGCTGTGACAGCTCATCCTGGTGCAAGTTGGAATAAATGGCTAACTAATCCGGTCTTTACTTGGATTGGGAAAAGAAGTTACGGCATTTATCTCTATCAATTTCCTGTAATGATTTTTTATGAGGCAAAGGTTTCTAATATTGGGGATCACGTTTTCATGCACACCATAATTGAAGTAACTTTGATCCTGCTGATCAGTGAATTATCTTACCGCTATATCGAACGACCGTTGGCACGTTTTGATTATGGAAAAACATTTTCAGTTGTTAAGGGGTGGTTCCAAAAACCCATTCTCAGTCTTGAAAAGCCATGGCTGATTCCCGGATTATTAGTTTTCATGATCGCATTAGTTGGTTTTGCGATTGCACCAAAGAATGCTGTGACAGCGGATCAAAAACAATTACAAGAAAAAATTGCAGCAAACAAAAAATTAGCAGAAAAAAGTAAAGAAGAAGATGGCAAAGCTTCTGGAGCATTGGATCAGAGTATTTTGGATAAATACGATTTGACCAAAGCACAAGGGAAGAAAGCACAAAAACTAGAACTTACAGCTTTTGGGGATTCAGTCATGCTTGATGCAGCCACGGACTTAAAAGAAATTTATCCTAAAGTAGTTGTGGATGGCGATGTCGGGCGTCAACTTTATACGAGTGAACCTTATCTTGAAGAACTGAAAAAACAAAAACTCTTGAAAGATACTGTGTTGGTTGGACTGGGAACTAACGGTGCATTTTCAGAAACGCAATTTGATAGTGTAATGGATGCGATAGGCGATCGCAAAGTTTACTGGGTGAATGTTCGAGTACCAACTAAACGCTGGCAAAATGATGTAAATGATATGCTAGCTCAAATGGCGAAAAAATATGATAACATGACTCTAATTGATTGGTACGACTATAGCAAAGACCATAACGAATGGTTCTACGATGATCAAGTTCATCCAAACCCTGAAGGAATGATCCATTATGCACACTTTGTTAGCCAAGCATTATTAGGTGGCAAAAGTACAGATAGTGAGTCAACAAAAGATTCAGAAGTAACTGATGAGGCAACGAGTCAAGGCAGTGAAACCCTAAGTAACGGTGCAGCTTCTTCCTCAACCTCAAGCATATCAGAAGAGCTAGATACAGAACAATAAAAAAAGAATTGAGATGAATCTTCATCTCAATTCTTTTTTTGTCCTAAAAGGAACAAGGTTAAGTTTTGTGTGTTAGATCTTTGGGAAGAATAACCGAAAGATGCGTAGTTAAATAAAGTTCTTTTTGCTTTCGAGTTAATTTTTTAAAGGCTGCTTCTGCTTTGGTTGCTTCGCTTCTAGTTTCAAAACATTCTGCGTGAATCATTTGTAGCGGCCGACGTTTACGTAAGCGAGTGTACTTAGCTCCTGTGCCGTTATTGTGTTCGGCAAGTCTCCTTTCAAGATTGGTTGTATATCCGCCATAAAAAGTATTGTCTTTACAAGCGAGTACGTAAAAGTAATGCTTAGTCTCCATAAAGCATACCACGTAATTCTGGAGTATATTGGCCTTCTTCATCATAAGTGATAAGTGGTGAAGAAACCTTGAAACCATCTAATTTTCCTTCTTTTATGCCTTCGACTAATAAAATATTCGCATCTTTTCCAACTTTTGGATAGACAAAACGGATCCGTTTTGGAATGATCTGATGTTCACGCATGACATCCAAAATTTCTAAAAAACGTTCAGGACGATGTACCATTGCAAAACGGCCATTTGTTTTTAAGAGTTTGCTGGAGATTTGAATAACATCGTTGAGTGTTGTATAAATCTCATGCCTAGCAATGGCTAAGTGTTCATTGGGATTTTTTTTGTTCGTAGGTAGCCCTTTGAAATAAGGTGGGTTACAGACAACGAGATCACAAGAATTATGACGAACAACTGCTAAACTATTTTTTAAATCAGTCGTGTGAACAGTGATTTGGTCTTCTAAATGGTTAAGCACAACGCTTCGTTTCGCCATATCGGCTAAACGAGGCTGTAGTTCGATCGAATCAATTTGTGCATTGGTTTTTTTACTTAAAAATAAGCCGACCGCACCGTTTCCAGCACATAGGTCAACGATTTGTCCTCTTTTTGGCACACGCGCAAAATTTGCGAGTAAAACAGCATCAAGTGAAAAAGAAAAAACTTGCGCACTTTGGATAATTTTAATATCTTCTGCGTATAATTGGTCAATTCGTTCGTCTTCGTGAAGCATAAGTTTCCCTCCAAAGTGAATAAAATAATCGTTTGTATTATACTATGTTTGTCAAAAAGAACCAAGTTTGCTTGCCAAGGAAGATTTTTTTAGGCATACTATCTATGTTCAGCAAAGAGAAAGGAAGAGTCTATGTTTTATCGTTTTATGCGCGGGGTTGTTCGAGTTGTCTTAGCAATAGTCAACGGCAATGCCCACTATGAAAATAAAGAATTATTGCCTAAAGATGAGAATTACATATTAGTTGCGCCCCATCGTACTTGGTGGGACCCATTGTATCTAGCAGTTGGAGCAGCACCAAAGAAATTTAGCTTTATGGCAAAAGAAGAGTTGTTCAAAAATTCAATTTTACGATTTATTTTGACACATGCGAATGCTTTTCCTGTCAAACGTGATAAGCCAGGGCCAAGTGCAATCAAAACGCCTGTAAAAATCTTGAAATCAACAGACTTAGGGCTAATCATGTTTCCAAGTGGCACGCGCCATGCAACAGAGTTAAAAGGTGGAATGGCACTGATTGCTAAAATGGCAAAAGTGAAAATCGTTCCAGCTGTATATCAAGGACCATTAACACTTGGCGATTTGTTCAAGCGAAAACGTGTAACGGTTCGCTTCGGAGAACCCATCGACTTATCTGACATTAAAAAGATGGATAAGGAAGGTTTGGAAGAAGTTGAGCGGCGAACACAAGGTGCGTTTGATCAATTAGACAAAGAAGTAAATCCTGATTTTAAATATGAAATAAAATAAGTAGGGAGCTGCGAGAAAATCAATTTTGATTTTTTCGTAGCTTTTTGTTTGTTCTCTGTTTTTTTTATAGATATAGGAGATGTGAAACATTTCTGTTATGACCTTCTGGGAAGTGTTATAATCATTAGAAGGACATTTTTTTGAGGTGAGTATATGCGTTTCTTGCACACGGCCGATTGGCATATTGGTAAAAAATTACAAGGCTATGATTTACTTGAGGAACAAAAGCAAGTTATTTCAGATATTTTGAAGGTAGCAAAAGAAGAACAAGTGGATGCAATCATTATTGCAGGCGATTTATATGATCGAAGCGTGCCAGCGACGGAAGCAGTGCAATTGTTTAATCAATTGATGATTGATTGGAATTTAGAAGAAAAATTTCCAATTTTCGCAATTTCTGGCAATCACGATAGTAGTATTCGATTGTCGACAGGGACACCTTGGTTTAGCCAATCTAATTTTTTCTTACGCACTCAGTTTGCTGAAGCGTTTCAACCAATTACATTTGGTGATACACAATTCTTTTTGTTACCTTACTTTGAACCAATTGCCGCTCGTTTATATTTTGAAGACGATGAAATTCGTACAATTCAACAAGCGATGGCTTTAGTCGTCGAAAAAATGCAGACGCTATTTGAACCAAATAAAAAACACGTATTAGTAAGTCACTTTTTTGTAACGGGAAGCTCAAAGTCTGACTCAGAAACAAAAATTGAAGTTGGCGGGTTAGATGCAGTATCTGGCGACTTATTGAGTGATTTTGACTATGTGGCATTGGGCCATTTGCATAACCAAGCGGCTTTGCACCAAGCAAATGCACGCTATAGCGGCTCGCCATTGAAGTTTTCTTTATCAGAAATCAATCAAAAAAAGGGTGTCTGGATTGTTGATTTAAATGATAAGCTACAATTGACGTTTCATGAGCTGACACCCCTACATGATATCCAAGAATTACAAGCCAATTTTAAAGAACTCTTGAGTCCAACATTTTACCAAACTGTTAATCGAGAAAATTACACACAAATCTACTTGATGGATCGAACGATCATTCCTAATATGATGAATCAGTTGCGGAAAATCTATCCAAGAATCTTAGGTGTGGAGCGAGTAAATGGTCGTTTAGAAACAATAACAAAAAAACAAACAGTAGAAATGAAGGATCCAAAATCAATGGCGATGAATTTCTTTAAAGAAATAACAAATGAACCACTGACCAATGATCAAGAAAAGTGGCTCACAGAAACTCTACAAGAACTCATGGAAATGGAATGATCAGTGATGAAACCACAAAAATTACGATTAAAAAACTTTGGTCCCTTTATTGATGAAATCATTGATTTTTCACTTTTGACTGAAGCACCTCTATTTTTGATTAGCGGGAAAACAGGTGCAGGCAAGACGACAATCTTTGATGGGATGACTTATGCTTTGTTTGGAGAAACCTCAGGGAGACTACGCTCGGGAAAAGAGATGCGTTCGTTATTTGCGACACCGGCGGAAGAAACCAGTGTCACTTTTTCGTTTGAACATCAAAAACTTACTTATGAAGTCACGCGTAAACCTGAGCAGATATTGGCTAAGCTAAAAGGTGACGGGAATCGTAAGCAAGCAGCGAAAGTTTCCTTGACGATTTTCGATGAATCAGGAAAAGAAGCACGTCAATTAACGAAACGCGGGGAAGTCGATGAACTGATTAAAGAACTCTTACACTTAGATGCTAAGCAATTTTCACAAATCGTATTACTGCCACAAGGGGAATTCCGTAATTTCTTGATTTCATCTAGTAGTGAAAAGGAAGTGGTGCTCCGTAATTTATTTGGTACGCAGATTTTCCAACAGTTCAATGAAATTTTAAAAGAAAAAGCTAAAAAGCAACAAAAAAAACTTGATTACTTAGAACAGGAATTGTTACTTTTGCAAAAACGCTTTGTTTCTTTAGAAGCACGAGACTTTTCTGAACTGAGCTTTGAAGAAGTGATGCAGTGTTGGACAAAAGAACAACAAGTGTTAGCAGAGAAAATCCAACTCGTTCAACAACAATTGAAAAAAGAACAAGATGCTCAAGAAAAGCTAGAAAAAGAGTATTATCAAATTCAATCTGTACAAAGACAAAGAGCAGAGAAGCAAACGTTACTTGAAAAACTAGAAAACTTGCTTGAAATGCAAGATGAAATAACAGAAAAACAACAATGGATTTGTTATTATGAGTTTGGGCAACGTTTGATTGACCCAGTATCACATAACAAAGAGTATGAAAATGAACGACAATCACTTCTTGAAGAGGAGGCAAAGCAGCGCCTTTTGTTGAACGAGCTGCAAGAAAAATTTACGCAGTGGAAAGAAAAAGAAAAAGAACGACAAAACTTGCAAGAAGCAGTTGATCGGTTAAATGATGACTATCAAGAAAAGAAAACACTGCTTCCTCGTGTCAAAGAATACAAGGAGCAAGACGAGTCACTTCAAGTGATCACTGCGGAATTAACTGATGGTACGCAAAAGTTGGCAGACTTGCAAGAGCAACAAAGCGTATTAAATAAACGTCAACAAGAAATAACACACCTCCTAACAACACAAGAAGAATTAGCAAAAGAACAACTGACATTTGCAAACTTACAGCAACAAAAAAGAGAGTGGGAAAGTGCACAACAAGAAACACAAAAACTTGACCAACAAAAAACGCAGAGTCAGCAGCAATTAGTTCAGTTAACTAGTGAAGTCGAAGAAATTCAAGAAGAACGAACAAGACATCAAGAAAAGATTGCTCGGCTTAAAAGTCAGTGGGCAAAGCAACAAATTGCTCGACTACAATTATTGCTTTTGCCAGGGGAACCTTGTCCAGTCTGTGGTTCTGTCGAGCATCCACTAGAAAATATCAGTCATGAAGCACCTGAAAAACAAACTGTGAAGCAACTGGAAAAAGAATTAGCAGATGCGGAAGCACATGCAGAATCGTTAAACCTACTTCTTGGTCAAAAAGAAGCATACTTAGCTAAGCTTGAACAACAATTAGTAAAAGAAGAAAAAGAATTAGCTAACTCACTGATAAAAGAAGCAAACTGCAAACAAACATTGAGTGAATCATTACAAGACTTTCCTTTGATCGAGGATTCATCAAAAATAACAGTTACCAATGAAAAAGTTTCAGGTTTGTTTAGTGAGATTGAGCAAAAAATAATTCAAGAAGAGCAATTATTAGGAGAAGCAAAGACGGAGCAAGGAGCCTTGCAAGCAAAACTTGAAAAAAATCGCCAAGCGGTCGAAGAACAACAAGAGATTCAGACGGAATTATTGGCGAAACATCAGCATAGCAGTGGACAATTGGAAACATTAAAGCAGCAATTAGCGACAGTTGACATCGATACACTGGAAGAAACCGTACAACGGCTGGCTCAACAAATAGAAGAGCAAAGTGAACAATTAGCTCAAGAAAAAGTAGCTGGAGAAAAAATCGATCAATCCATTGCGTTAACGCAAGCACAACTCAGCCAACTAATGGAACAATTAGAAAAATTAGTTGCCAAACAAATGAAAACACAAACAAAAATTCAAGGATTGTTAGCTGAACAAGAGTATTTTGACTCAGCAGATGCAGGAGTAGCTTTTGCGCAGCAACAAGTTGAATATGAGGAGTACAAAACAATTGTTACGACATATCAAGAAGAACAATTGATTACTAAGGCGAAACTGGCTCAACTAGAATCCGTGGATTTGTCAGCTGAAATGCCAGAGGATGCACATTTAGCTGAACAGATTGCACAAGGGAAACAATTGATTGAAGAACAACAAACAGCACTCTATAAAATTCAAGAACAACAAGAAAACAATCAAGCCATTGTGACAGAATTTTTAGCACTTTATCAAACTAGTCAAGAGCAATTGGATGAGTTGGCACAGTTACAACAACTTTCACAAACAATTAACGGTGAAAATGTGAAAAAAATCAGTTTAGAAAGATATGTCCTTCAAGTGTATTTACAAGAAGTGCTCCAAGTAGCTAACAACCATTTACAACGTCTAACGAAAAATCGGTATCAGTTTGAGTTAGCAGATTCAGTTGGGAGCTATCGTGGAAAAACTGGATTGGAAATCAATGTGTATGATGACGAAGCAGGTATGACACGAAGTGCACATACCTTGTCTGGGGGAGAAAGTTTCATTGCTGCCCTCTCGTTAGCGTTAGCATTGGCAGAAGTTATTCAGGCACAGTCAGGCGGAATTACTGTTGAAGCACTATTTATTGATGAAGGGTTTGGTTCTCTAGATGAAGAAGCTCTAGAGATGGCAATGGAAGCTTTAGAAACAATTGAAAGTGAAGGAAGGATGATAGGAATCATCAGTCACGTAAGAGAGTTAAAAGAACGAGTGTTACAACAAATAAGAATCGATGCAAAAGGTAGTGGACAAAGTACCGTTCGCTATCATCTTGGATAAAGGGAGATTGATAACGATGAAATGGAGTATTCCGGAAAAAGTGATTGAACGCGGACGCAAATACTTGCAAGAAGGTCGAGTGTTATCGGTTGTTCCTGATCAAGAAAATAACGTATGGCATGCTGAAGTATTAGGTAGCGAATTATACATGATTGATTTAGATGGTACAGCAAAGGAAGTTGATTATTGCCAGTGTCCTTATTGGGAAGAGCATCATTATTGTAAACATACGGTGGCTGTTGAATTATATCTTCGTTCCAAAAATGTTTCTCGAGTAATGAGTAAAGATCAGCAGATGCTTGAACCAGTTCGAACAGTTAGTGAAGGTGATATTTTAAGCAAAGGGTTTGCACGTTTACAGACGAAACAAACAACGCGTGCCATCCAGCCGCTAATTGTTGAGTACCAAGTCGAAGCAATTGAAACCAATCAATACCATCCAGAATTAGCGTTACTAGCAGTTTCTTTGAGAATCGGCTATTTAAAAGCACCTAAGAAAACCTATATTGTCAAAAATATCTATGACTTTTTGCAAGCTTATACAGAAAATGAATCGTACACTGTAAATAAACAATATCAATTTGAATTGGATAGACGCGCGTTTCAAGGAGAAGATCAAACGATTTTGAGCTTATTCGCTGGAACGGCACAAACACAACAACTACTCGGTGTCAGTGGACTACAAGTCAAAGGAAAATTAGACAAACGATATTTGATGTTACCAGTAGAGCAAGCAAAATATTTATTGGAGCAGATGAACCAAACCACTCGTTTGCAAGTGATGGTGGATCAACAAACCTATCAAGGAATTGAATTTTCAGAACAAGAAAAGCCACTGCATTTTAAAGTAGTTAAAGAAGATGATGCGTATCTATTACGTGCTGAAAAGACATTTGATTTATTTTTTACCCACTATCAATGGGGAATGATACAAGGAACTTTCTATTCTTTGACGAAACAACAGCAAACGATCTATCTTACTTGGGAACAACTAATGAAGCGTTTTGAAACGCCGCAAGTCAAATTTGAAAAGAAACAGCTTTCTTCACTTTTTAAAGAGTTGCTACCTTTGTTGTCTCAGATTGCAGAGGTTGAAGTAACGGAGGATGTAGAGTCAGAAGTTGTAGACATCCCTGTTGAATTTGTGTTTTTCTTCAGAAAGTCTAAAGGAAAAATTCAAGCACGAATTGATTTCATTTATGAAGATGTCATTTATTCAACTGATAAGAAGCATGAAGTACAATCAGACTCTTCTCGTGAAATTTTACGAGATCAAGCACAAGAACAACGAGTGATTGACTTATTCAAGATGTATCACTATCAAGCAAACGAAACTGGCTATGAGCGTGTGTTGCCTACAGGAGAAGAATTATATGCTTTTTTTAGAACAGAATTAGCTGTTTTTCGTCAATTTGGCGAAGTTCGCATTGGTAAAAAATTACGCGAGCTGTATTTGGATGCGCAAAAGCATCAACCACAAATTGAAGTGACTGAAACAGGTTCATGGTTAGATATACGGTTTGATGTGACAGGCATCCAAGAAAAAGAAATCGATCATGTATTACAAAGCTTGTTGCGCAATGATGCGTTCTATACACTGGAAAATGGTCAAGTATTATCCTTTGACTCAGAAGAATTTCAACAAACAAGTGAAGTTTTGCGTCAATTGAGAGAATCGATTCGCTCGGAGTCAGGAACGATCCATGTGCCCAAAAACCAAGGTTTGATTGTTCAAAGCCAATTATCAGGAAGTCGAGCAACCTTTAGTGACTCTTTCAAAAAAATGGTGCAGGATCTGATCCAACCAGAAAACTATGAAGTAACGTTACCTGAAGGATTGCATGCCGAACTACGTGATTATCAAAAGCAAGGATTTCAGTGGTTGAAGATGCTTGGTCATTATCAATTTGGTGGAATTTTGGCGGATGAGATGGGATTAGGGAAGACCCTGCAAACAATTGCTTTTTTACTTTCAGAAAAAGAAGAAAAAAATGAGCTATCTGCACTGATTGTTGCTCCTGCAAGTCTGATTTATAACTGGCAAGCAGAAATCAAAAAATTTGCACCTTCGTTAAGTGTCCAAGTGGTAAATGGAAATAAAAAAGAACGGGAAACACTTCTTAAAAATGATGTTGATATTCGTGTAACCTCTTATGCTAGTTTGCGACAAGACGTTATTGATTATCAAGAGATGCCAATTCAATATTTGGTTTTAGATGAGGCACAAATGGTAAAAAATAGTAGTACGAAAACGGCGCAAGCCTTAAGAGAACTACAAGTTCCACAACGATTTGCGCTGAGTGGAACACCAATTGAAAATAATTTAGAAGAACTCTGGTCATTGTTTGCGACAATCATGCCTGGTTTCTTTCCGAATCGAACAAAGTTCAGGGAACTTTCGACAGAAGAGATTGCACAGATGATTCGCCCGTTTGTTCTGAGAAGAGACAAGCAAACGGTTCTTCAAGATTTGCCAGAAAAAACAGAAATGAATTTATATTCTGCTTTGACGGAAGAACAGAAAACAGTTTATCTTGCTTATTTGCGGCAAATGCGGGAGGAAGTAGCTTCAATGGATGCAGAAGCATTTAAGAAAAATCGAATCGGAATTTTAGCTGGTTTGACACGCTTACGTCAAATTTGTTGTGACCCGCGCTTATTTATTGAGGATTATCAAGGGGGCTCAGGAAAACTAGAACAAGTGAAGGATCTGTTAGTTGCTGCAAAAGAAAACAACCGACGTGTGTTACTCTTCTCGCAATTTACTGGAATGCTAAGTATTCTGGAAGAAGAGCTGGCAGAACTAGGGATGACAACCTTCTACTTACGCGGAAGTACAAAACCACAAGATCGTTTGACAATGGTAGATGCTTTTAATGAAGGAGAACGAGATGTCTTTTTGATCTCATTGAAAGCTGGTGGAACGGGGTTAAATCTAACGGGAGCAGACACGGTTATCTTGTATGATTTGTGGTGGAATCCCGCAATTGAAGAACAAGCTGCCGGACGTGCGCACCGAATTGGCCAAAAAAATGTGGTAGAAGTTTGGCGAATGATTGCCGAAGGAACGATTGAAGAACGAATGAACTCTTTACAAAAAGAAAAACGAGAGTTGTTCCAAAAAGTAATTCAAGGAAACGAAGAACAATTAACGAAGCTGACAGAAGACGATATTCGCATGATCTTAAGTGTGGGTGAATTGGAAGAATAGCTTGAAAAAAAAGGAATGTTTTTGAAAAAGGTTACCTAATATTATCGCTAAATAGGAAAAAGCTTCCGGACAAAATAATTGTCCAGAAGCTTTTTTGATTTTTGTTAGGCAAATACAGACTCCATTGTTTCAAGTAATTGATCAAACGAACTAATTTCGATATCTGAAACAGGAGTTGTATCAATCGTTCTTCCACGATGATTAAACCAAAGTGAATGCCATTCTGCACGATGTGCGCCCAGAACATCATTGTCATAGTTGTCACCAACATACAGTGTTTCTGCTGGGTTCATTGAAAAGGTTTCGGCTGCTAATTGGAAAATTTCTTTTTCAGGTTTTTGAAACCCAGTTGCTTGAGAAACAATCATATTTTTAGTTGGAATCCATTTAGCTAATTGGAGCTGGTTTAATTTTTTTGATTGGTGATCTGTTGGGCCATTCGTAATAATGCCCATAGGTACGTTTTTTTCTTTTAGAAAGTCGAGTGTTTTGCGAACCTCATCATGTAGACAAATATTGTTTAATTCATCTTCGTATACTTGTTGGAAAAACAAACCATCTTC
The DNA here is from genome assembly GCF_017316125.1 of Enterococcus sp. DIV0660C. Classification (GTDB taxonomy): domain Bacteria; phylum Bacillota; class Bacilli; order Lactobacillales; family Enterococcaceae; genus Enterococcus_B. The sequence continues at coordinate 86,045 of NZ_JAFLWA010000034.1, read as the reverse complement.
TTCAGTAATATGTGGATAATCTAAATCTTTTAGCGACTGGCTAATCCGATGTGCCCGCATATATTCTAATGTCCATTCCCCAGCCATCACTTTTGGGAAGTTTTCATCACTATGATGACGGAAACGAATATATAATGGATGCATATCTTCATCTGAAACCAGCGGAACCACTTTATTCACCGCATTTTTAAATGGTTGTTGTTGGTCATACATTGTATCGTCAACATCAAATACAACAGCTTTAATCAAATCTTACACGCCTTTCGATTTTCATTTGTTTTTTCACAAATCCTTCATCATTGTATCAGAAAAAAATCTCGATAAACGTTGATAATAAAGGTTTTTATTACTGTATTTTCTAGTCGTTGTTGTAACAACGTTTTTAAATTTCAGTTTTTTTCACCAAAAATGAGACAAAAAAGAAAAGAACAATCAAAACACTTAATTAGGCTTTTTTGAGATTATATTGTTGTGTGCTTTTGCTTTTAAATCTAAAGAAAAGTTTTAGAAATCGAATTTTGATACAGCATCAAAATTTCGTAGAAAACTTTAAATAACATTATTTTTCTTTTTAATTTAGAATTATTTTAATTGATTGTTTTTTATGTTAATAGTGGCTGTTATTTAGTACAGATGAAATAGGCGTTATGTTAAACATTTTTAGAAAACAGTAAGAAGGTATAATTGATCTTGTGGGAATAAAAAACATATCTACGAGAATGTATCCGATTTCTTTTGGCTTTGACGTTTTTAAAGTGGTACAGTTTTTTTAGCTGTTTAATTTTGCAGAAAAATTGGAAAACGATTGGAATTTTCTCATTTTAAAATGTGTATTAAAATGAAAAACCTTGCTTTTACTGTAAATAAACCTTAGATAACATTCATTTTTAAAAAAAAATATAAAAAAAAAGGTAGCTATTTAATTTGCGATTAGGTATAATAGAAACAGATGGAAGATGAAATGAGTCTTCTGTTACAAAAATGTGATGATTTTCACGAAAAGGAGTGGTGCACGTTGTTAACACTATATACTTCCCCAAGTTGTACATCCTGTAGAAAGGCTCGCGCGTGGCTGCAAGAGCATCAAATCCCCTTTGTTGAGCGTAATATTTTCTCTGAACCGTTGAATAGTGCAGAATTAAAAGCTATTTTACAAATGACAGAAGATGGTACAGAAGAAATTATTTCAACACGATCAAAGGTATTTCAAAAGTTGAATATGGATTTAGATGAGCTACCATTGCCAGAGTTACTAGACTTAGTTCAAAAAAATCCTGGATTGCTTCGTCGTCCGATCATGATTGACGATAAACGTTTGCAAGTTGGTTTTAATGAAGATGAAATTCGCCGTTTCTTACCGCGTGATGTTCGTCAATTAGAGTTACGTCAAGCCCAGTTGATGGCTGGTTTATAAAAGAGTATCGAACTTGGAAGACTGTCTGTAGATAGTCTTCCAAGTTTTTTGTTATAATAAAAAACTTGGATGCTATTTTTAGTTCAAGGATCATGATTATTTATTTTTGGTTAGATAAAAAATCATTACACAATTATAAAAAAGAGCATCAGTTGATTGTTTCAGTAGCTGCTTCAATAAAGAAAGATTTTTTAACTTTCTATTGGTAAAGTAAGGTTTTCCTTTACATTTAATTGGTTTTCGCTACAATGAAGCTATATTAACCGTTGTGGCAAAGTGAGGTGTTGCGAAATGGAAATGGAACATATAAATGAAAATACCATCCGCGTGTTGATTGGTCATGAAGATTTAGAAGAACGAGGTGTCTCTTTTTTAGATTTATTGGGCAATCATAAAGAGATTGAGAATTTCTTTTATAGTATTTTAGAAGAAGTCGACATCGAAGAAGAATTTCGTGGAAGCGAAGCTGTGACTTTCCAAGTTTTGCCAAAAGGTGATGGACTAGAATTATTTATTAGTAAGAATTTGCCTGATGAAGAAATGATCCAAGCGCACGATGGTCCGATTGATTCAAATGATGTTAGTGAGTTTTTGCGTCAACAAGTCATTGATGATTACGATGAGACCAAAGATGGGGAAGATGACTCTGTAAAAACGGATGAGAGTCGTGCAATTTTTGTATTTGATGACTTTGAACAAATGATTCAGTTAGCTCAAGATGTACAGTTGGAGTCTGCTTGGACGGATTTATATTTGTTTGAAGGAAAATACTATTTATCAGTACATTTTTGGCTTGAAAATCTTAACCAAGTGGATGTAGAAAATCAAGTTGCGAGAATTCTTGAATTTTCTAAGAAAAGTGACCGCACTGCAGATGCATTAAGCGAACATGGAACATGTTTAATGGAGCGAAATGCGATTGAACGTACTAGATTTTATTTCAACTAAATAGCGATATCGAAAAAGTCATTGTTGATAAACAATCAACAATGACTTTTTTTTGCAAAAAATTCATTAGAAATCGCGTAACTTCTTTTGACAAATGAAAAAGGGTGAATACGATGTTGTATGCAATCAATCGATGGGGAGAAAGATATCGCGCGGATGATGCTGAAAAACAAGAAAATTATTTTTGTCCAGGTTGTCGTTTACCGGTGATTTTAAAACAAGGGAAGCAAGTTCGGCCGCATTTTGCGCATAAAAAAAGTAATTTATGTCAAATGTTTAGTGAAGCAGAATCAGAGGAGCATATATTCCTGAAAGAAGTCTTTTATCAATGGTTAAAAAAATTCAATGAAGAGGTAGAAATAGAACCTTATTTACCCGAATTAGCTCAAAGACCCGATTTGCTTAGTGAGAATCTTGCGTTTGAGATCCAATGCTCGCCATTAATATATTCACGATTTATTGAACGGACAATGAATTATAAGCGTAAACAGTTCACCGTTTGGTGGATTCTTGGTAGTGGTTTGATTAACAAGAAGCTATTGTCGGAACAAAAATTATCTCAATTGGTGAAAGGAAGTTGCCGCTATGATGAACAACAAAATGTTCATTTTTGGGCAGTGGACAGACAAGCAGGAAAGTTGTATCTCTATTATCGATTAACGCTGTCGATTACTCGGAAAATCAGTTATCAAGTGATGGAATGGCCGTTTTATACTTGCTCCTTAACTGAGATTTTGACAAAGAAGTGGTGTAGCAGGACACAAATGATTGCTAATCGAGCTAAAAAAGGTATTTATCAGGAACTCGATCGGGAATTACGTCGGAAACAAGGTTCTCTGTTAAAAGTGCAAGAGTTTTGTTATATGAGAGGAAAGCATCTTCTTTATCTTTCATCATGGATTTACCAGCAAAGTGAATTTTTCTTTTTCTTTGGTACAAGTGTAGTTGTGTATCGAGTACTTTTTGAGGAAACAGTGCAAGAAAATCGATTGCTTCATTATCTTTTCTGGCGGGAAAAACTTGAAAAAATTGTGTCAGAGTGGTTATTTCCACTGATATCGAAAGAACAAACGTATTGGCGATTTTTTAAAGAGTGTTGTGATTTATGGAAAAAGAAAGAAGATAACTAAAAAGTTGAAAAACTTTTGTTAGAATATTTAGACTAATTTAAGCAAGAAGCTTTTGTCTGAGAAAATTTGTGATAAGATGAAGAAAGATTAAGAAAAGGAGTCGATTTCATGAGTGAAACAACCCAATTACCGAATCGTGAAGAATTATCCGAAAAATTAACTTGGGATTTGACGAAAATTTTTGCAAATGATCAAGAATTTGACGAAAAATATCAAGAACTATCTGAAGAACTGACGCAAGCAGAAACATATAAAGGAACATTGGCTAACGGCGCCACCGCATTTTTGAATGCGCTTGAGTTTGTTTTAGATGTTTATCGTAAAATTGAAGTATTGTATGTTTACGCTCATTTGAAGAATGACCAAGACACTGCAAATACGACATATCAAGCTTTGCATTCTCGTGCTGGCAGCTTAATGGCAAAAGTAGGGGAATCTGTTTCATGGTTAGAACCAGAAGTTCTACAATTGTCCGATGAAACGATTTGGAGTTACTTTGAAGAAGAACCAAAATTAGAAATTTATCGCCATTTCGTTCAACAAATGGTTGATAATCGCGCACATGTCTTATCCGCTGATCAGGAAGCACTTTTAGCTGGGGCTGGCGAGATTTTTGGCGCATCAAGTAGTACGTTTTCAGTGTTGAACAATGCTGATTTAGTTTTTCCAACAATCACAGGGGAAAATGGTGAAAAAATCCAACTTTCTCATGGGGTCTATGGTCAATTGTTAGAAAGTACAGACCGTTCTGTACGCGAAGCGGCATTTAAGGGATTATATGAAGTGTATGAACAATTTAAAAATACTTTTGCTTCGACTTTGAGTGCGCATATCAAGGGATACAATTTTAAAGCGAAAGCACGTCATTATGGTTCTGCTCGTGAAGCTTCTTTAAGCAATAATCACGTTCCCGAAAGTGTGTATGATACATTGGTTGAAGTAGTGAATAAGCACTTGCCATTGTTACATCGTTATATGGAGTTACGTAAACGTTTATTAAATGTGGAAGAACTACACATGTATGATTTGTATACGCCAGTATTGGGTGAAGCGCCAATCAAGTTCTCTTATGAAGATGCAAGAGCAAAAGCCTTGGAAGCTTTACAGCCAATGGGTGAAGAGTACATGGCAGTTGTTGAAGAAGCATTTGCTGATCGTTGGATCGATGTTGTTGAAAACAAAGGGAAACGTAGTGGGGCGTATTCTTCAGGAAGCTATGATACAAAGCCATATATTTTGTTGAATTGGCATGATACATTAGATCAATTATTTACCTTAGTTCACGAAATGGGTCATAGCGTGCATAGTTTCTTTACTCGTTCAAACCAACCGTATGTTTATGGGGATTATTCAATTTTCTTGGCGGAGATTGCTTCGACGACGAATGAGAATATTTTGACTGAGTATTTATTGGAAACAGAAACAGATCCTCGTGTGCGTGCATACGTATTAAATCATTATTTAGACGGTTTTAAGGGAACAATTTTCCGTCAAACACAATTTGCTGAATTTGAACATTTTATGTATGTTGAAGATGCAAAAGGTGTGCCGTTAACGAGTGAATATTTAAGTGAAAGCTATGGCAAATTAAATACAAAATATTACGGACCAGCAGTGGAAGAAGATCCAGAAATCAAATATGAATGGTCACGTATTCCGCATTTCTACTACAATTATTATGTTTTCCAATATGCAACAGGATTTTCTGCAGCCTCTGCATTAGCGAAGAAGATTTGGACGAAAGAACCAAATGCATTGGATAATTACCTAGCTTATTTAAAAGCAGGTAACAGTGATTATCCAGTGGAAGTAATGAAAAAAGCGGGTGTTGATATGACGCAAGCAGCTTATATTGAAGATGCAATGGCCATGTTTGAAAAACGTTTGGACGAATTAGAAGCGTTGATCGGTGAGTTATAAAAAGCAAGAAAGAAAAGAAGGTTTCTGCTGAGAAAACGAATCTTTCATGTGGGGATACAGGAGACGAGTTGTCTTCTTGTTGTCCACCTAAAAAAAGAGTCTCGACTTTTGTCGAGGTTCTTTTTTTAATGAAAGAAAAGCCTCCAAGACAGAGTGTTCAAGCAGTCTTGGAGGTCAAATAGATCATATTTATTTTGAATAAAATTAATTTGAAAGTAAGGATAAGTGGCTTGCGCCAGTTGTAAACTTTGAACCAGTTGTATGTAATTGCTGACCAGTAAAAATTTGGTAGGATTCATCAGTTACTTTACAAAGTTCTTGAATACGGTGAACAGTATTTGTGCCTTCGACTAAAACGCCGAAATCACAATCATATGCGTAATTATAAACAACAGCGGAAGGATGCTTAGTAATTCCCATCTCTCGAGCGATTTTCTGGTCAGAGAAAAAAGCTTCCTTTACAAATTCAGATTGACGGTCTTCTTTGAACATTGCTAGATCTCCACCAATAGACGCAAAAAGTTCCTCAGATAAAGCTTGTGAATAAGGAATATCATTACAGCCTACAGCTTCTTGCAATTTAATCAAAAACTGACGTCCTTTTTTCTTTCCTTGAAACTGTGCAGCTTTACAATCAAGTGATGCAGAGTAGATTGTTGAAAATAAATTGTTACGTTCTTCTAAATTTTGACGATCAATACCTCGTGTTTGCATGACATCCCCAATTGTCTGCAAGTTAACTAAAGGTAAAAAACGAAATTGAACTTTTTTGTTTTTTAGATTTGTCGTCCCATATTCTTCTTCGATGAACTGTAACAGCTGCCGTTCCATATTAAAACAGTATTTCCCCAAAGGGTTCACGAAAAGATAAATTTCGATCATACGAATCTCCCCCAAAAATAGATTCTATATAATTAGTGAATTCTTTCATCCACAGACTATAACTTAACAGAAAAAGCACAAAAAATGAACTCATGCGCCTTGTGAAAATGAAAGAAATCTAATTTTTTGCTTCGATCATTCGATAGATTTTATTTTTTGCTGGACGATAAGGAAGATGGAACGAATCTAGAAACTGCAAAAAATCAGCACTGGTTGTGTTTGTATCTTGCACTTCGAGCTCTAATTCATAGTCATGTAAATTCTCTGCCCAACTTTGGTCAATGGCTAAGAGACCTTCCTTTATGTGAAATTCTGCACGTTCAGTCGTTAGCTCTCCAGTTTTGATTAGTTGAGAGGAGTGAATTCCAAGCTCAATTAATTTTTCAAAGACGTGACCTGTGACTGGTAGCACATTTGATTGAAGAATGTCATCAGCACACGCTCGAGTTAGTGTATCAGTTGTTTCTAATAGACCTGATGCAACCGGAGTTTTTAGTGTGTATTCTGCCAGTTCTTCATATCTTCTAATGCGTAGTCCACAATTTTTTGCTTTTAATTGAAAATCAGGTGTATCAAAATAGCTATTTATTTGAGTTTTAAAATCGTTCGCTGTCAATTGATAATGAGCAATCAATTGTTGATATTCTGTTTGAGAAAGCATTGTTTTAAATTCGATTTCTAAATTTTCTGCCATGTTATTCGCTCCTTTTTTCTTTATTTTGCCTAAATTTTCTTTTCTGGTCAATGAAAGGGTGAACGATTACGGAAACTATTGGTTATATGGTAAAATAGGCAATGAATGTCAGTGCAAAGTAGAGGTATGAGTTATGGAACGAGATTGGGAAACATTTTTAGCACCATATGAACAAACTGTATCAGAATTGAAAGTTAAGTTACGCGGGATTCGTAAACAATTTCGTGAACAAAATCAACATGTGCCGATTGAATTTGTAACTGGTCGTGTGAAACCAGTCGATAGCATTGTAACAAAATCTCAGTTACGACATATTCCAATGGGACGGCTAGAAGAAGAAATGTCTGATATTGCGGGATTACGTATTATGTGCCAGTTTGTCGAAGATATTCACCAAGTTGTAGAGGTGATTCGTAACCGTAAAGACATGAAGGTAATTCAAGAAAGAGACTACATTACGAACAAAAAAGCGAGCGGGTATCGTTCCTATCATTTAGTAATCGAGTATCCTGTTCAACTGATTAACGGTGAAAAAAAAATCTTGGCTGAAATCCAAATTCGAACATTAGCGATGAATTTTTGGGCGACAATCGAACATTCGCTAAATTATAAATATCAAGGTGTTTTTCCAGAAGAAATGAGCGAGCGATTACAACGCGCCGCAGAAGCCGCGTATCAATTAGATGAAGAAATGTCTAATATTCGCGAAGAAATCCAAGAAGCACAGCGCCTATTTTCTCATGGTCGAGGAAAATCAGATGATGTTTATTATCGAACGTTGCTAGATAAAGAAGATGAGAAGCAAGGAGGCAACGAATGAAAGTAGCCATTGTTCATAATAATGAAGCAAAAACATTAGAAGTTACCGAACGGTTGGTTGCTCTTTTAACGAAAGCTGGTATCAAAATCAATGAAAAAAATCCGGAACTGGTAATTTCAGTTGGAGGGGACGGAACGTTACTTTCGGCTTTTCATCGGTTTAATCATCGGTTAAATGAAGTTCGCTTTTTAGGTGTGCATACTGGACATCTTGGTTTTTATACAGACTGGCGCGATTACGAACTAGAAGAGTTAGTGGATAGCTTGCTGACAACGCGTGAACAAAGTGTTAGTTACCCTTTACTCGATGTGCGGATCAGTTACACCAATAATCAACCGGACAAACATTTTTTTGCATTGAATGAATCGACAATCAAACGAGCAAACCGGACAATGGTTGCGGATGTGTATATCAAAGATGAATTGTTTGAAAGTTTTCGAGGTGATGGCTTGGCTATTTCAACGCCGACCGGTTCCACTGCGTACAATAAAAGTATTGGAGGGGCAGTGATTCATCCAAGTATCAATGCTTTTCAATTAGCAGAAATAGCCTCTTTAAATAATCGTGTCTTTCGGACGTTAGGTTCGCCCATCGTTATTGGGCAAGACGAGTGGGTTGAAATCAAATTAGAAAATACAGAAGATTATTTGGTGACAGTCGATCAATTAGACGTGGCAAAAGGACACATTCATTCAATTTATTACCGAATTGCGAAAGAACGCATCCATTTTGCTTCTTATCGACATATGCATTTTTGGCATCGTGTGAAGGATGCCTTTATTGGTGAGGGATAGTATGCAGTTTACATGGATATACCAAAAGGAACATCCGCAACAAGTAAAATATTTCTTGAAAGAACAGGGAATTTCTAAAGGTTTATTAGCAAAAATAAAATTTCAAGGTGGCGAGATCAAAGTCAACGACCAAGTCGAAAATGTCTTGTTTTCTCTGACGGACAATGATAAGGTAACCATTGTGATTCCTGCTGAGGGAGAGCATGAAACAGTTCTTTTAGATGAGACGCCAATCGATATTGTTTTTGAAGATGAACATGTTTTAGTCGTCAATAAACCAGCAGGTGTTTCTTCGATTCCGGCACAATACCATCCCAATGGTACGATGGCGAATCGAGTCAAAGCGTATTACAAAAAACAAGGGTATGAAAATCAAGTGATACATGTAGTAACCAGATTGGATCGAGATACATCTGGACTGATGCTATTTGCCAAACACGGTTTTGCTCACGCAAAGTTGGATACACAACTTCGAGAAAAGAAATTTACGAAAAAATATCAAGCGTTAGTTAGCGGGAAAATCGATGAACTGCAAAAACATGGAAGTATTGAATTGCCGATTGCGAGGGATTATACTTCGTTACTGAAACGAACGATTTCTCCAGAAGGTCGAGCAGCGGAGACGGAGTATTGGCTGGACCAAGCTTTTTTAGATGCAGCATTGGTTGATATCCAGCTTCATACAGGACGTACGCATCAAATTAGGGTTCATTTTGCTGCAATAGGTTGTCCTTTGTTAGGTGATGATATGTATGAAGGACGTATGGATTTGGGCATCCAAAGGCAGGCGCTCCATTGTTATGATTTACGATTTTATCATCCGTTTACTCAAGAATTATTGGAATTTAAGCAGCCATTAGCAGAAGATATGGCTGCAGTGATCAAATGTTTTAAAGATTAAGGTGAGGTGAGATTGGTTTGGACGAAAATCAAGAATTAGAGGAAAGATTTGCCCAGTTGGCTCAGGATTTGAAGAAAAATAATATTCAAGAATTTAGAAATGATTTCTTGGAGATGCACATTTATGAGCAGGGGCAGTTCTACCAGTCACTCCCTGAAGATGATCGTCAATTGATCTATACGTATCTTTCGCCGAAAGAATTAGCTGATATGTTCGATGTGATTGAAGAAGATAATGAACATATGAAGGAATATTTGGCGGAAATGCGACCAAGCTATGCTGCGGATATGTTAGCAGAAATGTATACCGATAACGCAGTCGATTTGTTAAACACATTAGATAAAAGACAAACAGCTAAATATTTAAGCTTGATGTCCACTGAAGATGCTAGTGAAATCAAAGAATTGTTACACTATGAAGATGAGACAGCCGGTGCCATCATGACAACGGAGTTTGTTTCGATCGTTGCCAATCAAACTGTTCGTTCAGCGATGTATGTGTTGAAAAATGAGGCGGATGTAGCTGAAACGATTTATTACATTTATGTGGTCAATCAAGAAGGAAAACTAGTTGGTGTTATTTCTTTGCGTGATTTGATTGTCAATGATGACGATACGATGATCGCTGACTTGATGAGTGAGCGAATCATCTCAGTGCATGTGGGTGATGACCAAGAAGATGTGGCGCAAACATTCCGAGACTATGACTTTCTAGCATTGCCAGTTACTGACTACGATGATCACTTGTTAGGGATCGTAACGGTTGATGACATTATTGATGTTATTGATGATGAAGCAGCAAGTGATTACTCTGGTTTAGCCGGGGTCAATGTAGAAGAAGTCAATGAAAATCCGATCAAGGCTGCATCCAGGCGACTACCGTGGTTGATTACGCTATTATTTTTAGGTATGTCAACAGCGTCATTGATTAGTCATTATGAAGACCTCGTGAGTGAAGCAAGTATTTTGGCGGTGTTTATTTCACTAATTACAGGGACAGCTGGGAATGCGGGGACGCAGTCATTGGCGGTTGCTGTGCGACGACTAGCTATCTCCGATGAAAAGGAAAATAGTTTTACACGATTGATTCTAGCAGAAGTTTTTACAGGTTTAGTCACTGGAGCAGTGACAGGTCTGACTATTTTCTTGATCGTTGGTTTTTGGAAGAATAATTTTATTCTAGGATTTGTTATTGGAATGGCAATGTTGTTTGCAATTACAGTTGCTAATCTAGCAGGAAGTTTGATTCCAATGTTGATGGATCGTTTGGGGTTTGATCCGGCAGTTGCGAGTGGGCCATTTATTACCACTTTAAGTGATCTGACAAGTGTATTGATTTATTTTAATATTGCTTCTTTATTTATGGGGTATTTTATGTAAGGTTGTGGCTCAAAGCGTTCAGCTCCAATAAATTAGCGAGCAATCATTTATACTATAAAAAAGAGTGTGACCTCATCAGGCCACACTCTTTTTTTGGGATTAATCCAGTGAAACAATTTTTGTCCCATGTACCTCAGCAACACCCAATTCTTTTGCAACTTGTTCTGCGTTTTTATCAGATACACCACCGCCGGGTAAAATAATCAAACGATTATCTGCATACGCTATTAATTCTTTCAAATGCGCAAAGTTATTCTCAATTGGTGTACCGGCTATACCGCCATGGGTTAAAATTCGTTCAACGCCATGTTCAACTAGCCAATCGATTGCTTCAAATTGACGTTCTTTAGGGATGCTATCAAATGCCATATGGAAAGTGATCTGTAATCCTTCTGCTGTTTCAATCAACAACTCTAAGGCTTCTTCATCTAACCAACCAGAAGGAGTGAGACAGCCAATAACAACACCATCTGTTCCTAGTTTTTTTGCTTCAATCAAATCAGTATGCATGATTTTTAATTCAATATCGTTGTAAACAAAGTCGCCTCCACGTGGACGAATGATCGTCATCACGGGGATTTCTTTTTCGCCAGCGTAGCTTAAAGCTTCTTCAATTACGCCAGTGCTTGGTGTGGTTCCCCCCACAGCAAGGTTGTCGCATAACTCGATCCGGTTCGCGCCGCGGGAAATCGCTAAAGGGATCGAGGTGTAATTTTCGGCACAAAATTCTCTAATCATAAACTGCACTCCTTTGCGTTTCTTCTTGGGCATTGTAACACATTTTTTCCGGTTGCTAAAGTTTTCGGCAACAGGTAAGATAAAAATGAAATGAGGGAAGTATATGCTAAAAAAAATTGACCGTGGACGCCAGTTTTTATTGAAACATCAGCAGTTGTTTTGTTGTCCAGTTTGCCATGGAGCGATTGTTGCAACAGAACAAGGTTTAGTTTGTGAAAACAGTCATCGTTTTGATTTATCTAAAAAGGGAACACTTTATTTTTTATCGCATGCAGTCAAAACGGACTATGATCAAGAAATGTTTGCGCCTAGGCGACGAATGATACGTTCAGGAATGTACCAACCGGTAATCGAATTGATTGCCAAACATCTACCAACAGAGGCGACTGTTTTAGATGTTGGTTGTGGAGAAGGTAGCTTCTTAAATGAAATCAATGAGTTGCAAAAAATAAAAACAGCAGTTGGTTTTGATATTTCTAAAGAAGGTGTATATGCTGCAACGGAACAAGAAGTTCAAGCCTTGTGGTGTGTAGCAGATTTAACAAACTTACCCTTTGCATCACAACAGGTTTCATCGATTTTAAATATTTTTTCACCTTCACACTATCAAGAATTTCAACGGGTGTTAACAGACGATGGCGAGGTTTTAAAAATTGTACCTCAAGAAAACTATTTGAAAGAATTACGACAAGCTTTTTATCCAGATCAACCAGAAAAACAAAATTATTCAAATGAGCGAGTTGTCACAAAGTTTGCTGAATCACTAGACTTGATTGAACGTCAGCGTGTCACATATGAATTTGAAATCCCAGAAAAAAATCAACGAGATCTCTTGGCGATGTCACCTTTGGAATGGCAAGTTGCGTCTGAAATAAAAGAGAATTTGTATAAGCATCCGCTAGAAAAAATTACAATCGATGTTGAATTATTAAAAGGAACTAAGAAAAACCGTTTACATTGAGTTTTTATTAACAAGTGGTTGCAAAAATAATTTAATGGTGATATAGTAGCAACAAGTTGTTTTTTCATTGGTTTTTATCAGGTTCCTGTTCTGATAAAAGATAGTGAGAAGAGCTTCACTAACGTAACGACTCGCAGTGACTAACACCGAGTTGATACGTTTTTTTTTATGCCAAAATTCAATCGTATTTATTAATAAAAATGAAACATTACCATGAGAGGATGAGCAACAGATGAATCATATCGTTTTATTTGAACCTTTGATTCCAGCAAATACTGGAAATATTGCACGAACATGTGCCGCAACGAATACACCCTTACATTTGATCGAACCTTTAGGCTTTTCCACCGATGATAAACACTTAAAACGTGCTGGGTTGGACTACTGGAACGATGTAAATATCAAGTATTATCCAAATCTCGAAGCATTTTTAGACTTTTTGGGAAATCGAAAACTACATTTGATTTCAAAATTTGCCAATAAAATCTATAGTGATGAAAATTTTGCAGATGGCGAAGATCATTTCTTTTTATTTGGTAAAGAAACTACCGGATTACCTGAAGAATTCATGCGTAGTAATGAAGAGAAATGTTTACGTATTCCAATGAACGATGAACATGTGCGTTCACTGAATTTGTCAAACACGGCAGCTATGATCGTTTATGAAGCGTTGCGCCAACAGGGGTTTCCTGCGTTAGAGTTAACACACCATTATGAACATGATAAACTTGATTAATCTTTGATAAAGAAGTGTAAAAAGAATGCTAGACAAATGAGTGAGGTGTGAGGAAGAATGGATTTATATTTTACCCGACATGGCAAAACAGAATGGAATCAAGAACGTCGCTTCCAAGGAAGTAATGGAGATTCACCTTTACTCCCACAAAGTTATGAAGAAATCAAAGCACTAGGGGAAAAAGTGAAGAACGTTCCTTTTGAAGTTATCTATGCAAGTACGGCGAAGAGAGCACGTGATACAGCTGAAGGAATCAACCGCATGTTGACACACCCAGTTGAAATTATTTTTACGGATAAGCTTCGCGAGTTGGGGCTAGGCCTGCTGGAAGGTCAAAAAATCGAAGAGATGTATGAAAAATTCCCCAAAAATCTACCTAATTTACGTAATCATTTAGATAAATATGATCCAACACCGTTTCATGGTGAACCGATTGCAGCCGCGATTACGCGAATCGAAACTGTTGTAGCAGATGCAGTGGCACAACATGATGGCCCCATTTTATTCGTGGGACACGGAGCGTCGTTGACGGCCGCAATTCAGTGGATGACGGGAAAAGAGTTGAGCCAATTACGTGAAATGGGTGGCTTATTTAATAGTAGTTTGACTATACTAGAAACCGAAGAGCCAAATAACTTATTACCTTATCGACTAAAAGTTTGGAATGAAGTAGATTTTTTAGGATTGGATAATAAACCAGAACCGTTACTATAGAAGAAGGAGGCGGCTTCGATGCAGCCAGAAGAAATGCCATATTTCGTTGGGACAGTTGCCGCGATTTTTTTTCAAAACCCAAGTAATTTTTATAAAGTTCTCTTAGTCCATGTGAATGAAACGAGTGCAGACTATCGAGAAAAAGAAATCGTTGTTACGGGGAGTTTCGGTGAAATCCAAGAAAATGAAACGTATCGTTTCTACGGCGAACTAGTGGATCATCCTAAATATGGCCGCCAGTTGAAGGTTGAACGTTATGAGCAAGAAAAACCAACAACAGCTAATGGAATCGTTTCGTATCTTTCAAGCGAAAAATTTCCGGGGATTGGTAAAAAAACAGCTGAAAAAATCGTTGAGACGCTGGGAGAAGATGCGATTGAAAAAATCATCGAAGATCCTTCGCTTTTACGACAAATCTCTGGTTTAACGAAACCAAAGCGTGACATGATTGCTGAAACGATTCGCTTGAATCATGGAATGGATCAAGTCATCATGGGGTTAAATCGATATGGTTTCGGTAGTCAATTGGCTTTCAGTATCTATCAAGCGTACAAAAATGAAGCGTTAGATATTATTCAAGAAAACCCGTATCAGTTAGTCGAAGATATTGAAGGAATTGGATTTAAACGAGCAGACAACCTGGCGGAACAAATTGGGATCGCTTCGGATTCGCCAAGGAGAATTCGTGCGGCTATCTTGCATCAAATTTTCCAGCACAGTGTCCAAACAGGTGATACATATGTTCCTGCTGACACTCTTTTGGCGCAAACAATCCGGATTTTAGAAACCAGTCGTCCGGTTGAGATTGAGCCGGATCAAGTTGCCACAGTTATTATTCAACTGGTCGAAGAGGGAAAAATCCAACAGGAAGAAACAAACTTATATGAAAATAGCTTGTATTTTTCAGAGTGGGGGATTGGCAACTCGATTCAACGATTGTTAAGTCGTAAAAAAGAAATTCATTATCCAGAAAAAGAGATCACTAAAAATATTCGACGTATCGAAAAAATCTTTGGAATCCAATATGGCGATTCACAAGAAAAAGCGATTGCTGAAGCGATACGTTCGCCTTTATTTATTTTGACAGGGGGACCAGGGACAGGAAAAACAACGGTCATCAACGGGATCGTTCATTTATTCGCTGAATTAAATGGAATTGAACTAGATCCCAATAAATATACGCAAGAACTCTTTCCGGTTTTACTAGCAGCGCCAACGGGACGAGCAGCTAAGCGAATGAATGAGACAACAGGCTTGCCAGCTAGCACGATTCATCGCTTACTTGGATTGAATGGCCGTGAAAAAACACCTTCTGTCAGCACGAAAGAGCTAGAAGGTGGTTTATTGATTGTCGATGAAATGTCGATGGTGGATACGTGGTTAGCGAATACTTTATTTAAAGCAATTCCAACAAATATGCAGGTTATTTTAGTTGGGGACAAAGATCAGCTACCATCCGTTGGTCCTGGTCAAGTATTACATGACCTACTAGACATCGAACAGATTCCAAAAATGGAACTCAATGAGATTTATCGACAAGGGGACGGATCCAGTATTATTCCATTAGCACATGAAATCAAGGAAGGTCGCTTGCCAAGTGATTTTACTCAGAATCAAAAAGATCGCTCTTTTTTTAGAAGTGATGCGTACCAAATCGAACCTTTGATTTCGCAAATCGTAGAAAAGGCTAAAAATAAAGGATTTACTGCGCAAGATATTCAGTTATTAGCGCCAATGTATCGAGGTGCAGCTGGAATTGATGCGTTGAATAAGATGATGCAAGAAATCTTTAATCCGGGTGGACCTAATAAAAAAGAAGTTCGCTGGAATGAAACAGTTTATCGAATTGGGGACAAAGTATTACAGCTAGTCAACACACCAGAACTGAATGTTTTTAATGGAGATATGGGTGTCATCACAGGAATCATTTTAGCGAAAGATTCTGATGATAAAGTGGATGAATTAGTTATTCAATTCGATGCAAACGAGGTAACGTATAAGCGAAACGAGTGGAATAAAATTACCTTGTCATATTGTTGTTCGATCCATAAATCGCAAGGTAGCGAATTTAAGATGGTTATCTTGCCGATGGTGCATCAGTATCAACGGATGTTACAACGTAATTTATTGTATACAGCAGTTACCCGAAGTAAAGATCTGTTGATTTTGTTGGGAGAAGAGCAAGCTTATTTGACTTGCGTCAAAAATGAAACGGCTAGTCGTATGACGACCCTGAAACGAAGGATTGAAGAAAACGATAGTATGACGCTTGTTACGCGGACGAAGTTGACTGCATATGAAGATTCATTAGTGGGAAATGATCCTTTTGAAGATGGTTCCTATACAAGTGAAGGATCAGAAAAAGTAGTGAAGACAGCCAAAAAAGAAGAGGCAGTGGTTTCCAATAAAAAAGAAGTCAAAAATGAATTTGTTGTCCAAGAAGTTCCTTTATTTGAAACACAAACGATGGAAACAGAAAAAGAAGTGGGAGCAAACGAAGAACCTAAAAATTACATCTTAACAAGTGAAGCAATTGAAAATCAATCAATCGATCCAATGATTGGGATGGAAAAGATTCGTTTGAAATGACAAAACACTAAAATTAGCGGGTAAAATCAACCATCGTTGATTTTACCCGCTAATTCTTTTTACCATATATTGAGGAGTTGTTCTGGAAACAATCTCCTTATTTTTTTGTTTGGCACCAAAATGACTGGGTCTTCGTTCCAAACTGTAAATCAAATGATTGGGGTGCAATGTCTTCGCCGTCTGCTTGGCCAAACTGTGGAGTCGTGGAGACGATACGTAGTTTGCTTGTAGTAAAATGGTGGAAATTCTTTGATTTTAATTGTTTCTTTTGTAGTAATAAAATCACGATCCAAATAATTTTGAATAAATTAATTCTCTCAACCACAACAAAATCAATTGTTGGTTTAAATACCTCAGCAGTTGGTGCAATAGCAACGCCACCCCCAAAATAAGGGTGGTTGGTCGTTGTACAAAGAAAAGCTTTTTCAAAATTTATTGTTTTTCCGCCAACATCTACCAAAATTGGAAATCCTTTTTGTGTAAAAAAGACATGTAAAATGGATAAAATATAAGAAAGTGAGCCTAAATTATACTTATTTAAGCGCTCTTTGGTAGCGGAATGGTTTGTTGTATGAACGATTGCCGCATCAAGACCAATGCCAAGATTGTTGACTAAAACTCCTTTGGTGTCAGTTACCTGTTCTTGATAAGTCAATAGATTGATTTCTTGTGGCTCATCTGTGTTCAATAAATGAGTGACCGCTTGTTCTGTATTACGAGATAAGCCAATTCCGCGGGCAAAATCATTTCCAGAACCAGCTGGAACATAAGCGACGGGTAACTCCAAATCTAATTGGTAAAACGTGTTTAACACTTGGTGTAGCGTTCCGTCACCACCAACGATGACTAGGAGCGGGAAAGTAGTCACTGTTTCTTGATTCTCAGTAGTCCATGGTAATAGTGTGTCTTTAGCAAGTTGCTCTGCTAGCTCTGCATCATGTCCAGGGTATTCTGAATAATAGACAGAATAGTTGGCTTGATGCTGATCGAAAATGGGAAACATTTTATCGGCGACTTTTTGACCATTGCCACTTCCAGCAGCTCGATTGATTAAAAGATGATAATGAAAATTCATGTGTGCCTCCTGTGGCTAACGCAAAAAAAGATCTTTTTTTGCAGATTCCTAGTTATTATAGCAGAGGAAATCCGAAATAAAAAAGAACTTATCCGAAAAAAATAAAAAAAAGTCTAGCAAGTGCTCAATCCTTAACTGTGTAAGGAGAAGAATTCTAAGGTTCGAAATGTCCACTTAGTTCTTCCGCTGCTTGCTAGACCTTGGTAATAGTAAGAGGTAGCTCAAATTCCCACACCTTTCTGTTGTTTATTTAAGTTCATAACAATTCTCTGCGTGCAAAACCTACTTCGTTTGCGTGACGGGGAATTCCTATGTCCTCTTACACTTATTTTATACCATAAAACACACTGTTTTTGCAAACGTTTACAATTGTGACTGTTGCTTAAAAAATAAAAGCATGGTTGAAAAGTAAAAGACATCTGCTATAATACCTTTTGCGGTTCGTCGACCATCCCGCGTTAACAAAACTAGGAGAAAAGAGGAAAAGGAAATGAAAACAAAAAGTAATCAGCGTTTAAGAGTAGTAATAATTAATGGAATTGTAATGGCCTTATATTTAGCGTTGACTTTTGTTACACCACTTTCATCAGGACCAGTTCAAATCCGAATTTCAGAAAGCTTGAATCACTTAGTCGTCTTTAATCGAAAACTATTATGGGGCGTCTTAGGCGGTGTAGTTGTGTATAATGCTTTTTTTGGTTTTGGTATTTTAGATGTCTTGTTCGGTGGAGGACAAACATTACTTGCACTAGGTATTACAGCTTTATTGCATAATAAAGTAAAAAACGTCAAAGTTCGTTTGGCATTGAATACTTTATTTTTCACAGTGAGTATGATTTTGATTGCGTACATGCTAGTGCCAACAGGTGGCAAACCTTTTTGGATCACTTATGGAACATTGGCATTGAGTGAATTCGTGACAATGGCAATCTCTGCACCAATTATGTATTACTTGAATCGAGCAATTGGATTTGATAAAAGAGTATAGATTTTCTAATCAGAGCAGTAGACAACATCCTAAAAACAGTGACAAGTGAATCAATAAATTTAGAAAGAACTAGCCAATTTTCTTGTAGAGTGAAGGTTAGTTCTTTTTGTATTTTTTAGAGTCTGTCTAAAAAAGATAGAAATAAAATCTCATACGAAAAAAAGTTACGCCAATTTAGCGTAACTTTTTGTTATTTACATATCTCTTAAGTTTTCGATTTCAACAACTTTATAGTTTTTACGTTCCAAATGCTCAACAATCGTATCGCAAAGTTTTTGATCAGTATCAGCTGGCAAAGTAATCAATGTGCGACGAATAAATTCGTCTTTGCCGATATCCAGTGTGATACAGCTGGCAATGCTGCTGTATTTAGAAATGATTTTAGAAATAGCTGCTAAGTCACCTTGCTTACCCGTAGAAGCAATAGTTAGAACGTAGCTTCCTTGCTCAACGCTCCAAGATTGTGACAACATGTTTAGCAATGTACTGTGAGTCAAGATGCCATAGAAATGATTTTCATCATCGAGAACAGCAATATAAGGTAACTCTTTAATCGTGAAGAACACTTTAAAGAATGAAGTGTTCACGTAAATAAATTTTGTCGCATTTTTTAACAAGTGAGTGACTGGTAAAGTCATATCTCCGCCATTTGCTTTATGACGATAGATGTGCATTTTGTAGATGTTTCCACGGAAGATTTTCCCAGATTCGTCTAAAATTGGTACACAACGATAACCAGATGTTTCTAAGATTTCAAGTGCTTCTTCTAATGTGTTTGTTTCGGTTACAGTTGTTAGATCTTTTTTCTTATATACAAGTGTTTTAAGTAGCATAATAATACCTCCATATCTCATTTTTACTTCATTTCTTACTAATCATATCATAAGTATTTATAAAACAATAGCTCGTACTTACCACAAATTGACAAGAACTTATTTTCATGCTAATGTTAATAGGTATAAATTTGATTTTCAGTTAGGAGGTAGACACGGATGGCAAAGAAAAAAGCTGCATTAGCTTGTTCCGTTTGTGGCTCTCGAAACTACACCAAATCGGTTAGTGAAGGAAAAAGTGGCGCGCGTTTGGAAATCAATAAATTTTGTAAATATTGTAATCAATACACATTACATAAAGAAACAAAATAAGAAGGAAACGAGGACACAACGGTGAAATTTATTAAAAGTGTACTGGCTGAAATGAAACAAGTGACTTGGCCAACAAAAAGACAATTGCGTCGTGACACTTTAGTTGTCATTGAAACATCAATTATTTTTGCTTTGATGTTTTTCATTATGGACACGGCGATCCAAAGCTTATTTGCACTAGTTCTTAAATAAGACGCTAGTAAATGAGCTTGATTTGTGCTACAATTGGGTGGAAGAAAAACTTCGGGTGACTGAGGTTTTTTTATTTTACAACGAAATGAGGAGCCGTAAATGGAATCTTTTGAAAAAAATTGGTACGTGCTGCACACGTATTCTGGTTATGAAAATAAGGTAAAGGCAAACATTGAATCTCGTGCGCAAAGCATGAAAATGGCTGATTATATTTTTCGTGTCGTTGTCCCAGAAGAAACAGAGACTGAAATAAAAAATGGCAAAGAAAAAGAAACGGTTCATAAAACATTCCCTGGGTATGTCCTAGTTGAAATGATTATGTCCGACGGTTCTTGGTATGTTGTTCGTAATACGCCAGGAGTAACTGGTTTTGTAGGATCTCACGGCGCCGGCAGTAAGCCCGCTCCTTTGTTACCTGAAGAAGCAAATCACATTTTACGTTCAATCGGTATGAGTGTGCGTCAAAATGATTTAGAAGTTGGCGTTGGTGAAACAGTGAAAATCATTGAAGGTGCATTTGCTGGACTTGAAGGACACGTGACTGAAGTCGATGAAGAAAAAGAAAAACTAAAAGTAAATATCGATATGTTTGGTCGCGAAACAAGCACTGAGCTTGACTTCGATCAAGTAGATAAAATTGACTAATTAAACAAAAAACCTGAATTGTTGATCCCAGTGATTAGCGCTTCAGGTTTTTTTAGTAAACAAGACGATCACTTATTAAAGGAGGAAAAAGTCATTGAAAAAAATTCGTTCAAAGAAAATCAATTTTGCTTTGTTCACTAGCTTTCTTTTATTAGGGCTGGTCATCATGGCTGGTTGTCAAAGAACAACGAGCAAAGCTAGTTCCAGCGCATCTACGCAAATTGAAAAAACGACACAAACAAGCGAGGCTCCAAAGAAGTCAACGACCCCAACACTTTTTTTTCATGGCTACAGTGGAACAGTCAATTCTTTTAAGGGCATGTTGCAACGGCTAGAAGAAAATCAAGTAGCAAAACAATCCCTTCAGTTGACTGTGCGCCCAGATGGAACGGTTCAAGCAACGGGAGAGTTAAACCAACAGGCAGAAAATCCAATGGTTCAAGTTTTGTTTACTGATAATGTCAACAATGAATGGAATCAGACGGAGTGGATCAAAAACTGTTTAGCCTATTTACAAACAACATATGGCGTGGAAAAAGTGAATGTTGTTGGTCATTCGATGGGGGGCGTGAGTGCGTTGCGCTACTTAGCAACTTATGGTCAAGAGAATTCATTACCTCAAGTCAAAAAATTTGTAGCAATTGGTGCGCCATTTAATGATTTTGTTGATGATAGCACACAAACATTATCAGATGAATTAGCCAATGGACCAGCGGTAACTTCTAGTCGTTACCAAGACTATCAGCGAATGATCGACAATGTTCCTACGCAGACCAAGATATTATTGATTGCGGGGCAATTGAGCCAAACGGATTTAAGTGATGGAACGGTACCGCTCAATAGTGCGTTAGCTGTATTTGCGTTGCTAACCCAGCATGGTAATCAAGTGGAGGAACATGTCGTTGAAGGAGATAATGCTTCTCATAGTATGCTGCATGAAAATCAAGAAGTAGATAAACTTGTCCAGAAATTTCTGTGGGAAGCGAAAGAATAGAATTTAGGAAAGTGCAGTAAAATAAAAATTTTTAGTTGAAATAAATTGAGCGGTAGCTATTTTAAGCTAGTGCTCTTTTTTTCGAGTATAAATATTTGCTTACTTTTTGTAAGAGTAATATACTTACTTTTGTAAAGTTGAAAAGAAAGAAGGAGTCAAAATGACTTATCATACAAGTAATGAAGAACATCCAATCGAAATCGTGAATATTGCATCACTAGAAGGTCGCGTGAGAGAACGCATGGAAGCAGGTGCTTTCGGGTATATTCGTGGCGGCTCTGAAGATGAATGGACAATGAAAGAAAATACTTCTGCATTCAATACTAAAAAAATTATGCCACGCGTCTTACGCGGGATTGATCATGCTGATTTACACACATCTATTTTCGGCATTGATCTAGATACACCAATTATTCAAGCACCATCAGCTGCACAAGGATTAGCTCATGAAAAAGGGGAGGCAGATACTGCAAAAGGTGTCGCAGCTGCTGGTTCAATTTTCTCAATCAGCACGTATGCGAATACAACAATTAAAGATGCCGCTGCAGCAGCACCAGATGCACCACAATTTTTCCAACTATATATGAGTAAAGATGATGGCTTCAATGAATTTATTTTGACACAAGCGATGGAAGCCGGAGCAAAAGCAATTATTCTTACAGCGGATTCGACATTAGGTGGCTATCGTGAAGAAGATGTCATCAATCAATTCCAATTCCCTTTACCAATGCCTAACTTAGCTGCTTATAGTGAACAAAGTGCTAGTGGAAATGGTGAAGGAAAAGGAATCGCTGAAATTTATGCAGCGGCTAAACAAGGGTTAGTTCCAGAGGACATCAAAAAAATCAAAGAATTTACACATCTTCCTGTTTTTGTAAAAGGCATTCAATCACCAGAAGACGCTGAAGTTGCAATTGCTGCTGGAGCAGATGGCATTTGGGTCTCAAACCATGGTGGACGCCAATTAGACGGTGGTCCTGCCTCATTTGAAGTATTACCAATGATTGCTGCAACAGTTAATAAACGCGTACCAATTGTTTTTGATTCAGGTGTACGTCGTGGTGAACATGTTTTCAAAGCATTGGCAAGTGGTGCGGATCTAGTAGCAATTGGTCGTCCAGTGATTTACGGATTGAACTTAGGTGGAGCAGAAGGTGTAACTTCCGTCTTTGAACATTTCAATAAAGAACTATCCATTACTATGCAATTAGCTGGTACAAAAACAATTGAAGAAGTAAAAAATACGACATTGTTGGATTAGGTGAGAAAGTGTAACCAAAAACTTTCTAGCTATATTTAAATCTATCAATAAAAAAAGAGCAGTGACAAACATATTGTCACTGCTCTTTTTTATAAAGTGTACTTATTGCTTGAAGCGAAACACCTTTGTCACAGCCACTTTATCATCAAATATTTTGTAAGAACTATCAACCTAGTAAGCTCGGCTACTTCTTTTTTCTTGATAAAAGATCTTGTACTTCGTAAGTGTGAAGTTGCTGCTTAATTTGGTCAATTTCATCTTGCTGTCTAGCTAATTTGACAGATAAAGATATTACAGCTCCTGAGAGTAATAAGATTGCGATAAAATCATAGTGATCAATAAAAAATTTGAAAATATCCCTGAAGATGTTCATTTTTAGTCCTTTCATAAAATAAATTAACGATTATACATTCCTTGAATAATTGCAATAGAATAGGCGATAATTCTTAAAATGACTTCAATACCAACTCTAGAATGAGGTTTGGTACTTAAAAACTCAAGATAACCATCCAACAATGCATCGTGATTTTCAGAAGTGACAGTTTTTCCGTAAAAATATTCTTTAAAGTATGTAACGGATAAACTAGTAGCATGTTCTTTTAAATACTTCACAGCTTGGTTATAGTTTTGATTATTTTCATTGAAGACATATATTTCTTGTGTGCTTGTTTGTTCATTAGTCAGGTTAATCTGATTATTTTCTTCAGCTAAGACAGTAGCTGTTGGGACAAGAGCTCCGGAAATTGTAATAACTGATAATAAACCTGTAACAACTTTTAAATTTTTTGCTAACCTTCTCAACACTTCTTTCTAAAATTTTTTCTTTACAAAAATAACTTACTACGCAATGATGTAACTAACTAGCAAAGGTGTTTTACATAAGACTTTACATTCGTAAAATTTGATAAGAAAGGGGGTTGTTTGATCGTATGCACCAAAAAATAAAAGCATAAAGATTGAAAAAAAACTAACACAAGAAGAATTAGCAGAAAAAATCTTAGTTTCTAGACAAACAATTTCTAATTGGGAAAACCAACGAGCGATTCCTACTACGGATAATATTATTTTATTAGCTCAATTGTTTAATTTGCCAATTGATTATTTTTACTCTGAAAATGAAGTGGTGGATTCAGAAAGGATGAACAAACGAGTTAGAAAAAATAGGCTATTTGAGATACAAGATTTGAAATTATGGAATTTTGCTTTGATTATTCTTTTAGTAATTGCGGTGTTTATTCCTTACTCCACACCCATCGCCCTTTCCATGATTTTTACGTGGAAGAATAAAATTACTCCAAACAATTTAAACGAGCGATTGCACTGATGATTGTGATCGTTGTGCTTGATATTTTAACGATGCTTATAGTGTTTCTTTATTTTGTGGGTTATAAATAAATAGAGCAGATAATACATAGAAGTAATCATTATTGAACTAAAAATCGTTGTGTAACAACGTATTTCAACGTAGTAGCCCGTTGAGGTATGAAATTGGAATGCATGAAGTTTTCGATTCTCACATATAAACAAAGAAAAAAACTGAAGACAACAACCATCCTTTCATGGTTGTTGTCTTCAGTTTGGCTGAGGCAGAATTATCTGCCCCGACCTTTTTAAGTTTGTTTAGTTAACAGTTCATTGGTTAATCGTTGTGCAGTAGGTGTCGTAGCCAAACCGCCTTCAGCCGTTTCCTTGAAAATCGATGGCATTTGGCGTCCAACTTGATACATAGCAGCAACTACTTCGTCTGGTGGAATGACACTCTCGATTCCTGCAAGTGCCATGTCTGCGGAAATAAAAGCTTGTGAGGAACCTAAAGCATTTCGTTTCACACAGGGAACTTCTACTAGTCCAGCGACAGGATCACAGATTAGCCCCATCATATTTTTTAATGTGATGGCAATTGCTTGAGCAGCTTGATGCGGTGTGCCATTTTTTGCACAAACTAAAGCTGCAGCTGCCATCGCACTAGCAGAACCAACCTCTGCTTGACAACCACCTTCGGCACCGCTGATTGAAGCATTGTTTGCAATGACTAATCCAAAAGCTCCTGCTGTGAATAAAAAATCTAGTTGCTGCTCGTGTGTTAAAGAAAGACGTTCACGAACGGCCATTAGTACACCTGGGACAACACCTGCACTTCCAGCAGTAGGCGTCGCACAGATAAGCCCCATTTTGGCGTTAACTTCATTCACTGCAATAGCATTTCTTACAGCTGTTAAAATCGTGTCACCACTTAAAAAATCACCTTGTTCCAAGTAAGCATCTAAACGTTTCGCATCTCCACCAGTAATTCCTGTAACAGAAGTGACTCCAGCTTTTCCTTCAGTGATCGATTGCTCCATGACTGTTAGATTTTTTTCCATGATTTGAATGATTTGTTCACGCGAACGGCCACTCATTTCCATCTCAGTTGCAATCATTAGCTCTGCGACAGATGAGTAGTCTTTTGCTTGTTCGACTAATTCTTCAATTGATAAAAACATAGGCTTTGCAGACTCCTTTAATCAAAGTAATTCACGCTATCAATATGTGGTAGCTGTTGTAGTTTTCGGACAGTTTCTTCGACTTGTGGATCATCCACTTCGATAATCATAATGGCATTTTCACCTTTTGATTCTCTTGTCACGGTCATCGTTCCGATATTTGTGTTTGTTTCGGAAAGAATATTGGTCACTTTAGCGATCATCCCAGGAACATCTTGATGGACAACGATCAGTGTTGGTGTTCCCATGCTTAAAGAAATTTTGAAGCCATTAAGTTCGGAAATCTGAATATTTCCGCCCCCAATCGAGATGCCTGTCACTGACAATTTGCGTTTTCCTTTTGTTAAAAGCATTTTAACTGAGTTCGGATGCTCTGCTTTTTCACTTTTAGGTACGAACAAGACTTCCATCCCAGCTTCATACGCTAATTTTAGTGAATCAGCTAAACGCTCATCATCAGGCTCCATTCCCAACAAACCACCAACTAAAGCAATATCGGTACCGTGACCACGATACGTTTTTGCAAAGGACTCATAAAGGTAAATCTCAACAGAATCTGGTTGTTCGCCAAAAATACTGCGAATCACTTTTCCAATTCTAGCTGCACCTGCAGTATGAGAACTGCTTGGACCAATCATCACTGGTCCGATAATATCAAAAACACTTCTATACTTTAACTCTTTCATTTTTTCACCTCGTCAAATTCTTAAGGAAAAAAGTTTCTATAAAAAACTTCATTTTTCGTACATTTATTTATTCTGGCGTAAGTTTAGCACAAAAGGGTGAGAGAAAGAGAAAAATCTTTCTTTTTATAAGAAAATTTTTAGCACTTTTTTCTCATAACTCTAAAAATAATCGAAAAAATTCTTGAAAATATGATTGAATTTGCTATAATGTATCAGTGTGCATTGAAATGCGCATTTTTATCTAACTTTTTAAAAAATTGATAGATGAAAACGTGGGAGGAGAAATATGTATCTCCAATTAACCACATCACGGACTTAAGGAGGTATGTCTCGTGGCAAAGAAAGTAGAAAAAATCGTTAAATTGCAAATTCCTGCAGGTAAAGCAACTCCAGCACCACCAGTAGGTCCTGCACTAGGTCAAGCGGGTATCAACATTATGGGATTCACTAAAGAATTCAACGCTCGTACAGCGGATCAAGCAGGCTTGATTATCCCAGTTGTAATTTCAGTATATGAAGACCGTTCATTTACTTTTGTTACAAAAACACCACCAGCTGCAGTTTTATTGAAAAAAACAGCTAAAATCGAAAAAGGTTCAGGCGAACCAAACAAAAATAAAGTTGCTACAATTTCTAGCGATCAAGTAAGAGAAATCGCTGAGTTGAAAATGGAAGACCTAAACGCTGCTAACGTTGAATCAGCAATGCGCATGGTTGAAGGAACTGCACGAAGCATGGGTATCGTTGTAGAATAATTTATTCTAACGACCCCAAGAAAGTAGCTTCTCAGTTGGCTCTGTATTGAAAGATATAGAACACGTGGGAGGTACAACCGTTATAACCACAATCAAGGAGGAAACAAAATGGCTAAAAAGAGCAAAAAAATGCAAGATGCATTAAAAAAAGTTGATTCAAGTAAAGTTTATCCTGTTGCAGAAGCAGTAGCTTTGGCAAAAGAAACTAACATTGCAAAATTCGACGCAACTGTTGAAGTTGCTTACCGTTTGAATGTTGACCCTAAAAAAGCAGACCAACAAATTCGTGGTGCTGTTGTATTACCAAACGGAACTGGTAAAACACAATCTGTTTTAGTATTTGCTAAAGGCGAAAAAGCAAAAGAAGCTGAAGCAGCTGGTGCAGATTTCGTTGGTGACGACGACATGGTTCAAAAAATCCAAGGTGGATGGTTTGACTTTGACGTAGTTGTTGCAACACCTGACATGATGGCAACTGTTGGTAAATTAGGTCGTGTATTAGGACCTAAAGGCTTAATGCCTAACCCTAAAACTGGAACAGTTACAATGGACGTAACAAAAGCTGTTAACGAAGTAAAAGCTGGTAAAGTAACTTACCGCGTTGACAAAGCTGGTAACGTACATGTTCCAATCGGTAAAGTTTCATTCGATGACGCAAAACTTATCGAAAACTTCCAAACAATCCATGATGTATTAGTGAAAGCTAAACCATCAGCAGCTAAAGGTCAATACATGAAGAATGTTACTGTAACAACAACATTCGGACCTGGTATCCACGTTGACCAAGCTTCTTTCTAATTTGAATTAAATTAGAAAGTTGATTGATCCAACTGAAAAATAATTCTTGACTCAACTAGTTTAGCGTGCTAAGCTAGTTGAGGTTAATAATTAACTTGTACCGAAGACAGTAGGTGGCTTTGCCTTAATTTCCTACCGAGGACGTTTATTGAATAATTTCAATAGTCCCTCTATGTCTACGGTGGCATAGGGTTTTTTTATTGTGAATCACTAAGAGCGGAGAGGTTAGCTGATGAACATTACTCGTTGAGCAAAGTGAAAGGAGTTTCCTTTCGAGCAATGCGAGATTGAATCACTAAGAGCAAAGTGATTAGAGGATAAACAATACTGATTAAGCAAAGTAAAAAGGATTCCTTTTGAACAGCGTAATGAGGTAACTAAAGACTCTTCCATCAAAATTCAGGAGGTGAAACTCAAAATGAGTGAAGCAGCAATCGCAAAAAAAGCAGAGATCGTTGATAAAGTAAGTGAAAAATTTACAGCAGCAGCATCTGTAGTAGTCGTTGACTACCGTGGACTAACTGTTGATGAAGTAACTCGCTTGCGTAAACAACTTCGTGATGCAAACGTAGAAATGAAAGTTATCAAAAACTCTATCCTTTCACGTGCTGCAAAACAAGCTGGATTAGAAGGCTTGGACGAAGTATTTACTGGCCCTACAGCCGTTGCATTTAGTAACGAAGATGTAGTTGCACCAGCAAAAATCATGGATGAATTTGCTAAAGACGCAAAAGCATTAGAAATCAAAGGCGGTATCATCGAAGGTAAAGTATCTTCATTGGAAGAAATTACAGCCTTGGCAAAATTGCCAAACCGCGAAGGACTTCTTTCTATGTTGCTATCTGTACTACAAGCGCCAGTCCGCAACGTGGCTTACGCTGTCAAAGCAGTCGCAGACAAAGAAGATGGAGATGCAGCTTAATAGCCGCATAGCATAAATAAAACAAACAACATTTAATGGAGGAAATTATCATGGCATTGAACATTGAAAACATCGTTGCTGAGTTAAAAGAAGCAACTATCCTAGAACTTAACGACCTAGTTAAAGCTATTGAAGAAGAATTTGGCGTATCTGCTGCTGCTCCTGTAGCTGCAGCTGGTGCTGTAGCAGGTGCTGCAGCTGAAGAACAAACTGAATTCACTGTAGAATTAACTGCAGCTGGAGACCAAAAAGTTAAAGTTATCAAAGCAGTTCGTGAAGCAACTGGCTTAGGCTTGAAAGAAGCTAAAGCAGTAGTTGATGGCGCTCCTGCACCAGTTAAAGAAGGCGTGTCTAAAGACGAAGCTGAAGAATTAAAAGCTAAACTTGAAGAAGTTGGCGCATCAGTAACAGTTAAATAATTTTTGCTGATTATAGAGCATCGAAATCCCATCAAGGATTTCGATGCTTTTTTATTATACTTGCTACTTGATGATGTCAAAACATGAGTCTAACGCGAGACAAAAAACTCTCACGGAATAATGTTCCAGTAAGAGCTAGAGAGTTATAAATTGGCTTTTTTACTTTTTTGATACTTTATGTGTCTGTTGTATCTGTTCTACAAAAACATCAAGTGTAATTTGAACAGTATCACCAATTACATTTTTCACGAGAAGAAAAAGAATTTGGACGTTGAAATAGGCGAAAAATATCTAGATAAAGTTGAACGCTAGGGATAGTTTGAATTAACTATGTTTACTAATTGTCTGATTTTTTTCAATAAATGCTATTAAGAATCAATACGTGATTATAATGAAAGTATAGGATAAGTATTATGGCTATTCCAAATGTCAGCATTGAAAAATATTTTTTGGGGTAAACTAGTTAATCCTACTTTTTGGAAGTGAGCAGTATTCTAATCAATATTTTTAATAATCTATTGAAGATTAGGGATTGAGCTTTGAATAGAGAAGGAATAAATAGACTTTACTTTGGTTAAAAAGCGAATACATAAAGAAAATAAAAAGATTGGAGCTGAGATAGGCTGAATGAAGGAGGAAGCAAAGAAAGTGAAACCTATGCTAAAATAAGAAATAAAAGAAATAGTTGAGAAAAGGAGTATCAATGAAAAAGCGAAGGATTCAACTCATTTTGATTCTATGTGGTATCGGATTGATTTTATTGATTGGCTATCATGTCTATTTGCAGTATGCAAAGGATCTTGCTATCTTGCTAAATCCTAAGGCAAGTCAGGCGTTATTACAAAAACAGTACGTTCTCATGGGGTACTCACTGCAATATTACTGATTTTATTAACAACAGTAATGTGTGTGGTGCCGGGGATTCCAACATCGATTGTCGGTATCTTAGTGGGGGTTAGTTATGGTCCAGTTGTTGGAAGTTTCATCAATATTAGTGGGAATGCCATAGGGAACTTATTTGCTATTTTTTTATTGCATCATATATCTTTTTTGGATCGATCAACCAAAGA
The DNA here is from genome assembly GCF_017316125.1 of Enterococcus sp. DIV0660C. Taxonomy (GTDB): domain Bacteria; phylum Bacillota; class Bacilli; order Lactobacillales; family Enterococcaceae; genus Enterococcus_B. Next base: position 55,992 of record NZ_JAFLWA010000034.1, on the reverse strand, counting down.
AAACCGTTGGGTAAAAGCGATTACTCGAATGAGACACCCTAAAATAGGTGTGATGATTGGCTACATGGTACCAGTAATTCCTTCCTCCATTGTCAGTTTTACAGCATATACACTAAATTTATCTTTAAAACAAGTGACGATGTCAGTGATTTTAGGCGTATTACCTTCATCAATCTTATATGCTTGCGGGGGTGAAGCATTGTTTCATGGCTATAGCAAAACAGCAGTAGGAATTGTTGCAAGTGTACTTTTACTGATTGGGTTAGTTGTGATTATTTATAAAGATCGTGAAAAACATCGGTTAGGTATGGAAAAGAAAAGTGAATAAAATGTTCATAGATGATTTCATTTCTTTGATGAAAGAGCTACACTATTAGTTGGAAGTGAGGGGAAAGAATGGAACAAAAAAAACAAATTCAACTAACAGGAGCATTGACGACTTTACTAGCAACTACTTGTGGTGTCGTGGTTGCCAATATGTATTATATCCAACCGATTGGAACAAAAGTAGCAACAAGTTTTTCAGTTAGTACAAGTGCAATTGGTATTTTAACCATGTTGACGCAACTCGGCTATGCTTTGGGCTTGTTGTTCTTAGTACCATTGGGAGATGTTGTCAATCGACCTAAATTGATTATTCGGATGGCTGCATTATCGGCTATTTCATTATTGGCTGCTTTTTTTGCGCCATCGTTTACGTTATTTGCATGTGCATCTTTCTTAATTGGATTATTGTCTATCGTGCCACAAATCATTATTCCATATGGGGCTGTTTTAGCAGGTTCAGCAGCACGCGGAAAAGTAATGGGTCAATTATTAAGTGGCTTATTGATTGGGATCTTATTATCGAGAACGATATCAGGTATTATTGCCAGTGTATTTTCTTGGCGGATGGTCTATTTATTTGCACTGGTCGCTGTGGGATTATTAACAGTATTGCTTTATGAAAAATTACCAAGAACACAAGAAAATCGAAAAGCATCCGTTTCTTATGTTGATTCCTTGAAGAGCTTACCGCATTTATTTGTATCACAACGTTTATTACGTGAATCGGCATTCAATGGCTTTTTTATGTTTGGAACGTTTTCGATTTTTTGGTCAACGTTGATTTTTTATATTAGCAGCCCTGCGTATCATTGGGGGACATTTGAAGCAGGGATCTTAGCAATTTTTGGTTTGTCGGGAGCTGTTGCGGCACCAATTGTGGGACGTTTAGCAGATTCTTATTCGGAAAGAAAGATTATTTCGATGGGGTTGTGGATGCAAACACTGAGTTTCGTTTTACTTCTCATTGGTGGCGACCATTTAGCACTTTTGTTATTTGCAATTATTTTATTAGATGTTGGGAATCAGTTTGGTCAAGTGTCTAATCAAGCACGTGTCCAAGGTCTGGGTGAAGAAGCAAGTAACCGCAATAATACGATTTTTATGTTCATGTATTTTATTGGTGGAGCAACAGGATCGTTAGTAGGTACAACGATGTGGGAACATTTCGGCTGGATGGGTGTCACTCTTGCAGGCTTAGCTTTTCAAGCATGTGCTTATTTCTGTCAATTGATTTTATTCCGTAAAAAATAAAAAAGTTAGCACTAAAAAAAGGTGAAGCAAAACCTCATTTCGTTTTGCTTCACCTTTTGATTTGGCACGTTGCTAAGTGATTGTTGCTGTACGTTGTCTAAGTCGTTTCGATTTCAATCACTCGATCAACCAGTTCTTGATAAAATTCTTGTTCATGGGAAACAACTAAGACAGTTCCTGTAAATTGTTGAATCCCTTTTTGTAAACTTGCTTTCGTTTCGTGATCAATATGGTTTGTAGGTTCATCTAAAATCAGTAGATTCCCACTGTTCATAGTCATCTGTGCAAGTTTTACTTTTGTTTGCTCACCACCACTTAGTGTAGCTAGAGGTTCGCTTGCCAGCTGGTTGACTAAGCCAGCTTTGGCTAATTGACGACGTAATTCTTTGATTGTTGCTTTAGGAAAGTGCCCACTTAAATATTGTAACGGTGTTTCCAATGGATTTTCCCAAGTTAAATCTTGTGAAAAATAATTGATTTTGGTGTTTTCTGGAAAATGAAACTGACCATCTAATTGTTTGATTTCACCAATTAAGGTTTTAAGCAATGTCGATTTTCCAATCCCATTAAAGCCACGAATCGCAACGGTTTCACCAAAACGAATCGTCAAGTTGATAGGTGATAGCAGAGGTCGTTCGTACCCAATGACTAAATCGGTTGTCTCTAGTGCTAATGTTGTGACAATTGGTGTGAAAGGGAAATCAAATACAGCAGTTGCTGTATTGGTTGGCGGTTTCAATCGATCGACTTTGTCTAATTGTTTTTGACGACTCTTTGCCATGGTTGAGCGAGAGCCAGCTTTGTATTTACGAATATAAGCTTCAGTTTTCTCGATTTGTTTTTGCTGCGCATGATATTGTCGTAAATAACTTTCTCGATTTTGTTCTTTTTGTTTCAAAGCTTGTTTTAGATGACCTGTGTATTTTGTTAATTGACCGAATTCGATATCTGCAATGTGTGTAGTGATTTGATCTAAAAATTCTTGATCATGGGAAATCACGATATATGCACCTTGAAAGCTTTGCAGAAACTGTGTCAGCCATTGGATGTGTTGATCATCTAAATGGTTTGTAGGTTCATCTAAGATTAAAACATCTGGATTTTCTAAAAGTAATTTGGCTAAGATCACTTTTGAACGTTGTCCACCGCTCAGTTCTTTTAATAATGTATTGGTGCCTAACACGTCTAAGCCAAGCCCACTACTCATTTCAGCTACAAGCGTATCAATTTGATAAAAGATACCTTGATCGAGTTCGGTTTGTAATTTTCCTGCTTTTTCAAGTAGGGAGTCATCAAACGTCTCACCATATTGGGTATAAAGTTCGCCGATTTTTTGTTCTTTTTCAAATTCATCAGCATAAGCAGTTTTCAGAAATTCTTGGATTGTCAATTGTTCATCGACTTCGACGTACTGATCTAAATAGCCACGATGAATATTCTTTTGCCATTGGATATGACCGTTATCTGGAAGAATTTCCCCTGTGATAATTTTGATCAAGGTACTTTTTCCCGCACCATTTTGACCAATCAGTCCTAAATGCTCGCCAGCGTTTAATTGTAGTTGAATGTCTTCATAAAGAATTTTATCACCGAATTGTTGGGTGATATTTGTTAGTGTTAATATACTCATAATTTCTCCTTCTTAATAGTAAAAAAACTGCAGACAGTTCTGTCCGCAGTCGTCAAGTATCCTGGTTAAAATGCAGCAAAAATCAATTTAATTACCTCGTCTTATGCAAACTAACACAAATGAATGAAAAATGTCAAGAAAATGAAAAAAATTCAAATTTGGTCTATACTAATTATTGTAATCTGAAAAAAAGGGTGCTATAATTGGGCTATACCAAAACACAAAGGAGTAATCACTATGGAAATCATTCGTGTGAAAAACGCTGAAGAAGGCGGCAAAAAAGCTTTTGAAATAATCAAAGATAGCATGGCAAATGGGGCAAAGGTTTTAGGTTTGGCAACAGGTAGTACGCCAATTACTTTATATAAAGAAATGACTTCAAGCGACATTGATTTTAGTGACATGACTTCTGTTAACTTAGATGAGTATGTTGGACTAGGCGGATCAGATGAACAAAGCTACCGTCATTTTATGAACGTTCAATTATTTGATAAAAAACCATTCAAAGCAACTTATGTACCAAATGGTAAAGCAGAAGATTTAGCTGCTGCATGTAAAGAATATGACAAAACAATTGACGAAAATCCAATTGATATCCAAATCTTAGGAATTGGTCAAAATGGACACATTGGTTTCAACGAACCTGGTGCGCCATTTGACGGAACAACTTCTGTCGTTGACTTAACTGAATCAACAATCAATGCGAATAAACGCTTCTTTGACAAAGTGGAAGATGTACCAACTAAAGCTGTTTCAATGGGAATTGGTTCAATTCTTAAAGGAAAGAAAATCGTCTTGATGGCTTATGGCGAAAACAAAGCAGACGCCATCAAAGGAATGGTTGATGGACCTGTGACAACAGAAATGCCAGCAAGTGCATTGCAAAACCATGATAATGTTGTTGTAATCATCGACGAAGAAGCTGCAAGCAAGCTATAAGAAGAGGTTCCAAGCAATCAGCTCCGACAAGATAGCGAGCAAACATTCAAAATAACTTTTCATATTTTGCAATGAATGTAAGCTATTAATGTAAGCTATTTTGATAGAGTTGCTTGAGATATTCAGAAATAGGAGATAGGACAAAACTTTTGTCTTATCTCCTATTTTCTTGTGTATATTTCAATGAGGCATTCGTGATAGCCATTTTTATTTTAAAAAAGGGGAAATTATTTGATAAAAAATTTTTCATTTGTTTTAGGTTAAGTAAAAAAGAAAAGCCGGCTGAATCCTTGGAATTAAAAATGCCTCGTACAAAGTTAATAGGTTAAGTTAGTGGCCAAAAAAAATTTTTCTCATCTAACATTCATTTTGAAAAAAATGTTAAGTTGAAAAAGCAATAGTACCTTGTTATCCTTGATTGAAAGAGGTAAGGGGGAGATTGAGTGTATCAGGAAGAAAAAAGTCATTTTTTTACGCGCGAAGATTTTCAGTACGCATTGGAAGACATGATTCAACCTTTACGAGATGAGATGATTCATTCGGAATTATCCGGATTACACTTGGGGAGTAGTGGCGCAGTATACGATCAAAAACGCGCAGATATGGAAGCGCTTATCCGTGTGCTTTGGGGCTTAGGCCCGTATTGGACAACGAAGCAAGAGGATGAATTAAGAGATGCTTATATCCAAAAGATTTCAAATGGGACCAACCCAGACAGCCCATTCTACTGGGGAGCAGTCGAAGACTATGATCAATATATCGTTGAAATGGCTGCACTTTCACTAACTTTATTATTAGATAAAGATTATTTTTGGCTGGAAATGTCAACCAAGGATCAACGAAATCTTGTTGCTTGGTTGACTCAAGCATTGGATAAAAAAATTCCGAAAAATAATTGGACTTTTTTCAAAGTACTGATTCGTTTGGCACTAGCTCATTGCGGAGAAAAGTTGAATCAGAAAAAATTGATTGAAGAATTGACTTTGATTGATACAATGGCGATCGAAAATGGTTGGTATGTGGATGGAAAACTAACACAAAAAGATTATTATGTGCCTTTTGCTTTTCATTATTACGGGTTGATTTTTGCGAAATTCATGAAAGAAGAACTACCAGAATGGGCAGATAAATTTGTTGCTCGTGCTAAAAGATTTGCGCAAGAATTTATTTATTTCTTTGACTCAGATGGCGAGGCACTACCGTACGGACGAAGTCTGACTTATCGGTTTGCTCAAGGTGCATTTTTTTCAGCACTGATTTTTGCAGAGGTTGAAGCAATCCCTTGGGGACAAATGAAAACACTTTTATCCAATCATCTACAGACGTGGCTGACACACGATATCTTTACTTTTGATGGACGATTGTCAATTGGGTACCACTACGAGAATCTTGTCATGGCAGAAGGATATAATGCTCCAGGATCACCCTATTGGGCATTGAAGATTTTCTTATTATTAGCTACGGAACGAACACATCCATTTTGGCAAGCAGAGCCAGAACCAATCGAAAAAAAAGAAAACCAGTTTATAACTACAGGAAATATGTTCATCGTTCAGGCAAAAAATGGACAGCATGTATTGGGGTATCCATTTGGAAATCTAGTGTATCACCAAGCGCATGCAGAAGCGAAATACAGTAAATTTGTCTATTCAACCAAGTTTGGGTTTAGTGTCCCAAAAGCTGGCGTCGAGTATGAAGCGGGTGCGTTTGATAATGTTCTGGCAGTTTCCAGAGACGGTCAATCTTACCGAGTGAAAGGAGAAGTCATTTCTTATCACGCGGATAACAATTGTGTAAGCTATCTCTGGCAACCCTTTGAAGAAGTAGAAATTCAGACAGCGATTTATCCTTTTGGTGAATGGCACGTACGATTCCATGAAATCAAAACGATGATCCCAATTGAAATCAGAGAAGGGGGTTTTAGTTTACCGTTAAAAGGGAAAAACATTGGAGGCATAATTGAGCCATTATCCGCGAAAATCAATTCAGAAGAGTTATGCTCGCAAATCATAGCTGTTGAAGGATATGAAGAAGCAAAGGTCACGCAATTGGAAGCAAATACTTCTTTGTTTTTCCCGCGGACTAGCTTACCGTATTTGAAAAATCATTTGCAACCCGGAACACATCGCTTGATTTGTTTAGTTGGTGGCATAACAGAAAAGGGAGAAAAACATGCTGAAAATTAGTTTGAAAAATCAATACAATCAACCAATTATTGGAAAAATCGATCATAACAAAGAAGTAGGACCATTTGAAGCAATGGGAGAAGATATGGCTGTTTTGGCAATTAAAGATTACCGTTATCAGTTGGGCGATAAAGTCGTAGTGACTACAGAGGCAAATGAAAGTTATTTTGTCGTTCAGTTAGATGAGACATTAGCACCAAATTTGATTTATTTGCCCGAAGAAAAATGGGAATATCATTTTCCTTTGGAGGAATCCTTGATGAAATCAAGTGTAGAAACTGGATTTCAATCAACTCGACATCAGTTGATGATTCGTAAAGCTTATGAATTTGAAATCACTAACTATCAAAACTTGTCCATCAATACACATGACCAAAAAAATGATACAGGTGTTTATCCGCATGCGTTTGCAAATGTAGAAACACGAAATGATGCTGTCTTTTTTGCTAAAAATGCGATTGATGGTAAATATGGCAACCTTTCTCATGGTTCCTATCCATTTGCTTCTTGGGGAATCAATCAACAAGCAGATGCAGAGTTAGTTATCGATTTTGGACGAATGATTGAGACAGATCGGGTACAAGTGCTCTTTCGCGGAGATTATCCACATGATAGTTTTTGGACAGAAATCACGTTACTTTTTTCAGATGGCGAAACGCTGGTTGTACCGACGACAGATGCTTTGTCATTCCAAGAAATTACTTTTCCACTGAAAAAAACAAGCAAACTAACACTAAAAAACTTGAAAAAAGCAAATGATGACTCACCATTTCCAGCATTAACACAAATCGAAGTCTTTGGACGAAATATTCGCGATGAATAATTAAAAGAACATAGCAAAAACGGCTGAAGTAAACGCTCCAGCTGTTTTTGCTATGTACGAGTTTTAATTAGTCGTTGAAGTGGATACTTTGATTCATAACTTCAATTGAGGTATTGCCAAAGTATCCACACTTTGGTAATACCTCTTTTTCATAGAAAAAAGGGAAGCCATTGTTAGAAAAGTATCCTTATTGCTTGAAGCTGAGCGCTTGGAGCCACAACCTCATTCACGGTGTTCCCCAAGCAACTCCTCGAAATAACTCTCAACTGTCCCAAAATATGAAAAGCTATTTTAGTCAGTTGCTCAATATTTTTTTGGAGCTGAGCGCTTGGAGCCACAACCTTTACAGGTTTGGTCGATCAATAACTTTTTCCTTCGGTGCATCAACAAAACAAAGTTCTTCGATTTTCACTCCTTCCGTCTCAAAAATCACAACTTCATTTTCTCCTTGTTTCAAGAAACTTTTTGGACAATATAGAGTTAGAAGTGGCCCTTGATTCCAATAACGCCCCAGATTGATTCCGTTGACAACTACAACGCCCTTACCATAACGGGAGCAATCAATAAACGTATCTGCAGTGTCTGCTAAATCAAACTTGAATTGATAAAAAGAAGGTTGCTCTGGTACTTTTCCAGCTTGGTAATCAATTTTTTCGAGTTGTTCTTTTTCCAACGTCAATGGATAGTGAACATATCCTTGATGAAAATGGATATCTTGCATGATGCCCCCACGAATGCCTTTTGACTGTGTAGGACCATTTAATTTAGCTCCGTAATTCACTCGACCTAAATTTTCTACTAATACATCGATTTGGATTACCTCGTTTTCTTTTTGACCAGTAATCATGATTTCTTCACCGAGTGTTTCTTGATATTGTGTAGCCTGATGCTTGCCATCACTATAGATATGCGCACGATCACTTGCTTCAACAAGTCGTAATTTATTTTCGTGCTGATAATTTTTCCACTGAGCAGAATAGAGGATATAGCCATAACCTGTACTGATATTTTCCATGGTTAATGGGTAAGGAGAAGCAATTCCCGTCATCATTTGATCTTTTGTTTTGAAAAAGGAAACACTTTCTGTTACTGGATAATTTCCAAGGGCACTCAATTTTTTCGTTCTTGGTTCTGCTTGCCAAACATCAGGACAGACTTCTTTGATTGCTTGTTGCACGAGATAGTATTTTTCAGTTGGTTCACCAGATTCAGTTAACAATGCATCATAATCATAGCTGGTAACTTGTGGTAAGTCGGTCATTCCTCGAGCTGAACAGCCATTGTAGAAGCCAAAATTTGTACCACCATGGAACATGTACAGATTAAGAGAGCCAATTTTCAGCATTTCTTTGACTTCATTTGCTAAATCTTGTGGATCACGTTTGATAATGGGTTCGTTCCAGCGATTAAACCAACCATCCCAGTATTCCATACACATGATGGGCCAATTTTTTCCATGTTGTTCCATGAATTTTTTTAAAACGTTTGCATTTTCTTTTGAACGACTGCCAAAATTTCCAGTCACAAATACATCGTCTTCAATCAATGTTCCCGCATCTAAAACTTCAAGCCAAGAACCATCAGAGGTAAATAAAGGAACCGTAATAGCAAAAGATTCAATCAGTTGTTTTGTTTGGCGAAGATATTCTTTTTCCATGCCATATGAACCATACTCATTTTCGATTTGCATCATGATAACAGGGCCACCTTGAGAGACTTGAAGCGGTGCTAGTTTTGGTAGCAAAACAGTATAATAATTTTTGACTTTTTCCATAAATCGAGGATCAGTTGAGCGTAATCGTATACCAGGTTCTTTCAGAAGCCAAGCTGGTAAACCACCGAATTCCCACTCAGCACAAATGTAAACAGAAGGACGCAAAATAACCATCAAACCTAATTCTTGTGCTAACTTAACAAAAGCTACAACATCTTTTATTCCTTCAAACTCAAAAGTTCCTTCTTGAGGTTCATGGAGGTTCCAAGGAATATAGGTTTCAACCGTGTTGGCGCCTAAAGCTTTTAAATTATATAGGCTGTCCTCCCATTGAGCAGGTGCTAGTCGAAAGTAGTGAATCGCTCCGCTGATTAATTTGATGGGTTCTCCATCAAGTAAAAAATCTTCTTTGATTTCAAATGTCTGCATCGTTTTTTCTCCTCACCAATATTTTTTCCACTCAGGTCTTGCTAAACGCATCAGTGCTTCAAAATAAAAATAATCGCCCCAAAGGTTTGGTTCATCGATGCCTTTTCCTTCTGCATGCGCATAGACACCGTGTAATAGAAGACCTTCGTTTTGCGTTTCGGATTTGGCTGAATATTTTTCACCTAATTGATAAATCATTCCTTGTGCTAATTCCTTTGCAGATGGATAGGCACTACTTTTATCAGCTTCCAGTAGACCACATGCAGTGATTGCTAGAGCAGAACTGTCTTTATCTGAAGGAACTTGGTCATTAAAATCAAAGTCCCAGTAAGGAACGAGATCTTGAGGTAGGTTCGTTAAAAAGACATCGACGATTTCCTTATAGTTTGACGGGAAGCCAGCATTTGTTAGAGGTGTAACTTCCTTTGTCCCATTTAGTTGCTTATTTTGTAAATAACTTTCATTTAATGGGATACCTAAAATTGCCCAGCTTTGTCCGCGTGCCCAAATCGACTCATCACTGTTTCCTTGATGAGTTGCACCATGGCTGGGTTCGCCGGTTAGTGGATCAAAATAATAAGTATGGAAAGTGGTCGCATTTTCTCGAATGACCGTTTTCAGTAAAGTATGATAGTGCTTTTGGGCAATTTCTTGATAGCGTGTGTCACCAGAAATTTCTGTTGCACGAAAGAGTAACGGCAAATTGATTAGTGAGTCAATGATTAGTCGATACTCTTTGGGTTCCCCAAATTTTCCCCAAGCTTGAATAAATTGTCCTTTTTGCTGAAACCGAGCCATTAAAACATCTGCAGCTTGTAAAATTTGCTGCTGACACAACAAACTGTCGGTAACAGTATAACCCGCTCCAGCAGATAAACTATATAAAAAGCCAATATCATGATGATCTAACACAAAATGCTTGTCTAATCGCTCTTGAAAGCTATGGATATTTTCCATCGCACGCACTAAAAATAGTTCTTTTCCCGTCCATTCGTAAGCGAGCCAAAGCATCCCAGTCCAAAAACCATTTGTCCAATCATCATTTGGTTTGATTCGATAGTTTCCGTCTGTTGCACAGGCGGAAGGGAAATCTAACCCATAACGTTGCATATTTGTTTCGATTTGTTGGCAGCACCAATCTAATTGTTGTGCTAACCAGTCTTCTTGTACGTTACTACTGAGTTGAATCAATTCCTTTTGCTTATCTTGAAGTTTCATGAGAGCCTCCTTTTAACTTGTTAACATATTAACTTAGATTAGTATACCGTACTTAACTATAAAAAGCGAATGTTCCATTTCTTCTTATCCATTTAAAAAAGGACTGAAGCACAAAAAAAGTGGTAGCTTACTCAGCTTCCACTTCGATTTTTGTTTTGAAATATTTCCAATGTTTGTAGCTGACGATGTACTCTGCGACACTTTGATCAGCTAAGTAAGAATGTTTGACTTGCTTGACGACAGGTTCTCTAAAACTTAACTGTAGTAAATTCAATAGTTCTGAGTCATCAGAAAAAATAATTTCGTCTGTTTCAACAGAAGCTAGGGAAAATAAATCAATGTCAAAGTCTTTGCGTACCCGCTCATAAACACTTGCGTAGGCCGAGAGATCTTTTGCCAATGGTTCTTTTACCAACTTTTTAGGTAAATGAGTGATATGTAAAAGAAAAGGCACGTCTTCAAAAAAACGAACACGCTTGATTTTATAGTAGGAAGCATTGGCAGGTAAGCCAAGTTCCTTTAAAATAGTAGGGTGATTCTCTTCTTCAATAGCTAAAACTTTGACTTTTTCTTTGTCTAAAGAATGAAGTTCAATATCAGAAAATTTCACACTTTGGGAGACTTTTGATTTGGAAACAAACGTTCCTTTTCCTTGAATACGGTACAGATAACCTGCATTTGTCAACTCGTTCAATGCTTTGACAGCTGTAATTGAGCTGACAGAATATTTTTGTTTGATGTCAGCTTCGGAATAAAATTTATCTCCAGGAATAAATTTATGTTTTTTTATTTCTGTTAATAAATCTTGCTTAATTTGTTCATATTTGGGAATCATTCGATTATACCCTCCATTCTCTGCGGTAAATACTAACTAGTAGCATAACATGTTAACTTTAGTTTAGCAATTGATTATCCTTGGGTTAATTCACGAAATGTGATTTTTATCGAAAAAAATATAATATGTTAAGATGTTAGGTTTACGTGAAGAAAGTGGTGTGATATAGTATGAGTATGCAAAACATAATATGTTAAGTTTAATATTCAATTTGGGGGATGAAAACAGATGAGAAATATCCTATTGATTAGCCATGGAAATATGGCAGAAGGGGTCAAAGCAAGTTTGGAGATGATTGTTGGCAAACAGACACATGTTCATACAGCTTCTTTGAAACCAGATGGGGACAATCTACAATTTGAAAATGAATTAAAAGAAAAAATGAAAGCCCTTAATGGAGAGACTTTGATTATTGCCGATTTATTAGGTGGAACACCGTGTAATGTTGCATTGACTAACTATCTTGACAATGACGACGTAGAAATTATTGCTGGAATGTCTTTACCATTAGTCATTGAAGCTACGTTGAACAGCCAAGCAAGTGTCAGTGAGTTGATTCAACTATCGTTAAGCGGAATTGCAAACGTTAAAAAGAAAATGATGGAAGCCGAAGTCGAAAAAGATCCGATTGTTTCTAATGCAGATTTAGAAAAATACAAAGAATATGAAGGTAAAGCAAATATTGTTAACGTCCGCATCGATGAACGTTTGATTCATGGACAAGTGGCGGGTATCTGGTCACCCAGCTTGAATACGCAACGAATTATTGTGATCAATGATGAAGCAGCTAAAGATTCTTTACAAAAATCTTCGTTAAGAATGGCAGCGCCTACATCGATGCGTCTCTCTGTTTTAGACGTCGCTACTGCAGCTAAAAATATTCAATCAGGTAAGTACGGAAAACAAAGAATTTTCTTGGTCTTTAAAAATCCAACGGACGTATTGCGATATTTAGAAGCTGGTGGCCGACTGGAAACGGTCAATGTCGGAAACATGAGTTATAAAGAAGGCGCAAGAGATGTAACGAAGAGCATCAAAGTATTGAAAGAAGAAGAAACAATTTTCGAAGCGATTGCCGCAAAAAAAGTGAAAGTAACTGCGCAATTGGTGCCAAATGATCCAATTATCGACTTTATGGAAAAATTAAGAAGCTAATATTAGGAGGAAGACAGCCATGCATTTAGAAATATATCAAATTATTCTTATTACTGTTTATGCTTTTATTGCCATTAATGATTCACTTATTTCAAATACACTAACGCAGCCAGCAATCGCCGGAATGATTTCAGGAATGATCATGGGGGATTTAAAAACGGGGTTAATGGTTGGCGGGACGCTTCAATTGATGCGTTTAGGTATCGCAGCATTCGGTGGCGCTTCAGTTCCTGATTACTTTACAGGAGCCGTGCTAGGAACTGCCTTTGCGGTGATTTCAGGAAAAGGAGCAGAGTATGGAATTGGATTAGCTGTTCCAGTTTCTTTATTGATGTTGCAACTTGATGTAGTAGCTCGTTTCTGTAATGTTTTCTTGTTACACCGTATTGATCGTGCAATTGATGAGATGAAAATTGGCCGAATTCCTCGACTTGTATTGTCTGGTTCTTTCTTATGGGGATTATCACGTGCGATTCCAATCCTGTTGATGTTACTTGTAGGTGACGCTGCTGTCTCAACAATTACTGAAAATACACCAGCTTGGTTGATGGATGGTCTAAAAACAGCTGGCGGTGTGTTGCCAGTAGTTGGTATCGGAATCTTGCTACATTACCTTCCTACAAAACAATATATTCCTTATTTGCTTTTAGGTTTCTTTTTAGCTGCATATTTGCAAGTACCAATGTTAGGTATTTCAATTGTGGGTGTCATTGCAGCAATGATTGTCTTTAAACGTGATAGCGAAAAAGCAGCACGTGTTCAAACAGTAGCAAACACTGGAACTTTCGAGGGAGGATTTGATGGTGATGAATAATCAAAAACTAACAAAAAAAGAATTGAACGCAATTAGTTGGCGTTATATTTTAGGAAGTCAATTGAACTGGAACTATGAACGAATGATGAGTTCAGGTTATTTATATGGGATGTTGCCTGTTTTGAAAAAGTTTTATGGAGAAGATCCATTGGAACTACAAGATATGTTACGAACACATAACCAATTTTTTAATACAAATGCGATTTTTGGGAATTTGATTATGGGGATCGATGTTGCAATCGAAGAAGAAGATGGCTATCAAGCAAAAGATACGATCGTTGCGTTAAAGACAGCATTGATGGGTTCACTTGCAGGTGTAGGGGATTCACTATTCCATGTAATTTGGGGAACGATTTTTGGATCAATTGCAGGTACCTTAGCCCAAAGTGGTTCAATTGTTGGATGTGTTATCTGGGTTATCGCCAATATTGCTTTGCTATTTGGTCGAGCTGCTTTATTACCATTGGGCTATAAACAAGGGGTAAAATTAGTTACGACCTTAAAAGATAAGTTATCTGCTTTTACGAATGCGGCAACTGTCTTAGGAGTTACGGTTATTGGGGCATTGATTCCTTCCGTTGTGAAAGCAACTGTACCGTTTGTTTATAAAAAAGATGGCGTAGAACTAGTGATCCAAGATACATTGGATGCTATTTTACCTTCATTAGTACCAGTTTTATTAGTCTTGTTGACTTACTGGATGCTAGGCCACAAGAAATTAAATTCCACACGTGTCATCTGGATTATTTTGATTTTATCGATTGCGTTAAGTGCACTCGGAATTTTGGGCTAATCATAAAAAAGACATGATTGAAAAGAAGACGACCAAATCAATGAGTATTTGGTCGTCTTCTTTTTTCTTACCCATAAAAAATGTGCTATATTGAATGAGAGGAGATGGTGAGATGGCAGATATGGTATTAACGATTCCAGAAATCACTCTGCGTCTAGGATTGGCGATGTTATTTGGGGGTGCAATTGGTTTTGAAAGACAATATAAAAATCGTCCAGCAGGAATGCGCACGCATATTTTAGTTTGTATGGGCGCATGTATCATTGCTTTGATACAAGTCGAAATTGCTGGAGGAGCAGTGCAGGATGCAATGCAACATCCAGATCTTTCAGGCGTGATTCGTTCAGATGAAGCAAGATTGATTGCTCAAGTTGTTAGTGGAATCGGTTTTTTAGGTGCTGGAACGATCATTGTAACAAAGCGCTCGGTGACTGGTTTGACGACAGCGGCTTCTCTTTGGGCAGGAGCTGGCCTAGGAATTGCAATCGGGATGGGCTTTTATTCAATTGCAATCATCAGTTTCATTGGAGTGATGATTGCTTTGACAATGGTTAAGCGGATTATTCACGTTCCGACAACAAAAAAATTAGAGATCCAATTTATTCATCGACAGGAAACCAAAGATTTTTTGTCTGATTATTTTGAAGCGAGAAAAATTAAAATTGAAGATGTGAATTTTGATGTTAAATTTGTTGAAGATTATCGCATTTACACGAATATTTACACGATTGATTTACCCAAGGGAATGACTTACACGGATGTGATCGAGGAACTTTCCACATATAAAAATATTACTAAGTTACGCTTAGTTAGTCTTTCTTGACAACTAGGAACGTAAAAAATGTCTAAGACATAATCATTTTGATTATGTCTTAGACATTTTTTTATGAATCAACAGCAGCTCAAAGGAAAATTTCCCAGAAAATAAGTCAAATGATTTTTGGTTTTCTAGAGCGAATAGTTGATGTGTTCCTTTCTTTTTAGCGAAAGAAAATGACCAAAAGATTCGATTAAAGAATGTCGAATGTTTATTCTAATCCAATTAAATAATCGTCATCTTTCATTGCTTCCACATGACCTAGTAAATAACCATTTCCGACTTGAGAGAAGAAATCATGGTTACTTGTACCAGTTGAGATCCCATTCATGACGATTGGATTGACATCATTTGCAGTATCTGGGAAAAGTGGATCCATCCCGAGATTCATCAATGCTTTATTTGCATTGTAGCGTAAGAAGGTTTTTACTTCCTCTGTCCAACCCATTTCATCATACAATTCTTCTGTATAACGTTCTTCATTTTCATACAATTCGTAAAGCAAATCGTACATCCAGTCTTTTAATTGTTCTTGTTCTGCTTCAGGTAACTCGTTGTAGCCAAGTTGGAATTTATAACCAATGTACGTTCCATGAACAGATTCATCGCGGATAATCAATTTGATGATTTCAGCAACGTTTGCTAATTTGTTATTTCCTAAATAATAAAGAGGTGTATAAAAACCAGAGTAAAAGAGGAATGTTTCTAAGAAAACACTCGCTACTTTTTTCTCTAAAGGTGTACCGTTTTTATAGATCTCATTGATACGTTCTGCTTTACGTTGTAAATAGACGTTTGTATTAGTCCACTCAAAAATTTCTTCAATTTCTTTTTTTGTATTTAATGTACTGAAAATAGAAGAATAACTTTTCGCGTGAACAGATTCCATAAACTGAATATTGTTTAAAACGGCTTCTTCATGTGGCGTACGGACGTCATTTCGTAGCTGATCCATCCCGCTTTCTGATTGGACAGTATCAAGCAACGTCAAACCACCGAATACATGACCAACGGTTTCTTTTTCTAGTTCAGAAAGTGTCCGCCAGTCGTCTAAATCGTTTGAAAGTGGGATACGAGTATCTAACCAAAACTGTTCCGTTAGTTTTTCCCAGGTAGACTTGTCAATAATATCTTCGATTTCATTCCAGTTAATTGCTTCATAATAAGTTTCTGACATGAGTTTACTCCTTTATTGATTGTCGTTTCTAAATTCTTGGCTTGTTAAATGACACAACTTTCACATTGATTGCTGCCAATTTCTTCTGCATCATCGGTAAAGGTACGTACATAGTAAATTGATTTCACACCTTTATGAAAGGCATAGTGACGTAAAATATTTAAATCACGTGTGGATTGCTTGCTACTTGTTTTCCATTCATATAAGCCTTCTGGAATTTCTGAACGCATAAATAAAGTTAAGCTCATTCCTTGATCAACGTGCTTTTGCGCAGTCGCATAAATGTCGATGACTTTACGCATATCCATATCGTAAGCAGAAGTATAGTAAGGAATCGTTTCATTTGAAAGATAAGGTGCAGGATAGTAAATTTTTCCGATTTTCTTTTCTTGGCGTTCTTCAATCATTCGCGTAATCGGATGGATACTTGCACTTGTATCATTAATGTAAGAAATTGAACCGTTTGGCGCTACCGCCAGACGATTTTGATGGTATAGGCCATCTTTCATAATCGCTTGTTTTAACTCTTCCCAATCTTGTGCAGTTGGGACGAAGATACCTTCAAATAATGCTTTTACTTTTTCCGATTTTGGTTGAAACTCGCCAGTGATATATTTGTCAAAGTAAGTACCATTCGCATAGTCTGATTTTTCAAAGTTGTGGAAAACTTCCTTACGTTCACGAGCAATTTGATTACTTTCAACTAATGTCCAGTAATTCAACAACATGAAATAGATATTGGTAAAGTCTAACGAATCTTCAGAACCATATTCCATTTGTTCTTTTGCAAAGTAAGTGTGTAAGCCCATTGCGCCTAGTCCAATGGTATGATTTAGTTTGTTTCCATTTTGGATTGGTGGCACAACATCAATATCAGAAGCATCTGTAATGTATGTTAGGGCACGAGTCATTGTTCGAATCGATTTTCCAAAGTCGGGACTATCCATCAAGTTAACAATATTCGTTGAACCTAGATTACATGAAATATCTGTTCCTAACACTTCGTACTCTTGCTTGCCATTGATAACAGAAGGTGTTTGGACTTGTAAGATTTCAGAACATAGATTACTCATGATGATTTTGCCGTCGATTGGGTCTTCACGGTTCGCTGTATCAATATTGATGATATAAGGATAACCAGATTCTTGTTGTAATTTTGAAATTTCATTTTCTAAATCACGTGCTTTGATTTTTTGTTTACGAATATTAGGATTTGCTACTAAGTTATCATATTCTTCCGTGATATCTACATAAGAAAATGGAACGCCATATTCTTTTTCTACACTATAAGGACTAAATAAATACATTTCTTCGTTTTTACGAGTCAATTCATAGAACTTATCTGGAACAACAACACCAAGAGAAAGTGTTTTGACACGGATTTTTTCATCAGCATTTTCTTTTTTGGCAGATAAAAAGGCAACGATATCTGGGTGGAAAACGTTCAAATAAACCACACCAGCACCTTGACGTTGACCTAATTGATTTGAATAACTAAAGCTATCTTCGAATAATTTCATGACAGGAACGACACCACTAGCTGCTCCTTCATATCCTTTGATAGGGGCACCTGCTTCACGTAAGTTGGAAAGAGTAATCCCTACACCGCCACCAATACGAGATAATTGTAGAGCGGAGTTGATTGATCGCCCAATTGAATTCATATCATCAGTCACTTGTGTTAAGAAACAAGAAACTAACTCGCCACGACGTTTACGCCCAGCATTCAAGAATGAAGGAGTTGCGGGTTGGTAACGTTGATGGATCATTTCATCTGCTAAAGCTAATGCAAGTGCTTCATCACCATTTGCAAAGTATAAAGCATTGAAAGCCACACGATCTTCATAAGATTCAAGATAAGCAGAGCCATCATTTGTTTTTAACGCATATTGAGAATAAAATTTATAAGCTGCCATAAATGACTTAAAGGTAAAGTGTTGGTCTGCCAAAAATTGGTACAACTTTTCAATAAATTTATCAGAATATAATTGGATAAATTCTGCTTCGATATATTGATTTTCAATCAGATAATCGATTTTTTCTTTGATTGTTGGAAATGTCATTGTATTTGGTTGCACATTTTCCTCAAAAAAAGCTGCAAGAGCTTCTTTATCCTTGTTCAAAGGAATTTGACCGTTAACTGGTCGGTTAATCTCGTTGTTTAACTTAAAGTAACTGACATCTTTTAAATTTTTAAGACTCATAAGTACGCCCAACCTTCTTTTCTTTTTGTTTAGTTTTGGAGAATCGTGCTTTAAAAAAGGATTTGGGGCTTTTGGTCGAGCCGTCAAATCCAAGTGTGCTACCTATTTTTAGTTGATAGACAAATTAGCTAGCTAATTTGCGTAATTGATCTGGACGAAAGCCAATAACTGTTTCAATTTCAGAAGTTGTCACAGGGACGCTTTGGAATCCTTGTTCTTTCAACCAATTGATTGCTTCTGGTTTTTCATCGATATTTACTTCTTCAAAATCAATTTTATTATCAGCTAAAAAGCGTTTGACCATTTTGCATTGCATACAGTTGTTTTTAGAAAAAATTTTTACGTTCATTCTTTCTGCCTCCTCATAACATATTCCGTCGTTATCTATAATCAATAGTATAAAACTCTTAGTAAAAAAGTCAATTAAGAAACACTATATATTGTGTTGTGGAAACTGTGGAATACTAAGTTTTGTGTTTTTTGAAAAACAATTGAAAGCAAGCATCAGTAAGGAAAAACCCATAATCAAGTAAAAAAAAGCTGTGGATAACCGCTTAAAAAGAATTTTTTTCCATCAAATTAAAATAATTTATAACAAAAGTGTAATCTTTCACAATGATAATTGACTTTCTCAATTGATGGAGTTATCCTTGTTGAGAATGATTATCAATCGTTAATATGTTCAATAAAAATAAATAGAAACAAAAAGAATGAAATCATTTCCCTACACGATTTTTTTCACAAGAAAGGATTTCGGATGGAAACTTTAGCACAAGCAAAACAGAATTTAGTTTACCAAATTGTCAAAATCCAGACAAAAGAGTCTGTCAAAAATCATTTACAAAATTTAGGAATCATTCCAGGAACCAAAATTGTTGTTGTGAATTTTTCAGGGGAAAATGCAATTCTACTATTAAAGAACAATCGAATTGCAGTCAATCGAGAATTATTAGCGCAAATCATTGTGAAGAAGCCAGAATCATTAGCTGAAGCTTGGACATCCCTTGATCAACTAACTGTTGGTGAAAGTGCGACAGTGGTAGCTATTCATGGGCAAGGTGCAGTGAAACGACGTTTAATGGATATGGGTGTGACTAAAAATGTTCGAGTTGTGATTCGGAAGTTAGCACCATTGGGCGATCCACTCGAGATTACTTTACGCGGATATGAATTAACATTGCGAAAAAAAGAAGCTGAATTGATTCTTGTTCAAAAGGAGCAAAGTGAATGAGTATTGAAGTTGCGTTAGTTGGTAATCCTAACAGTGGGAAGACAAGTCTATTCAATGCGCTGACGGGAGCCAATCAATATGTTGGAAATTGGCCAGGAGTGACAGTCGAAAAAAAATCAGGTAGCCTGAAAAAACATCCAGCCATTCATATTCAAGATTTACCCGGTATTTATTCTCTCTCACCGTACACACCTGAAGAAATGGTTGCCAGAGAGTATTTGATTCATGAACGTCCAGATGTTGTGTTGAATATCGTAGATGCGACGAATCTGGAAAGAAACCTCTATCTAACTACGCAGTTACTTGATTTAGAAATTCCAGTGGTTGTCTGTTTAAACATGATGGATGTGGTCAAAAAAGAAGGAAAAACAATTAATCTGGAAAAATTGTCTTATGGTTTAGGTGTGCCAGTTATTCCGATGAGTGTTGTCAAAAACCAAGGACTTGAGCGTGTTTCAAAGTTGTTAACCACTCGAGAAACCTTTACCATACCAGAACCGTGCGAGTACGATCCGCGATTGGAAGCAGCATTAAATGAAATTGAAGATGTCTTGTATTTTGATTTCACAATGAAAAACCAACGTTGGTATGCCTTGAAGTACTTTGAACGAGAAACATTAGCTAGTTCTGAATTAGTGTTAACAACGCAACAAACAAAAGAAATTGAAGAGCTGATCCAGTTAACAGAAAAAATTTTTGCAGAAGAAAGCGAAACGATTCTCGTCAATGAAAGATATGAATTTATCACACAGCTAACAGCTTTGAGTATGGTAACGGTTGACTCCTTCCAATATTCGTTAAGCGACAAAATTGATCGAATCGTAACGAATCGTTGGTTGGCGTTACCAATCTTTGCGCTAGTGATGTGGTTTATCTATTATTTAGCCATTCAAACAATTGGAACGATGGGCACGGACTGGATCAATGATACATTCTTTGGCTCATGGGTACCGGAAACAGTTGGAAGCTGGTTACAGGCTGCTCAAGTCGCAGACTGGATGCAACAACTCATTTTGAATGGAATCATTGCTGGTGTTGGTGCAGTGTTAGGCTTTTTACCACAACTGATGGTTCTGTTTCTCTGTTTAAGTTTTCTTGAGGACTGCGGGTATATGGCACGCATTGCTTTTGTGATGGATCGTTTGTTCCGCAAGTTTGGCTTGTCAGGTAAGTCGTTCATCCCGATGTTGATTGCGACGGGGTGTGGTGTACCGGGCGTGATGGCGAGTCGGACGATTGAGAATGAACAAGATCGTCGTTTAACGATTATGGTTACGACTTTCATGCCTTGTTCCGCAAAACTACCAATCATTGCATTGATTGCAGGCGCTTTTTTCCCACATTCTTCTTGGGTAGCACCGTCTGCTTACTTTTTGGGAATGAGTGCCATTATTTTATCTGGGATTGCGTTGAAAAAGACACGCCTATTTGCTGGCGAAACAGCCCCATTTATTATGGAATTACCTATGTACCATTTTCCGCAGCTTCAAACGATTTTGCGACAAACGTATGATCGCTGTAAATCATTTGTAAAAAAAGCAGGAACGATTATTTTTGTTTCAAGTATTGCTGTTTGGTTTTTATCTTCTTATAATTTCCGTGGTCAGTCAGTAGCGGAAACCCACAGTATTTTAGCTGGACTGGGAAGAATCATTGCACCTATTTTCCACCCACTTGGCTGGGGAAATTGGCAAGGGGCCGTTGCAACGATTACTGGGTTAGTAGCAAAAGAAAATGTGATTGGAACATTTGGTATTCTTTTCGGAAATACAGAAGTTTCCGAAAACGGACAAGAAATCTGGCAAGTTCTTCGTGGAACGTATACGCCAGTCGCAGCTTATTCGTTCCTTGCATTTAATTTGCTGTGTGCGCCATGTTTTGCTGCAATTGGCGCAATTCATCGTGAAATGGGTTCGAAAAAGTGGACATGGATTGCGATTGGTTATCAGTGTGGCTTAGCTTACTTAGTAAGTTTTATCATCTATCAAATTGGGCATGCGGTATTTGAAGGTGGAACTTTGTCAATCATGACTTATTTAGCGGGCTTCGTATGGATTGCTCTCGTGTATGGCATCATAAAAAAACCGATGGCACAGAAAGAATCTGTTGTGTCACTTTCATTGAAAGGAGAAAGATAAGATGGCAACATTTTTATTAAGTGTGTTGATTTTTGGTAGTGCAGGCTATATTATTTATTCTCGTGTGAAAAAAGGTAAAAATTGTGACGATTGTCATACTACTTGTCCAGTGAAAAAAGCATCAAGCGCTGAAAAATAAAAAAATTGAGTAAGAACTGATAAAAAGCTGAGGGAAGACATTCGTTTTACTTCAGCTTCTTTTGCTTATTTTAACCGAGCATAGTAAGATGAGTTTGACAAGATTCGAAAGGGAAGAGGAAAGAAGCCATGGCGGAAAAGAAAAAAGTTGTTCGTCCACGTTATCAACAAATTGCGGTGGACTTAGCGGAACGAATTGTGGAAAATCGTTACAAAGTTGGCGAAAAAATCCATGCCCGCTCAACCTTAGCAAGCACTTATAATGCCTCACCAGAAACGGCACGTAAAGCCATCAATGTTTTAGTTGATTTGGGAATCATGGAAGTTCGTCATGGTAGTGGTGCATTTGTTGCTTCCAAAGAAAAAGCAAAAGAATTTTTATTACAATATCAAGATGTACAATCCATTCAGGAGACCAAAGCAGATATTATGGCTAGTGTCGAAAAACAAAAAGAAGAGTTAGATCACTTTTCGCAACTTCTGGATCAATTAGTTAACCAAACAAAACGTATCCACAAAATGAATCCATTGTTACCATTTGAATTGCAATTAAGTAAAAATGCGGAACATTTGGATCAATCAATCAGTGAATTAAACATTTGGCAAGTCACTGGTGCGACAGTCATTGCGATCTCGCACGAAGAAGAACTACTCGTTTCTCCAGGCCCATACGCAAAATTTAGTGAAGGCGATACAGTTCACTTTATTGGAAATGAATATACGTTACAACGAATGATGAATTTTTTCTATCCAGAAGAATAAAAATGAGTAAAATGCCGAGCGGACAAGCGATTGTACGCTCTTTTTTCTTTTTTTGACAAAGTGACTACATGATGTTAATATTGTGTGGTCACTTTTTTCATGAAAAAAAATTGAAACTTGCGAAAAAAAGGAGAATTGGTTTGGCAAAAGTTGAAGTAAAAAAATTAACAAAAATTTTTGGTAAAAAGACACAAACCGCATTAGAAATGATGCAACAGCATCAACCAAAAACAGAAATTTTAAAGAAAACTGGTGCAACAGTTGGCGTATACGATGTGAATTTTGATGTGAAAGAAGGCGAAATTTTCGTCATCATGGGACTTTCAGGAAGTGGAAAGTCTACATTGATTCGATTATTGAATCGTCTGATTGAGCCAACTTCTGGGAATATTTATATTGATGGGGAAGATGTATCCCAATTAAATAAAGAAGAACTACGCGAAGTTCGTCGTCATAAAATCAACATGGTTTTTCAAAACTTTGGGTTGTTTCCACAACGAACGATTTTGGAAAATACGGAGTATGGATTAGAAGTTCGTGGCGTACCCAAAGAAGAACGCCAAAAAAAAGCAGAACAAGCGTTAGAAAATTCCGGTTTGCTTTCATTTAAAGATCAATATCCTAATCAATTATCTGGTGGGATGCAACAACGTGTTGGTCTAGCACGTGCGCTAGCAAATGATCCAGAAATTTTGCTGATGGACGAAGCTTTCTCTGCATTGGATCCATTGATTCGTCGTGAGATGCAAGATGAGCTACTTGAATTACAAGCTTCTGTTCAAAAAACAATTATTTTTATCACGCATGATCTAAACGAAGCTTTACGTATTGGGGATCGAATTGCTCTAATGAAAGATGGAGAGATTATGCAGATTGGAACAGGGGAAGAAATTTTAACAAACCCTGCCAACGAATATGTCCGTGAATTTGTGGAAGAAGTCGATCGTTCAAAAGTCTTGACTGCACAAAATATCATGGTACCAGCTTTAACAACAAATATTGAAGTTGATGGACCAAACGTTGCATTGACACGAATGCGCAGTGAAGAAGTAAGTATGCTGATGGCTGTTGATAAAAAACGTCACTTAAAAGGAATTATTACAGCTGAAAATGCTTTGGAAGCGCGTCGTCAAAAACGGCCATTGACTGATTTCTTGGATGAGAATGTAACGACCATTGATAAGGATATGTTAGTTAATGACATCTTTAATATTATTTATGATTCACCAACGCCACTAGCAGTTGTTGATAATGGCAAGTTACGAGGAGTTGTCATTCGTGGAAGTGTGATTGAAGCGTTGGCAGAAACAAGTGAGGTGAGTGAACATGAATAATTTATTAAACTATCAAATTCCTGTTGCTGATTGGGTAGAAACGATTACGGAATGGTTCACAACAACATTTTCGAGCTTATTTTCTTTCCTACAAACAATAGGACAAGCAATCATGACTGGGATAACAAATCTTTTATTGATTATTCCAGCACCAATTTTCATTTTACTATTAACAATAGTAGCTTTCTTTATTTCTAAAAAACGTCTAGGATTAACTTTATTTACACTGGTGGGTTTATGGTTTATCTATAATCAAGGTTTATGGACTGATTTGATGAATACAGTGACCCTTGTTTTATTATCAAGTGTGATTTCGATTATCATTGGTGTACCTTTAGGGATCTTAATGGCAAAAAGTGATAAAGCTCAGAGCATAATCAAACCGATTCTTGATTTTATGCAAACAATGCCTGGTTTTGTTTATTTAATTCCAGCAGTTGCCTTTTTCGGAATTGGAATGGTACCCGGTGTTTTCGCTTCTGTCATTTTTGCTTTACCGCCAACTGTTCGTTTTACGAATTTAGGTATTCGTCAAGTACCGAAAGAGTTAGTGGAAGCCTCTGATTCATTTGGGAGTACAGGCTGGCAAAAATTATTTAAATTAGAATTACCTTTAGCCAAAAATACTATTATGGCTGGTATCAACCAAACGACGATGCTTTCATTATCCATGGTTGTGATTGCTTCAATGATTGGTGCGCCTGGATTAGGACGTGGAGTGTTGTCCGCATTACAACGTGCACAAGTTGGGAACGGGTTCGTTAATGGTGTTGCTTTAGTTATTTTAGCGATTATCATTGACCGTTTCACACAACATTTGAATCAACCACGTACCAAAAAAGCAAGTGATCCTGCAGGTGTTAAAAGTAAAAAACGTCGTGGAGCAATCATCCTTGCAACAGCAGTTATCGTACTAGGTGCACTAGGTGTTGGTAGCGTCTTTTCAAGTAAAGAAACGAAGAAAATCAACTTATCTTATGTTGAATGGGATACAGAAGTGGCTTCAACGAATGTTGTAGGCGAAGTCTTACGCCAAATGGGGTATGATGTAACGATGACACCACTCGATAATTCAATCATGTGGGAATCAATAGCTAAGGGCGAATCAGATGGCATGGTTTCTGCGTGGTTACCAAAAACACATGGCTCTCAATATGCTCAATACAAAGATCAAATTGTTGATTTAGGAGCAAATTTAAAAGGTGCAAAAGTTGGGTTAGTTGTTCCAGACTATATGGATGTGGACTCAATTGCTGATTTAACAAATCAAGCAAATAAAAAAATCATTGGGATCGAGCCCGGTGCTGGTGTAGTCAACGCCGCAGAAAATACAATCAACACATATGATAATTTAGCAGACTGGACGGTAGAAACCTCTTCATCCGGTGCAATGACAGTTGCTTTAGGACAAGCTATTAAGAAGAAAGAACCAATTGTGATCACTGGTTGGTCACCTCATTGGATGTTCGCAAAATATGAGTTGAAATATTTAGAAGATCCTAAAAATGGTATGGGTAGTGAAGAACAGATCCATACAATGGTTCGTAAAGGATTGAAAGAAGATCAAGCTGAAGCATATAAAGTATTGGACCAATTCAATTGGACGAAAGAAGACATGGAAGAAGTTATGCTAGAAATCAACAATGGAAAAGATCCGCAAGAAGCTGCAAAAACTTGGATTGAAAATAACCAAGATAAAGTAGCTAGCTGGAAAGCTTAACAGAAGTTGACAAAAAAGGAGTGCAGCCAGAATGGCTGTACTCCTTTTATTTTGTATGAGTAAGTCAGAAAAAAACAAAAAGAAAGTTACCTAGCGCAAGACTGACAGCTAGTCTTCCTCTAAGGGAAGATTGACCATCCAATTGATTCCGTAGCGGTCAGTAAAAGTCCCGTAAAGTTTTGCCCAAAAGGTGGGTTCTAAAGGCATAGTAACTTCTCCGCCTTCACTTAATTGTTGGAAAAGTTGCTTGGTTTCTGTTGGAGTAGTCGTCTGAATGACTAAAGAAACATTATTGCCCATCACAACCGGAACAGACATACTTTCTGGCGTGTCGGAAAACATGACGCGTGTGCCATAAATCATCAGACTAGCATTTAAAACAAGCTCTTTTTGTTCTTCCGGGATAGAAAAATCAGGTGAACTAGGCATATCTCCAAAAGTTGTTAGATCGGTACAAGTGACGGAGAAGATTTTTTCGTAAAAACAGATGACTTCTTTTGCTTGATTGGTAAATGTCAAATAGATGTCCATGGTTGTTCCTCCTAAAGTTTTTTCCAGCGTAGAAGTTAGTTGGTTTACTAAACTTACTTTGTTTTTAATGCTCAAATGACACAACGGACAACTGACCAAGTGACAGACTGTATTTCATACCTCAAAGCTTAAATGAGTTATTAATGGAAAGCAAACGTTACGTTGTTTGCTGGAAAAGGGAACAAAGAAAGCCTTAAAAAAAGTAGCGGTTCAAATGGTAAATCTTATTGGATTAGAAGATTTACACTAATTTCATTCACTGGAACAGCTCGCTGAGAGAGGTCTTTCTACTATATAATATATATTTATTTGGGAAGAATAGCAGTAAAAAAGAGGAGGGGAAACAGAGAAATAAAAATAGAAGCGTTAATGAACTCGTTTTTGTGTATTCATATTATTAAAGTCAAAAAAATGAGTAGTGTATCCGAATTTTATGTCCGAAAATAAAAAAAGAGAATGCGTAGTCTGTCTTCCAAACGTCCGAAGACGCCGACAAACTACCATTCTCGTGGGTTTGGCACCCAATGGGCCGTGAGGGGCTCGAACCCGCGACCCGCTGATTAAGAGTCAGCTGCTCTACCAACTGAGCTAACGGCCCGTACCAAAAGTACTTAATAATATTAGCACTAAGAGTTTTAAAATGCAAGAAGACGTAGAAAAAAATCAAAGAAAAATTTACAAGGTTAGAGAATTTTTTTCATAGTTTGTTCATAAATTCTGGCTATTATATAAGCATACCAACAAAACAAAGTTCTTAATAAAAGAACGAGCCCTAACACTTTTTCATTTTTACTCCTTTCCCGCCGATTTTTCGGCGGGCCTCTTGATTCTTAACGATAATAAAAATAAAAACAAGCATGCTTTGGCTGGCGTGCTTGTTTTTTTGTTTGAGAACCATGTTGTTTACAACTTGATATATGCTAATGTTAAAAGGCAATAACTTAAGTCGTTTTGTCTGCAACATCAGTAATCTCAGCGATCTCATAGAAGGTGGATATTTGTTTTATGAGTTATGTTTAACTTATGATACGAACTATCCTCTTATAGGTAAATGGATGAAAGGATAGCTCGTAAAACTCATAATGGATTTCTTATTTCAACAGTTATAAAGGAATTTTTTGTTGCTAAGCAAAGCTGATTATTGTTCTTCATTCACTAGTTTTGTTTTATTATTTTCCATCACTTTGAAAAATGGGTAATAGATGACAGCACTGATAAGGATTAGTAGTAAACAAAAGACAATATTTCGCCAATCCATACTTGAAAGATATGCCTGTGCAAAAAATGGTGTAAAGGAAGGATCTACGATAAATCCTAGGCCAATCAAACCAATTTTTTGAGCAAAATAGGTTAGTAATAACGAAACGATTGGTGTAACTAAAAACGGAATTGCCAGAATTGGATTAAAAACGATTGGCAGACCGAAAATGATTGGTTCATTGATTGAACAAATACCCGGGATAAGTGATAGCTTTCCAATCGTACGATATTCTGACACTTTGCTACGCATCATTAAAATGACTAAGCCAAGGGTTCCACCAGCACCACCTAAAACAGAAATACGAAACATTTGTAAATTCATTAGATGGGTCATCGCTTCTCCATTAGACATTTGTTCAGCGTTCAGTCCAGTTTGCGCCATCCCTAAGGTAAATACGATTGGGAAAATAATGGATGAGCCATTAATGCCAAATAACCATAAGATATTTCCTAGAGTAACGATCAACAGGAACCCGCCAAGGCTTCCTGCAATATCAGTGGCTGGTGTTAGTATGCTCATGATTGTTTCTGGAAAAATCTTTTTAGTTGTACTTAAAAAGAGTAAGTTCATTCCATAAAAAAGAATGATATTCGTCAGTAGTGGAACCAAAGTGTTGATGAAGGTTGCTACCATAGGTGGTACGGTATCTGGCAGTTTTAATTTAATATCTTTTACTTCAAATAAACGATTGATTTCAACCACCAGAAGACCAATTATAATAGCTACGAACAAACCATTTGTCCCTAAATAATTTAAATTGATCATGCCTTCTGTTACAGGTGTACATACCATTAGAAAAATAACTGATGCAACCATGCCATTCATAGATGGATTGATTTTGTATTCACTAGCAAGAGAAAAAGCGATCCCAAAAACACTAATGAGTCCAATAAGTCCCATAGTCAAATTATATGGTGCAGTAATCAGATCGTAATTTGCAACTGCAAAATCTTTCCAGCTTGCCATAAATTTCAGGAAAAAATTAGCTGTTTCAGGATTGTATTGATCTAAATTGATAGGTGGGTTAGCAAAAATCAGAAAAAAAGAACCAATAACAATAAAAGGCAAACCAAACATCATACCACTAGAAATTGCTTTAAGGTGACGCTGATTTCCAATTTTTGCAGCGATAGGGCTAAGCATCTCGTTGAGTTTCGTAATGATTGTCGAATTTTCCATGAAATTTCCCCCTTATACTTGCCAAGGATTAAAAACAAAGGTACTTGGAACCACGTGAGTTGGATCATATTTTTCTATGATTTTTTCATATTGTTCTTTGTAATCATTCGTTACTTTTGCTTGGGGAACCACTTTGCTAGCTTCGTGTAAAAAATGTTCTGAACCACGTCCCATTTCTTGACCACGAGTTGTATGCTTGTCGAGGGCAATGTCTGGAATCTCAGGTACATAGCCCATAGCAAAACTTTTTATCACAATATTTTTAAGTAAATCAGATGAACGATCTTTTTCTGATTCACACAAGTAACGAATGGCATGGAAGAAAAACATTGCACGGTCTGATTCGTTATATTGGAATTCTTTACGCATGATGTTTAAATGATTGATCATCATTGCAGCCATTGGATTTCCCATTCCAATATCCTCTACACTGATAGCTAGTAATCGACGCCATAGTTTCTCTTCAAATTGAGGTGAAGTGATGTACATTTCATAGGCAAATTCGCAGGCTTCTTTTTCTTTTCCTCTACGAATAGATTTTTGTAACGCTGAAATAACTTCATCTCCTGCTAGACCATTTCTAGTGGTCATTTTTGCCCAAGGGTCTTGAATAAACTGTTTTTCTGTCATAATATAATACTCCTAACGAAAGAATTGAATTTGAGGTGATCTGATGGATACGGAAACGCTTATTGAAAAATATCAGTTGAATGATTCAGAAGCTGCTGTTTTACGATTTATGGATAACAATCGTGAAATACTAAAAAAATTAGGGATTCGTGACGTAGCAAAAGAGTCCTATGTCTCAACTGCAACGATTGTCAATATGGCAAAAAAGATTGGCTATTCTGGTTATAGTGAACTAGTTTTTGCTTATGGAAACAAGCAGTCTCTCAACAATTTCTCTCGTACTTACTCAAGTACCGATAGAGATATGTTCGTCAACTTGCTGACCATTTATCGCGAAAAAAGAATTATGATCCTAGGATCAGGGTTTTCTCAAAATATCGCTAATCACTTTTCTGAAATGTTTAATCTGTATGGATTTCGTGCGACTGCTAATAGTCATTTGGAATTTCTTCGCGAAAATGTTGAAAAAGATGTTCTGATTATTATTATTTCAAATTCTGGGGATACTTTTCGTTTAACAGAACTTGCCGAAATGGCCAAAAAACATCGGATCGATTTAATTTCCTTTGTCGGAGAAAAAAATTCTCGAATCGGACAATTATCAACCTTAACAATTAGCACAGAGACGTATACACCACAAGTTTTATCAGAATACCAACCGAATCTTTTCTTTGGGACAGCATTGAATCAATTTGAACAATTACTGAGTGAAGCGTTAAAGTCTATCTTTGATTAGAAGAACGAGGTGGCCACTGTTTCTTCACTTATTAGTATAAATATTGGATATGAAATTGTAAGGGGTTTCCCTAAGGTGTGAACATGTTTTTTAATTTATAAACGTGTTTAGGAAGTATAGAATATAAAAAACGATTTGCTTAATACAAATGCAAATGGGGAACATTTATTGCGCAGCTGCCAAAAAGATCTTTTGTCAAAGAATCTTTTTCTTCGTAAGTTTTGGTGAAGTGCTCAAAGAGTTATGGATAGAATTTTTCTATATGAACAAAAAATGATTGACTTAAAATTCTGAAAAGGATTCTAGGCCAATCATTTTTTGTTGTTTGAGTCTTTCTTTTTGTTCCAACTTTTTTATATAATGAAAATTAAGAAAATTATCTAGTTTTAAAAACTAGATTGAATGTTTTTGATAACTTTGATATGATGTTGGTGAAATCAGAAAAGGAGACGAACTAATGGAAAAAATGCGTGAACAATTAGTTGCGTGGGGAACGGATATCGAAACATTTTGCTTACCACGATGGGAAGAATTACCCGATTTAGAGTTATACATGGATCAGGTGATCACTCTGATTGATCGTTATCTATCACCGATTATCCAAGGAGAAAAGCATCCATTATTGACGTCTTCGATGGTCAATAATTATGTTAAACAAGAATTGATCCCAGCACCTGTCAAAAAACGTTACAATAAGCAACATGTTGCTTTTTTAATCGCAATTACAACTTTAAAACAAGTCTTGACGATTCCAGAAATCAAAAACGGAATCCTGTTTCAAGGAAAAGTGATCGGCATTCGGGAAGCTTATAATTTATTTTGCGAAGAACAGGAAGCCGCTATTCATTTAATCAGTCAACAGTCACAAGGAAAAGAGCAAGCACCACTCATTTTAAATCAAACAATGGCGATCGAAAGGATTGCTGTTAAAACGGCGACTTTATCTTTTGCCTTAAAATTACTTGCAGAAAAAACAATTATGCTAGAAACAGATTATCTAAAAGGGGAGAAATCAAATGAATAAAGAAAAAATTGCGATTTTAGTTGATTCAGGTACAGATGTTCCGGCAGAACTGATGGAACAATACCATATGTATATGATTCCTTTGAAAATTATTTATTCAGATCGTGAATATATTGATAAGGTAGACATTACCCCAGAAGAAATTTATGAAAAATTACCAACAGAAATTCCGGGAACTTCATTGCCTGATGGTGAAACGATTACTGCTATTTTTGATCAAATTAAAGCAGATGGATACGAAAAAGTGCTAGCGATTACAATCTCTAGCGGTTTATCTGGAACCTATAATGTTGTGCGACTGATTGCTGAACAACAGACAGCGTTAGAAACATATATTCTTGATACGAAAAATATTGGTATTGGTGCAGGTTTCTCAGCTATTCAGGCAGCACAATGGCTTGAAGATGGAATGGACTGGCAAACAGTCATTAAACAATTGGAAACTTTGGTGAAACAAACAAAGGTTTTCTTCAACGTGGCGACGCTAGAATATTTACAAAAAGGTGGTCGTATTGGTTTAGTTGCGTCCATTTTAGGAACAGCTTTGAAATTAAATCCCATTATTTCTTGTAATGAAGAGGGAATTTATTACACTGTTGCTAAAGCCAGAGGTCGAAAAAAAAGTTTGGATAAAACCGTAGCTTTAATTAAAGAACGAGTAGGAAACGCAAAAGTTT
Organism: Enterococcus sp. DIV0660C; assembly: GCF_017316125.1. Classification (GTDB taxonomy): domain Bacteria; phylum Bacillota; class Bacilli; order Lactobacillales; family Enterococcaceae; genus Enterococcus_B. The sequence continues at coordinate 24,319 of NZ_JAFLWA010000034.1, read as the reverse complement.
TCAATTTAGCTGTGGCACATGGAGCTGCAGAAGAGGAAGCACATGCCATGGAAGCAAGATTACGACAAGAGTTTCCACAAGTACAACAAATGTACTTTGGTCAAATCTCGCCTGCTTTAGTGGTGCATACTGGACCAGGTTTGTTAGGTGTAGGTGTTCAAATTTTGGAAGCTTGATCGAAAAGAATATATCTCAAGAATGCAATTTCTTGGAAATTTTCAAGAAAATGATATAATTGCAAAGAAAGGAGATGTATTTTTTTATGAAAAAAGGTATTGCAGAATTTATTGGCACTTATATTTTAGTCTTTGTTGGGACTGGCGCAGCTGTACTAGGTGGAGGTGCAGAAGGGATTGTTGGGATTGCCGGTATCGCGTTAGCATTTGGTTTAACAATCGTTGCAGCAGCTTACAGTATTGGTACTGTTTCTGGCGCTCATTTAAATCCAGCCGTTTCGATTGCAATGTGGATGAATAAAAGAATTTCAGCTACTGAATTAGTTTACTATATCGTTGGTCAAGTTGTTGGGGCATTTGCAGCTTCATTAACATTATCTGGCTTGCTTGATTCAGCAGGTAAAAGTGTTGAAAACTTGGGACAAAATGTTTTTGAAATGGGTACAGTAGGTGCATTATCAGTTGAAATTATTTTAACTTTTATCTTTGTATTAGTTATCATGACTGTTACAAGCCAAACAAAAGGAAACAGTAGCTTAGCTGGTTTAGTGATTGGGTTGTCATTAACATTGATTCATTTCGTTGGTATTCCATTAACAGGAATGTCAGCTAATCCAGCACGTAGTTTAGCACCAGCTGTGTTAGTTGGCGGCCAAGCGTTAGAACAAGTTTGGGTATTTATCGTAGCACCAATCGTAGGTGGAATCCTTGCAGCACTTGTTGCAAAATATTTATTAAATACTGAAAACGATCGCGTAGAAGCTTAAGCTTTCTAAAAAGAGAGAAGTCAGGACAGAAATGTTCTGGCTTTTTTGTTTGTAATAAATCGTGTGCCATTCTTTTTCGCTAGTAGTAAAAAAGAATTTAGATGAATGAATAGTCATTGCAAAAGTAAAAACTATTCTGTGTGAGTGTTCCTTATATTTACGGACTAGATAATTCTTTCACAACCTTTTACACGGTGTTCACAAAGCAACTCCTCGAAATAATTCGTAACGGATCAAAAATATATGAGGCTATTTTTTTCAGTTGCTCCTTATTTTTTCGGAGCTGACCGCTTTGCCTCACAACCTTTTTAAGTTTCCTTTTCATTTCAAAATGCAAGGATGAAACAAATCTCGAAATACGGTATAATGAAAAGGTATGACAATAATAAAAAAGAGGTGGCTCTTTATGAAGAAAATTTTAGTTGTCGATGACGAAAAGCCGATTTCGGATATCGTTAAGTTTAATTTAACAAAAGAAGGTTACGATGTTTATACTGCGTACGATGGCGAAGAAGCCTTAGAAAAAGTCGAAGAGGTAGTTCCTGATTTGATTTTATTAGATTTGATGTTACCCAAAATGGACGGACTAGAAGTAGCGCGAGAAGTTCGTAAAACTTATGACATGCCAATCATCATGGTAACTGCAAAAGATTCTGAAATTGATAAAGTTTTAGGATTAGAGCTTGGCGCAGATGACTATGTGACGAAACCGTTTTCGAATCGAGAGTTGGTTGCTCGTGTCAAAGCAAATTTACGTCGTGGTGCAGCAGCTGCAAAAGAAGTCGAAGAGGTGACACCATCTGAATTGACCATCGGTGATTTAACTATTCACCCAGATGCTTATATGGTAACAAAACGTGGGGAAACAATTGAACTAACACATCGCGAGTTTGAATTGCTTTTCTATTTGGCAAAACATATTGGACAAGTAATGACACGTGAACACTTATTACAGACTGTTTGGGGTTATGATTATTTCGGTGATGTACGAACAGTTGATGTTACGGTGCGTCGCTTACGTGAAAAAATCGAAGACAATCCAAGTCACCCGAACTATCTAGTTACACGTCGTGGTGTTGGTTACTACTTGCGTAACCCAGAACAGGAGTAATCAATGAAGAAAAAGGTCCGCTTTTTTCGATCAGTCAATTTTAAAATCGCGATTACATTCATTTTGATTTTATTGATTTCGATTGAAATTATTGGTGCGTATTTTATACGTGGTTTGGAGCGCTCCACGATCAACACGTTTATCAAAGATATGAATCAGACAGTTGTCTCATTAGCTTCAACGATTAGTCCTGAACTTAGTCGAAAAGATACGGCAGATCCAGATGAGGTCAATGCGAATATCAAGCGTTTTATCGAAAATAGTGCTTCAAGCGATATTATCGAAATTCGTGTGGTTGATGAAAAAGGGATTATTCGGGGGACAACAGATGTAAGTGAACAAAGTTCTATCGGTAAAAAAAATGATTATGTAGCCGTTGATGATTTTACTACTAAACGTTATGTCGCACTTGATTCAGATGACAAACGGGTAAATATTAATGTTCAGCCTATTCTGTCCCCGACCGGCGATGCCGTCATCGGGGCTCTTTACGTCAAAAGTGATATTGAGCAAAAGTATTCAGAAATTAGCAACACAGCGATTATCTTTTTCACGGCTTCGCTGATTGCGGCATTCATCTCGATGATTGTGTCGGTTTTGGTTGCTCGTTCAATTACACAACCAATTGGCGAAATGCGTGAACAAGCTATCCGGATTGCGCGAGGTGACTATAGTCGAAAAGTCAAAGTTCACGGACAAGATGAGTTGGGACAATTGGCAGACACATTTAACCAGTTAGCTGAACGAATCGAAGAAGCGCAAGACACGATGGAAGCTGAACGAAATCGATTGGACAGTGTCCTTTCCCATATGACGGATGGGGTTATTGCCACCGATCGTCGAGGAAAAGTTATCACGATTAACGATATGGCTTTATCATTGTTAGATATTAAAAATGAAGAGGCGATTGGTCAGTCTATTTTGACATTACTTGATATCGAAGAAGAGTATACATTACGTAAATTGTTAGAAAACCCAGATGAGATGGTTCTTGACCGCTCAACAGGTTCTACCGAAAGCGACCAGATGATTTTACGCGTTGACTTTTCGATGATTCGTCGTGAATCAGGCTTTATTAGTGGCTTGGTTGCTGTATTGCATGATGTAACAGAGCAAGAAAAAACAGAACGTGAACGTCGCGAATTTGTTTCCAACGTATCACATGAACTGCGCACACCATTAACAAGTATGCGTAGCTATATTGAAGCGTTGAGCGAAGGTGCATGGCAAGATGAAGAGATTGCTCCGAATTTCTTGAAGGTAACTTTAGATGAAACAGACCGTATGATTCGGATGATCAATGACTTATTGAATCTTTCTCGAATGGATACGGGGAATACACAACTACAATTAGAATATGTCAATTTTAATGAGCTAATCAATTTCGTCCTCGATCGTTTCGACATGATGGTTGGCAATCAAGAAAAGAAATATGCGATTCGCCGTGAATTTACTCAACGAGATCTCTGGGTCGAAGTGGATACCGATAAAATTATCCAAGTAATCGATAATATTATGAATAATGCCATTAAATATTCTCCTGATGGAGGAACAATCACTTGTCGCTTATTAGAAACACATAACAATGTCATTTTAAGTGTAACTGACCAAGGACTAGGCATCCCTAAAAAAGATTTGAATCGAGTATTTGAACGCTTTTATCGTGTAGACAAAGCTCGAGCACGTGCGCAAGGTGGCACAGGTCTTGGTTTAGCAATTTCACGTGAAGTAGTTAAAGCACATCGAGGAGCCATTTGGGCAGAAAGTAAAGAAGGACAAGGTTCGACTTTCTATATTTCGCTACCCTATGAACCATACGAGGAGGACTGGTGGGAATGAAAATTTCAGGAAAAATCATCCGGATTGGACTAGTTTTGATGGTTGCACTGAGTTTATATTTCTCCTATGTTATCTGGCTAAGTCCTGCTGGAAAAGAAACAGTGAATGTGGATGAAACAAGTACGCAAGTGATGACTGAATCACAGGCTAATCGAAAATCTTCAGAAATTTTTTTGCCACTCCATGTGACGTGGGTCCAAGGAGAGAATATTCGAGAAACCAATAGTGAGAACTTAGTTTCGCGTTTACAAACAGTCATCGGTAAAGCTCGTTTTGGCAAACTTGCAGCAGTGGTTACAGGAAATAAAACTGAATTCGATCAGAAAAAGGAACTTTCGGAAGGTTTTGAGTTAACTTATCTTGCTCCTTTTTTGTTACAAGAATACATCCAAGCATTTGGATTGAACTTAGACATAAGTAGTCTATCCAATGATGCGGAGATGATTTCATTTACTTGTATCCAGTTTGATGAAAAAAATAAAAAAATCCGTTTCTTGGACTTTGTTCATCAAACAATCTATGAAGCCAATATCTCTCTAAATTGGGAGGATATTGAAAAAGAGTTATCTTTCGATGAAAATAAATGGACTAAAATGTCTAAAAAAGCATCTGTGATTGCTCAACAATATGATACAGAATCACCAATCAAGTTAAAAAAATACAGTTACATTCTATCGCAACAACCTTATACACTTTTTCGAAATGCTTTCTTCCAGTCACCTGATGAAGTAAAAAACAATGATGAAAGTAGCGAATTGATTTTTTATGGTGGGAATGAAACAATGACAATTCATTCTGCTAGTCAAGTTGTCGATTTTCGAGGAGAATTGTCTGATACAAATGCTAATGGAAATATTTATTCAAAAAGTTTTCCATACATCAGTAAAATTGGTAGTAGCTTAGGAAATCTTCATTATTTTGATCGCACAGATAACCAAATCGATTATCGGATTTTTGTTGAAGGCTTCCCAGTATTTGGTACGGATAGTAAAGGAAAAGTTGGGATAACGATTAATGATGAAGCCAGTGAAAAAGCGCAAGTGAACATTCAGACTAGTTTAAATGCGATTCAAGTACCTATCCCTTCAGATGAATCAGTAGAATTGGCTAGCACAGCTGAAGTGATTCAACAATTGGTTACCCATGGTGTGGAAAAAGAAGAACTTGAATCGGTCATCATTGGTTATACGTGGCAAAATATCAAAGAAACAAACCGAGTCGTAGATTTGCTACCAGAATGGTATGTGAAATATCAAGGGAATTGGTACTCTGCCAGTGAATTGTCTAACAAACTAGCTGAAATGGAGGCGAACTAAGTGGACTTTAAAAAAATTGAATGGATTTTTTTCCTAGCTTTCTTAGGTCTCAATATTTTTTTATTCAGCAGTTATCACGAGGCAATGAACCAAGAAAACAATGTGATACGATCAGATCAAACGGAGTCAATACAAAATCGTCTAGCTAGTGATGATATTTCTTATTCAGGGAATATTTCTTCTGAGAGCAAGCAAGGATATTATTTAAGTGCTGAACAAAGTGATTTAGGCACGGTCTTAACACAACATCGAAAAAAGAATTCTACGGGGTTGCTTCGTAGCGGCATCACTTTTGACGGGCTGTCTACTTTAACGAAGACGTTTGCTACTGAAGAATCCGAAAAGTACAAGATCGACAATAAACAAACTAAACATTCGATTACGGAATTTTTGAATAGCCAAAATAATGTGCTTTATGGCGATGAATATGAATTTATGACGAATTTCTCGACATTAGACGGAGATTCACTAGAGATTCAGGCGAGTCAGTCGTATGAAGGAATTCCATTTCATGATGACACAGCTGAAATCAATTTTATGGTGGAAAAGGATGATGGTGTCTACCAACTGACGAAATATACGCAAACACATTTAACGAATATTGAACAGCTACGTGAAAAAATGGATCTATATTCAGAAGAAGAAGCAATCCAAACGCTTTATGTGAATAATAAGATTCCTAGTTCTTCAAAAATTTTATGGCGTCAACTTGCTTATTCTTGCATCGTAAAGGTTCGAGAAAAAAATGTGTACGTTCCAATTTGGTATGTGGCTATTGAAACAAGTGATAAAAGTGTTCAAATTGAATCCGTTAATGCATTCAGTAACACCATTGTGACAAATAATGTGGTTCCAAAAGTGGAAGATAATTAAAAAAGTAGGTATAATGAAAAAAGTTTACAGTGTGAAGAAGGGAAGTAATAAATAAATGGTCCAAGAAAAACCAGCTTTTAAAATCAGTATCCTTGCGAGTGGGAGTTCAGGAAACTCACTTTATTTGGAAAGTGAGAAGAAACGACTATTGGTGGATGCAGGTCTTAGCGGGAAAAAAATTACTTCCTTGATGGCTCAAATTGATCGTAAACCTGAAGACTTAGATGGTATTCTTGTGACGCATGAACATCGAGATCACATTCATGGTGTAGGTGTACTGGCACGGAAATACCATTTAGACGTGTATGCCAATGAAAAAACGTGGGAAGCAATGTCGCCGTTGATCGGTAATGTACCCGTCGAGCAAAAACATTTATTTGAAATGGGAAAAGTCCAAACTTTTGGAGATGTCGATATTGAAAGTTTTGGTGTTTCGCATGATGCGGCTGCGCCACAGTTTTATCGTATCTACAAAGAAAATCGTTCTTTCGTGATGTTAACGGATACTGGTTACTGTAGTGATTATATGCGTGGGGTTATTGAAAACGCAGATGGTTATCTGATGGAAAGTAATCATGACTTGGAAATGTTACGGATGGGTTCGTATCCGTGGAATTTAAAACAACGAATTTTAGGAGATCGTGGTCATTTATCAAATGAAGATGGTGCATTAGTGATGACTGATGTGATTGGTAATCGAACGAAACGTATTTATTTAGGTCACTTGAGTAAGGAAAATAACTTGAAAGAGCTAGCTCATTTGACGATGGAAAACATATTAAAAGAAAAAGATTTCGGTGTGGGGTCTGATTTTGATGTGTACGATACGGATCCAGATCAAGCAACGGAATTGTTTTCAATCTAACAAATTGTTCCAAAAATATCATAAAAAATCCCAACAGTTTGCTTAAACTATTGGGATTTTTTATTTACTTTATTGACTTACAACACTAATATGCTCGTTTTCATGCTTATCTGCTAAGACCTCATCAATTAAAGCAATGGCATAGTCCGCCATACTGATAACACTTTCTCCATGTGCATTGTTGTGAAGAAAGTCGTCATTTAATTGATATTTTCCAGTTCGTTCGCCAGTTGGATTGAAGAACGCAGCCGGACTGATATAGGTCCAACGAAGTCCCTTTGTGTTTTTTAAATGAGCAAGCGCTTGTGACATATGGAAAGCTGTTGGATAAAAAGGCGCGTCTTTTGGTACTTGGTCAATCATCCGAGTTGTTTTTTCTGGGTCAGTAAATAGAGAAGACGCACCGCCAACGACAAGTAACCGAGTCGAAGTATTCGTTAAAATTTTTGCTAAATGAGCAAGGGATGTTTGATGCATTTCTTCCTTGCCTGCGGGTGCGTTGAATGCATCAATAACAATGTCAAAAGAAGCAAGGTCTTCAGTCGCCAAATCGTATAAATCTTTTTCAATAAATGGAACAGCTACTGTTAGTTTTTTGGCATTTCTGACAACGGCTGTAACATCGAGCTGACGAGCAAGGGCCTCCTTTAAAATCAATGAACCTGCGTGACCAGTTGCACCAATAATTGCTATTTTCATCAAAAAACCTCCTATCATTTCCTTTATTGTATGAAGTTATGTGAGTAGGGTCAAAGAATTGGTTTTTTCTGGAAGAATTCAGTGCCAGACTTTCTTTTATATTTATTGCTCTGTTATAATTAAAAGATAATGAGGGGAGGGAAAACAGTGTTTGAATCAGAAAAAATAAAGCAGTTAAATGAACTAGAAATGATTGTTTATAATTATTTGATTGCCAATTTAGAGGAAGTTTCAAGAATGACGATTCGTCAATTATCAGATGCGTGTCATGTGTCGACCACGACGATTTTACGTTGTTGTAACAAATTAGGTTTACAAGGTTTTTCCGAGTTGAAATTTGCAATCAAAAATTATCAGACACAAGCGAAGCAGCAAATGTTTGAACAATTTTATGATGCAACTGTTCAAGTGGATTCTTTTTTGAAAAAAGTCAACAATGAAAGCTATCGAATCGTTTTGGAACAAGCAGTACAAATGATTGTAGAAGCTCGTCATGTTGCTTTTTCTGGAATTGGTACAAGTGGTGTTCTGGGATTATATGGCAGCCGCTACTTTATCAATTTAGGATTGAATGCATATAGTATCACTGATCCATTCGCCCCAGTTCCTTCTCGTGGTTTAGAAAGTACATTAGCGATTATTTTGTCCGTATCAGGTGAGACGTCTGAAATGATCGAAAAAACAGAAGCTTTTAAGCGTTATGGTGCGAAAGTCTTGAGTATTACCAATGACGAAACGTCAACGATTGCTCGTTTGGCAGACTACAATTTGTCTTATTATATGCCAGAAACAAGAGGAAAAGAGGAGTCACTGAATCTTACGACACAAGTCCCAGTGGTGACCTTATTAGAAATGTTAGCGCAAAAAGCGAGTCAAGAAATGGAAAGAGCACATTAGCCTGTTTTTTTTGTTGGAACATGTTCCTGCATACGGCTGAGCTCTTTTTTTCTTTGGCAAGGTTAGTTATAGTTATATATGTAAACGGATACAAAGCGAAAGAAAGGAGTATAGAAAAGGATTTATTGGATGAAGTGCACTTATTTTTTATTGGATGATTTTTTTAATTTACTTGGATAAGGAGAGATGTATTATGAACGAATGGATTAATGAGAAAGTTTTACCTCCGGTTTTAAAATTTGTTAATACAAAGCCTATTACTGCTTTGCGTAATGGGATGTTATATACAATGCCTTTCACCATTGTTGGTTCGGTTTTTCTATTACTAGCGAACTTCCCAGTTACAGCCGTTTCAGAATGGGTCAATAATTCTGGTCTTGCTGTTTACTTTAATCAAGCGTATGGTGCTTCATTTGCGATCATGGCAATTTTTGCAGTAGTTGGGATTGCTTATTCTTACGTTAAAGACGAAGGATTTGAAGGATTGCCAGCAGGAATGATTGCATTAGTTATCTTTTTATTAACAATGCGTTCAGATGTGACGGATGCAGAATCTGGTGTTGTAATTGGAAACGTAATTGATAAAGCTTGGACTGGTGGTCAAGGAATGATCAGTGCAATCTTGGTGGGATTATTTGTTGGATGGGGCTACACTTGGTTCCTAAAAAGAGATATTCGAATCAAATTGCCTGAGCAAGTGCCCGATAATGTGGCTAACTCATTTACTGCATTGATTCCAGCAGCTGTGTTGATCACTTTTGCAATGCTTGTATATATTTTCTTTGATGCAGTCTTCAGCACAACAATGATTCAATGGATTTACGAAGTAATCCAAAGCCCAATGCAAGGTGTAACTGATTCACTTGGTGGTGCATTGATGCTTGGTTTCTTAGTTCCATTCTTATGGTTCTTTGGGGTACATGGTTCAACGATTGTCGGCGGGATCATGGGACCAATCTTACAAGCAAATTCATTAGCAAACACAGAGATTCTTGAGTCTGGTAAAGCATTGACTGTTGCGAATGGTGGACATATCGTTACACAACAATTTTTAGATCAATTTATGACAGTAACAGGTGCTGGAATGACAATTGGTGTCGTGATGTTCATGGTTTTCTTTGCAAAATCAGCGCAGTTCAAACAACTTGGTCGTTTATCTTTAGCACCAGCTATCTTTAACATTAACGAACCAATTATTTTTGCAACACCGATTGTAATGAACCCGATTATGGCCATTCCATTTATTGCAACGCCAGTTGTTTCTGGCGTGATCACTTACTTTGCTTTGTATACAGGACTAGTTCCGTTATTCACAGCTGTACAAGTACCATGGACAACACCACCAATTATCTCAGGCTTTTTAGTAGGTGGCTGGCAAGCAGCATTGTTACAAACATTTGTTTTAGCAGTTGGTTTCTTTATCTATCTACCATTTGTGAAGAAAATCGATGCAATGAATTATGCACAAGAAAATAATCTTTCTTTTGAGGAAGCAGATCAATTAGAAGAGTCACAAGTTTTATAAACGATTTTACAAATTAATAAGAAATGAGTCGATCGTATGAGCGTATTGAGAAAAAATTTTTTATGGGGCGGTGCAGTAGCAGCCCATCAATTAGAAGGTGGTTGGCAAGAAGGAGGCAAAGGCGTTAGTGTTGCTGATGTCATGACTGCTGGAAAAAATGGTGTAGCAAGAGAAATTACAGATGGTGTAATTGAAGGCAAATATTATCCTAATCATGAGGCAATTGATTTTTATCACCACTATAAGGAAGATGTGCGTTTGTTTGCGGAATTAGGATTGAATTGTTTTCGAACATCCATTGCTTGGAGCAGAATTTTTCCAAAAGGTGACGAATTAGAACCAAATGAAACAGGATTACAATTTTATGATGACCTATTCGATGAATGTTTAAAGTATGGAATTGAACCAGTTATCACACTTTCTCATTTTGAAATGCCGTATCATTTGGTGAAAAAATATGGGGGCTGGCGAAATCGAAAAATGATTGAGTTTTTTACTCGATTTGCGGAAACTTGTTTCACTCGTTATCAAGAGAAAGTGAAATACTGGATGACCTTTAATGAAATCAACAATCAAGCAAATTTCCATGAAGATTTCGCACCATTTACTAATTCTGGTATTCGTTATGAAGAAGGCGAAGATCGCGAAGCAATCATGTATCAGGCTGCACATTATGAATTAGTAGCAAGTGCGCAGGCAGTGGAGATTGGTCATCGAATCAATCCAAACTTTGAAATTGGGTGTATGATTGCCATGGTTCCAATCTATAGTTACTCATGTAGTCCCAATGATATGATGGCAGCAACAGTTGCAATGCAAAGACGCTATTGGTTTACTGATGTGCATTGCAAAGGTCATTACCCAAGTTATATGGATGCATACTTCAAACGAAAAGGATTTGACTTAGATCGAACAGCAGAAGATGCCCGTATTTTAAAGGCAGGATGTGTCGACTATATTGGCTTTAGTTACTACATGTCGTTTGCAATCAAAGATCATGGAAAAGCACCAACTTTTGATTATGATGAAGCAGCAGATTTAGTAGAAAATCCTTACGTGAAAGCATCTGATTGGGGTTGGCAAATTGATCCTATGGGCTTACGCTACGCAATGAACTGGTTCAATGAACGTTACGAAAAACCATTATTTATTGTGGAAAATGGATTTGGCGCGATCGATGTGATTGGGGAAAGCGGACAAGTTGAAGATGATTATCGTATTGAGTATTTACAAGAACATATTGCTTCAATGAAAGACGCTGTTGAATATGACGGTATTGATTTAATGGGCTATACGCCATGGGGATTCATTGACTTGGTTTCGGCTGGAACAGGAGAAATGAAAAAACGTTATGGCTTTATCTATGTTGATAAGGACAACGAAGGAAATGGGACATTGGCAAGAAGCAAGAAAAAATCGTTTGATTGGTATAAGGAAGTTATTGCTACGAACGGTGAAACATTAAGCTAAAAAAAAACTGCGACAAAATCATTTGAGATTTTGTCGCAGTTTTTAATTGAAGGTGAAAATTATTTTTGGATCAACAACTGTACAACGATAACTAATGTATTCATACCAACGTGTGTGATCATCGAAGTCCAAATTCGACCAGTTGATTTATACAATAAACTAAAGAAGAAACCCAAAAAAAAGTAAACTAATAGATGTCCATCTGCATGTGCAACGGCAAAAAGTAGAGAACTGATTACAGCGCCTACCCAAAAATTAGAGTAGTGACTAATAAGACCTAGAATGCTACGACGAAAAACAAGTTCTTCCATAATTGGGCCACCAATAGTCGTTGCTAAAATAAAGGCAGGTGCTTTTAAAATCATCTGGATGATATTTTGCGTATTTTCAGATGGAGCGCTTTGACCAAATAAAAAAGTTTCTATTCTGACAGCTACACCTTGTAAAAGGATCGCTATCAAAATACCACCTAATCCAAGCAAAATGATTTCAGGAACACTTGCTTTGGGTACATCTGCTTCTATCGTTAAAGGTTCTTTTTGCTTAAAATACAGAAATAGTAGAATCAAAGCTCCTAGTAAATACGTGATCGTTGTCGCTGAAATCAAACCAGTCGAAGTAGTAACAATACCAGTAATGCTCAAAAGTACAGGGGAAACAAAAACTAAACCGTAGCAAAAAATGCTTAGTAGACTATATTTTTTTAATGACATAAAATTCCTCCTTGCAGGCTCTTATAAAAGATGGCTTACCTGTGTTAGTAGTCAAGATTTATTGGTAATTATACCATACGAAAGTTGTTCGCCGATGAAAATAAAAAATCAGATTTCTTTGATTTAAAAAGCTTGCAAAAAAGGAGCAGAATGAGTATTATTAAAAATGTAGGTTAGCACTCGATGAGTAAGAGTGCTAACAGAACTAAAAATCGTGTTATCGGAGGGATTTATCGTGTTAAAACCATTAGGTGACCGTGTCATCATCGAAGTCGCAAAAGAAGAAGAAAAAACTGTGGGAGGAATCGTCTTAGCTTCCTCTGCAAAAGAAAAACCACAAACTGGTAGAATCGTTGCGGTTGGTGAAGGCCGTTTATTAGAAAACGGTGAAAAAGTTCCTGCCGCTGTTAAAGAAGGCGATCAAGTAATGTTTGAAAAGTATGCCGGAACAGAAGTGAAATTTGAAGGCAAAGAATATTTGATCGTTTCTGGCAAAGATATTATGGCGATCGTTGAGTAAAGTTAGATAAATAAAATTTATTATTGAGGTGAAACCAATCATGGCAAAAGAATTGAAATTCGCAGAAGACGCACGCGCAGCAATGCTTCGTGGCGTAGATAAATTAGCTGATACAGTAAAAGTTACTTTAGGGCCAAAAGGTCGTAATGTTGTTTTAGAAAAATCTTATGGTTCTCCATTGATTACTAATGATGGGGTAACAATTGCAAAAGAAATTGAATTAGAAGATCATTTTGAAAACATGGGTGCAAAATTAGTTTCTGAAGTTGCTTCAAAAACGAATGATATTGCAGGTGACGGTACAACTACTGCTACTGTTTTAACACAAGCAATCGTTAGAGAAGGTTTGAAAAACGTAACTGCTGGTGCTAATCCTTTAGGTATTCGCCGAGGAATTGAATTAGCTACAAAAGCAGCAGTAGAAGAATTACACAATATTTCTACAGTTGTTGATTCAAAAGAAGCAATCGCACAAGTTGCTGCTGTTTCTTCTGGTTCAGAACAAGTGGGTCATTTGATTGCAGATGCAATGGAAAAAGTCGGTAACGACGGGGTAATCACAATTGAAGAATCAAAAGGAATCGAAACAGAATTAGATGTTGTTGAAGGAATGCAATTTGACCGTGGGTATTTATCACAATACATGGTCACTGATAATGACAAAATGGAAGCTGTTTTAGATAATCCTTATATCTTGATCACAGATAAAAAAATCTCAAATATTCAAGATATCTTACCTTTATTAGAACAAATTTTACAACAATCTCGTCCATTATTGATCATTGCAGATGATGTAGATGGCGAAGCATTACCAACATTAGTCTTGAACAAAATTCGTGGAACATTTAATGTAGTTGCTGTCAAAGCACCAGGATTTGGCGACCGTCGTAAAGCAATGCTTGAAGATATCGCTATTTTGACAGGTGGTACAGTGATCACTGATGACTTAGGTCTAGAATTGAAAGATGCAACGGTTGATAACTTAGGAAATGCTTCAAAAGTCGTTGTTGATAAAGATAATACAACAATCGTTGAAGGTTCTGGCGATAAAACAGCAATTGATGCACGTGTTCAATTGATCAAAAACCAAATTGCTGAAACAACTTCTGATTTCGATCGTGAAAAATTACAAGAACGTTTAGCTAAATTAGCTGGTGGTGTTGCAGTTGTCAAAGTTGGTGCGGCGACTGAAACTGAGCTAAAAGAATTGAAATTACGTATTGAGGATGCGTTAAATGCTACTCGTGCTGCCGTAGAAGAAGGCATGGTATCTGGTGGTGGTACTGCATTAGTGAATGTCATTGGTAAAGTTTCTGAAGTAGAAGCTCAAGGTGACGTAGCAACAGGGATTAAAATCGTTGTTCGTGCATTAGAAGAACCAATTCGTCAAATCGCTGAAAATGCTGGATATGAAGGCTCAGTAATCGTTGACAAATTGAAAAATGTTGAACTTGGTACTGGATTCAATGCAGCAACAGGCGAATGGGTAAACATGGTGGAAGCCGGTATCGTTGACCCAACGAAAGTAACACGTTCTGCATTGCAAAATGCTGCTTCCGTTTCAGCGTTGTTATTAACAACTGAAGCAGTTGTTGCGGATAAACCAGAACCAGCTGCTCCTGCTGCTCCAGCGATGGATCCATCAATGATGGGCGGTATGATGTAGTAATCTAACATATATAAAAGAGAGCTGTATGGTTACAGCTCTCTTTTATTGAATGAGGTATCTACAGATAAAGAACAATCATCTAAATAAAAAAGAAGACAGTTGACGAATTCATCCGTCAACTGTCTTCTTTTTTGTTATCAAAACGTTTTGCTTGCTCTGGGACGCGTTTCATAAATTATACTCGAACTATCAAGAAGGAGGGCTTACCTATGCATACTTATGTGAAAATTTTAGGAACATCAAGCACTTGTTTTTACGCGTTGGTAGATTGTCGTGAAAATAAATTAGTTTTAAAAAGTTTTCAAGGCCTGAATAAACCAGTGATAGAAAAAATTGATATCAGCGAGTTAACCAATTTAACCAAAGATACCTTTTGGGGCGGACAACGAATTAGTTTTTATTATCAAGAAAAGTTGTATCAATTTTATGAATGTGGGCCAGCTGTGATAGACTATCTACAAGAAAAACTTTTCGTTTAAGGTAGGTGGATTGACATCGTGGCAACTATTCGAGATATTGCACGTTTGACAGGCTATTCCGTTTCGACTATTTCTCGAGTTATTAATGAACACCCTTATGTGGATGAAAAGAAACGTGCAGAAATTTTAGCGGTTATGAAGGAACTAGATTATATTCCTAATGCAAATGCACGAACATTAAGTTATGGGGAAACGAAAAATTTGGGCGTCATTTTGCCCTACACTAATCACCCCTACTTTGATCAGCTGATTAGCGGAATCAATGAGGCAGCCTTTGATTCCAATTATAAAGTCACTTTATTACCAACAAATTATCAAATAAATCGTGAGAAAGCGTATCTCGAAGAATTTGCAGCAAAAAGATTTGATGGCCTAGTTGTAACATCACGTGCTAATTCATTAGAAACACTGAAGGCATATCAAAAATATGGTCCTATTATTTTTTGTGAAGAAATCAAAGATGAAAAGTCAAGTTGCGTATTTATCGATCGGGAGCAGTCGATTACAGAAGCATTGGAGTATTTACAAAAAATTGGTGTCAAAAAATTGGGTGTTACTTTAGGAAGGAGTAGCCGAATCAGTTTCAATTCTAAAATCACCTTACAATTATGTCGGAAACTCTATCCAAATTTTGAAGAAGAAATGGTTTTCTGGGACTGTATTGGGTTGGAAGATGGAATCAAGGCGGGGACCTTTTTTAATGAGCATCCAGTAGACGGTATTTTTACAAATGCAGATATGGTTGCAGCTGGTATCCTCAAAGCATTTCCTAAAGGAAGAGCACCTAAATTAGTTGGCAGAGATAATCTGTATGTGAGTGAGCTATTGAACTTTTCCACCATTGACCATCACTTGAAAAAGTGTGGGGAAATGGCATTTTACTTATTCTTGAAAAAGAAACCTGAACAAATCAAGATTCCATATGAATTTATTCAAAGATGAAAGTAATTGGAACGAACTAATAGAAAAAATGATTAGTGGTTAGAGATCTGGTTATAAAATAATAAAAAAGACTGGAATAGCTTTACGTGATGCCACAAAAAGTTCGATTTTCAAATGGAACTTTTGATGGACACTTGAGTAGGCTATCCCAGTTTTTTTCTTCGGATAAATCAAAACAGAATGGAATGAAATAATCCATTCATTTTTTCCTAGAACGGATAAAGGATCAAAAAGTAATCATTATTTATTCGTATAATATTGAATGATTTCATTCAATGCTTTGGTTGCACCATTTCCACTGCGATCATCATAATAAGCGGTAAAGCGCTCATCTGCTAGATACATTTGTCCCAAGCCTTGGTGAGCTTGTGGTGTATAAGTAGACCAACTAAATGCTAACCATTCTTTGTGCGCGTCAAAAATGGCCTTCGCTAGTGGTTGATCTAGTTCCGGCTGTGTAAGATAAGTTGCTAAATCTGTTAAAAGCTGTTCTTCAATTACCTGCATTTCTTGAAATTGTTGCTCAGTCATATTTGCCCATTTTTGATTGGCTTCCTCAACTGTTTTTTCGCCATATTTTTCTCGGATCTCTTGTCCAAATTGTTCTTCATTTTCGCTGATTTTTTGTTGTTTAAATCCTTCGAATTTTTCTTGGTCTGACATGGTTATTCCTCCTTCGTAACTAGTAAGTGTTTTTTGAACAGTTGTCAAAAGGGCGTCGATTTGTGCACGTTTCTTTAATAGCAGTTGCTGATGGTTACGTAATGCTTGTTGTTGATCAAAGTCTGGTTGGTTTAGTAATTCCTGAATTTGTTCAAGTTTGAACTCAAGTGAGCGATAAAATAAAATCTGTTGAAGCCGATCAATCTCTTTTGCACCATAGATGCGATAACCAGAAGAGTTGATCTTAGCTGGTTTAAGCAATCCAATTTCATCATAGAAACGTAATGTTCGGGGACTGACACCGGATAACTCTGCTATTTTTTTAATTGTATATTCCATTTTTTCCCTCCTGACAATTGCTAGAATACTCCCTCACGTAACGAGAAGGTCAAGGAAAAAATTCAAAATCCTATTAAAAATTATGTTATACTATTTTATAAGAAAAGGAAAAGGAGAAATCAATGAACATTGTTTTTTCAGATATTGATGGTACGTTTCAAGAGCTAGGAAAAGAAATCCCATCGATTAATCGCGAAGCCATTCAAGCACTGCAAGCAAAGGGAGATCATTTCGTTTTTGTCACAGGACGAGGATATGACCTAGTCAAGCAAATGAATGACGAGTTGTTAATTGATTGTGATGTTATTTTTGGAAATGGTGCAGGCATAAAAAAAGTAGGTGAGCCTGAGCGTTACACTAGCACCCTAACGCACCAAGAAACAAAAGAAGTGATTCAAATTTTAGAAAAGCAAGAAATTTTATACTTTGTTCATACAGATCGTGGTGTGGTGATACGCCCAACAAAAGAATACACGAAACAGCTAAGTGCGCTGCGAGAATCATTAGAAAAACTTGGAGAACAAGGTAAACGAATCATGGATTATAAAGAACAATATTTTGAAAACGATTGCGTACATACGGAAGATATTGCAAAATATCTTTCCGAAAGACCTGAAACAGTCGTGGTCAAAATCGAATTGATGGAAGCAGATGACGAGCGTCATGAAGTGATTCGATCTTCTTTACAAGAAACAGAGTTACTTGTATTTCATTCATTTATAAAGACCTTAGAAATTGTGCATCCTAATAGTACAAAAGGAAGTGCTATCACCAATTATTTATCAGACTATCCATTAGCGACCAGCTATGGTATTGGGGACGGAGAAAATGACTTAGCTATGTTAGCTGTTGTTGATGTGCCTGTTGCTGTGGAAAACGCTGCAAGGAATGTAAAAGAAAATAGTCATATGATTGCACCAAGTTGTAGTGAAGGTGGCGTCGGTCAGTTTATTTTTGAACATGTTCTATAAGTAAAAAGAAAAAGAGGGATGAGATGAAATTAGTTGAAACACCAATCAATAGTAATCTAAATATCAAGACATTTTACCCAAAAATAGTGAATTTCTTTTTTGGAGATCAAACAATCAACTATTACAAATTCTACGCACTAGATCGTACACAAATTTTATATGTAGATACATACGATAAGATCCAGTTGGTGATGATTAATACGAAAAAGAAGATCACAAAACAAGAAATCGACTATGCTATTCGCCGAATTTTGAAAGTAGCACGGGAAGAGGTATCTGTTCATGTCGGAGTCAAACAAGAATTGGAAAGGGCCGGCCTCCAATTCAAACGTCCAAATAAAGATATTGTGATCATCGAACAAAACGTAGCCAATATATAATAAAAAAACTTCTCAGTAAAAAACTGAGAAGTTTTTTTATTTTTGAATAATTTCTTTCCAAAAATGAAAATATTGTTCAGCTAAGCAAATCGTTGAAATCTGTTCCCATTGGATAAAATGCTCATCAATATAGAAGCCATCAGGTGTGATGGTTGGTTGAACAAATCCTTCTGCATAACTATGATCCAAGCGCTCAACGATAATCTTTTGCTTTGCGATATAAGCAGTGATAATAACTGTTTCAAAGTGTTGTGTGATTGTACGCATACCGGCCTCCTTAATCGATACTGTCTAAATAGAGTGCACGAATAAATGAATTAATAACAAAATAAATTGAAATCTTTTACAAATCAATTAGAACATATGTTCGTATCTCTGTCAATCCATTCATAGAAGAAAAAATGAAAATGATTGAAGAATATAAAATTGATATTTTCGGAAAAAAATCAAGTTTTCTTTTCCTATTTCGTTTTTTTGATATAATGGTTAGGAAATGAAAAATCGCCAAGAGGAGTATTAAACAGATGAATAAAATTTACCCAGATGACAGTTTGACGCTACACACTGATTTGTACCAAATCAATATGATGCAGACATACTGGGAATTAGGTCGCGCAGATTTACATGCCGTTTTTGAATGTTACTTTCGAGAAATGCCTTTTAACCATGGTTATGCTGTCTTTGCTGGTCTGGAACGTTTGGTTCAGTATTTAGAAAACTTAACTTTCAGCGAATCAGATATTGATTATTTACGAGAAGAGGGTAACTACCCAGAAGACTTCCTTATTTATTTAAAAGAATTTGAATTTAAAGCAACTGTTCGTTCAATGCTTGAAGGCGAAATCGTCTTTAACAATGAACCACTTATTCAAGTAGAAGGACCACTAGCACATTGTCAATTGGTTGAAACAGCGCTACTGAATATGGTCAATTTTCAAACATTGATTGCTACGAAAGCAGCCCGAATCAAATCCGTTATTGGTGATGATCCACTATTGGAGTTTGGGACAAGGCGTGCGCAAGAACTGGATGCAGCAGTTTGGGGAACACGTGCGGCCTTCATTGGTGGTGCCGATGCGACAAGTAATGTGCGTGCTGGGAAAATTTTTGGTATTCCTGCGAGTGGAACGCATGCTCATTCATTGGTTCAATCCTATGGAAACGATTATGATGCCTTCATGGCTTACGCAAAAACACATAAAGACTGTGTCTTTTTAGTTGATACGTATAATACATTGAAGTCAGGTGTGCCAAGTGCGATTCGAGTAGCAAAAGAAATGGGCGATAAAATCAATTTTCAAGGTGTTCGAATCGATAGTGGTGATATGGCATATATTTCAAAACGTGTACGTGAACAGTTAGATGCGGCAGGATTTACAGATGCAAAAATCTATGCTTCTAACGATTTAGATGAAGCAACAATTCTAAATTTAAAAATGCAAAAGGCTAAAATTGATGTTTGGGGTGTTGGCACTAAGTTGATTACAGCTTATGATCAACCGGCATTAGGAGCGGTGTTCAAATTAGTATCGATTGAAAACGAAGAGGGAAAAATGATCGATACCATCAAATTATCTAGCAACGCAGAAAAAGTAACAACGCCAGGGAAAAAGCAAGTTTGGCGTATCACACGGAACTTTGATGGGAAATCTGAAGGTGACTATGTCACATTGTGGAATGAAGATCCTCGTAAGGAAGAAGAAATCTTCATGTTCCATCCTGTTCACACGTTTATCAATAAAACGGTACGCGATTTTTCTGCGCGTCCGATGTTACAAGATATTTTCGTTGAAGGTAAGTTAGTCTATTCATTGCCAAGTTTAAATGAAATCAAAGAGTATGCACGTGAAAATCTGGATTCTCTATGGGAAGAGTATAAACGTGATTTGAACCCACAAAAATATCCAGTCGATCTATCAACAGAATGCTGGAATCATAAGATGTCTATTATGGAACGAATGAAAAAAAGCGTTGCTGAGCTACACAATGAAGCATGAGTAAAATCGCTGAGGGGGAAAAAACATGAGTTTACAACAAGAAATCATCAAAGAATTAGGCGTGAAACCTGTCATTGATGCGCAAGTAGAAATTCGTCGAAGTGTGGATTTCTTGAAAGACTACTTGAAAAAATATCCATTTATCAAAACATTTGTTTTAGGGATCAGTGGCGGACAAGATTCAACTTTAGCTGGCCGTCTGGCACAATTAGCAATGTCTGAAATGCGTGAAGAAACACAGGATGACAGTTATCAATTTGTTGCTGTTCGCTTACCTTATGGCGAACAAGCGGATGAAGAAGATGCAAAAGCTGCATTGGATTTTATTCAGCCTGATGTGAGTTTACGTGTTGATATCAAACCAGCCGTGGATGCACAAGTTTCTTCATTAGTTGAAGCAGGTATCGAAATCAGTGATTTTAACAAAGGCAATATCAAAGCACGTCAACGAATGATTACCCAATATGGCATTGCTGGTGCAAAATTTGGTGCCGTCTTAGGGACAGACCATGCAGCAGAAAATATTACAGGATTCTTTACAAAATTTGGTGATGGTGGGGCGGACATCTTGCCACTTTTTCGTTTGAATAAACGACAAGGAAAAACCCTCTTAAAAGAATTAGGCGCCCCAACCGAATTGTACACTAAAATCCCAACAGCTGACTTGGAAGATGGTAAACCATTGATTGCGGATGAAGTTGCTTTAGGTATCACTTATGATCAAATTGATGATTATTTAGAAGGAAAAGAAATTCCTGAACATGCGCAAGAAACCCTTGAAGCTTGGTGGAACAAAACCAAACATAAACGTCATCTACCAATCACAGTTTTCGATGACTTTTGGAAGTAAAGGCTTTGAAGAAGTCTGAGAATTTAAAAATTCTCAGACTTCTTTTTTGTTTCGAGCAAGTTATATTTTACAAGTCCCAATAAAGAAATACAAAGAATAGCGGAAAACGTTATAATAAAAGGAGAAATCAAAAAAAATGAGAAATATGTTTCGAAGAAGTTTTCAATTATTAGCAAGGAATGCCAATTATAAAATTGAAAAAATAATCATTTAGTAGGTGAAGAAAAATGACACAAAAAATCAAACTAGTAATGAGTGATATTGACGGAACGATTTTAACTAGCCAACACAAAATTGATGACGAATTAGCTGTTCGTTTGAAACAGCTCAAAACTAAAAAGATTCCTTTTGTCTTGGCATCTGCCAGATCACCTAAGGGAATGCAGGCCATTGCTAAGAAATTGGAAATCACTGAATACCCAATGGCTTGTTACAATGGTGCCTTGATTGTTCGAGAGGTAGAAAATGATCAATTTCAACAAATTTTTAGTCAAGAATTGAATATAGAAGAAACGCTTCAGCTCATTGGACTATTAACAAAACAATTCAAAGACATCTCAATTAGTTTATATTCAGGAAGTGACTGGTATGTAGAGGCAGTGGATGAATGGGTAGCACAAGAAGCTGCCATCACGAAACTGGAACCAATTGTAGCCAGTCTTACCCAACTACTTTTAGAACAAAGGCTACCTGTGCATAAACTATTATTGATAGGGGCAACGCCAGAAATTAAGAAATTAAAAAAAGTTTGTGAAACATTAAATCTGGAAACTAGTTCGTTTTATTTATCAAAGAAAAATTATCTTGAAGTTACCCACTATGAGGTATCGAAAGAAAAAGCGTTAACGACTGTGGCAGATTACTATCAAATTCCTTTGGAAAGTACGATGGCAATTGGGGATAATTTTAACGATTTGCCTATGATCAAATTATCTGGACTGGGTGTGGCAATGGGCAATGCACCAGAAGAAGTGATTAAAGAGGCAAATCTCCAAACTTTGACCAATGATGAAAATGGTGTGTCAAAAGCATTGTTGAATCAGATTCTTTTGAAAGAAAGTTGATTGTATTTCTTTATGAAGGAGACAAACTGTTCTGCTTAGAAAACGAATGGAATAACGACGGATGGTTAGTAGAAGTTAATTCTTGTCTAAATTTCGGTAATCAGAGATACTGATAAAAAGGAGGCGTTTTTATGTACCGAATTTCGTTCGTTGATGAGATTGCAGAGGAACAGTTGAAACAATTAGAAGGACCATTTTTTGAACGTACGAAGAAACAAAACGCGCATGGCTTGCTCGTAAGAAGCTCTGTCGTTGAAGAAGACTGGATAAGTCCAGAATTGCTAGCAATTTCAAGAGCTGGTGTGGGTGTCAACACGATTCAGGTACAAAAAGCTACTGAAAATGGCACGATCGTGATGAATACTCCTGGTGTGAATGCAAATGCAGTTAAAGAATTAGTCCTAAGCTGTTTGTTTCTGTCTGTTCGCCCGGTTACCAAAGCAAGCGAGATGGTTCAAAAATTAGAGGGAGAAAATTTATTAGAACAAGCAGAAGCAAATCGAAAACCGTTTGTTGGTCAAGAATTGCAAGGCAAGGTGATTGGTTTACTGGGATTGGGTTCAATTGGAAGAGAAGTTGCTCGAGTCTGTTATGAATTAGGCATGGAAGTTTTGGGCTATGCTAGAAGAGACCATGAGTTAGACTATGTAGAACAATTACCCTTGCCTGATATTTTACGCTTATCTGATTTCGTCGTGATTATGTTGCCTTCAACACCGGACACAAACGGTTTGTTGGGGGAAGAACAGTTATCTTTAATGAAAGAAGAAGCTGTTCTGATTAATGTTGGACGAAGTGAAATTGTGGATAACACAGCACTTTTACAAGTTATTGAGAATGGAAAACTGGCAAAATACATAACAGATTTTCCAGCACAAGAATTTTTAGGAAATGAAAAAATCATGATGCTTCCGCATATGGGTGGGTCCACACAAGAAGCTTTAGCGGATAGCAGTCGCGAAGCTATTCGGGCACTACGAAACTATTTGCTATTTGGAACAGTTCGTTCATCCGTTAATTTTCCAACTGTGCGAATGATTTTTCGTGCGCCCTATCGTTTTACAATTTTCTATCAAAAAAGACAAGGTATCTTATCTGAAGTTTTTAAGATCTTAGAGGAGAATGTCTTGCCAATTGGTAATATGACGCGTAATCAAAAAGAGGAGTACGTCTATACACTTATAGACATTGAGAGTACAGATGTCCAAAATTTATTAGAAGCTAAACGCCAGTTGGAAACAATTGCAGATGTCAAACGCGTGCGTTTATTAGCTCACCCACAAGTGTAATCGAGTTATTTTTATTTTCTTAATTAGCCAGTGACTGCTTTACATTCAAATTTGATGCTACTAAAATAAGAGAGTGAGTCAAATTTAAATTAGTCGTTTAAGCTTGTAAAGTAGACGATGAAGGAGCAATTAATTGAAGAAAAGAATAAGTGATCTTTCACTCAAACAAAAAAGTATCATTCGAATTAGTTTGACTACGATTGGTGTGATTATTTTAGTTGTCTTGAGTAATTTGTTTTTACAATGGTGCCAAAATGATTTGTCCTATGACTTAGCATTGAAATTTGCGTTTTCTTGGCATACAGAAAAGTTTATTTTAGCTTGTTTGGTTTTACTCGTTTTTCTAGCCTTTCTAAGTAGCGTTGCCGGTTCGGTTTTGATTGGTTCTATTTTGTATACAACAATTATCGGGATTTTAGGGATAGCTGACTATTTAAAGATGAGTTATCGACAAGAGCCCATTTATCCCGATGATATCAAAATGATTACTGAACTTGGTTTGTTGAGAGAAATGGCAGGCTCAACGACATTTTTTGTCTTAATGGGGGTTGCTGGCTTAGTAATCATCTTATTTGCTTGGGGGTTATATCGCAGTTTTAAAAAAAGGCGTCATTTTCAGCTTGTACGAGGAACTGTCTTCGTTCTATCTGTTATTTTGTTGATGTACATCGGTAGTTTCAATAACCCGAATAATCTTTTACGAAAAGCGTATAACAAAACAGCCTTGTGGATTCCTTATAGTCAAAAAATGAATTACTATAATACAGGTTTTATTGGCGGGTTTCTTTACAATCTACAAGTTTTAGAAATGGATGAAGCAAAAGGCTATTTCAAAGATAAAAGAGCAGAAAAAAATAAAAATTATCAGAAAATAACTGATAAAAAAAAAAAAAAAAATTATGAAA
>NZ_JAFLWA010000033.1 GCF_017316125.1 Enterococcus sp. DIV0660C | reverse complement strand
GGCACACTATTATTTTAAATGTTCGTTATTTTGATAAAATATGAAAAGCTATAGAATTTATTGTTGTTGATTAGTAATACAGGAGCTAACCTTCCGGTGGTGCACATCATAATTTTTTTGGGGGTCTTCTTACAGCTAGCAATTAATCCACCTAATTTTAAAATTAGTTTAATGGGAAAGTCTATTATTGCTGTAAAGTATTACAACTAAGTTTACTGCATACCTATAGCTTTATAAGTCGCAATATGGACATTATCTGATACAGAAGTAAACTCATCTTCGTTCCAAAGAATATCTTGATCTAATCTTTGAATTAGTGAAGTAACTAACTTTGTGTGATTTTTAATCAACGGATTGTGTGGCTCAGGTGTAGGCATTATTAATAATTGACTATTTATGTCTAATACTTCGTTAAGTTTTCGATGGAAATTAACGAGTTCTTTAAAACCATAGTCACGAACCCCTGTAAAAAAGTAAAAACTTGTTTTTTTAGTAGCATACTTCATATCTTTAAATATAATGTCATTGTTAAAAATATTTTTTACTTGTTCTTCAAATAATTTATCATTGTTGAAAAAAAGATCTTTACCGCTATCACCAAAGCCATCAGTAGATATTCTTAAATCTGGTACCATTGCAAATACTTTATCAATAAACTTATTATGTAAAGCCATTAGAATAGATCCAGCACCGCCTTTAGAGCTACCCACCAAATAAACTTTTTGATAATTATTTTCCATTATAAGTTGTTCTATTTTTTGACTTAATTCTTCATAAATAAATTTACCATGATCAAAAATATACCAACCATAGAGCTTTGAGTAATAATCTTTTAAATACAAATAATCTCTTTTATCATTCCTTTGTGATAATTTCATAAAATGATAATAATTATGAAGATTTTTGACAGATTCTTCATCTATCTGTCCATTAACAATGCTTTTCGCGTACATTTCATTTGTTTTAGAGAAAACTCCTTGTAATACAATAACTAATGTATCTGAATTATTCTTTATGTGTTTTCCCTCTATCATAACTTCCAAATTCTAACATCCCTTCTCAGATTAAAGAATACCAATTAGCTTAAATCCAGTAATAATTACAATAAAAAATAAAATTGTTACTGATATAATTGGAAACTTAAAAGAGTCATGTTTAATTTTTGTTCTTAACTTTCTTTCTTGCCCTGCCATCATTTTTTTTTGATATATTTTTTTTTCAGACCGACTCAGTTTATTAAAGTGATGGATAAACTTACTATATTCTAAACAAACGGTCTCACATTCTCCAAATTGTCGTAACTTGCCATAGTGAATCCAGGCAACAACATCAGCAATATCTCTCATTTGACTAGTCGCATGACTGACAAAAATAATAGTTTTTTTCTGACTTTTAAATTTTTCAATTTCGTCTAAGCATTTTCTATAAAAGGTTTGATCGCCTACAGATAGCGCCTCATCAATAATTAAAATATCTGGATCTGTTTGTACAGCAATGCCAAAACCTAATTTTGCTCTCATCCCACTTGAATAATGCTTTAAAGGTTTATCAATAAAATCATATAGTTCTGTAAATTCTATGATTTTATTGATTCTACGGTTGATCTCTTTATTACTGAACCCCATCAATAACATTTTCAGTCTAATATTTTCACGGCCCGTTAAATTTGGTTTAAGACCTGAACTGATCGCCAATAAAGAAGTAGTCCCTTTAAAATTAAATTCTCCGTATGTCGGTTTTAAGTGCTTAGCCAAAATATTCGCCAAAGTTGTCTTTCCTGAACCATTTAATCCAACTAACCCAACACATTGACCGGGCTTAAATGTGAATGTGATTTCATCCAAAGCTTCAAAATATTGATATCTTTTTCTATTTTTTTTATTATCCTTCTTACTATCTTTCTTTACATAATATAATTTAGTAATATTACGTACGTTAATCTTTTCATTAGAATCTGATAGGAAAGTTTTTTCTTTAGCCAATAATTTCTCCTACTTTCTTGCTACATGTATTCTACAAAATCATTCTTATACTTTTCAGTAATATATATTCCTACAAGCAAAATTAAAGCGACGCTAGAAAAGAAATAAGCCATTTTGGGAATATTATGAAAAAACCATCCTCTTGAAAGAAGCGCATCTCTAAATCCTTCTATAATATAAACAAAAGGATTCAAAAGTAATAATTTAGCTAGCCTAGAATCAGTATTACTACTCACATTGATAACTGTGCCAGAAATAAAAAATAATAATCTCATACTTGAACTAATCAAAGGTTGTAAATCTCTAAACATAACGGTTATTGCAGAAGTAACTACAGAAATTGCAAGTAACGAAATTATCATGCAGAAAAAATAATAAATTAACTGTATCCATTCCAAAGTTGGATAAAATCCCTGGATTATGAAATAGAAAAGAAATAATCCCATCATGGTAAAAAAACTATTTAATCCTTTAAGAATAGAAATTGTAGGAAGGATTTCTACTGGAAATTTTGTTTTTGAAATTAAATTTAAGTTTTGATATATAGACCCTGACCCTACAACAATACTAGAACTGATGTAAAACCAAGGTATCATTCCTATCAGCATCCAATCAATATATGGTATTTGAGAATTAATCATCGTTTGCCCTTTTAGTCGAACGCCAAAGACAAAATAATAAATCAAAATTTGAATTGTAGGACTTAGAAATTCCCAAAAAAATCCGAATGAATAACTTTTATTAATTGATTTTTTGTCAAAATGAGTTATTCTCAAAATGCGAGGTATGTTGAGAATTTGTAATTTCAACCATGAAAACAAAAGTTTCATTTATTATTCTCCTTATCCTGAATAATTTCATGAATTTTGTTTTGTAAAAAAGGAGTAAAATAAAGTCCTGTTTGACTATGATCATCATAAAGTTTCAAGTCCAAACTGTAGTCAACTTCCTTCTTTTCAAATAAATTTAACAATGGTTTGAGGTGTTGCTCATAATGAAAGTCCCCTTCACCAACATGAAAATGCAGGTTTGGAAATTGATCTGTCATAATCACTTGATTTAAGATCAAATTGTTCCAAAAAGCTTGCCCAAATTTTCTATCTTTTCCCAATAATTTATAATATCTTTTACGCATAGATTTAGAGTTAGCACGTTGTTGCAAATATTTGGAAATATAAATCTGTGGAGCCCCAATAATGGCATGGCCAAAATAATATTTTATACTAAAATAAAGTGCAGCTGAGCCACCTTTACTTGAACCCGTAGCAATTATATTATCTACAGGTATTTTCAATCTATTTGCAACACTCATTATTAAAGCAAACACGCTACGTTCAAATTCCTTCGATCCTCCAAAACCTACATAATAACAAAATTGTTCTTCAAAAGAATCCAAGATAAATAATTTGTTTGTATCTATTGTTTCCAAAGTTCGAATATGATTATATACTGGCGGTCCACCTTGAAATTCTGTCGAATATAATCCTGAAAAAGAAATTACTAAATAAGGAGAATTATTTTTGGATTCTTGTAAAACAAATTTAACAGGGTGATCATTAAAATAGACTCTTTCTGAGTTAAAATTAGAAGGAATTGTTTTTTTTTCTTCTACACTGATCCACAGAAGATTCGATTGTTGATTTAATATGATCTTTTCTTTATATTTAACAAATAGTCGAATCTGATAAGAACCACTAAATAATGGAACTTCTACAATCTCTTGATACCTCGAAGATGATGTTTGATACCATATCCGTTTTATAACCTTTCCGTCTTGATACAAGTAGTATGCATATTCATATTCCGATGGTTGTAATATATCTACTTCAAAAGCCAGTTTTAACTTTTCTTCTGTAAAAACCAGCTCATCTAACATTATTTTCATAATTACTAGTACTAATTTTGGGCTACTTCAAAATAAAACACTCTTCACTTATTTGATACGTTAACCGATTAGTACGTCTATCCTCCTCCTCAATTAAGTCCTCTAAAAAACTATAAATAAAATTAGTATACTGATTTACTAATCGAGTATGCTTTTCATCACTGCGGTTTAAATAAAGCTTACTGACAATATTTTTATCTTTTAAAAATTTTCTATATTCAAGTAAGTTATTGAATTGAATATCTTGGGAACCTGTGTAAAAATTAATGTTGGTTTGAGAGTAATCATTATATAAATCAGAAGAATAAAATAGATTATTTACTTTTTGTTCAAACTCTAAACTATTATGAAAAAAAAGACTTTTTTCATTTGGACAGAGTTTGTTAATAAAAGTAGCGACATTAATTTGTGGAACTAAGGAGAAGACATCCGTAATAAACGGATTGATTAAGCCGTATAGTAAGGCTCCTGTCCCCCCTTTACTAGAACCAAAACTAATCACTCTTTTATATTTATTTTTTTTAATAAACATTGTCAGTTGTTTATTAAGTTCTTCATAAATAAATTTTCCTTCATCCATGATATACCAGCCATAAACACTAGAAAAATGATCCTTTACAAATAAATAATCAACTTTACTACATGTTTTCGCAAACTTAATCCAAGTATATTGTTCATGCATTTCACTAACTTCAGCTTGACTTATTTTGTTCAAATAAATATTGGGTATCGCTTCATTTAATGGTTTCGCAGCATTTTGGAAAACAATAACCAGTGTCTTTCTTCCATTTTGAAAATGTTTTCCGTGTAACATTTGCTTCTTCTCCTTTAAAAATCAATGACAGTCGTTTTTTGTATAGGTGAGCTCATCATAGTTTTAATTTCGTTTGTGGTATTATTTTTAACAAAAACCTTTACTCTATATTCACCATTATCTACTAACTTAATTTGATTAGTATCAAACGAGCTGTAATCTGAACGATATATAGCATCTGCTCTATCTTGCTGATATACATAAAAAGCAAAAGAATACCCTTTTTTTGATGTTGTTAGCTGACATTTTGTTTGTAGATACTGTTTAACTAAAAATACATCAACACTTTTAATTAAATCTTCTTTCGTTTCTTTCTTTTTACTCAAAATAGAAATCAATCCCTTTTATTTTCTTCTTTGGGTAATACTAGATCTCACCATATTTTCTATCTGCCTTGAAATTTTTTTCTTATCAAACTTATCAAAAGCTTCTTTCTTACGAGACTCCATAGCTTCTTCTGACCAATCAGCATGTTTAACTTTTTCAATTGCCGAACCTAAAGAACTTACAATATATTTCTCAAAATAGATTGTATTTGCTCCGGCCCAATTTCGAATAATAGGAATGGAGCCACTGGCTATTGCTTCTGAGACAGAAACATGTGACCCTTCATAGTCACTAGGAGAAAGGAGAAAACCAATTTTTTGCAACCATTCTGGTATATCGCTACCATGCCCATCAAATTGAACATTTTCCTTCCACGGTGCTGTTTCTATTCTATTCATCACTGATTCATAATAACTACGTTCACTTTTTCTAGCCATTAACCAAGCAACCTCTTCTGGCCTTTTCCCCTTAATAAACAGTTTATAACGATTGTCGGTTTCCCAAAGCGCCTCAAATAAATCTATAGCTATATCCAATCGTTTACGTGCTGGTAAAATCCCACATATTCCTAGATTGAATTTACTATCTTTGTTCTTTGGTAAATTTAGTTGATTAGCGTCAATCAAATTATCCACATAGTTTAATTTATATTTTGGAATTTCAAAAATACGATGAAACTCTTCTAACATATAGGGAGTGATTGCTATAAACTTATCTACTTTTTTAAAGTCTACCATTCTCAAAAATTTTAAATCTTTTTCTTGAAAATGAAGCCGTGCTATTAATGACTGATTATCTTTTTTATGGTTTGAATACCAAACTAAATTGCCTAATCCCCACTCACAAAAAATAACATCTGCCCATTCTACACATGCTTTACTGTGATTTACATCATGTTTTTCATGTGAACTAAATTGATCAATTTTTACTTCAAAACCTGCATTGTTTTCAAAGTGTTTAATAATCATGTTAGCAAATTTTAAATCATGTCCTGCAAAAACAATCTTTATAGGCTCTTTTTTAAATGACCAAATAAATTTACTTAATCGGTTATGTGCTGCCTGAAATGTATATTGAAGACTAGCATTATACATTTTTCGTGCTGATTCGAAATATAAATCTTCATTTTGAAAAATATTTGTTACTTTGGCAATTACGTCTTCCTCTGAATCTACAAATAATGGATAATCTTTTCCAAGTAAATCTTCGTGCATTTTAGTTCTTCTAACTAAAGCCGGTTTCCCTAAGCGTCCGTATTCTAGTAATTTACTAGATAGTTCAACACTATTGTCATTGTCTAAAAACGCGCTACGCCAACTAATTCCTATATCAGAATTTTCTATTATTTCTTGGCATTTTTCCCTAGAAACAGCCCCTACCCAATCAATTGATTCGGTTTCCTGTAATGCTTTCTTTATTCGTAATTGATTTTCTTTTTCTCTCAACGCATCTTGGAATTTATCACCAACAATTGTTGTCTTAATTCTATCGTCTAATAATGACAACTTTTTTGTTACTTTTATAATTTCCTCCGTATACCAATCTTCATGAAATTTACCACTATATACTAAACGATAATGCTTATTTCTAAAGTCTGGTTGTCCTACTGGATCCGGAATCATTGGGGTTAAAATGCGAATTTTTTCTCCTCCGACATTGATTAACTTTTGAAATGCACTTTTAGTTTCTTTGGTCTGTAAAAACATAAAATTAAAGTGATCATACACTTTTTTTAATTTTTCTCGTTCTTGCTTTGTGGAGCGTTCATCATGCTTAAAATCAGTTAAATAAGGAACTGTAATTTCTTTGAATTCTTTGTATTTCATAACTTCTGAGACTAATTCAAATCCTCTTATAATAACAAGATCATAACTTTTTTGTCTCTCTAACTTTCGCATGAAACTAACTGCTTCAATTACAGTTAGTCGTTCTGAACTATCACTATTCATTGCCTCTGATGCTGGGATGCAATGAATATTAGGGATATTTTTTACTGATTGTACTAAGTGTTTATTTTTTTCTTTAGCTTTTAACACTAAATCAATATTTACATTAGGATTTAGTGCTAGCATTTGTGCCATCGAAATTAGCCATACTGCTGAACCATCCATAAAATTTAGATCAATATCACCATATAACAAAATGTTCAAATTTCTCATGTTTCACCTCTATATTTCCACTTGCTTTCTACTGGTTGCTGTAACATTATTACAATCTTTTATAAAGTTATAACAATCGGAACTAAACATAATGCCACCATAACGTTTATATTCACTTAAACTTTCGTTATCTAAAAAACTTGAAAGCAATTGCTTAGCATCCTTACTGAAAGCATATCTGCTTTTAACTATTGAACTCTCTGGACGTAACTCATCCACATAGATATATTCTTGTCCGTCATTGACTTTAACTAAATCTTCATTTTCATCCATACAATAATAGGTGTTTTTTCCAATAAAGTCAGCTTCTGTATAAATACTTGCTAACATTAAATCCTTTAGATAATTATATCCATAATAATTATCTAAATTAATAAACGCTAACCAATCTGTGGTAAATGCAGAACTAATTTCATCATAATTGTCCATATATGAAAGTAAATAAACGCTTATATCTTCTTCTTGATATATATTAAAGATATGATTTATATCTTTAATTTTGTTTTCTTCGTTAATTATCAAGACTAATTTTTTATTACTATAACTTTGAGATTTAAACAAAGCTATAGCTTTGTTTACGTCCTCTTCTGAATTTACAACGACCATTACTGTAACAGACTCTGGAGTAACAGCCACATCTATATCCATATTTTTTAAGATATACGATAATCTATGTTTATAGGTATGCTTTTCGTATACCTCTCTAATACCTAGTAATGATTTTCTATGATATGCTCTATCATTTTCAGAAATAAATTTTAGTTGTTTTCTTAGTCCATCTGCGTCTTCAGAGATCATTACAATATTATTAAATGTCTTCAAAATTCCCTCAGAATAACTACTCAAAATAGGGGTGCCCGATGCTAAGCCCTCAAAAACTCTTCTTGAAAACATAGTTGGCGACTGTATAACACTATTGACATTTAACATAAAACGATATCCCTTATACGCTTTGTTAATGTCTTTATATGATAAACTCCCAATAATGTCTTCTGAGAATCTTTTTGGAAATCTGAATTCCTCTTCAGGACGTTCAAAATTACGATCGTAAATAACTAATCCATACTCTTGACAGATATCTAACATTTCATCCATAATTTTCCGTCGTTCTTCATGACGATTCGCATAATATGAACCAGCAAAACAAATTAAATCTTTTCGTGGTTCCTCCAGCTGGATTGGATTGTGTAACTTAGGATTAGCAGCAAATGGCAATGCAAAGACATTATTATGATTAACATGCTTTTTATACTCGCTCACCATATTTCTATCAGTGGTGTATATATAATCAAAATGTTTAGCAGTGTCGATAAATTTGTTAAAATGAATAGGGTCTTCCTTATTCCAAAAAATAGTGGGGATACCATTTTGATTACACCACTTCAATAACTGAAATAGATTTTCCCGACTTACATTAGAATATTCTCCTACTTGATATTGCCATGTTCCATCGTTTCCATGCCATGCAGATTCAACAAATAAAAGGTGTGGCATATTATTTGTTAAAACAGTTTCCCAATTTTCTGGGGTAAATGTTATTAGTTCCACTTCATTTCTATAATTAGCCATTGTAAATGGATCAAAAATACACGCAATCTTTAACTCTTGAAATTTTGTTATTTGATTTGGATGTTTTTTTGCATTTTTAATTTCTTTTTTTCTATTAAACATTCTATCTAGCGTTACTTCTTTTATTCTCAAAATACCCTTACCACTAATTTTCATAGCTAATCGTAAATATTTAGTATCTTTATTCAATAAAATCTGTTCCTTTTGATTAAAATCTATAAGTGTTGTTTTTATTTTTTCAGTTACACTATATTCAATAATAGCTATTTTGGCTTTTAAACCTTCTGAAAATTCCGCTTGGATCTTAACACTCAAATTTTCATCGGGTAAAACTTCAATTTTATGATCTGGAAGACGATTAAATGCAACATTGCCTTCTAGAAAAGAAGCATAATTTGATCTATTATATGCATTCGCAAAGCAAAGTTCATCTTCTAAAATATATGCATGCAAGCCCTCATTTTTTACATACCACCAATTTTCGGCTTTACAGAATTCTTTTTGTGTAATTATTTGCGGGTAAATATCTGCAATTATTTCCTTTTGAAATGTATGCAGAGACTTATAGAAAAAATCGATTTGTTTTTTTAATGTATTTTCTTTAATAGATTCCAATACTTTCCAGTCCATTTCATTGTTTTTGTATTCATCATTTTCGTATATCTTTCCGTAATAATTTCCAGCTCTGTTTCTCTATCCAATAACTGTTTGGTTAGTTTGTCATTTTCACGTTCGATAGTGTCAACATCATTATAAAATGACTTAAGCCAAGTCTTCTGATTCTCAATCAGTCCATAAGAACGCTGTTTATAATCAATTAATTCTGATTGTAATTGTTTAACTTTTTCATTGAGTTGAATAGTTAATTCCTTATTTTCATATTTTGTTTCTATTTCCAATAACAAATTATTTTTGTCATTGTTTAGTATTTTTACTTGTTCTTTTAAATAAGAAAGTTCTTTTTTTAATTCCTTATTTTCTGATCGCAAAGATATTTCTCTATCAATATATTGTTGAATATCTTCTTGGTCTTCCATCTACATCTCCTCCTTATATAATGCTTCATAAATTTTTAATAAATTTACTTTTTCTAATTCCCAATTGTATTTCATTCTAGCTTTAAGAGAATTTTCTTTTAACTGTGCCCATAATTGCGTATCCTCTACTAAAAGATTTACTCCATTAGCGATAGAAATATAATCTGATGAATCCACAACTATTCCCGTACCTTCACCATCAATTATTTTTTTTATCTCTGGAAAATCACAACCAACAACTGGAACTCCAGCCATCATATATTCAAACAGCTTATTAGAAGCAGCTGAAAAATGATTGTAGCAAGTATTATTCAATAACTGGAAACCTATATATGCATTTCTGGTATACAGATGTAATAATTCCATTGGGACTTTATCAATAAATTTGATTCTATTCTCTAATTTATTTTTATGTGTCTCTTGTATTAAGTACTCTTTAAGTTTTCCATCACCTATGAAAACAACCGTGCCCTTGTTAATAAAAGGGACAGCCTGTATTAATTGTTCCAACCCACGACCTTGTTGCAATCCCCCTTGATAGATCAAGAGTAATTCACTTTCGGGTAAATCTAATAGTTTGTGCATATTTA
Organism: Enterococcus sp. DIV0660C; assembly: GCF_017316125.1. Classification (GTDB taxonomy): domain Bacteria; phylum Bacillota; class Bacilli; order Lactobacillales; family Enterococcaceae; genus Enterococcus_B. The sequence goes on along the minus strand of NZ_JAFLWA010000033.1, from coordinate 5,907 downwards.
TTTTCTTTTCATCTTGTCTTAAATACGGATAATTATAAAGTACTTGGGGTCGAAAACCATACAAATTTTCTATGTATTCCGCACGAGTATGATTTTCATGAATAACACAATTCGGAATGTGGATTAAAGATTTTTCCAGAAACGCGTATATCCATGAGTCATACCCTGAACGACTAGTATTAACTTCATGTGAATCAAAGATAAGTTTCTTCCCTTTGAGTTTTGCACAGATAGTTGCTTGAATTAACGTATTTAAATCATTTGCATGATAGATATCTGTTTTTAATTTCAAACCCAAAAATAGCATTTTTGATAATAAGATTATTCTTCGTGTTATTATATTTATTTTTGAAATTTTAAGTAGGACATATACTGCGAGAAATAAAATAGCTATTCTATAATTCCACATTAACAAATATATAGATGCACAAATAAATAGACATTTGAACATAAAACTAGTTTCAAAGTTACGATGAGATACTCTATATATTTTAAACATTTCCTTACGCTCTTCTGTACTATCAGTTTTTCCTAATGCAATTAAATTAACTTGATATCCAGCTTGTTCTAATGCTGTACACTCTCTCAATACACGAGAATCATTATAAAAATCATTCCACACGAACATTGTCACTTTTTTAGTCATCAAGATTTTTCAATACCTTTCCTAATAAATTTTGATTACTATCCCAATCAAAATGTTTCTGAGCGTATATCCTAGAGTTTTCTCCATAATATCTTCTAACATCTGAATGATAAATCAATCCTTCTATTGATTTTACCCAGTCATCAATTCCATCATCTAAATTCAAAACAATGCCCGCATCTGCTTCTTCAATTATTTTTCTTGAATATCCATATGTCAAAGCAATTATAGGTAATCCCGCTCCCATATAGTCAATAAGCTTTCCGGGTATAACTGTATGAAAAGCTGACTGATTTTCTAACCCTATATATGCAATATCCGATTCTTTCATTCTTTCTAGTACCTTTGCTCTGGGTTCTGGTTGTAAGATTTCTATATTTGTTAAGTTTCTTTTTTCTACAGTATCAATAATATCTTGGCTATAAATGCCATAACCCATTAAGACAAATTTAACTATATTATTATTTTTAAATGCGTTAGCTAGTTCTAAAAAAACACTTAGATCTTGAGCAATCCCTAAATTACCTGCATAAATAATTTGAATGGTTTCTTTATTTTCATATTTTTTATCATAGTTAAATTCTTTAGTAGTTAAAGAGTTTGGTATAAATACAATTTCTTTATCTGGACCAATAATTTCTCGTATATATGGAATAAAAGCTTCGCTATTTACAATAATACTATTAGAAGATTGATAAATTTTTTTTTCAAGCGGATAAGAAATATACTGAAGTATCAAAGATGAAATACTTTTTATGGCCTTTAATGTTTCCGGCCATAAATCTCTAACATCTAAAATTAATTTAGCTTTAAATTTATACTTTGCATAAATTCCTAATAGCGGAATAGATAAGGGAGGGCTGCTTACAAAAATAAAATCATACTTTTCTTTACTCAAATCGTTATGGATACCTCTAAACAATTTAATAAATACTTCTAAATATAGAAATAATCTCAACATTAAAAAATGTTTATAGGATTTTTTTTTTGTACGAACACGTATTACTTTAATATTCTCATTTACTGTACTCTGCCAATCTTTTTTATTTCTATACAATTCAGAATTTGGATACTGAGGTTCTGTAGTTAGGACCGTGACATCATAATCAGAACTGAAATATTTACTAATAAATGAAAGTCGATTAGCAGCGCTTCCTATCTCTGGGGAAAAATTTTGAGTAATTAAAAGTACTCTTTTTATTACAAGCAGCTCCTTTCTACTAAATTTGAGAAATATTTCCTAAGGTATAATAATTTTCATAATCAATACATTGATTTGCAATATTTTTAGCATCAATAACAATTGCATTTTTTGTTGTATTGAAATTTTCTGGAACCAAATTTTTAAATTCATCATGATCTACCAGTATCAGAACTAAACTAGCATCTTTTAATGCAGCCTCAAGATTATTTTCAACAATATCACTTTGCACATGTGGATCATACGCAACTACATCGTAATTTTTAGGGGAATTTTTCAACGTGTTATAAACTTCAAGTGCAGGGCTTTCTCGAATATCGTCGATATTGCCTTTGTAAGTAAGTCCCATAACAACTACCTTATTTCCTGTAGCTTTTTCTAAAACATGGTTACTTTTTTCAACAATAAAATTCGGCATACTCGTATTAATTTCTCTAGAAATTTGAATTAATGGTGACACGTCAGGCACTTGTGCAGCAATAAAATAAGGATCTACAGCTAAACAATGTCCTCCTACTCCGGGTCCAGGGGTATGAAGATTAACACGTGGATGTTTGTTAGCTAATTCTATTACTTCAAGCGCGTTAATTTCTAATGAGTCACAAATTTTTACTAATTCATTAGCCAATGCAATATTGACGTCTCTATATGTGTTTTCCATTAATTTGGATAATTCTGCGACTGATGCAGATGTTCCCAAAAGTTCTCCTTTAACAAATTTTCCATATATATATTTACCTTTTTCAGTACAGTTTGGTGTAATGCCTCCAATAATTCTATTATTAAAAACAAGTTCCTCAAGTACTTTTCCTGGTAAAACTCTCTCTGGACAATGAACTAAAAAGACATCTTCTCCAGGGGTAAATCCAGCACCTTCAATCATTGGTTGAATTTTGTCTGACATACTTCTAGGTGCTATAGTAGATTCAATAATTACAGTACTTCCTTTTTTTAAAACAGGTAAAATCATTTTTACTGCAGATTGAACATATGACAAATCACATGATTTCAATTCATCATTCTTATTAGGTGTAGGAACTGAAATAATATATACATCTGCTGGTTGAACTTCATTGCTAACACTAAAGTTACCTTTTTCTATTGCTTGTTCTAGCGCAGCTTGTAGACCTGGTTCTTCAATGTGCACTTTTCCTTCTGCCAGCTGCTTTAATACTTCACTATTTGTATCATAGCCAATAACTTGTTGGTCATGATTTGCAAACATAACGGCTGTAGGTAATCCAATATACCCAAGCCCTAATACTGATATTTTCACAATTTAAACCTTCCTTTTCTAATAAGAATTATTCATTAGGTGAAGGAATTTCAATTTCCCACTCCGCTAATACTTTATCTGCTGGTTTATAGACTAATTTAGCTTTTGTTAGTTTTTCTGGAATTACAAAAGTTAGGTTTTTCTTTAATTCCTTGCCTGAATCTACTGGTTCACCGAAATTATTTGAATTTGCATCTACCGCGTATTCTTTCCCATCACCCTCTAAATAAAAATCAATTGAGCCAATATCTTTTCCTTCTAAACCGTTATTTTCAATATCCATTGTTAAAATAACTTTTTTATTCTTATCTTCCGTTTTTGCCACCTTTACTTCAGAAACATTTAAAAGTAAATTATCTGCATCTTTAAGTGCAAATGATTGTGTAGTTTCTGAAGAATTACTTGAAGAATTGCTCTTAGTCTCTTCTTTTGAACACCCTGTAAGTAAAACTAAACTTAAGCTTAATCCTAAGACAAGTACACTAGCGGCTTTCCAATATCTTTTTTTCAATTAAATATCCTCCTTTTTAATTTTGCCCTTGTTAAAAAAACAAGGACAAAACTAAAATTATGCTTAAAAACTATCATTTATTTACAATAAATAACCAAACTTTTTGTTTTTCGTTTGATTAAACTAATTTAACGTCTACTCTAGCTAATTCGTTTCTTTGGTCATCGTAGGCAACCAATACAACAGTATCATTTTTAGACTCAATTGCTGGTCTAGCATAATAGTCATAAGTTCCGTCACTGTTGACTGCTCTTTGTGATACTTCCAAACCATTAACAAACATTTTTACTACGGCAACATCTCCAGTTGTTTTACCATGGATGTATGCATCTTTACCACCAACTTCATACTCATTAGCAGTAATTGTTCCTTGTTTTGGTTTTTCTTTTTCTTTAAGATTTACATTTGCACGATCCAATTCTTTTCCATCTGGGCCGTATGCAACAACTGTAACTTTATCGTTTATTGAAGTAATATTGCTACCCACATAGTATTGGTATGGGCTACTTGTTGCAGGAATTGTTGTTAGTTCTTTCCCATTAACAATGACGCTAATTCTACTTACATCGCCAGTATACGTACCTTTGACATAGCCATCCTGTTTGATAGTGAAATCATTCGCAGTAATTGTTCCTACATAACTTGGTGCTTCTTTATCTTTAAGATTTACATTTGCACGATCCAATTCTTTTCCATCTGGGCCGTATGCAACAACTGTAACTTTATCGTTTACTGAAGTAATTTTGCTACCCACGTAGTATTGATAAGGACTACCTGTTGCTGGAATTGTTGTTAGTTCTTTCCCATTAACAATGACGCTAATTCTACTTACATCGCCAGTATACGTACCTTTGACATAACCATCTTGTTTAACTGTGAAATCATTCGCAGTAATTGTTCCTACATAATTTGGTGCTTCTTTATCTTTAAGATTTACATTTGCGCGGTCCAATTCTTTTCCATCTGGGCCGTATGCAACAACTGTAACTTTATCGTTTACTGAAGTAATTTTGCTACCCACATAGTATTGATAAGGACTACCTGTTGCACTAATTTTCGCTTGTTCTTTTCCATTAATAATGACACTGATTGAACTTACATCGCCGGTATACGTACCTTTGACATAACCATCTTGTTTAACTGTGAAATCATTCGCAGTAATTGTTCCTACATAACTTGGTGCTTCTTTATCTTTAAGATTTACATTTGCGCGATCCAATTCTTTTCCATTTGGACCGTATGCAACAACTGTAACGCTATCGTTTACTGAAGTAATTTTGTTACCTACATAGTATTGATAAGGGCTACCTGTTGCACTAATTTTCGCTTGTTCTTCACCATTAATAAAGACCTTGATTGTACTTACGTCGCCAGTATACGTACCTTTGATATAACCGTCTTGTTTAATTGTGAAATCATTCGCAGTAATTGTTCCTTCATAACTGTTAGTGCTGTCATCGACAACAGTTACATAAATTGTTTTAGTTACTGTTTTACCATCAGCTGTTACTTCATACGTTACAGAATAGAATCCTTCTTTACTTGTATCTACATTATTTGCTATTACTTTAATGTTTGAAGTAATATCATTGTTGTCTTTGTCTGTTGCTGTTACACCTTCTAAAGGATCAAATGGATCATTTACATGAAGTTCTTTGTCTGATGCATTGATTACTACTTCATTTTCTTCTCCAGAAGTAAAGATGTCATTCATATCATCAAGTAATAAATTAAGAATTCTAATTTCATTTCTTAGAAAATGAGTTGTAATAAATGTTCCAATCCAAGTTTCAGCGTTTCTTTGTTTTGTAATAGCTGCTTTAACATCCTCAATTGATTGTTTTGCCGCTGCCAAATCATATTCTGTATCGCCATTATTCACATTTGCTCTAGCAATATTCAAATATCTTACAAAGCTCTCATAGTCAGAATCGATAATACCTCTCTGTGGTAAAAATAATGCTTGATTAGCTTTTTGTTGAGAATTTCTAAAATTATCTCTATCTGCATCTGTCAAAGTAGGTACTACAGAAATCAATCCCGTTCTATGATCACCTTGGTTGAGCATATATTTATGATTTGTTCCTAAATCTTGTTGGTACCCAGCAGGATTGATCCATGTCTGTGCTGAATAATCTCTCCACAAATCACGAAGCTCCCCAGCTCGTACCTCAATGCTATCGATTAATTTTAGTACTGCAGCTGCATCCTCTTGTTTTAATGATGCGCCTTCATTCGCCGCATCACTCACTCGTGAAGATTCCACTTCTGTA
>NZ_JAFLWA010000032.1 GCF_017316125.1 Enterococcus sp. DIV0660C | reverse complement strand
TAGGTGTGACGATTTCTTTTCTTTTTTGTGTTCTTAAACAGTTCAGGAATAATCTCATATTTTTAATTAAATTGCCGAAATTCTCTTGGGGAGCGTCCGGTCTTTCGCTTAAATAGTCGACTAAAGTACGCAAAATTATCTATCCCTATCTCTTCGGCTATCGCACGAATCGTAAAGTCTGTATAGCGAAGTAAATCTTTTGCATAAGACAATTTTTTATTAATTAAATAATCAATTGGTGGAGATCCAATAAATTTAGAAAAGTCTTTACTTATCTGATACTTATTCAGTAAAAATCGCTGCTCTAATTGTCTTAAAGTAATATTTTCTCTGAAGTGTTCATCTAAGTAGTTCTGTAAATCACGAATGTAGTTTGGAATATCTTCTTCTTTGAAATCCAATTGATATTTTTGCAAAATCAGTTCATTAAGTAACTCGTGGATGACTAACGAAGATTGAAATTCAGTACGTGTGTTTGCTTGTTGTTGTGTATGTATCAGTTCGGTTATTAACTGGTGAATTTTGTTCTCGAATGGATAAGTTGGTGTATGAAAAATTGGCTGGCCATCTTTGATGAATTCTTCATAAAAATAAGCAACATTGCTACCGTTAAAATGAACCCAATCCATTTCCCAAGGTGTGTCACTGATTGTTTGGTAATATTGATATTCCTGACAATCAATGAAGAAAATATCCCCTGCACATAAATGATACTTATTTTCTTTATAAAGCAGCATACCTTCGCCAGACAACGTAAATTTAATCAAGTAAGAAGGTAGGTTTGTTCGCTCAGTGTAGTAAGGAATAGATGCTTTGAAATGTCCAATCTCTTGAATATAAAAAAATAAATTTTGACTTCTTTGAGTGGGCGTCAAAATAACGCGACAAGAATCTTCTGACCAAGTATGATTTGCTTTTTCCCAGTAATTCATCTCTTTCTCCTTTTTATCAAGATAGTGCAATTGTAAACCAATATAGTGTGCAGAGAAATGTCTATAGTTGTACTATAATTGCCTTATTCAACAAATGATAACGCTTACTAAAAAGGCGTAATAATGATTAGTAAAGAAGAGGTGGAAAATGAAATCAGCATTTGTTGCAATCGATATTGGTGCCTCTAGTGGAAGAGTTATCGTTAGCTGGCAAAATGTGCAAGGTCGATTGTGTCTAGAAGAAGTTCATCGATTTAAAAATGGATTTATAAAAAAACAGGGACATGAGCGCTGGCAAATGGATTATCTGATTCAAGAAATTTTGATAGGTTTAGAGAAAGTCAAGAAAGTTGGAATAGAGTCATGCTTTGTTGGGATTGATACTTGGGCGGTAGACTATTGTCTGATAAATAAGCATGGGGAGCGGATGGCGGAACCAATTGCTTATCGAGATTCGCGAACAAAACTAGCTGTTCAAAACTTTGCGCAAGGATATCCATTAGCAAAACTATATCAGAAAACAGGTATTCAGATTCAACCATTTAATACATTATTCCAGTTATTTGTGGAGGAGAAGAGTGTCTTAAAAGAAGCAGATAAATTATTATTGATACCTGACTATTTAGGATATGTTTTAACGGAGAAAATGGTCGCAGAAAAAACAAATGCGTCGACTATGCAGTTATTAAATGTCGAAACAAAAATTTGGGATGAAGACTTATTAACCATTTTGGATATTGATAAAAAGTTGTTTGCTCCATTAGTGGATCCAGGCACAATTTTAGGTCCAGTGAAAAAAATAAATTTTCCTAATTATGATTTACCAGATGCAACAGTAATCAATGTTGCAAGTCATGATACAGCTTCTGCTATTTTAGGGACTCCTGGAAGCAATGACACATGGGCATATTTAAGTAGTGGCACGTGGTCATTGTTAGGAATTGAAACAACTAAATTCGAATTATCAAAACAAGCTTTTGATGAAAATTATAGTAATGAATGGGGAGCCAATCAATCGGTTCGCTTTTTAAAAAATATTATGGGGATGTGGTTGATTCAAGAAGTTGCTCGTTTACAAAAGTATCGTTATTCTTATGCACAACTTGCTGAACTAGCTTGCAAAGAAGAACCACTTCAACAAATCATTGATATCAATGATGTACGTTTTTTGAATCCACAAAATATGATTGAAGAGTTACAAGATTATTGTGTCGAAACCAATCAGAAAATACCAAAAACAGCAGGTGAAATTGCGCGGTGTGTCTATGACAATCTAGCATTATGTTATGCAAAAGAATTAACAAAACTCCAACAGTTGACCAAGCAAGAATTACAAAAAATTGTGATTGTCGGAGGTGGAACAAACAATCATCTACTAAATCAACTGACAGCAGATTATGCAGGTATTGTTGTAGAGTCTGGACCAGAAGAGGCGACTGCTATTGGCAATATTTTGCAACAAATGCTTAGCGTTGGTGAATTTGCAACAGTTGAAGAAGCACGTGAAGAAGTTCAAAAATCATTTCCTAGTCAATTTTTTTATCCAGAAAAGCAACAACTAAAGTATTTAACAAGTGATGGAGGAGTAAGCAAATGAAGACAGTTGAAAAAAATTATGCGTACGCAAAAGAAAAATATGCAGAAATCGGCGTAGATACAGATGAAGTCCTTGAGCAGATGCAAAAGGTTAAGATTTCTGTTCATTGCTGGCAAGGTGATGATGTAAAAGGTTTTTTAAATCCTGATGGCGAACTAACAGGTGGCATTATGGCAACAGGAGATCAACCTGGTGTAGCGCGAACACCAACGGAGTTGCGTCAAGATTTAGAAATCGCTTATTCCTTGATTCCTGGCAAACATAAACTGAATTTACATGCGATTTATCTCGATACACAAGAGTCAGTGGAGTTAAATCAACTTGAACCTAAACATTTTCAAAAGTGGGTTGATTGGGCAAAAGAAAATGGATTAGGTCTTGATTTTAATCCTACTTTTTTTTCACACCCAATGATGAAGGACGGCTTTACATTGGCACATCCTGATGAAAACGTACGTCAATATTGGATTGAGCATGGCAAGAGGTGTCGAAAAATTGCAGAGTATTTTGGAAAAGAAACAGGTCAAACGTGTATCAATAATTTTTGGGTACCTGATGGAATGAAGGATCTTCCGATTGATCGCTTCACTCCGCGGCAACGTTTGATGGAATCACTAGATGAAATTTTTAAAGAGAAGCTAAACGAAATAGATGTGCAAGATGCGGTGGAGAGTAAATTATTCGGTTTAGGGGCAGAAGCATATACTGTCGGTTCGCATGAATTTTATTTAGGTTACGGACTTACTAGGGATAAATTGATTTGCTTGGATGCTGGACATTTTCACCCGACAGAAGTGATTTCCAATAAATTATCCGCTTTAGCTTTGTTTAGTAAAGGGTTGATGTTACATGTGAGTCGACCAGTGCGTTGGGATTCTGATCATGTTGTTTTGATGGACGACGAATTGCAAGAAATTGCAAAAGAATTAGTCCGTGGTGATTTACTTGAAAAAACGAATATTGGACTTGATTTTTTTGATGCAACAATCAATCGAGTTGCAGCTTGGGTTATTGGAACACGTAATACGCAAAAGGCATTGATGAAAGCAATGTTAGAGCCAATACAACAATTAAAGAAATGGGAAAATAATTTTGATTTTACTACACGAATGGCGTATACCGAAGAGCTTAAAGATTTTCCTTATGCGGATGTTTGGAATTATTTTTGTTATCAAAATGATGTTCCAATTGGTTTAGATTGGCTTGAAGTCGTTAACAACTATCAAAAAGAAGTTTTAGATTTAAGAAAGTAGGTGATCATAGTGAAAAAATTATCAATTCTACAAGCTCCTTTTGTTCAAGAAATGATGAAAACAACAGCGAATCTTTATCGTTTGGGGTGGGATGAACGAAATGGTGGGAATATTTCCTATTTGCTGAAGGAAGAAGAAATAACGCCATTTTTAACGACGACGGATGTACTTCGAAAGATTCCAATGGATTTTAAGACAGAAAAGTTAGCTGGATGTTATTTTATTGTGACAGGATCGGGTAGGTATTTTAAAAATGTTTGTGAGGAACCAGCAGAAAATTTAGGTATTGTACGAGTATCAGAGGATGGACGGTCGCTAGACTTATTATGGGGATTAGAAAATGATGCTTTACCAACAAGTGAGTTACCTAGTCATTTAATGAGTCATTGCGCACGATTGTCTGTTGACCCAGAACACCGTATTATCATGCATAATCATGCGACGCACTTACTAGCGATGAGTTTCACTCATTCATTAGACGAAAGAGAGTTTACGCGTACGTTATGGCAGATGTGTACAGAATGTTTAGTTGTATTTCCAGAAGGGGTTTCGATTCTTCCTTGGATGGTGCCAGGTAGCAATGAGATTGGGGAGGCTACTGCAAAAAAAATGAAAAAAACACGTCTGGTTTTGTGGCCACAACATGGAATTTATGGTGCAGGAAAAGAGATGGATGAAGTGTTTGGTTTGATTGAAACAGCTGAAAAGGCAGCAAAAGTGTATACCTATGTGTGTGCGCAGGGGGGGATACAACAAACAATTACAGACGAAGATCTATGGCGTTTATCAGAGACCTTTGGGGTATCACCAAGAGAGGGTTTCTTGAATGTTTCTCAAGATAAAGTGGGTGTCTAGAGTGCCCGTAAAAGTATTTTGTATGAGAATCTATCCGGATAAACAAGAAGAGTACCAAGATAGACATGAGCACCTGTGGCCTGAAATGCGACTTGCCTTACGAGAACACGGAGTAGTAAATTATACTATTTATCTTGAACCAAGTAGTTCTACTTTATTTGCTTATCTTGAAATAACAGATGAGGTACTTTGGCTAAAAATGGCAAATACGCCCATCAATCAAAAATGGTGGAAATACATGGAAGACATCATGGAAACGAATGTTGATGCATCACCGATTAATTGGGAGTTAAAACCAGTGTTCCAGCTTTAGGGATCATGCAGGCTATTTTAGTATGAATCCAACTGTAAATAAGGAGGGAAATAGAATGAGTAAACGAATGGTTTTAAATGAAACAGCCTATTTTGGCAAAGGGGCAATTAAGTCAATTGTGTCAGAATTTCAAAAACGAGGATTTAAAAAAGCATTAGTGGTTACCGATAAAGGCTTGATTGAGCATAAAGTAGCCACTAAAGTAACGGAACATTTAGATGCTGCGGATATTGCTTATGAGATTTATGAGGATATTACTCCAAACCCTACTATCCAGCAAGTACAAGCTGGTGTAGCTTTTGCAAAAAAAATAGTTGCAGATTGTTTAATTGCTATCGGAGGAGGCTCACCAATTGATACAGCCAAAGCAATTGGTATCATTGTAAATAATCCAGAATTTTCAGATGTCGTCAGCTTAGAGGGAGTAGCCGATACAAAAAGGCCCTGCTTACCTATTTTGGCTGTACCAACAACTTCTGGTACTGCTGCAGAAGTAACCATAAATTACGTAATCACCGATGAAAATAATCATCGTAAATTTGTATGTATTGATCCGCATGATATTCCAATTGTAGCATTTATTGACAGTGATCTCATGATGGGGATGCCTTCAAAATTAGCCGCATCAACAGGTATGGATGCTATGACACATGCAATTGAAGGTTTTATTACAAAAAATGCTTGGGAAATGACAGATATGCTTCATTTAAAAGCAATTGAAATCATCGGTCATGCTTTAGAAGCATCTGTCAATGGTGAACAAACTGGTCGTGAAAAAATGGCATTGGGTCAGTATATTGCTGGGATGGGCTTTTCAAATGTGGGGTTAGGATTGGTTCATGGAATGGCGCATCCTTTAAGCGCTTGGTATGACATTCCTCATGGTGTGGCTTGTGCCACTTTGTTACCAACGGTGATGAAATACAATAAAAACGAAACTGGCGAAAAGTATCGTGAAATTGCACTTGCCTTAGAAATTACTGAAGCAAAAGAGATGGCATTAGAAGAAGTAAGAGAAGCAGCTTGTAGAGAAATCAATCGTTTAAGCCAAGCTGTCGGAATTCCAGCGACTATTTCAGAATTGGGTGTGAAAGAAGAGGATATTCCAGCAATTGCAGAAGATGCCTTACGTGATGTATGTACACCAGGAAATCCAAAAGAAACATCATTGGAAGATATTATCACTCTTTATCGGAGTTTGATGTAAATCGTAAAAAAATGGAGGTATTTTTCTTATTGAGAAAGAAAAATACCTCTTTGTTCCATGGTTGGTTCTTTTAATATTTAAAAACTTCCGCTATAATTTTCCTATAAAGAAACGGGAGTGTACAATATGGAAAATAAAAAACCTTATGGAACAGTTTTGATTAAAGCATCATCTATTTTAGATTATTTAGCAGAAACGCCAGATTCTTCCTTACAAGAAATTGCTAAAGGCACAGGAATGACTGCTTCTACTGCTTTAAAAATTTTAGATACATTAACTTTAATAGGATACACAAATAAAAACGTTGACAAAAATTATCGTCTAGGCAGTAAATTTATCCGTTATGCGAATAAAAGTATTGAAGAGCAAGATTTAGTGGAAGCAACGCGGCCGTATCTTGAACAACTCCAAGACACAATTGATGAAACCATTCATCTAGGAGTTTTAAATAATGAAGAAATTTTATACGTCAATAAACTAGAAGCGAAAAATCAAACGATCCGAATGTCTTCAAAAATCGGAGTGACTAGACCACTCTATAGTTCTGCTATGGGAAAAGCCGTACTAGCCGAGTTTGATGAGGAACAATATGATGCATATCTGACGAAGCATCCGCTCGTTCCATTTACGGAGTATACGATTACTAACCCATTACGTTTAAAAAGTGAGATTGAAAAAGTACAACAATCCAAAATTGCTTATGATGACGAAGAAATGGAACAAGATATCTTTTGTATCGGAGCAGCTATTGTCAAAAATGAAGAAATTATTGGTGCTTTTAGTATCAGTATGCCCAAATATCGTTTAACAGGTGAAATTAAAAATCAAATTGTGGCAACGGTAAAGCAAACGAAACAAAAAATAGAAGAAACCTTAATGAAAAAATGAAAAAGCGTTTGCATTTTTTCTTTTCTCCTTTATAATACGAGTATAGATTTCCAAATTATAAAACTTAATTTCTAAATAGGAAATAAGAGGTGGAGAAAATGAAAAAATTTGATATTTTATCTCGATTGAAAAATGCCGGTGTGATTGCTGTAGTTCGTGGAAAAACAAGTGAAGAAGCTCTGAATGCTTGTCATGCAATTATCAAAGGTGGCTTAACAGGAATCGAGCTTACGTTTACTGTGCCACAAGCAGATCAAGTTATCAAAGAACTTTTAGCAACGTATCAAGAACAAGAAGAGATTGTCATTGGAGCTGGGACGGTTTTAGATGCAGTAACTGCTCGTTTAGCGATTTTAGCTGGTGCAGAATATATTGTTAGTCCATGTTTTGATAAAGAAACGGCGGAGTTATGTAATTTATATCAAGTGCCTTATTTACCAGGGTGTATGACGATTGATGAAATCAAAACAGCACTGAAGAGTGGTGTAGATATCGTGAAATTATTTCCTGGTAGTGCATTTGGTCCAAGTATTGTTTCGGCATTTAAAGCACCTATGCCACAAGTCAACATTATGCCAACTGGTGGTGTAAGTTTAGAAAATATGCAGGACTGGTTTGATGCTGGTGTGGTAACTGTGGGTGTGGGTGGTAATTTACTTGCGCCAGCTGCTACAGGTGATTTTGAGAAAGTGACAGAAGTAGCAAAGCAATACGCAGCGAAAATGAAAGAAATCGCGGGGTAATTCATGATGGGGAAAGTGGTCACTCTTGGAGAAATCATGTTGCGGTTATCGACAACTCAAGGAACACGTATCATAAAAAGTGAACAGTTCAGAGCTGATTATGGTGGCGGCGAAGCTAATGTTGCTATCTCATTAGCAAATTATGGACATGAAACCATTTTTGCTAGTAAAGTTCCGACTCATGCACTAGGCGACGCAGTTCAGAAACATCTTCAAAGCTATGGTGTGTCAACAAATTACTTGTTACGCGGTGGTAAGCGATTAGGGACATATTACATGGAGGCTGGAGTTGGAGAGCGAGCAGCCTCAGTCATTTATGATCGAGCAGGTTCCAGCTTTGCGACAATGACAGAAATTGAATGGTCATTAAAAAATTTATTTGAAGGCGTTGATATCTTCCATGTCTCTGGAATCACACCTGCTTTGTCTATCGAATGGCAGCAGATGACAAAAAGATTGATGGAAGTGGCGAAAGAAGCAGGATGTTTGATCAGTTTTGACATCAATTATCGCGGAAAACTATGGTCGCAAGAAGAAGCAAGCCAAGTAATCAAGCAATTGCTACCTTTAGTAGATATTTGTTCAGCTGGAGAAATGGATGCGCTTTACTTGTTGGGAGTAAATCAAGCACCAGAAGAAGAAATAGAACCTCTGATTTATTATTATCAAAAAATGCAAGAGAAGTTCCCAACGATTAAAGCATTCTATTCAACTAAAAGAAAAGTTTATTCAGCTAGCGCAAATCAACTAGTAGGAACCTTATGGATGGACGAAACTTATTTTGAATCACAAGTTCATGAAATCGAACCGATCGTTGATCGTGTTGGAGGTGGTGATGCTTTTGCTGGGGGGATATTACATGGTATATTGTCGGGCATGTCGCCGCAGGAAATAATCAACTTTGCGACAGCTGCGTCCGCGTTAAAACATACGGTTCATGGTGATTGCAATCAATTCAGTCAAGAAGAAGTCATACAATTTTTAACCTGTGGTTCTGGAAAAATTATACGATAGGGAGAGTATTTATTATGCAAGAAATGAAAACACGTTATACACATAGTCCGAAAGATATCCGTCATTATTCTACGGAACAGTTACGAGATGAATTTTTAGTTGAAAAAGTATTTGTTCCTGGAGAAATTCGTTTGACTTATACGCACAACGATCGCATGATTTTTGGCGGAGTGACACCTACAACAACTACTTTAGAAATCAAATTAGATAAAGAACTAGGTGTTGACTATTTCTTAGAGCGTCGTGAATTAGGTGTCATCAATATTGGTGGTCCTGGTTTTATTGAAATTGATGGACAAAAAGAATCGATGCAAAAACAAGATGGTTACTACATTGGGAAAGAAACGAAAGAAGTGATTTTTTCTTCTGAAGATGCTGAAAATCCAGCAAAATTTTATTTGAGCAGCGCACCAGCGCATCATAAATATCCCAATGTAAAAATTAGTATTGATCAAATCAAGCCAATGGAAACGGGTGAAGGTGTTACATTGAATGAACGAAAAATTTATCAATACATTCATCCAAATGTTTGCGAAAGTTGTCAGCTTCAAATGGGTTATACGATTTTAGAACCAGGTAGTGCTTGGAATACCATGCCTTGTCATACGCATGAACGTCGAATGGAAGCGTATGTTTACTTTGATTATGCAAATGACGACACTCGTGTATTCCATATGATGGGTAAACCAGATGAAACAAAACATTTGGTGGTTGCAAATGAACAAGCTGTTATTTCACCAAGTTGGTCGATCCACTCAGGTGTTGGGACAAGTAATTATTCATTTATTTGGGCAATGTGCGGAGAAAATATCACTTATACAGACATGGATATGGTTCAAATGGATCAATTAAAATAAACCAATATAAAGGAGAAATCATTATGGATTTTACAATGGATAGCTTTCGATTAGATGGAAAAGTTGCACTTGTTACAGGTGCGGTTTATGGAATTGGTTTTGAAATTGCTCGTGCATTAGCATCAGCAGGTGCAACAATCGTTTTTAATAATTTGACACAAGAATCTGTTGATGAAGGAATCAAACACTATCAAGAAGCTGGTATTGATGCAAAAGGATATGTTTGTGATGTGACGGATGAAGAAGCTGTTCAAGCGATGACAAAACAAATCAAAGAAGAGGTTGGTTCGGTAGATATTTTGGTGAACAATGCCGGAATCATCAAGCGAACACCAATGATTGAAATGAGTGCTGCTGATTTTCGACAAGTCATTGATGTTGATCTGAATGCGCCGTTTATCGTAGCAAAAGCCGTTATCCCAGATATGATTGAAAAGGGTGGCGGAAAAATTATCAATATTTGTTCGATGATGAGTGAGCTAGGTCGTGAAACTGTTAGTGCATATGCTGCTGCAAAAGGCGGTTTGAAGATGTTAACAAAGAACATTGCTTCTGAGTACGGACAATACAATATTCAATGTAATGGTATTGGCCCTGGTTACATTGCAACGCCACAAACAGCGCCTCTTAGAGAACTACAAGAAAATGGCGAACGCCATCCATTCGATCAATTTATCGTAGGGAGAACACCCGCTGCACGTTGGGGTGAACCAAGTGATTTAGCTGGCCCCGCAATTTTTCTTGCTTCAAGTGCTTCAGATTTTGTTAATGGACACATCTTATATGTGGATGGTGGAATTTTGGCATATATTGGTAAGCAACCATAGGAAATAGCAGATTGTTTCTTTCAATTAAACTAAAAAGTGTCTGGGACATAATCAAAATGATTATGTCCCAGACACTTTTTTACGAATACACGGTATTCTAAGAACTACTTAATACGAAACTATGCCGGATAATCTCGAATAGTATAAAAACTATTTTGAGAGTTTTTTTTTTCTCAGTAACCGATTTTAGTTTAACTTAGTTTAAGAACAGTTATTTTCGACGACCGTATTTTACTAAAGATATTTCTCTAGCTTCACACCAATCTTTGACTGCACCAGAAAAAATAAGTGACTGATATTTTAAATCATTTGTTGTTCTAGCACCAACTAAAGTATAGAGTAAGCGTAGTTCTTCTTGCCATTGTTTAATCAATGAAATGGTTTCTTCTACGCCATGATTCATTAGGTGTGTTAAAACTGTACCAGAAGTACCAGCAGCTTGAGCACCTAAACAAAGAGCTTTGAAAATATCATATGCAGAACGTATACCGCCAGAGGCAAGCACCTCAACAGTAGCATTGGCTTCGTGTGCTTCGAGTAATGAGGTGACGGTTGACTGTCCCCAGTCAGCGAGATAAGTTAATTCACGGTTTTTTCGACGAGCATTTTCAATTTGAGTAAAGCTAGTACCGCCACGTCCACTGACATCAATGGTTTTGACACCGATTTGTGCGAGTTGTTCGATTGTTTCACGTGTCATACCGAAACCAACTTCCTTTACGATTAAAGGTACGCTGATCGTTTGCTGAATTTCTTGAATCAATGCCAACCAGTTTGAAAAGTCACGGTCCCCTTCAGGCATGACTAATTCTTGAGGAGCATTGAGATGGATTTGCAAAGCGTCTGCATGGAACAATTGGATCGCTTCTTGTGCTTTTTCAGCAGAAGTTCCAGCACCAATATTAGCAAGAATCTTTCCTTCAGGATATTCTTCACGCATCACGGCATAACTGTCAATTAAACTTGAATCTTTCAAAGCAGCACTAACTGAACCTGTTGCAATCATCAAATCAGTTTCTCGCGCAACAATTGCGAGGTCACGATTGATTTTTTTTGTTTTTTCGCTACCACCCGTGATAGCGTTGATATAAAACGGACTGGTCAAGGTAAAGTCAGCAACATTCGTTGATAAGTCGACATCCGTTGTCGCTAATTGTGGCAACGCAGTATGAACGAGGTGAACAGAGTCAAATTCATTTTTTTGCTTATTATGAAAAGCCTTAGCTAATGAAACGTGTTCGTCTTTTCGATTCATGATTGGTCCTTTCTTCGATAACTATAAACGTGAAGTGGAAGTGGTGTGATTTCTGCATTTTCCCATGCACTCATTAGTGGTAAAATCCCAGATTTTTGATCAACGATCACGATTCCACAATCACCACCACCAGCGCCAGAGGACTTAGCAGCACCTTCGTATTCTTCTGCTAAGTTACATAATTCATTTAACGCGGGTGTTTCAATCACCACACCGGTAACGTTAGATAAGTTACGTAATAATTGCCGATTGTGCCGAATTTGTTTTTGAATTAGAGCAACATCGTTCTGCTTGAATCCTTGAATCATTTTATTGACGCAACTTTCGCTATTGCTAAGAAATATTTCATAAGCAGACCTTTTGTCTTCTCGTGAACGATGAACTTGATCAACTAAATCAGAAGTAGAAGCTGGGCTGCCTGTCCAACCAATGAGCAACCGTAAATCTTTTGGTGCTTCAAGGGGCTCAATCGAAAGTCCCGGCCAATCCATTGCAAGTAATTCACTAATTGTGTGTTGTTTTTCTTGTTGTTGGACCCAACGATGATCAAAAGTCGAAAAAGCAATCCAACCACCATAACAACTAGCGGCAATATCCCCGCAAGAGCCATTGTCTTGAACAGCTAAATTTGCTAAGGCAGCAATTTTAAAAATTTCCAACTGGCTTAGGTGCAAATCATAAAAAATATTTAATGCTTTAACAGTTGCCACTGTCACTGCGCCGCTTGAACCAAGACCATATTTTCGACCATTTGAACTATCCAACTCGCTGGTTACTTTCAAGTCATAAAAAGAAAGTAAACTGTTTTTTTCTTGGGCATATTTTTCAGTTAACCGAATTGCTGCCAAAATATAATGAAATGGATTTTCTCGAATATCTAAAACTAGCTCCCCATTTCTTCTAGTCCAGCGAATCGGCATCTCACTATATTGAGCAGACTGGATACTTCCCACTTTTCTCGCCGCTTCGACTGTTACTGTGACAAATTGGTCAACAGCCACGATGATGGCAGGATGCCCAGTTTCTACAACTGCATACTCACCAGCAATGTAAAGTTTTCCCGGTGCAGATACTTCAATCATAAAAATCTCCCTTTACTTGATAATCGTCATTCCAGAACCTGCTTGGGCTGAAACGACTTGTTTTTTGCTAAATAAATGACTACAAGCTGTTTTGACTGCAGCGACATGTTTTTTTTCAACTAAAATTTTTACATTTGGACCAGCATCCATTGTAAAGTAACATGGAATGCCTTGTTTTCTCAAATCACGGACCGCTTGCATGGCTTTTAAACTATCAGGAGACCAATAAGTAAATGGTGGGTTCGCTGCTAGTGTAGTTCCATGCATCTTTAATGCGTTTCGTTCCATTGTTTCACCTAAAGATTGGAAATTTTTGTCGGCAATTGCTTGTTTTAACTGAGCTAAATCTGCATCTAGTGAGTCAAGCCAACCTTGATAAAAGCTTGAAGTTTCAACTGTGCGACGCATGCCATCCCGACTAGAAACGTCTTTTTGCTGATCGTTTAGTAGTAAAAAGACCATAGCTAGATCATCTTCAAAACCATCAGAAGGAATTTGCTTTGCATAGGAGGTAAGATCGTCAACTCCTTTTTCCCACTCAACAAATCCGCCGTAAATACTCCGACAAGCTGAACCAGAGCCTCGACGAGCTAATCGAGATAATCCTGTCTTATCTAAACCTAATTGAAGTGCTTCATTACAAGCACCAGCTAACGCAGCTAAGCCACTCGCCGAGGAAGCAAGTCCTGCAGCTGTAGGAACAAAATTCTGACTGATAACTTTCGCGTTGAGCGTTGTTTGGCCTTTTTCTCGTACGAGATCGAGAAAAGTACTTATTTTTTTCGTTGCTTTGTCATTTTGTTGCTCACCATCCAAATAAAATTCATCCTTTGTGAAAGTATCAGAGAAAATAACTTCTGTTTCAGTATAAAAAGCATCTAGTGTAAGGGATAAACTATTATTCATTGGTAAAATGAGCTCTTCATCTTTTTTTCCCCAATATTTGATGAGCGCAATATTCGTGTAAGCACGAGCTTTTCCTTTAAACATGGGTATGTACTCCTAATCCTTGAATCCAAGTAGCTACAGCACCAGCATCTTCCAAAGCGGTACAAATTGCTTGGGCTTCTGTTTTTGTTTTAGCAAGAGCGAGCATGCAACCACCGCGTCCGCCCCCAGTTAATTTTGCTCCCAGAGCACCAGCAGTTAACGCTGTTTCAATCAACAAATCTAGAAAGTGATTACTGATTGTTAATTCTCTCAAAGTCACTTGTGCAAGATTCATGACTTGTGCTAAATTTTCGGGATCATTCTCGATAATTGCTTGTTTTGCTTTTTGTGTGAGTTGTCCTAATTGTTGAATTTTTTGTCCAGTTTTGTGTGAGTTTTTTTCAAATAAATGAGCGACATCTTTAACAGCTTCACGTGTCTGTCCTTTGATTCCAGTATCAGCAACAATCAAAAAAGCATCCAAATTGATTGTGAAATACTCGAAAGGTTGCCCTTTAACAAAATAGATTGGATTATGACTACTGGTAGCAGCAGCATCGATGCCACTTGGGTTGCCATGAGCAATCTTTTCAGAAATCTGAACATAGCTTAACAACGTTTCATGTGTGAATGAAAGTGAAAGATAATCATAAAAAGCGCGTGTGATTGCTACTGCCACGGCAGCACTAGACCCCATTCCGCGTTCAGAAGGTATCGTACTTTCAATAGTGAGACTGATTGACTCCTTGATACCGTGATCTTGTTTTAACTGTGTGACTAAAGCTTTGATATTTTTGAGTGATTGTGGTGCATGAATCAATTTTCCTACATAATAAGCTGAAAACAATTGATCTTGATTGACGTCTTCAACTAACGTTTCAAATTGTGCAGTGACTTTCGTTGCATAGAAGGGAAAGGCAATTGCCGGTTCACCATATACAACGGCATGCTCACCCATCAAGATAATTTTTCCACTTGATTCCCCTTGGCCATAGTTTGCCATAACTTAACTCCTTTTCCTCACATAACAGTAACTTTTAGACAAAAAATAAAGCGCCCTAAATAGTTGCGCTACTCAACGAGAATTTGGTTTAATACTATAGAAAAAAAACAAACCAAAAATCATTTCCTCCTTATTTTACTAAATCCGCTCAATAAGTAAAACCAAGAATACGTTTTCTAACCAAAAATCACTGTTTTCTTAAGAATTTTTTTTAGTTTTTCGTCAAATAATTTCAAATGAATTCTATTTGACACTACTAGATATTGGGGGTATATTTAAAAAGATTGAAAAACATATACAATATTTAGTGATGAAGTGAGTTGGAGGTAAATGAGCGTGATCGTTTTAGCTGGTACAATTGGCGCAGGAAAGTCAAGTTTAACAGAAATGATAGCTGAAGAATTTAATAGTCAGGCTTTTTATGAATCAATCGATGATAATGAAGTATTACCTTTGTTTTATGCTAACCCTGAGCAATATGCTTTTTTATTACAAATTTATTTTTTAAATAAACGTTTTGCAAGTATTAAACAAGCAATGAAGGATGATAACAATGTTTTGGATCGTTCAATTTATGAAGACTCTTTATTGTTCCATTTGAATGCAGATTTAGGAAGAGCGACAGAGACAGAAGTGCGTGTCTATGATGAATTACTAGAAAATATGATGGAAGAATTACCATATGCAGCGCATAAAAAAAATCCTGATCTACTGATTCATATTCGCGTTTCTTTTGATACCATGTTGGAGCGAATCGAAAAGCGTGGCCGTTCGTATGAACAATTATCCTTTGATCCATCTTTATATGACTATTATCAAGAATTAAATCGTCGATATGATCAATGGTACGAAGACTATGATGAAAGTCCTAAGATTCAAATCGATGGAGATCGTTATAATTTTGTCGAAGATCCGCAGGCAAAAGAAGAAGTCATCCGACTTGTGAAAGAAAAATTAGCGGAAATTCGTCAAAAACAACTTGTATATTAAACAAAAACTATTCAAGCAATGGCTTTTACCTTGTTTGAATAGTTTTTTTATTTATACTAGTAAGAGAAACCGTTATGAGGAGGTAAATAATGAGTAGTAATAAACGCTTTTTTAATTATGACCAGAATTTTTGGTTAAACATTCAAAGAGACAATGTTATTGGTGTTAAAAACCTAAAAGAAGAGTACAAGTTAAGTGATGAGATGTTGACTTACTCTCTTGATAAAAATGAACGCGCACGTGTGGAGTATGATGTGCTCGATGAGGCGATGCTTCTTGTTTACAATGTTCCTCATCAAAGAAAAAGTGAAAATCATTACGAGACAACACCAATGGCTTTTATTTTGAAAGAAAATGGGATTTTTACATTTACTACAGAAAATACTGGTTACGTAGTACGTCTTATGGAGTCGTTGCTACAACGTACGCCGAATATGAGCGTATACAGCCTATTGTTTCAAACCTTATTTTTAATATCAGATTCCTTTTTCCCATTAGTTGAAGAAGTAAATAGTGAGCGGCAAAGATTAAATCAAAAGTTACGAGAAAAAACCAGTAATCAAAACTTGTTACAATTATCTGATTTAGAAATCGGATTAGTTTATTTAGTGACAGGAACAAAACAAAATGCCGTGTTGATTGAGCAAATAAAAGCATTGGCTATCTATCGTAAAATGTCTGAAGGCGAAAAAGAACAACTGGATGACGCATTGATCGAGGCGAAGCAAGCAGTCGAGATGACGAACTTGGCATCTCAAATTTTAGATCAGTTATCTGGAACTTATAATAACTTGCTGAATAACAACTTAAATGACACGATGAAATTTTTAACTGTCTGGTCATTATTATTGACTGTTCCGACAATCGTCACTGGCTTTTTTGGAATGAACTTACAGTTACCCTTTACTCATTCCGTGTTTGGCTGGGGAATTGCTTTGGTTATTAGTTTAGTTTTGTCGGTTTGGATGCTAGTCGCTTTGTGGCGGCGCATCAAATAGTTATTCTTCAATAATCAGTCCCAAGTTAGCGGCGATGACTAAAGCTTGTTCTTGGTCAACCAACAAACCCGCGAGATTTTCTAGAGAAAGTGCAATTTTAGTAAAATCATTTGTTCTAAAATCTAACTCTTTTAGAGGGGTACGGAACCAATTAGAACCTGTGAGTTGGTTGCTACTTAAAGCTAAGTTTTTCCAACGAACCTCATAAAATTCGGTGTCTTCCAATTGACAATCAGAAAAGCGGACTGTTTTTAAATTCGTGTTACTGAAAGAAGCCATTGATGCTAAACACTCATTGAACGAGCAATCACGAAGGTAGCTTTCCGCAAAATTTGTTCCGGTTAACTTACATTGCTGAAAAGTCACCTGATGAAAACTTGCGCCAATCCATTCCAAATTGGAAAAATCACAGTGGTCGAAAATGACATTGCTACATTCAAAATTTTCCAAAATAGTCTTTTGCATGGTTAGTTTTTGAATGTGACTATCTCTTATAATCAAATTCTTTGCTGACAAATAACTTTGGTCGCTATCTTTGACTAAAAGATTTGAAAAAAGTTCTTCATCTTCTAAATAAAAATTGCCTTCTTCTAGGTGAGATAAGATAGGTGAAATAGGATCATTCTTTTTCATAAATTGCCTCCAAATTATTTTCTTATCTTAAAGATAAATAAAATTAAGAAAAAATGCTAGATTATCTTATTAAAATAGATCCTTTATTTTAATAAAGAGTTGACATGTTCAAGGGAATTTGATAAACTAGTGGAGTTGAGAAATAAAAGCAGAAGCACGCGCTTCTCGCCTTAGTTGACGTAGTCACTGGGCTAGATAGTTTTCGCCGGTTATTTAGGTGGATTATGCGCGGGTTCTGATAAAAAGAACTCGTTTTTTTATTACCGAAAATTCGGTAAGCTTTTCTTTCTCTCATAATATTTGGAGGTGAATGACCATAGCAAAGGATATGATGGTTAACGACGGCATTCGTGCACGAGAATTACGATTGATCGGTTCAGAAGGCGAGCAGTTAGGTGTTAAAACAAAAGCAGAAGCATTACAAATTGCTGAACAAGCAAACTTGGATCTTGTGTTAGTTGCCCCAGGTGCGAAACCACCAGTTGCGCGAATCATGGACTACGGTAAATTCCGTTTTGAACAACAGAAGAAAGACCGTGAAGCGCGTAAAAAACAAAAAGTGATCAATGTTAAAGAGGTACGTTTAAGTCCGACAATTGACGTAAATGACTTCAATACAAAACTTCGTAATGCACGTAAGTTCTTAGAAAAAGGCGATAAAGTGAAAGCTTCTATCCGTTTTAAAGGCCGTGCCATTACCCATAAAGAGATTGGTCAAAAAGTCTTAAATCGCTTAGCTGAAGAAACTGCTGATATTGCAACAGTGGAACAAAAAGCGAAAATGGACGGACGCAGCATGTTCTTGACGCTGGCACCGAAAAACGACAGTAAGTAATTTGAATGACTAACTGATTGTTGAACAGTCAATGGTCGGATAACGAAAGATTTTGAGGAGGAAATATAGTCATGCCAAAACAAAAAACACACCGCGGATCAGCAAAACGATTCAAACGTACTGGTAAAGGCGGATTGAAACGTTACCGCGCGTTTACAAGTCACCGTTTCCACGGCAAAACAAAAAAACAACGCCGTCAATTGCGTAAAGCACGTATGGTTGCTAGTGGCGATTTCAAACGTATCCGTCAACAACTAGCAAAAATGAAATAAGCAACGCAAATTTAGAAAAATTTCAATGAGAAGATTTATTTTTAGGAGGAATTAAACATGGCACGTGTTAAAGGTGGAACAGTAACTCGTAAACGTCGTAAAAGAATGCTAAAACTAGCAAAAGGTTACTACGGTTCAAAACACACTTTATTTAAAACAGCAAAAGAACAAGTAATGAATTCATACAACTACGCATATCGCGATCGTCGTCAAAAGAAACGCGACTTCCGTAAATTATGGATTGCTCGTATCAACGCAGCAGCTCGTATGAATGGCTTGAGCTACTCAAAATTAATGCACGGTTTGAAATTGGCTGAAATCGACATCAACCGTAAAATGTTAGCTGACCTTGCTGTTAACGATGCAGCAGCTTTTACTGCATTAGCTGACCAAGCAAAAGACGCTTTAGCTAAATAATTCAGATTTTCGTTAAGTATTCTTGATGAAATTCTAGTTAAGTAACTAAGTTAAAATCAATTTAGGCAGAGACTGCTTAAATTGATTTTTTTTTGCAGTTTTTATCAAGTAACGTAAATTGTTATTTTCACATAAATGTTGATCTACTTAAAAGTTACGAGGAAACGTTAGTCGATCTATTCTCACAGTCAAGCAATCTATTTACAGAAAACGAAAAATTATTTATCATGTAAATAAACGGTTAACAGGTTAAGGGAGAATAACATGGCATCCAAGTACGAAATAATCAAACAGGATATTATCAAAAAAATTGAATCAGGAGAATTTAGTGCAGGTGAAAAAATTTACTCAGAAGGTGATTTAAAAAAAATCTATGGCGTCAGTAACACAACAGTAGTAAAAGCATTAAATGATTTGGTCAATGAAGGTTACTTGATTCGTCGCCAAGGAGAAGGGACTTTTGTTAGAAAAAATCTGAAACACAGAAAGGTCTTTTTTTCTGAACAGCTTTCTTTACTAAATGATCCTAAGAAAAAATCAATTGAAAAAACGATCACTTTGAATTTTGGACAAATAAAGGACAAGTATATTGCACAACAACTGGGGGATAAAACGGGGCAAAGAACGCTAGTAAAAATAAGTCAGATTGCATTGACTAACGATCGTCCATGGAAAATACAAAATCGGTATCTTTTTCGAGATAAATTGGCAAAAGATTCTTTAGAACGTTGGGTGAATGGCGCAAGTCTGTCAGAAGAACTTGGGTTAGTTGGACACATGTCGAACCTTCCGATGACTATGGAAGTTCGAACGATTTTATTAAGAGAGGGAATGAAAGAACTTGAACCACTAAAGCTGATTGATAAAAGTTTTGGTGACGAAAAAATCTATTCTTTATTTGACATTCGGCGTTTGATTTCAGGAAATGATGGCATACCGATTGAGTACAGTCGAAGTTTTATCCATCCAGATTTCTATCAAATTGAAATTGTTGGAGAATAATTTTTTAGTAGAAAAATAATTGAATGTTTCAAACACTGAGAAGTTATCAATCCTTTTCAGTGTTTTTTTTTGTATAAAAAATAAAATAAGCAAATCACCTTCTGGAAAAGAAAGGGTTTACAAAGAATGAAAAATAAGCTAAGATGTTTTTACACCGGTTAACACGTTAAGTGATGGAGGGATTTTTTTGAAGGAAAAAAAGAGAGAAAAGTTATTGTCTAGTGAGAGATACTTTGGTCAAGGATTGATTTCAGAAGAAGTGATTGATCAAGCGATAGCTGATGTGGTGAGGAAAGTGAAAAAAAATATTTCTCAATTGAATGATCAATATCCTACACCAGCGACTAAGAATAATTCGTATGTACCAATGGCCAATACGGAATGGACAAATGGTTTTTGGACAGGCATTCTCTGGCTTTGCTATGAAGTTACACAGGATGAAGATTTTAAACAAATGGCAGAAAAAAATGTCCAAAGTTTTATTCATCGGATGGATCAGAATATTGAGATTGATCATCATGATTTGGGTTTTCTGTACAGCTTGTCTTGTGTGAGTGCCTACAAACTTATGGATGACCAGCAAGCCAAGCAAGTGTCTTTAAAGGCAGCAGAAAAATTATTGTCACGTTACCAAGAGAAAGGGCAATTTATTCAAGCATGGGGGGAGTTAGGAAAACAAGATAATTACCGTTTGATTGTCGATTGCCTTTTAAATATTCCATTACTTTTTTGGGCAACAGAAGTGACGGAAGACAAAAAGTATCGTGAAGTCGCAATCAAGCACTACTATACGACTATTGAACATGCAATTCGGGAAGATTCTTCTGCTTATCATACATTCTTTTTTGATACGAAAGATGGACGGCCTCTTTATGGAAAAACACGTCAAGGCTATTCAGATTCATCAAGCTGGGCACGTGGACAATCTTGGTTAATTTATGGAATTGCACTTTTTCGTTCTTATTGTCCAAATGAACAGAATACTGAATTATTTGAAGCAGTCACAAATTATTTTTTAAATCGGCTACCAAAAGATTTTGTAAGTTATTGGGATTTGATTTTTACAGATGGTTCCAATCAACCCAGAGATACTTCGGCAACAGCCATTGCTGTTTGTGGAATGAATTTGATGGATAAATTTTTACCTGAAGCAAATCAATCCAAATTGGTTTACAAGTATGCACAACATTCAATGCTGAAAAGCTTAATCGAAAATTATACGGAATCTAAAACGGAAGGTATTACAGCTTTAATAAATGAAGGTGTGTATTCATGGCATAGTGGCAAAGGAGTAAATGAAGGGAATATTTGGGGAGATTATTTTTACTTGGAGGCTTTAGTTCGATTCAAAAAAGACTGGAAAATGTATTGGTAGAACAATAACAGGAGGGAAAAATATGGATAAACCAAATGTAAAAATGGTACGAGTAGATGCACGTCTGATACATGGACAAGGGCAACTGTGGATCAAAAGCTTAGGAGTCAATTTAGTGATTTGTGCAAATGATAAAGCAGCCGAAGATAGTGTACAACAAATTTTAATGAAGACAGTTTTACCTAAAGATATCAACGTTCGATTTTGGACAATTGCACGAACTGCCGAAGTGATTTGGAAAGCAGCTCCGCATCAAACGATTTTTGTGGTTGTTGAAAATTTACACGATGCGTTAAAACTTTGCGAATTAGGTTTCCCAATGGAACAACTAAATATTGGGAACATTCATGCTGCTGAAGGAAAAGAAAAAATTTCTCAATTTATCTATTTGGGTGAAGAAGACAAAAATGACTTGAAAAAATTGAAAAATGAACATCACGTGATATTTACTACCAAAACGTCGCCAATGTCTAATGATGGCTCGCAGCATTTAGATGCTCTAATGGAAAAAATTAAAAACAGCTAATTTAGAGAGGAAATAAAAAATGGAGATTACATTAGTACAAGGAATACTTATAGGATTAATTACTGCATTTTGTTATTCTGGACAATTATTGGGAATCTATACGAACCGAGCACTGGTCATGTCCTTTTTTGTTGGCGTTGTTTTAGGAGATATTCCAACAGCTTTGAAATTTGGTGCCTTAGCAGAGTTAGCTTACATGGGATTTGGTGTAGGTGCGGGTGGAACAGTTCCACCAAATCCAGTGGGTCCGGGAATTGTTGGGACGATTATGGCGATTACGTTGAGAGATCAAGGTGTAACAGCTGAGTCTGCGTTAGCATTGTCATTTCCATTTGCAGTTTTATTCCAATTAGTGACAACTGCATTGTATACGTTCTTTTCAGGAAGTGCTAAGTGGTCTAAAAATGCTATTGAAAGTGGACAATTTAAAAAATTCACACTTATTTCTCACTCAACTTATATTGCGTTTGCTTTAGCAGGGTTCCTCATTGGTATACTGGCAGCATTGAGCCGTCCAGGATTACAAGCATTTGTGGAAGCGCTACCTCAGTGGTTGATTAATGGTTTCTCAGTAGCTGGTGGGCTTATCCCAGCGATTGGTTTTGCAATGATCATGTCTGTCATGTTAGAAAAAAGTCTGATTCCATATGTGCTGTTAGGTTATGTTTGTGTAGCATATCTTGAGTTACCAACGATGGCAGTTGCAATGGTTGGTGCAGTTTTTGCACTGATCCAGTATTATGGAAAAGATAAAACACCTGTAGGAGAGAAAAGCTTAGTAGCAAACAATCAAAGTTTATTAGATGAAGAGGAGGACTTCAGTAATGGAATCTAAAAACCTTAAATTGACACAAAAAGATTATATGATGACTGCTCTTCGGTCATACTTTCTACAAAATGCGTTTAACTATACCTCTTACCAAGGTGTGAGTTATTTAAATACGATTATGCCTGCTTTGAAGAAAATCTATAAAAACGATCCAGAAAAATTAAAAGAAACAGCAACAGCCAATTTAGAATTCTACAATACAAATCCTCAAATGGTACCGTTTATCACTAGTATGCAGTTAGCGATGTATGATAATGATCAAAGTATCTCGGATACTCGCAGTATCAAAATGGCACTCATGGGTCCGATGTCAGGAATTGGAGATTCTATCGCTCAGTTTGGGATTGCTCCCTTATTCTCAACGTTATTTGCAGGGTTAGCATTAGATGGTCTGGGATTCGCTCCAATGGGCTTTTGGTTCTCAATGGTAGTGACGATGCTAGCAATTAAAATTCTTATGGGCTATTTGGGATTCAAATTAGGCACTAGTGTTATCGAAACATTAAGTGATCGAATTGGAAAAATCTCTGGTGCTGCAAATATCGTAGGAGTAACAGTTATCTCAGGCTTAGCCACATCGTTTGTAAAAGCTAATATTGCTATTCAATACGCTAGTAAAGTGGAGTCGGGAGAAAAACAAGTCATTGCTATTCAAGATATACTGGACAAAATTATGCCGAATATGTTGGCTGTTCTACTTACTATCCTTGTGTTTTATTTGATTAAAAAGAAAAAATGGAACACATATCAGCTATTGGTACTGTTATTTGCAATTGGTATCTTAGCATCTGTATTTGGCATTTTGGCGTAGGCAATTTGAAGTCATTGAAGAAAAAAGGAGAAGAGAGTGGACTTTCAAAGAGTTGAGACATACCAACAGAAATTTTTCAAAGATGATTGGGTGTCAAATTATGCTGAGCAACAAAAAAAATTTTTAGAACCATTGTTTGCTCGAGTAGATTTCTTAATGAACGATCAGATTATTTATACTGATGCAATGGATATGGAAGCATGTTCAACACCTTATTCATTGAAGAATGCTGGTTGGAATAATTTTCCTGAAGAGGATCCAGAATGGTTATTCATGCTTAGCAGACATGGGTTTATGGTGGATCTAGCACAATGCTATGCTTTAACAAAAGAGCAATGCTATATGGAGAAATGGACAATGCTACTGTTGGATTTTATTACAAACTGCGAAAGCGATAGTCCAGCGAATGAAAATAGTTGGCGCCCGCTAGATGTTGGTCTGCGTTTAACTAATTGGATGAAAAGTTTAACTTATCTTCCCATTTCACACATGAAAAATGCGGAAGTTGAAAAAATGTTACACCGGTCAATCCAAGAACATCTTGTAATTTTAGAGAATAGTTACATTGATAAATATCGTCTGAGTAATTGGGGTGTTCTAGCAATCGGAGGGATGGCTGCGGTAGACTTGTTTTTCCCAGACTTGGTAACAGAAACGCAAAGAGCATTCATCTGGAAGCGATTGACGGAACAACTTGATTTACAGTTTTATGATGACGGTATGCATTGGGAGCAAAGCCCGCTCTATCAACATGAGGTTATCATGACTTGTGTTTATTTATTACAGATTTCAGAGTATCTTGAGCAGCCTCTTCCTATAGATTTAAGGGGAAAATTAGCTCAACCTATCCAAACTACTTACTATTTAGCTGATAATCAAGAAAAGTTGCTTCCATTGAATGATAGTGATCACGTGGATTTTCATTACGTTTATGCTATTTATCGAAATCTAGGCTTTTTAAAAAAAAGGAAAAAGGATTCGAATCTGGCAGTCCTTTGGACAGGGAGCTTGTATTCTGATTATCCATCAGTAGGCATAAAACTAGCTCCTATTTTTGCCGGTCGAGATAGTGGAATGATGGTGTACAAAGATCAAGATATTTATTTTACACTTTTCAATGGTCTACATGGTAGCGGTCATGGGCATGCGTCAATAGGTAGCTTTACTTTACAGCTGGATGGACAGGATATAATCGTTGATAGCGGTCGCTATACTTATGTAAATAGTGAACAAAGAATTCAATTAAAGGAGCTAGCTGCCCATAACACGTTATTTGTTGCTAAGGAACCACATACTATAATTAGGGACACTTGGGGATATGATAAATTACCAAAGCCACTATTCCATAACATACGAAATATTCCTGAAGGTTTTTTTGCTGAATGTGGTTGGTCTGCTAAGAGTGATCAAGGATGGACGATTTTTGAACGACGATTTTTATATTTAGAAAAAATAAATTCTTTAATCATTTTAGATAACTTTTCTGGTCAAAAAAATACTGAGGTAACTTCTAGTTATAATTTATCCTCAACAGTTACTTCTCAAAAAATGGATAATCAAGTTCATATAAAAATCAAGGAAAATCAGTACAAGATTCATTTTTCTGAAGGACAAACGATGCAAGAAACTGCTGAAAGTTCCGAGATATATAACCAACTGACAACGCATCAACGAATCGAAAACAAAGTTCAATGCCAAGAAACTGCTCATACTTGGGTGACTGTAATCAGTCCAACAGATGTCAAAATTTCCCAAGTAGAAGTCAAACAGGTTGGTGAAACAAAAAAATTTGATCAAGCAATTGGCTTAAGATTAGAGAACCAAAAGGAGAAGTTTGATCTGTTCATACTGCAAGAAGATATTGTTAGTGGAAATAAACTGCTGGTTAGTGAATTCGACCAATTCTTTTATGGCCAGGTCGTACTAATTGATCAGGATGAAAGAATGCAAAGAATAAAGTAAAAGGATAGGAGATAGTACATGAAATTTTTGATAACAGGACATAATGATTTCTCAATTGGGATGAAAAGTGCATTGACAATGATTGCAGGATCTCTTGAAGAATTAACCATCGTTCCTTTTAGCGCAGAAGAAACAGTGGAATCTTATCGTAAAAAAATTGAGTTAGAACTACAGACAAAGGATAGCGTCATCTGTTTTACTGATTTATTGGGAGGCACGCCGTTTAAAATTTGTGTAGAATTAGCCATTACAAAAAATCAGGTTTTTGTATTGAGTGGTACCAATCTAGGGATGTTACTGGAAGCAAGTTTGTTGAGAGAATCGGTTAAAGAACCAGCTGAATTATGCCAGTTAGTTTTGCAGTCTGGTAAAGATAATATCACGCTGTTTAGTCAGAATACTAAGACTTTGATAGAAGAAATTTCTGAGTCAGGAATCTAATGTTGTTTATTGGAAACTGACATTTGTCAAATGACTAGAGAAATTACGTTTGAATAAATAATAAAATCCCGCTCAGATGAGTGGGGTTTTATTATTTATCTATGAAAGAAAAAAGCAATACTCAATAGATAAGAGTATTGCTTGATAGATGTGGTTTAAGTATTTTTTAGTCAGGGCGCATCTCTTGCAAGAGCTTCACGCGACCACCGATTTGTTTGGCGAAAGTTTCAGATTTCTTTTTGTCTTTAAAAACGAGTAGATTGTCAGGATTCTTTTCACGAGTGCGGCAGCCAGTTTTGTCAATATAACCATGTAATACTTTAACAACGTACATGCTCATCACCTGCTTTTTTCTTATAATTATACGAACTTGACGGT
The DNA here is from genome assembly GCF_017316125.1 of Enterococcus sp. DIV0660C. Classification (GTDB taxonomy): domain Bacteria; phylum Bacillota; class Bacilli; order Lactobacillales; family Enterococcaceae; genus Enterococcus_B. Next base: position 2,927 of record NZ_JAFLWA010000032.1, on the reverse strand, counting down.
ATAAAACAAGAAAAATGCTTGGACATTTTTTATTTTTCTTTGGCATTGTCCAATTTTGCGTAGCTTTTAAAACGTGCATCAAGTGTTGGCAGAATTCGACTAAGCTTTAATAAACGCTGATTTTCTGCGGAGAGAAAACAATGTCTGCTGCTGCCAATCGTGCGTAATTTTTGATCTTCAGTACCATAAATCTGATAACTAAAGTCTAAGCGTGTACCAGTATATTTTTCAATTGTTGGATAAATAATAACTGACTCGCCATAGCGAATCATTTCTTTATATTGGCAACTGACTTCAAGGACGGGAATAATTATTCCAGTTTCTTCAATTTTTTGGTAACTAAAATCAAGGTGATCCAGTAATGCGACACGAGCTTCTTCAAACCAGCGAATATAATTGCTGTGATGAATAATCCCCATTTGATCCGTTTCGTAGTAAAAAGGTGTACGAAGATATCCTGTAAATTTGTCCATAATCAAACTCCTATTTTTATTCTGTACAAAAGTGTGCCATCCATTGTGGAATGGCTTGGCTAATCAGTGTCGGCAGTACGACATAGTGTGTTTGTGCTAAGTGATCTCCAATCAAGCTGTGTAAATAAACCGCGGCTGCGACCGTGTGATCGTTTTTAGAAAATTGGGCAAGAAAAGCCGTGATCATTCCTGCCAAGGTATCACCAGTTCCTCCGGTTGCCATTGCTGCAGACCCAGCCTGATTATAATAGATATTATCTTTATTATAAATAGTAGTTTGATGACTTTTAACAACAAGAATCGCGCCCAGTTCGCTTTGTTTCTCTTGATTTGAACGGTCTGTTTGCGCAGCAATAGAAATACCGCTTAGACGTTGCCATTCCATTTGATGCGGTGTTAATACAGTATGCTCAGGGTAAGGTAAAGAAAGTTTTGTTTCAGCAAGCAAAGTTAATGCGGAACCGTCAATAACTAACCACTGTTGTTTTGTTTGAACTTCTAAAATTGTTTGGAGTAAACCTAAACTGAGAGCAGAAGTACCTAATCCTGGACCAATCAATACCACATCAGCTTGTCGAATGGCTGTTAGACAAGTCGCTTGATCCTGCCAGTCAACAACCATTGCCTCAGGAAGATGAACATGGAGTGGAGCATGGTTCTTCTCATCGGTTATAACCGTGGTCAGCCCAGCGCCACTATTAACTGCAGCTAAAGCACTCATGATAATTGCGCCACCATACTGCTGATTTCCTCCAATCAAAACAACTCGACCAAAAGTACCTTTGTGAGAGTGACTAGGCCGTTTAGTAATTACCTCTCGTAATAGTTGTTCATCAAGAATCATTAAATATCCCTCCAATAAGTTGAACGATTCGAGTATTTGTAAGGAACGGCAAGCTGACGAAATTGTCAGACTTTTTGAACTATTTTTTTCTTGATTTTATGGTATCATAAAACACGAAGACTTAATAAGGTGGAGGATTAACTTTATGACAATTGATTGGCAAAAAGAAGTAGAAGCACGTAAAGAAGATTTGCTTGAAGATTTAAAAAATTTATTACGCGTCAACAGTGAACGTGATGATTCTAAGGTGACGGAAGATGCACCATTTGGTCCTGGCCCACGTGACGCATTAAAACATATGCTTGCTTATGGTGAACGTGATGGTTTTGTAGTGAAAAACGTTGATAATTATGCGGGACATATTGATATGGGTGAAGGCGATGAAACGTTAGGTATCTTTGGTCACATGGACGTTGTTCCTGCTGGTGATGGTTGGGATACCGATCCTTATGAACCAGTAATCAAAGATGGAAAAATCTTTGCTCGTGGGTCAAGTGACGACAAAGGTCCAAGTATGGCTGCTTATTATGCAATGAAAATTATCAAAGATTTAGACTTGAAATTATCTAAAAAAGTTCGCTTTGTTGTTGGTAGTGATGAAGAAAGTGGCTGGGGCGACATGGCGTACTACTTCGAACATGAAGAAGAGCCTGATTTTGGTTTTTCTCCAGATGCAGAATTTCCAATTATCAATGGTGAAAAAGGAAATGTTTCTTTAGGACTGCACTTCCAAGGAAATAATGCAGGCGACTATGTTTTAAAATCTTTCACTTCTGGTTTGCGTGAAAACATGGTTCCAGGAACAGCTGAAGCAAAACTTGAAGTACCGAATACTGATGCTGCAATCGCAATGGAAGAAGCATTCTTCAAATTTACGGAAGCAAATCCTGTCAGCGGAATGATTGAAGCAGATGGAACATTCGTATCAATTGAATTAGTCGGAAAAGGTGCCCATGGTGCAAGCCCTCAATCAGGAATCAATGCGGGAACATTTTTAGCAACATTCTTAGATACTTATGCTTTTGGTGGTGCTGCGAAACAATTTATCCATGTAGCCGCTGCTTATGTCCATGAAGATTTTTATGGTGAAAAATTAGGTGTGGCTTATGAAGATGAAAAAATGGGCAAACTAACGATGAATGCTGGATTATTTGCGTTTAAAGCAGACGAAGAAAGCACACAAGCAGAAAACTTCATCAATATGAACTTCCGCTTCCCTAAAGGAGTAACTGTTGAAGGATTAGAAATCGGCGTAGAAAAAACAGTTGGGATGGAAGGTGCTACTGTTACACGTGGCGCGCGTGTAATGGAACCACATTATGTGCCAATGGATGATCCATTGGTTGCAACACTCTTACAAGTTTATGAAGATCACACTGGTGAAAAAGGCTATGAACAAATCATTGGTGGTGGGACTTATGGCCGCTTATTAAAACGTGGTGTTGCTTATGGGGCAATGTTCCCAGGCTATACAGATACAATGCACCAGGCAAATGAATTTATGAGCCTTGATGACTTGTTCAGAGCAACTGCAATTTATGCAGATGCCATTTATCGTTTGGCGAAGTAAAAGTTGTGATTAGTCAACTAAAATAAAAAGGTGAGACAGA
>NZ_JAFLWA010000031.1 GCF_017316125.1 Enterococcus sp. DIV0660C | reverse complement strand
ACGGTTGGTACTAAGATAAAGTCAAAACAAAAAACGGACAACCCAGCGGGTTGCCCGTTTTTTGTTTTAGCAAGTAATTTCTTTATTCTTTTAATAAACCAATACTATTTAAGTGATTTTTTGCAAAGATTTCTTTGGACTCTTCTCTTTTTAAATAAACAAAATCTAGTAATTTTGAAATCGTATCATCATTTAAATAATTTGAAATACCAATCGTTGGAATCGGATACATGTTGTTTGTATATATATCTGTCAATAAACAGTCATACTTGGAAAAATTTTCGCGATCAAGTTTCACATACGGATCGATAATATCAATTTTAATTTTATGACGGAAGTAAAACTCAATTTCTTCTTTGACCATTTTCATATGCTCATAGGTTGTATCCAGCATCAAGGCGGCTGTCACTGTGATTGTTGATTGACGCACCCCCAACCGTAAACTTGCCCATGAAGTCATCAATTCAAAAATAGCTTGATGAACCATTTCATCTACTTTTCGTTGATTGAAAAGTTCTACTTCTGAAAAGATTCGTTGGAATTTTTGATGCAAAAATTGAGCTAAATCTGGACTATCTGCTAAGATTCCCTCAAAAAATTCTTTTTTCTTATCGTGTAGAATATAAGTTGGTCCGCCAATTTGAAACGTCGTCCAATAAATATCACGAACGATTTTATCTCGGTAATCACACTCAACATGATAAACCTTAGATAGTTCATCAATGATTTCCTCTATTTTATTTTTGACTTTTAGTGGACTTAATTCCTCATATCTCTGTCTGACTCGAGAAGGGTAAAATGGATAAAAATACTCTTGGAAGAGTTGCTGTAGGACATGGCTCGTCAGTTCCAGACCAAATACTGCTTTAAACTCCTCACACAAACTAGCTTCCACCATCAAAAACGAAAACTCATTAACCAATTCTTCTGTTTGAATTTCGTGTTTTCTCTTCATACGCTCAATACTGATGAGTAATTGAAACTTCAAACGTCTAAGAGAAAAGTGTTGCTTAGAATAGGCAAAAACGATAGCAATATTTTCCTTCAAAAAATTTTCGATCAAGCGATCAATTAGCTGAACTTGCTCATAGGGAAATTTTTTCTCTGGCGAGCTGTACTTTTCTAGAAAGAAACAGGAGAAGAACGTACGAATTTTTTGTTCATCACCGTTGATTTGTAACGCATTATCGATTCTTAGCTCATACTTTTCTAAAGATTGATTGATTTTTGCTAACCAACGCGTAATCTGTGATTCGGAAGTATACAATTGTTCACTCAGATCAATTTTTTTTAGATTATCTGCGAAAAAGATTTGTTCAAGCATGGCATATTCTGAGCTTTCATTTAAAACTGCTGCATATATGTAAGATTTTGGAATAGTCACATCTTTTTTTAAAAATATCCCCAGTTTAAATGAAGTCTCAATACTTAAAGGATAAATATACTTATTAATAATTGGAATATCTGTTCGAATCGTTTTTTCAGAATTACCGGTTCGTTCTGCTAGCTCCTCGCTGGTCATCCACTCAGAGTCCCACAATGTTTCAAGAATCGCTAATTGTCGACTTAAACGACTATCTAGACAAGCTCTCATTCTTACACCCCACTCTATAAATAATATGTAACATCATTCAACCATGTAATTTATATGCTTGTGCCGCGTTTTCATTTCAAACATTTCGATAAATAAAAATTAATTGAAATGAAATGATATTTTACAAAAAAGCTGTCCTTTTCCTTGCAAATCAGGACTTTTTAATTTTTCCAAAAATAGCATCAGCAAAAAATAACAACCAATCATTCAACCAGTTCTTAGCTTCTGTAGAATTATAATTGCTATAAATCGTTTTACAAAATCAATTTTTACCGACTGCCAGGCTATCGAAATGATTAAAAAATTTTTTTCACCGCATAACAAATGGTCGAATATATCCCTTCTTATTTTTAGTAAATTCGTTATTCATTCTTTATTTTCTAACCAAATAATCTCTTAATACAAAGAAATAATAATTAATTTTTTAATTGTTTAGTAATTTTTACATCTTCCTAGCATAATTTTAAAGTTAGCTCCCATGAGTGATTTTTCAGAATATTTGGAAAAACATCCTTAAAAATTATAAAAAGATTAAAATAATTATCTTTCTATGTGATTATTATAACAAAATAAGGTGAATATTCAAATGTTTTTATTTATAAAGGTTATAAAAGCAAAAAATTGAGTAATAAGTTGCCTTATTACTCAATCAAACTTTACTATAATGTCTTTTTCCATCAATCAATTTTTTGTTTTATCATTTAATAAAGATGGCACGAAAAGTATAATCATTGAAATTTACCAGCTAGCTGCTATCTTTTTTAATTTTTTTCGCATTCTCGTATCATTTAACTGCGTGATTAAATCCTTTTGCCTTCTGGTTTCCTGTAGACAGGTACTCGTTGTATTCGAACAAGCCTCTTGATACATCTGTCCTAATAATTCATACTGGTATTTTTTCTCGTAAGTTGAATAGTCTGGCAATATCTCATGAAATTTAGTCATTGAAATTTTATTACTCATGCTTTTAGTGATGTCATATTGAACATTGCACGCATAAAGTTCAAAAACTGACAAAGTTTCTTTAAGAGAATATTGTGTGAGCAAATGATTCATTGATTGATTTTCTTCCCCTACAACATATAGTTCTTCCATTGCTAAGTGAATTAAAAATAATAACTCCTTTTGTTCTTGAGATAACTGGTTGATATTTTTTTCAAATGAATTTTGCATTTTACTTTCCCCCTTACTCATGAATAGTTTTTCTTTTTATGAACGAATGTCTGAGTCACCCTCCCATTTACTACACCTGTCATAAAAAAAAGCCGTGACAAAAACTTGTCACAGCCTTTTAATGTAGAATTCATTTCTCACAGTGAATCAAACTTGATCACTGAAATTCCACGAGACAAGCTTTTCTTCATTTTAACAGAAGTAAAAACTGATAACCTCGTTATTGTCCAACATGACCACTAATATTGCTGACTCACTTAGACATTAAATTTCACCGCTAAGAAATGTTTGAAGATTCTGCGTCATTCTCTTCGCTAAACTCGTCGACTGGATCATTCTTAATTCAGCTAAAGATTGCAAATGACTTGTGACTATCGACTTGTAATCTTCTACCTTTACTTTTTTTCCCAATGCCCATTCGATAGCCGCCACCCCATCTGTTTCGATCAACAAACGATCAAGCGGTACTTTTTTCGCCAATTCTGTGACTGCCTTATTCCGCATCAAATCGATCCCAATGGTGAAATAGCAACCAAGGTCAATATAAGCTTCTTGAAGTGCCATACTTGAATACCAATGAATCAAGTAACGATTGGGATATTTTTTGATCAAAGATAAAATTTCTGCTTCGCATCCTTTTGTATGCAAAACAACTGGTTTTTGGTGTTCCATTGCATAAGTCAGTTGCTGTTTAAAAATAGTCAGCTGTCGTGATATTGGCACTTGTGTCCACACTCTATCTAATCCAATTTCACCAATTATGTTGGCTTTTTCCAAATAAGGTAAGACTTCTTCAAACTGGTAACGATCTGCTTTCCAAGGATGAACACCAAAACTTAACATTTGAAGACGTCCCTCTTTAGTCAATCGCCGATTTTCTTTCCATTCTTCCGGCGAGTCACAATTTAGAATCGTCAATATCTGATGTTTTTGTTGCTGTTGTGCTAATTCTGCACTTCCTGCCAAATGACAATGTCCATCAATCAACATATGCTTCACCTGCTAACAATTGATAGATGTTTTGTTTCAGCATTGCTTGTTCGCCAAGCCAACTCCTTGTTCGTTTTTCTTCTGGTAACTTGATATCTGCAATGATTTGCGCGGGTCGAGCAGACAGCACTAAAATTCGATCGGATAAATAGATTGCTTCTTCGATATCGTGGGTCACTAGTAAAGTAGTCCTCGTTTTTTGTCTTGGTAACTGGAGTAGCCAGTCTTGCATCTGACTTCGAGTCATCGCATCCAACGCACCAAACGGCTCATCTAACAATAAGTAGTCAGCTGGATTCATCATAGTTCGCAATAATGCAACTCGTTGTTTCATACCACCGGAAAGTTGTTCTGGTAAAAAACTACTATATTTTTTCAATCCAAATAATTGCAGTTCTGCCATTACTTTTTCTTGATTGATTTTTTGATGGTTGATTTTTTGATACAATGTGACATTTTGAAAAACACTAGCCCATGGTAATAATAGATCTTCTTGTGGCATATAACTAAACGCTGTATTTAATCCTGTAATTGGTTCTCCATCAACAAAAATATCTCCTGACGTTGGCGTCATTACACCAGTTAAAACTTTCAATAAAGTTGATTTGCCTGCACCACTTGGAGCAATGATCGATACAAACGAATTCTTTTCAACAATAAGATTCATTTCTTTTAAAATCTCTAAGTTATCAATCGTTACAGTTAACTGATTGATTTTAATTGCCACGTCTTTTCCTCCTATTGAATAAATTGATTTGTGAATAATTCTTTTGAATCCACTTTTTCTTTAATTAGCCCACTCTCTTGCATAAAATCAGTATAGTTGTCCCACACGTTTTCTTGCATCAATCCCCATTTCTCTGGTTCATCGGTATAATTTTCTGAAACAAATGCTTGTGACTCTTCCAAGAAACTTAATTGGTTGTCTGATGCGTACTTATGCAAAATTTTTGCACTTGCTTGTGGCTGTTTGATTGCTTCTTGATAACCTTTTTTTGTTGCATCCATAAATTTTCCAACTATTTGGGGCTCTTGTTCTATCATTTTATCACTTGTAATAATAACAGGAGTATAATAATCTAAACGTTCATCTAGTTCTCTCAACGGAAGATAATTCAAGTCAATTTGCGCTTCTTTTGCCTTAATCATATCCCAGCCTTCAAAATACCACTGTAAATCGACACCTTTTCCTAAAGCTTCTGGTCCTTCTCCAGTGCTCCCAACAATTGTTAACTTAGAAAAATCTGCATTATCATGCTCCATAACTGCTTTCAATACCGCTTCTTCACTAGGACTTTGCCAACCTGCATAAGTTTTCCCCTCAAAATCCTTTGGTTTCGTTATCCCGCTGTCTTTCGTTGCGACAAATCCAGAAGTATTGTGTTTCATAATCGTCGCAAGCGCTTTTACCGGAATGGATTGACCATCAGCATGTGCGTAAGTAACATCTTCTTGGTAACTAACGCCGAATTGTGCTTTGTCTGCACCCACTAAACCAATACTTGTCGAATCGTCCCCTGGCTCAATGATATTCACATTCAAACCTGCTTCTTTATAGTAACCTTGTTCTTTGGCAACATAGATACCTGTATGATTCGTATTTGGCACATAGTCTAACACAAGAGTGACATCCGTTAATTTTTTTGTGGTATCCGTATCACTTGCTTCCTGTTTATTTGAACCACACGCGGTAAATAGTAACAAAGCCGGTACTAACCATAACAATTTTTTCATTTTCTTCCTCTTCCTATTCTCTAGTGTACAACCAATAATAATAACTTTTCTTTACTAACACACTTAAGCCATTCAACAACAAACTAAGAACGACCACACAAAGGATTGCTGCGAAAACCTTGTCGATTTGATAACTGTTTTTTACACGAATCATATAGTAACCTAATCCTGACTGTGCGCTTAGCCATTCTCCAACGATTGCACCGCTGACACAATAAGTTGCCGCAACTTTTAGCCCAGAAAAGAACCCCACAAGACCTTCAGGAATTTTGAAGATTCGATAGATCTGTCCTGTGCTTGCCCCCATTGTTCGTAAAAATATAATTTGTTCCCTTGATGCTTTGCTCAATGAATCCGCAAAAGAAACGACTATCGGAAAGTAACTCATCAAGATAACTAAAATCACTTTAGGCATTAGTCCAAAACCAAACCACAACGTAAGTAATGGTCCCAATACCATGATTGGCAAAGTTTGTGACACCACCAAGATAGGATAGATTGCAGTCTTTAATAAGTCATAATAGTCCATCAGCAATGCTGTGAAAAACGCAATGATTCCTGCAATCACTAGGCCTAATAAGGCCTCACTCAAAGTCGTGAGCGAATGAAAAAACAGCGTGTGCCAATCAGCAAACAATGCTTGGAAAACGGCAATTGGACTAGGCAAGATAAAAGTTGGTGTCTGCAAGAGTTGAACACTGACTTGCCAAATCAGTAGCAAAACGCAAATACTGATTGCTGGATATAAATGTTTCTTCAATAGTTCACCTCCTAAATGAATCGAATTTAACACTGGAACAAAAAAACGCTTGTTTGCGGACACAACATAGGTCTCACTTAAACAAGCGTTTGCTATGTTTCTCCCTTCACCAGTATTAACTGACAGGTTCGATGGGTCTAAGTTCACAACTTACTCTCATGCCGTTTACGACATCCCCAGAAACAAGTATTCATTTTTTTCAGTGTAGCATAACAAAATTCGGGCAACAAGCACTTCTTCTTAATTTATCCCTTCACTATTTCAGTAAATAGGGTAAATCACTAGCCAATGTTGGATAACCAAAGATCCATTGATCCACGATTCTTTTCGTCAACTGTTGATTGATAGCTATCGCTAGAAAATCAATCAGTTCATCTGCTTGTTCACTTAGGACGCTGGCACCAATCAAAAAGTTTTCTTTATTAAAAACAAACTTTGCTTTAGCTAACGGTTCATTTACTCGATGATAAGTAAACCAATCCGTCATTTCTTGGGTAACTGTTACTGTTTGCCTGTCATCTTCGACTTTCGTTACTCCAACAGTTGCAATCTTTGGACTACCGTAAACGATAGTGGGAATGACAGGATACTTAATGGCTTCTTGCAGTTCTTTTGTCACTTTTCTAGCAACATATTGTCCTTCAAATGTCGCCACAGGCGTTAATTTTGGTAACTGTTTCTCAATAATGTCTCCGCAAGCAAAAATTTTGGGATTTGTTGTTTGAAGAAATTCGTTGACCATGATCCCTTTTTTTCGTAAAAGCAACATTGGCACGCTCCAAATGTAAAGATTCAACATTTGGTTGGCGACCAGTTGCGCAAAAAATAGCGTCTGCTTCAAACGTTTCTTTCTCAGCAATCAACTGTAATTTTCCATTTTGACGCGTGATTTTTTTTGTATCTACATCAAAAGCAAACTGGATTCCAGCTTTTTTCATTTGAATAATGGCCTCTTGAACCAATTCTTCATCAAATTCTTTTAAAGGTCGCTGATTGTGATGCACGATGGTTACTTCACTCCCCGCCGCGTGAGCAATTGTCGCTAATTCAAAGGAAATATAGCCTCCACCAATAAAAATCAGTTGTTTTGGTAAATCGGAAAGCGCTAGAAAATCAGTACTCGTTTGTAAATATTCCTTTCCTTCTATCGGCAAGATCGTTGGACGTTGCCCAGTTGCCAGCACAAAGTGTTTTCCGCGAAATGTTTTTCCCATTACTTCAATCGTTTCTTCGTCAAGAAAACTTGCTGTTCCAGTCAGATGATCGATTCCTGCTTGGCTTAATTCTTTTTGGCGATTTGCAGAGACTGGATCAGTAAATGTTCGTTTAAAAGACTGAAGTTCTTGCCAATTCAATGGTGGTACTTCAGAGAACCCTTTACCAAGCAATTGCTTGACCCGATTACGTGCTTCCACACCACCTATCAAGATTTTTTTGGGATCACATCCTCGATTGGGACATGTCCCTCCCCACAAGTTTTCTTCAATTACTAATACTTGTTGCTGCTTTGCTTTCAACTCATAAGCGGCACTTAATCCAGCCACTCCTGAACCAATCACAATTGCGTCATACTCTTTCATCGTTTGTTCGACTCCTTTCGACTTAAAAATGCAAAGACATCTTGACCAGACAATTCTCCAATAAGCTTTCCTTGATTGATGACTTGAACAACTGGTGCTTGGGCTAATTTTTGATAAGCCTGAGTTAATGGAGCTGTGATCTCAATCATAGGAACATTTTTATCTGTTATTTCTTTGTCATAGAAACCTAAAGCGATCAGTTCTTCCACCAAAATTTCTTTTTGATTGGTTTCTTCAAAAAAGCTTTGAACAAATGCGTTATTTGGTTGCTTCAATAATTTTTCCGGTGTATCACATTGAATCAACTGACCGTCTTTCATGACACCTATTCGACTACCTAGTTTGACTGCTTCTTCCATATTGTGTGTAACAAAAACGACAGTCGTCCCTAATTCTTGATGTAATGAAAGAACTAATTCTTGCAAGGAAGCACGTGAAAGAGGATCAAGTGCACTAAACGGTTCATCCATCAAAATGATTTCTGGATTGGCAGCAATTGCACGTAGAATACCGATTCGTTGTTGCTCTCCACCAGATAATTCCCGTGGAAAGCGATCTCGATAATCCGTTGGCGAAAGTCCTACTTTTTCCAATAACTGATCCACTTGTCGTTCCCGTCTTGACTTGTCCCAGCCTAGCATCTCTGGTATCACTTCAATATTTTGTTTAACAGTCATAGTTGGAAATAAAGCGATTTGTTGTAAAACATATCCCATCTTCCACCGCAATTTTTGTAAATTGTAGCTAGTTAATTTTTCACCTTTAAAATATATCTCCCCACTCGTTGGCTTGATCAATCCATTGATCATCTTCAGCGTACTTGTTTTTCCACTACCAGACGGGCCAACTAATACGAAAATCTCACCTGGATGAACAACAAAGTTTAGTTGATCGATCACAACTTTTTCAGCAAATTTTTTTTGGACTTGATGAAACTCGATGATTTCTGTCATTTTTCAGCCTCCTTGCTCAACCCAATCGTTACTAAAAACTCGTGGGCGACTTGTGCTGGTTCTCGTTTTTCAACATTTACTTGGTAATTCATCTCAATCATTTCTTCTTCAGTGATTTTCCCACCAAGTTGATTCAAGGCATTCACGATTTCTGGATGTTTATTAGCAAAATTTTCCTTCATTAGAGGTGCACCTTGGTAAGGGGGAAATAGTTGTAAATCGTCTTTTAAAGTCACTAATCCATATTCTTTTAACTCACTATCTGTCGAGTAAGCATCAATTATATTGACGTCCCCATTCTTGATTGCTTGATAACGAAGACTTGGTTCCATGCTTTGGACACTTGGAAATGCTAGATGATAAACCGATTGGATTCCGCGATAACCATCGTTACGATCAATAAATTCCAAAGTGAAACCTGCTTTGAGTTGATTGTTCACTTTGATCAAATCAGAAATCGTTTCTAACTGATGCTCTTTAGCAAAGGACTCTTTCACTGCTAGTGCATAAGTATTTTGATACGCCATTGGTTCTAAGAAAGTCATTGCTTCTTGTTGCTGGAGCAACTCTTTTGCTTGTTGATACGTATCTTTTTCGGATAACTTCGTTTCTTTCATTGCTTCTGGAACCTTGACCAAGCTTTCTAAAACCGTTCCAGTAAATTCTGGATAGATATCGATTTGCTCATTCTGTAAGGCGCTAAACAAAAAGCTCGTCTTTCCAAAATTTGGTTTGATTTCAACAGCAAGATCTGGATTTTTTTCCTCAATCAGTTCTTTATACATCTCAATCAAAATTTCTGGTTCTGAACCAAGTTTACCCGCAATTACTACAGGCTCTTCTTTCACAAAAAATGTTTGGTAGGCGGATACGCCTCCAAGGACGCCAATCGTCAAGGCTAAAACAATCAAGGTATATAACGGTCGAACACGTTGTAACAAACGAATCAAACTACTAAAAATAATAGCTAGTAATGCCGAACTAATAGCACCAATCAGTGTCAACGCAGGTGTATTGCGATCGATTCCCAACAAGATAAACGTTCCTAAACCACCTGCACCAATCAACGCTGCTAAGGTAGCCGTTCCAATAATCAAAACCAACGCTGTACGAATCCCCGAAATAATTACTGGCAACGCAATTGGTAATTCAACTTTGATTAAACGTCGCATTCGAGACATGCCAAAAGCTACAGCTGCTTCTTCAATTGATGGGTCGATTTCAGTTAAACCAATATACGTATTTTGAAAAATAGGTAGTAATGCATATACGACCAAAGCAATCAATGCTGGCACTGTACCAATTCCAACAAACGGAATCAATAATCCTAATAAAGCTAATGATGGAATCGTCTGCAATACACTAGTGATTTGTAATAAAACTTCTGCTAACTTTTTATGACTCACCGACCAAATGGCTAAAGGAATTGCAATCAAAACCGCAAGGAGTAATGCAAAGAAAGAAATCGATAGGTGTTGGAACGTGGCAGTTAGCAATTCTGCTTTTCGTTCATCGAGAATTTGAATAAACTGATTCATTAGTCTCCTCTTTCTTAATTAATTTTGTTATTTCTTAAGTATAAACCTCTCAAATACTTTCCCCAAATATGTTGCCTTGTTAAACCAAAAAGACCAGAAAAATCATGATGATTTTCTGGTCTTTTTGGTTGATCTAAAAACAACAAAATAATGGGGAATTTTAGGAGCTCTTCTGTCTTAGCAGTTCAGCCCAACAAATCAATAAGAAGAAAAACAGCCAATAAAGTGGAAATCTCGTGGGGGAGATAATTTTCTTTACTGGCTTGTTCTCTTGTAATTATAGGTGAGTAGACGAAATTTTTGTGAGAATTGTAAAAAAAAGCTGTTTTCTGCGCATAACTGTTAAAAAATAAGACGTTTTTCTTTTTTTGACAAAAAATATGTTTTTAGTTTCTCTTTCTTGTCGTGACTTTTTTCACAAGTATAATTGTTGGCATTATTACTAAGTCATTGCTACCATAGGTTCAACGGACGTCCGTTAACAATAAAAGAAACTTGGATGAGAGAAGAATCTTTGGGGGACTCTTTTCTTAGCCTAGTTTCTTTTCCATTTTTTATTTCTTTTTACCTTGTTGATGGTCGTTTCCTCATTGTTCTTACAAAGATATATTACTTAGCTTTACAACGAGAGGACACTCCTTCACAACTATCAGGTAACTTATTTATAAAAACAACTCATTTTACTATGTGCTCCCATGTTCTTTGATAGTTTCAATTAAAGAACATTAAGATAAACGCTTTACTACGTTTTATGTACGAATCCCTTTTTCTTAATGATGCTTCTTATATAGTAAGCAAAAGATTGACCACTACTTTGAATTGCTTTCATGACATTACTCTTCTCCCCGAAAAAGTTCATTTCTTCTCGTCCAAGTAGGTAACCAACGAATGAAATACAGACCAGACATATTCCCAACCAAACCAATGCTTCTGACTGAACCTCTGCTGTTTTTGGCAATTGCTCTGGCATAGTGATTGTTGTTTCTCCTAAAGTTGGTCTATACAGCACTCCTTGGACGGTAAGTGTCGTTTCGTTCCCCTGTGTGGCAAATGCTACTGGACTCGTCAAGAAAATAGCTAACAGAAATATCGTGCCGATCATTAGCTTTTTCTGTCTCATTTCATCCCCCCTTCGTTGTGTGACGTAATTGCTTTCCCCGAGTTAAATAATAACAAAACTCACTGCTTCAAATCTATTCAGAATTTACCGTCCCATCGGAAAATATCAATTTTAAAAAAACTAATCCTTCACGTGATTATTTTTTTATTTAAATCATTAATTCTGTTCCTGTTTCTTTAATACCATATAAAGGAATTATTTCTGCATCCAATTGATAGTAAATATTTTTTTCACGATTCATCATTAGTTCAACTAAAATTTCTTTCATTGTCAATCCATTTTTTGGTTGATTGAAATGTAAGACTAACTCGTTTTTTGGCGTGACCTCAATCTTTGTGACTGGCCGTTTCTGATTTTTAATCAGTAAGAAGATTCCTTGGTATTCTTTGTTTTGTGGCGGATTGGTCAAAATAGTTAGTAAGTCAGCAGCGCGCATGATTTCCTCCTTTGTTTTTGTTTGCCTAATAAAAAGTTTTCACACAGAAAAAAATTTCTTTTTCCCTCTTGAAGAATTGATTCTATTTGTATAATATAGGGGTTGCTGAAAATTTTCAAACAGAAAAGGGGTTAGAGATGAAAAAACTACATTTATTTACAGACCTTGGTGGAATTATTTTAGGTGCTGGGATCTACGGGCTTGCTGTAACTGGAATCAATGTACCTTCAAAACTTGCTGATGGCGGGGTGACAGGTATTGCGTTACTGCTAAATAACCTTTTTGGATTTGCACCTTCAATTACTTCATTAGTCTTTAATTTACCATTATTACTGATCTCATTATTTATTTTTGGAAAACATGCATTTCTTCGTACGATTGTGGGAACATTTGCATTAGTTTTCTTTTTACATTTATGGGAAAGTCTTCATATACAGTTTGCCGTTGGGAACTTGTTAATCAATAGTCTGATGACTGGTCTACTTTCTGGTATTGGTTGTGGCTTGGTTTTTCGCTTTGGAGGTAGTACGGGCGGAACCGATATTTTATATCAAGCAATTGAAAAGTATTTTCACGTTAAAATCGGAAAAAGTCTTTTCTTAGTCACTTTTGTTATCTTAGTCGTGTCTCTTTTATACCTTGATCTTAGACACTTCTTATACACTTTACTAAGTTGCTCTGTTTTAGCTTATACGTTAAACAAAGTAAAATATGTTCAGCTTCCTGATTTCTTTCAATCAGCGAAAGATTCAATGGGGACTTTAGAAGAAACTGCCACGCCTTTTGAAGAATTACCAGAATATCAAGAACCAATTTGATACAACTAGTTTGTTCAACTTAAAAAGAGCTTGAGCATGCCGTACACCTCAAAAGTTCGCTTTTTAGTCTAACTTTTGTGATGTGCTACGGATACTCAAGCTCTTTTTTTTATTTAGTCAACAAAACCACCCGTTAATACCACTTTCCCTTGAACATGTCCTTCTTCGACATCTTTTGTTGCCTGCTTCAAGTGAGTGACAGAAATTCCCTGATAAACTTTGCCTAAATGACTATGCACTTCTTTTTGTTCAACCAAAGTAGTGATTTTTGCTAAAATCGCCCCCTGCGTTTCAATTTTATAATCAAAATCCGTTTTCGCAAACATATATTCCCAATCAAAACTAATTGAATGATTTTTCCATTCACCAATTGGTAAGGGTTGATTGATACCAACAATTGTTCCCACTCGGCCCCCTGGTTGTACAATTTCTAGTAGTTGTTGGAAATAAGGTACAACATCATATAATACAGCCACATAGTCTACACGATCCGTTCCCAAAGAAATCAATTGTTTCTTTAAGTCTTCATGGTAATCCAAGGGATGATCCACTCCATTATTATGGAGCCACTCAAAGTTTTTGACACTCGCTGTTGCAAATATTTCAAGACCACTCCATTTAGCAAGCTGAGTCAAAATGGAGCCAACCCCACCTCCACCGTTGATTACTAATAATTTTTTCCCTATATTCGCTTTTGCTTGTGAGGTTAATTGAAATTTTTCAAATAATAATTCAAAAGCCGTCAAGCTGGTTAACGGTAACGCGGCTACTTCTTCATCTGATAAAGAAGCTGGTGCTTTTGCTACGATTCTTTCATCGACTAGTTGAAACTCTTGATTACTACCTGGACGTTTGCTACTTCCTGCATAAAAAACACGTTCGCCGATTTGAAATTTTTCAACCCTCTCACCTACAGCGACGATTCGCCCAACTGCATCAAAACCTAAAACAGTTAACTGATCTTTTTTTGCTGCATTCTGACGAAACTTCGTATCAACTGGATTAACAGAAATTGCATCTACCTCTACTAACAAATCGTGACCTGTAGCAACGGGAACTGCATCAGTTATTTCGATGAAACTCGCTTTTTCTTCGATTGGTAACCCTTGATAGAAGCCAATTTTTTTCATTTGTTTTTTCATGATTTTTCCTACTTTCTAAAAGTTGAGATATATAACGTTTAGCTCCGACAAGATAATGAGCAAGCACTCCAAGTAGCTTTTCATATTTTGCAGTGACTGTAAGCTATATGGAAGAGTCCTTTTGGAATACCGGCCATAAAGGTCATGGTACAAAGCGACCGTTCTCAATCCAACTGATTGACACTTAAGCAAGTGTCGTTTAAAGTCATTTGATTCTGTCAACTAAGAAACAATTGCTAAATCATCTTCACATACGGCCAACCATACACAAAAAGAGCGATGATTTACATCATTGCTCTTTTTATCATTTTCAATCAGCCAATGCTATTGTTTGAAATAGCTATTTTCTTTTAATGAATTGCCTTGATCCTCGATCAACCCGTGAAGTGAGCGTTCCAACACTCCATGTGCTTTTTTTGCTTTCGTTGTCTTCTTATTTGTTGTCTTTACTGTTGTTTCTTCTTCACTTTTATGAAAAGTCTTGACCGTTTTGTTCTCTTTTTTCTCTTGATACGGCGTTGGATCAGTATCAAATAACAGGTATGCATCTTCTGCTTTCTTCATTGATTGGATTAATTCATTTTCCGTCACCTGTGTTTCTCTTGGATCTGGGATAATTGATGCTGGAATAAATTTTGGTACAAAGTAGGAACGTTCATGAGTGACATTATTTGTTTTTGAAGATGTTTTATTACGTGCAGAGGATGTCACCGATTGATTTGTTTGAACATGATTTTTTTCACCAAAAAGCTTCTTCTGTCCAGTTGGCGATGTCTTAAGTTGAGAATGCTTTCCATATTCTGGCAAATTTTCTTTATAACGTTCCAACTTCTCTTGACGTGGCACAACTTTTGTCGTTTCATTCATCGTACGTCTTTGTTTTCTTTGGCGTGTCTGATTTCGGTCGTTTTCATCAAAATGAAACTCTTTTGTTCGACCGTAACGTTGTTGTGGATGTTGATCTGTTTGGGTCATCAAATCATCGACACCATCAAATAAAACTCGATTAGACTCCGTACTTAATTTTACCCCTATTTCATCATCATAAGCTGGAAAACGAAAATGCTTTCGCTTGATTTCTTTCATTTAACTCATCCTTTTCAAAACGGAACTTTTCTCAATCATAGCATAATTTCAGCTATTTCAGTAATAATGCGCTGATAAATTTCAGAAATCACGACCATTTTTAAAGAAAACGTGAATTACTTCGTCGTTTCACGTAAAATAACTTCTGGAAAAAATCGTCGATAACCTTGACTTGCTCCTTTTTCTTCAATTTTTTTCAACAACATTTCACCACAAACTTCGCCCATTCGAATAATATCTTGTTTCACCGTTGTTAACTTGGGAGAACTGATTTGATCCAAAAAGACCCCATCAAAACCAATCACACCATAATCTTGAGGAATTTTCCCGCCAACTTTCATAATTCCTCGAACAACACCTAAAGCTAAACGATCTGAACTACAAACAAAACAAGTATTCTTGTCAAATTCATCCCAATGTGAGTCAATATACTCTTCCGCTTTTGTCGAATGATTAGGAAAACGAACTGTTTTTGTTGATAACTCCTGTTCCTTCATAACCGCTAAATATCCCGCTTCTCTGGCACGTTCAAAAGGCTCTGCCACATCCATCCCAATATAAACCACCGATTTATACCCACGAGATAGAGCATATCCCGTTGCTTTTGTTGTTCCGTATTGATTATCACTATCTACATAATCATAACCAAAATCATTTTCCCCAAATAAAACAACTGGCTTTTCCAAGCGGGCTATCCAATCAAAATCTTTTTCACGCATCCCCGTAATGATGTATCCGTCACAAGCACCAACATCAAACCCACTTGTTGTTACTAGCTGTAATGAATAATGTGCTCGACCAATTCGATTGGCGATTCCCATCAACAAATTCATATAGTAGGGCTCTGTTGTATCGATTTCTTCTAAAATAAATAATTTGATTACTTGTGATCGATTAGAAACAAGTGCTTTTGCCGCAATATTAGGGCGATAGTTCAATTCAGCCATGGCTGAAAAGACCAGTTCTTTCAGCTCGTCAGTGACTTGTTCAGGATGATTGATCACCCTTGATACAGTCATCTTTGAAACATTTGCTAATTTTGCTACGTCTGCAAGAGTTGTCATAGCTCTACCTCTTTCTAACAAAAATTTCGCGAATACACCTCACGATGAAGGACATAGACCAATTTACTTCATCCTCTATTATACCTAAAATTTTTTCGTTTTATAGTCAAGTTTTCATATCTTTTCTGTCACGAAACAAGAAAGGACGAAAAAAAAGATTGGAATCAAAGAAATTTCCAATCTTTTTTTATTACTAGAAATAAGAACTTCACTCAAAAAATACCTTTATTCAAAAACCCTTATTCCTTTTCAACTACTGAATACGATTTTCTTACATCTTTTCTTCATGGTTTCCCTTAATCAAACATTTGTAAAAAAAAGCCGCTGCCTCTTCCATCAATGGAATTTCAACTAAATGCCCTTGCTTTTCTGAAGGATGAAAAAGAATCTGCCGCCCTGCTTGAGTCCATTGATTAGCACTTACAAAATCAGCGGTCTGTTCGAAAGGAATTTTCTCATCTTTCTTTCCATGCCAAAAAAACAAAGGTCTTCCAGCTAAACGCTGTGGATTCAAAGACAGATCATATCTTTCAACCCAAGAAATCAATTCAAAATAATCTTTAGGTAAAGTAAGATCGAGTTGTTTAGCACGCGCCTTGATTCCTTGTCCGTAAGCTAGTGGCGCAGGTGACCCCATTAAACAGGCACCAGCAATAAGCCTAGGGTGATGACTAAGTAATGCGCAAGTAGTCATCCCCCCCATCGAAACACCGCCTACCGCTACTTTTTCATGGAGTAAACCGCGCTTGTCAAGATGTTCCATCAGTGTTTCAAATTCGAATAAATTGCCATAAATACTATTCCAAAACGTGTAAGAGGGAATGGAAGACACAGGCTGTTTCCGTTCGCCATGATTCATTGCATCTGGCAAAATGACTCGAATCCCATACTGCGCAATTTTTCTACCTTGTGTCAGAACCAATTCCTTACTTGTTTGCCAGCCGTGATAGTAGACAACCACTGGAATTTTTTTGCTTTTGAATTCTTCTAAAACAACTTCTAACACGGGAATTGCTTTCACTTTACGTTTCATTACGATTGGATTCACTTCGAGTCACCTAACTTAATTAAATTTATATTTTGAAAAAATAACCAACTGCTACTTAAAATTTGAAAAATGCTAATACTACTAAAAAAAAGCAAAGTCGATTGTAAATACCATTGCGGAAATAAAAAAAGAGAAGATATTCCAATTATTCCCAGTAACAATGTAAGTACCGGATAAATGGAAAAGCGAAGAAAGCTAGCTACACCACCAAACATACTCCCAATAAAAAGGACTAGAAAGAAGATAACGCTTAATAGAAAGTAATCAATGATGGATAGTGAGAAGAATAGATCCTCTACCTCAAACGTTTCTTGAACGGCATAAACAGCTAAATATACGCTAAAGACCATACTCAATAGATGGCTAACACAAATAATTTGATTGATCTTTTTCATAGCATCACCTACCCATCGTCTTTATAATACAATTATAATCTTTTTTTAATTTTTTTCAAATGAAGATACTTTAATTTTTTCCCAAATTTTGATTTTTTTGCTATTGTAGAGAAGAAAGAAATAGGGGGAGTGTTTTGATGGTTGATCCAAAAATGTTACTAATGATTTTTATTATCAATTTTGCGTATATTACGCTAAATACCTTAAGATTTATGCTGACGATGAAGGGCTATCGCTTGATTGCTCCTTTAGTAAGTATGGTTGAAATAATTATTTATATTATGGGGCTTTCTCTCGTTCTTGATCGTTTAGATAATCCTTTAAATCTCTTTGTTTACGCACTCGGCTATGCTGTAGGAATCAGTGTAGGGATCTTGATTGAAGACAAATTAGCACTTGGCTACATCATGGTTACGACGATTTTGCCAACAAATACCTCTGAAGATAAAAATTTGCCTCGAATTTTGCGAGAAAACGGGTACGGAGTTACACAAACTTCTGCAATGGGACTTGAGGGTGAACGATTAGTTTTAGAAATCCTTTCTCCACGTAAAAGTGAACGTGAGCTCTATCACTTGATCAAAACAGTCGAAGAACGTGCATTCATTATTTCCTATGAACCAAAATATATTTCTGGAGGATTTTGGACGAAAAAAGTCCGGAAACGTCAAAAAAATTAAATTTTTTTAATCAAAAAAGAAATGATTTTCTCATACCGGTTTAGCAAATTCTATTTGTTTGAACCGGTTTATTTTTGTCTAACCCTCGACAAAAGCTCATTGTTTTGTTATGATAATATATGCAAAATATCATTTTTTAGTATTGGAGAACTACTTGAAATGTATCGAAAAACAATGATTTATCTCCAATTAGCTTCGCTATTTGGACTATTGGCAATCCTATTTTTTGTCTTACATACCTTTTCTACAACTTCTGATGCACCAAACCATGCACTTGGATGGCTCTTACTGGATTATTCAACACTTAATACATTGGACCAGAGTGCAGGCTTACTTATCTTGTCTTCTTTATCGTCACTTTTGTTTGCTATCTTTTTTTCGCGCTATGTTTACTTAGAAAAAACAAAAGAACTAGCGGAAGCTTCATTTATTTTTATCGCATTAAAATTGTTTTCATTCTTGGCTGTTTTACTCTATACCTTTAATCAAAATTCGCTTTTCTTTTTTATTTTAAATGGCTTAGTGGTTACCTTAGCAATTTTTTCTTTCTTTTTCTTCTCGTTAGTATTTAAAGAATTGAAATTAAATCCTTTCTTTTGCTGGATCTCACTCATTTGTTTTGGCTATAACTTTTTTGCTTTTTTGTTTTTGGCATTTGCACCCACGATCCAAACAACTATTATTCAAGATGTCAGTAACTGTTTTGATTTCTTATTTGTGATTTGTTTAGCATTCTTAATGTGGCAATATCAACGAAACAAAACATATAAATAAAACATCCAGACAAACGATTGAAAGTTTGTCTGGATGTTTTATTTTGCTTTGATATAAGAATATGCCGTTAACCCAAGAGATTGTTTCACTTCTTCATACATTTTTCTGTGAACGAAAGCAACTTCTGATTCAGTTAGACCAACTATTTCAGTAAGCTGAACGTCACTCAACTCTTTTTTATTTTCAAGAACCGGTAACAATAATTCAAAAGCCGGTTCTGATTGAATGGTTTTTGTCTGGATTAAGGATTCCAAAAAAATATTTGGACGGCGATTTTTAAATTTATTTAGCCGGATACGTTCAATGATCACTTCCACTTGATCAAAATAATAGACTTCATTCACATCCCCCAGCAAAGTTGCTAATGATGAAAAATTTGGGAATTGTGTAGGCTTATTTTTTTGAACGAAGAAATAATTCGCTATTGTTACCGGAAAGTTTTTTGTAGTAGAAATTGAAACAAATTGATAGGCTTCATTTCCGGCAATCGTCTTTCGTGTCGTTTCTTCTGTCTCACCTTTGTAGCCATAAAAAACTTTACTATCTTCTTCAAAACAAATTGACCAAAGTGTTTCTCCTAAAATGAATTGTTGCTCATCTTTGGAAAGCTTAGAAAGCTGCTCACTTAATCGCTGAGCTTGACTAGCAATGATTTCTTGATAGTTAGCTTCATTTTCTGTGAAGATTGGGAAGCTTAATTCGTATCTCCTTTGTTCTCGTTTAACTAGTCCAGCTTCAATCAATTGATCCAAAAAATATTCAAATTTTCGCTGAGGAAAAACTTGTTTTAATTCTCTCAAAATGACTGGCTCGGGCTGCTCACTTAAATACGTAATAACTGGTGAGAACAGCGGATCAGCCACCAATTTTTGATAAACTTTATTTTTGGGTGAATAAAAATAATTCATTTGCTCCCTCACTCCATTCAACTTCTATCTTCATTCGTGATAAAAAAAGCTGAGTCGCAGTTTACGCTCGACTCAGCTAAATCAGTAATTAACTAAAAACTTCTGTTAATTGAGGAACAACTTGTTTTTTACGAGAAACAACGCCTTTTAAAAATGCACGATTGTTTGTTAATTTTGTTTGGAATGCTGCTTCAACTTTTTCTTTGTCATCTCCAGCAACCAATAATTCTGAGTCGCTGTCTAAAATATTCGTGACAACTAAAACAAACAAATCATAACCATTTGCAGTCATTTCTTTAGCCATGGCTGTTTCTAACTCAGCTTGACGATCCATTACTTCATTCAAGTCAACTGTATTAACCTGAGCAATACGGACATTCTTGTCTCCCATTGGGAAACTTTTTGCATCTAAATCAAGCAAGGTTGCAGCTGATTTATCGCTTAATTTTGTACCTGCTTTTAACATTTCTAGACCATAAACATTTAGATCTACTTCTGCGATTTCAGCAAGCTCTTGTGCTGCTTTTTCGTCTTCAGGTGTAGAAGTTGGTGATTTGAATAGTAATGTATCAGAAATAATAGCTGAAAGCATGATTCCGGCAATTTCTTTTGGAATGCTTACTTGATTTTCTTTGTACATTTTCAAAACGATTGTGCTTGTGCAACCAACTGGTTCGGCACGGTAATATAAAGGATTAGCTGTTTCAAAATTTGCGATGCGATGATGATCCACCACAGATAAAATCGTTACCTCTGCAATATCTGAAATACTTTGTTGAAATTCATTATGGTCAACCAACATAACAGCTGCATCTTCTGCTTTCGCTGACCCTACTACGCGAGGTGCTGTTAATCCAAATGAATCTAAGGCAAATTGTGTTTCTTCATTCGGTATGCCTAATGCTACAGCTTCTGTTTGTTTTCCTAATTCATTTTGTAAATGTGAAAATGCAATCGCCGCACCAATTGCATCTGTATCTGGATTTTGGTGTCCAAAAACTAAAATTTTTGACATGTCATTCGCTCCTTTGTTCTTTCTCCTATTTAATAATAGCAAAAAAACGGAAAAGAGCAATACTAACTTCCTTTTCCGTTTCAAAACTATCTAGCTAAATATCCTTGGTAATCTTCTGTGTGAAGTAATTGTTTTGCGTTTTCTACACGTTCTTTCGTCGGTGGTTCAATTCCATCTAATGGGTACTTCAAGCCTAATGTTTCCCACTTATACCGACCCATGGTATGGTAAGGTAGAATCTCCACCTTATCCACATTATCCAGCGTTTTGATAAATTCATCTAACCGAATCAGATACTCATCGTAGTCACTACGTTCAGGAACAAGAACGTGTCTAATCCAAACAGGTTTACCGATTTCTGACAAGTATTGTGCCATTTCCAGAATATTTTGGTTTCCATTCGCTGTCAAAATTTTATGTTGATCATTATCGATATGTTTGATATCAAATAATAACAAATCTGTGTATTCCATTAGCTCTTCAAATTTACTGAAAAATGGTTCTTCACGCGTAAAAGGTTTACCACATGTATCAATTGTTGTATGAACCCCTTGCGCTTTTGCTTTTTTGAAAAGATCGATTAAAAAATCTAATTGCAGTAAAGGCTCACCACCACTAATAGTAATACCACCTTTATCTCCCCAAAATTCTCGGTAAGCAAGTGCTTCATTTAACACATCGTCTGTTGATCGTTCAACACCACCGCCAATATTCCAAGTATCTGGATTATGACAAAATTGACAACGCATCCGACATCCTTGCATAAATGCGATAAAACGGATACCAGGGCCGTCGACGGACCCAAAGCTTTCAGTTGAGTGAATAAAACCTGTTACAGGTGTTGTCATAGACGTGTCCTCCTAATAATGACTTTTCAAGTAAAAAAGGCGAATCGACTGAATCAGTCCATCCGCCTCCTTGACTTTTGTTACATTGATTCGTGCATTGTACGCGCAATTACATCATTTTGTTGTTCGCGTGTTAACTTAATGAAGTTTACTGCATATCCAGAAACACGGATAGTTAATTGAGGATATTTTTCTGGATGTTCTTGGGCATCCAATAAAGTATCACGGTTGAATACGTTGATATTTAAATGGTGACCCATTTTCTTCGCATAACCATCAAGCATTGTTGCTAAGTTTTCTTCTTGTGTTTCTTCGTCACGACCTAAAGCTTTAGGTACGATTGAGAATGTATTTGAAATACCATCTAATGAATATTCATATGGTAATTTTGCTACTGAAGACAAGCTTGCTAATGCTCCGTGTGTATCGCGACCATGCATTGGGTTAGCACCTGGTGCAAATGGTTCGCCTGCGCGACGACCATCAGGTGTATTACCTGTTTTCTTACCATACACAACATTTGAAGTGATTGTAAGAATTGAAGTAGTTGGTGTTGAATTACGATAAGTTTTATTACGTTTCACTTTTGTCATAAATGTTTTTAGTAATTGAACAGCAATTTCATCTACACGGTCATCATTATTACCATATTTAGGGTAGTCACCTTCAATTTCGTAATCTTCAACAATTCCATTTTCATCACGAACTGTGCGGACAGTTGCATATTTGATTGCTGATAATGAGTCAACTGCTACTGAGAATCCAGCAATACCAGTTGCCATTGTGCGCAAGATATCTGTATCTTGTAAAGCCATTTCAATACGTTCATATGAATATTTATCATGCATATAGTGAATGATATTCAATGTATTCACATATAATTCAGTGATCCAGTCCATCATGACATCGTATTTTTCCATTACTTCATTGTAATCAAGAACTTCTGAAGTAATTGGTTGATATTTAGGTCCAACTTGAGCTTTTGATTTTTCGTCAACCCCACCGTTGATTGCATACAACAATGTTTTGGCTAAGTTTGCACGAGCGCCAAAGAATTGCATTTGTTTACCAATTCTCATTGCTGATACACAGCAAGCAATTCCATAGTCGTCGCCCCA
Source organism: Enterococcus sp. DIV0660C (assembly GCF_017316125.1). Classification (GTDB taxonomy): domain Bacteria; phylum Bacillota; class Bacilli; order Lactobacillales; family Enterococcaceae; genus Enterococcus_B. The sequence continues at coordinate 103,034 of NZ_JAFLWA010000031.1, read as the reverse complement.
ATGTTTACGCATAACATCGTCATTTTCGTATTGGATAGCTGATGTTTGGATACTCATTTTTGCACAGAAAGTTTTAAAGTTATGTGGTAAACGAGTTGACCATAAAACAGTTAAGTTTGGTTCCGGAGCTGGTCCTAAGTTTGATAACGTGTGTAAGAAACGGAAACTATTTTTAGTTACCATGTGGCGTCCATCTTCACCGATACCCGCGATTGATTCTGTAACCCAAGTTGGGTCACCTGAGAACAATGCGTTGTAATCTGGTGTACGAGCAAATTTAACAAGACGTAGTTTCATAACAAAATGGTCAACGATTTCTTGTGCTTCTTCTTCAGTAATAACGCCATTTTGTAAATCACGTTCCACATAGATATCTAAGAATGTTGAGGTACGTCCTAATGACATTGCTGCACCATTTTGTTCTTTGATTGCTGCTAAATATCCAAGATATAACCATTGGAATGCTTCTTTTGCATTTGTAGCAGGTTCTGAAATATCGAAACCGTAGATATTTCCTAATTCTTTCAACTCACTTAACGCACGGATTTGTTCGTTCAATTCTTCACGTTGGCGAATGATATCATCTGACATGATGCCAATACCACAGTTAGACAAATCAACTTGTTTTTCTTTAATCAAATAATCTACACCATAAAGTGCTACTCGACGGTAATCACCAATGATACGTCCACGACCATAAGCATCAGGAAGACCAGTGATAACACCTGAACGACGTGCTGCACGAATTTCTGGTGTGTATGCATCAAAAACACCTTGGTTATGTGTTTTACGATAATCACGGAAAATGTGAGAAACTTCTGAATCAATTTCAAAGCCGTAAGCTTCAGCTGCTTGTTCAGACATTCTGATTCCACCAAATGGTTGCAAGCTACGTTTAAATGGTTTTTCTGTTTGGAATCCAACAACTGTTTCTAAATCTTTATTCAAGTAGCCTGGACCATGTGAAGTAATTGTAGATACGACTTTAGTATCCATATCTAATACGCCACCAGCTTCACGCTCTTGTTTGTTCAATTCCATTACTTGATCCCAAAGTTTTGTTGTTGCTTCTGTTGGACCAGCTAAAAATTCGTCATTCCCATCATAAGGGGTATAGTTTTCTTGGATAAAATCTCTAACGTTTACTTCTTCTTTCCAGGTTTTTCCTTTAAATCCATTCCATTGCTCCATTGTATGGACCTCCTAAAAGTTTCTGTTTTATGTAACAGTTTTTACGTGATTAGTATAACACAGAGCGTCATCTTTGCAAGGGTTTTCTTGTTTTTTCTTTAACAATTTTTAGATTTTAATAACTACATTACTAAACAACGCTGCAACACCAAGCTTTAAGCATTGTGAACACTTTCATATTTAATTAAAAAAGTTCAATTTATTCTAGTTAGCAAATGAAAAAAGGGGCACAATCTGTACTACTACAGATTGTGCCCCTTCAACAAAAAATAATACAGTTATTCTTCTATTTTTGTGTTGTTCGTTTCAAGGACATCGATAATCTCTCCGCCTTGTTTTTCATCCAACACAAACGAACCATTCGAAGTCCGGTCACCAATTGGAAAATCAGTTGGATTAAATTCTACTTGTTTTCCTTTTTGGTTCACAATTGATAATTCACGACTTGTTCCTTCTGACATATAAACCACTCGATGAGGGTTTTTCTTCAATTCTCTTAAAACTTGTACACCACGTTTTGCGCGTGAAGTTTGTGAGATTTCTTGCGCAAGCATTCGTTTGACTGCACCTCTTTGTGTGACGATGACGATTGGCGTATCGCCTTCAGCCAAAACTAATAATCCATTTGTTACCGTGTCATCCTCTTTGAGATTGATGGCTTTCACTCCTGCTGCTTTTGCACCAACGACTGGCACTTCAACTAATGGGTACCTTAAGCCCATTCCTTGATAGGTAACTAAAAAGACATCTAAATCTGTTTGTTCCTCTTCTAAATAGACCGCTATCAGCTCGTCCTCGTCTTTTAGTTTCATCGAACTAAGTGGACGACTCTTATACGTACGCCATGGTTCAAATTCAGTCATTCTCGTTTGTTTGATCATGCCATTTTTACTGATAAAAATAAAGGTTTGTTCTGGTTGGATTTTCGTGTATGGGAACACTGCAATTATCGATTCGTCCATGGACAAATTCAAAATTGTTTGCGAAATGTGTTCTCCGACTTCCTTCCATTTTAGGTCTGGTAACTCGTGGACAGGACGATAAATCATATTTGCTTTATTCGTCACAAACAAGACATGATCTAATGTACTTAATTCGCCCGTGTATAGAAGGTAATCACCTTCACGCATACCAATCTCTTCTGGTTTTGAAGCACTATAAGAGCGTATGCTACTTCGTTTCACATATCCCTCATGCGTAACGCTAACGACTACGTCTTCTTGTGCAACTAACACTTTCGTATCAATTTTTATTTCTTCGATCTCATCTTCAATTGTTGTAATACGCTTTGTTGCATAATTTTTTTTCACTTCACGCAATTCTTTTTTCATTAATGAAAATAATTCTTTATCATCTGAAAGAATTTTATTTAATTCCGTGATTTGCGCAATCAATTGTTCAGATTCTTTTTGAAGTTCAGTGATATCGGTGTTTGTTAAACGGTAAAGTTGTAACGTCACAATTGCTTCTGCTTGTTCTTCCGTAAACTGGAAAACATCCACCAAATTTTTCTTTGCGTCACGTTTATCTTTACTTTCACGAATTGTCGCAATCACTTGATCTAAGATCGATAATGCCTTCATCAAACCTTCTACAATATGTTGACGCTTTTCTGCTTTTGCCAAATCATACTGACTACGTTTCGTAATCACGTCTTTCCTATGTCCCACATAGCTGCTCAAAATATCTCGTAGACCAACCTGATGTGGTGTCATATGGTCAATGGCTACCATATTAAAGTTGTAGTTAATTTGTAGCTCTGTGTTTTTAAATAGATAATTTAAGATTCCTTGTGCATTTGCATCTTTTTTTAATTCCACAACGATTTGTAACCCTGTTCGGTCACTTTCATCACGAACTTCAGCAATTCCATCCACTTTTTTGTTCAAACGAACTTCATCGATTTTTTTCACAAGTGTTGCTTTATTGACTTCATACGGAATTTCAGAAATAACAATTTGTTCTTTGTTTCCTTTAATTGCTTCGATTTTTGTTTTAGAACGTAAGATTACTTTTCCACGACCAGTTTCAAAGGCTTTTTTGATTTCATCTTTTCCCTGTAAGATTCCTCCTGTTGGAAAATCAGGTCCCGGAATGAATTCCATCAGTTTCTCTAAACTTGCATTAGGATGGTCAATAAGGTAAATCGTCCCATCAATGACTTCCCCTAAATTGTGTGTTGGTATCTCGGTCGCGTACCCCGCTGAGATACCTGTCGAACCGTTTACCAATAAGTTTGGATATCTAGCAGGTAAAACGGTTGGTTCTTTTTCAGTGTCATCAAAGTTCCAAACCATATCAACCGTATCTTTTTCAATATCAGCTAACATCTCACCACTTAGTTTAGACAGACGTGCTTCTGTATAACGCATGGCTGCTGGGGGATCGCCGTCCATACTACCATTATTTCCATGCATTTCAATTAGCACTTCTCGGAGCTTCCAGTCTTGACTCATACGAACCATTGCTTCATAAATGCTACTGTCCCCGTGTGGATGATAGTTACCCATAATGTTTCCGACTGATTTCGCAGACTTACGGAAGCCTTTATCATAAGTATTCCCATCTTTGTTCATTGCATATAAAATTCGTCGTTGGACTGGCTTTAGCCCATCACGAATATCCGGCAAGGCGCGTTCTTGAATAATATATTTTGAATAACGTCCAAATCGGTCACCCATTACTTCTTCTAACGTTAATTCTTGGATTTCTTGTCGATTTTCCATCAGGTGACCTCCTATTCTACATCAAACAACTGAATTGGCTTTTCAACATTTTCATGTTCTTCATCTAATCGTTCACTTGAAGATGAAATTGGCATTTCAGTGTCTTCTTTTTTATCTAAAATACTGCCATCTTCTTCCAATGTAAATTGGACATGGCTTTCGATCCATTTTCGTCGTGGTTCAACTTTGTCTCCCATTAATGTTGTTACACGTCGTTCTGCTTGAGCTGCATCATCAATTCGTACTCGAATCAATGTTCGTGAAGCTGGATCCATTGTTGTCTCCCATAGCTGATCAGCATTCATTTCTCCTAGTCCTTTATAACGTTGTAATAAGTAACCTTTACCAACTTTTTTGATTTCTGCAGCTAGCTCTTCATCTGTCCAAGCATATTCAACTATCTGCTTTCTCCCTTGGCCCTTAGAGACCTTGTATAAAGGTGGCAAAGCAATGTAGATTTTTCCAGCCTCAATCAAAGGTTTCATGTATCGATAGAAGAAAGTGAGCAATAACACTTGGATATGTGCCCCATCCGTATCCGCATCGGTCATAATAATAATTTTGTCGTAATTACAGTCTTCAATCGAAAATTCTGGTCCTACACCTGCACCAATCGTATAAATCATCGTGTTGATTTCTTCATTTTTCAAAATATCTTGCATTTTGGCTTTTTCAGTATTGATGACTTTACCTCGAAGTGGCAAAATAGCTTGGAATTTACGATCACGTCCTTGTTTTGCAGAACCGCCAGCAGAATCTCCTTCGACTAGATAAAGCTCATTCTTTTTAGGGTTACGTGATTGAGCGGGCGTTAATTTTCCTGATAATAAAGATTCGCCTTTTTTGCGTTTTTTCCCATTACGGCTTTCTTCTCGCGCTTTACGAGCAGCTTCTCGTGCTTCACGAGCCTTTACTGCCTTTCTAACTAACATTTGGCTCATTTCACTGTTTTCTTGTAAATAAAAGCCCATTTGTTCACCAATGACATTATCAACAACTGTCCGAGCAACTGGTGTACCTAATTTTTCTTTCGTTTGGCCTTCAAACTGCAGTAAGTTTTCTGGTACGCGAATGGATAAAACTGCCGCTAACCCTTCACGAAAATCACTGCCTTCTAAATTTTTATCTCGCTCTTTCAAAAGACCAACTTTACGGGCATACTCATTATAAGCTTTCGTCATTGCTGTTTTCATTCCGGCTTCATGTGTGCCGCCATCTTTCGTCCGTACATTATTAACAAAAGATAATATATTTTCTGAATAGCCATCATTATATTGATAAGACACTTCCACTTCGATACCGTCTTTTTCACCTGAAAAATAAACAACTGGTGTCAAGGTGTCTTTTTCTTCATTCAAATATTCAACAAATTCTTTGATTCCTTCTTCATAGTGAAAAACTTCTGTAACCTCTTTTTCACCACGAAGGTCACTTAATGTAATTCGAACGCCTTTCAAAAGAAAAGCCGACTCACGCAAACGCTCTGATAACGTCTCATATGAAAATTTCACTGTTGAAAAGATCGTATCATCAGGTAAAAAGTGAACGGTCGTTCCATTTGCTTTTTTTGTTTTACCCAATTTTTTTAATGTGCCTTGTGGCTTACCACCGTCTACAAATTTTTGCTGATATTCAACACCATCGCGAACAATCGTCACAGTCAGCCATTTTGATAAAGCATTTACCACACTAGCACCTACACCATGTAGTCCACCAGATGTTTTATAGCCACCTTGACCAAACTTGCCTCCAGCATGCAACACTGTAAAAATCACTTCAACCGTTGGAATTCCTGAAGCGTGCATTCCAACTGGCATTCCGCGACCACTATCTACTACAGTGATACTGTTATCTTTATGTATCACTACATCAATCTCATTTCCATAACCTGATAAAGCTTCATCGACTGCATTATCAACAATTTCATACACTAAATGATGTAAGCCTCGGCTATCAGTGGAACCGATATACATCCCTGGTCGTTTTCTAACTGCTTCTAATCCTTCAAGAACTTGGATTGACGCATCATTATATTCATTGATTACTTTTTTTGCCAAGGCAAACGCTCCTTCAATAATACTTGCGGAAATAGTAAAGACCGCATCGAACTAATCATACTAAAAAAAACTGCGAAAAAAAAGAGGTTGGGGAAAAATCAAGAGAAACAGTCGCCCAACCTGCTTTTAACTAACAACTTTCGCACATTAAAATTTTTATTTATTTTTATTTAACCTTATCATTTTCCATCTTAGCTAGTTCAATTTTTATACAACGATCCATCACGACATCTTTTCGACCAGCGGCTTGCAACAAGTTTGCTGCCTCTTCATTTTCAATTCCTAACTGTGCCCAAAAAACTTTTGCATCTGTTTGCAAAAAATCCTGTGCTACTTCAGGTAAAAATTCACTACGTCGAAAAATATCAACAATATCAATTGGTTCTGTAATTTCTGTCAGGTGACCATAAACTTTTTCACCTAATACTTCTTGTCCAGCCAGAACTGGATTCACGGGAAAAATGCGGTAACCTTTTTGCTGTAAAAGTTTTGCGATTTGATGACTTGTTCGCTCAGAGTTATTACTCAAACCGACAACAGCAATATTTTTTGCTGACTTTAAATAGTCAAAAATCATTTCTTGGGTTGGATTTTCAAATGGTATCTTACTCATTCCTTTCATTCGTGAATTTCGATTGTTCCTACTACTCTTTCATGCTAAAATAAACATTAGTTTTCAACTTGAAAGAGGTAAAAAAATGAAATTGATCTTATTACTTATTGTAGCATATCTTTTGGGTTCTATTCCTTCTGGTGTCTGGATTGGAAAAATCTTTTTCAATAAAGACATCCGCGCATACGGGAGTGGAAATACTGGAACAACCAATACGTTTCGAGTATTAGGAAAAAAAGCAGGAATCGTTGTCTTATTAATGGACATCTTGAAGGGGACACTGGCAACTTGTCTTCCACTTATTTTTCACATTACGACAATCAATCCACTTTGGTTTGGTGTCTGTGCAATTCTGGGTCATACTTTTCCGATTTTCGCCAAATTTAAAGGTGGAAAAGCAGTCGCAACCAGTGCTGGCATGCTTCTAGGGTTCAGCCCTATTTTCTTCGTCTATTCCGCAGCAATCTTTGTCTTAAGTCTTTACTTCACAAGCATGGTAAGTTTAAGCAGTATGATCAGTGCGGTACTGATTACTTTGTCAACGATTTTCTTACCTTATATCGCACCAGTTATTTTACCAGAACATAATTGGCTGTTAACGATTATCGCTTTTCTAGTGTCTTCCTTTATTTTTCTTCGCCACAAAGAAAACATTCAACGAATCAAAAACAAAACGGAAAGCCGAATTCCTTTTGGTTTAAATAGTAGCAAAAAGAAATGATTTTCTTTTCTAAAAAAGTGAGCTGCGACCATTTGTCGTAGCTCACTTTTTTATGTTTATTTTACCGTGATCGAATATTTTGTTTGGAAAATTTCATGGGCACCCAATTGATCGATTCCCACTTTCTCCATCAAACTACCATTACTATTCACTGTATCTGCAATCCCACACCAAGGTTCAATACAAACAAAAGGTGCTTCTTTGGGATAAGGGGACCAGATACCAACATAAGGCATATCTTTGTAGCTTAAAGTCACACTGTGGCGTGATTTTTCACTACGAATCGAATATGCATTTAGTCCCTTTGTTTCAAAAACAAGGGCATCTTGATCAAACAATTCACGATCCAGAGCTAAGTTCGTATTGGTTTGCCCCAAAGTTCGTTGATCTAAATCGATATAAGGGCCTGCCAATGGTAAACGCAATCTTGATTTTCGTGGCGAGAAAGCCAAATAAAAATCTTCAAAAGTCAAGCCTTCTTCCAATGGTACATTAAACGCTGGATGTCCCCCAATTGAAAAGTACATTTCTTCTTCTCCAATATTTTCAACTTGGTAATGAACAGTTATCCCATCGCCGCCTAATTCATAAGTGATAACTAATTCAAAATCAAACGGATAATTTTTTTTCGTTTCCGGTGTGCTTTTCAACCGAAAACTTGCTTGTTCTGGTCCTTGTTCAATAACTTCAAAATCCATATCTCTTGCGAAACCATGTTGTCCCATCGAATACGTTTTTCCTTGATACATGTATTCGTCATTTTTCAAACGACCAACAAATGGGAAAAGAACCGGTGCATGACGTCCCCAAAATTCTGGATTTCCTTGCCAAATATATTCAAGATTATGCTCTTTTGATTGTAAGCTAATTAGCTCTGCTCCATGTTCAGCTATTTTAGCAATAAGCTGATCATTTTGAATAATTACGGTCATTGTTACTCCCCCATTTTTAAAATTGCTACTATCCTAGATCGTCTTAGCCAATGAAATGTTAGTAGCTATGTTTTGCTAGTTCCTCTTTGAAACGTGAATTAAGGACTTTCAAGTAAGTTCCCTTCATTCCCAAAGAACGTGACTCGATGATACCTGCCGACTCCAATTTACGCAAAGCATTAACAATTACTGAACGAGTAATTCCAATTTCATCCGCGATGTTTGAAGCTGTCAAACGACCTTCATCACCATCAAGGGCATGAAAGATGGCTTGAACTGCTTTTAATTCACTGTAAGAAAGAGTGTTGATTGCCATTTGGACAGCTGTTGCACTTCGTACATCTTCTTCAATACTACGGGACTGTTGGTAAAGAATTTGCATACCTACCACTGTTGCACCATATTCCGCTAAAACTAAATCATCATCGGTAAATGCCTGTTCCATGCGTGACAAAATAATTGTTCCTAACCGTTCCCCTGCACCAAAGATCGGTACGACTGTCGTTAGGCCAAATGGATATTTTTCTCTCGATTCTACTGGAAAAGCTGTAATTTCACTCGTGATCGGGATATTTGCTTCGGTTTTGACCAGTTGATCGACTGTATCTGTGTAAGAAAGTGGAAATTGTTTTTCTACAAACATTGTTTTTACACGTTCGTTATTCACATCATGACGTTCATTATAGCCAAGTAATACGCCATCGCTGCCTATGATATACGTATTACTATCCAGTACTCCACCTAGTGTCACTGCCATTTTGTCATATGGTAAATCAGCATCCATATCAAAGGTATTTTTTTGTTGTAAAAGCTTATTGATTTTTCGGGTTTTTGTTAGCAAATCCGTCATAGTCGTCCTCCGATTCTTAAAGTATATAGCGGCTCAAATCTTCATTCTGTGCAATTGAAACTAATTTATCATCGACATATGCTTCTGTGATTGTAATCTCACCCATCTGCATATCTGGTGCCTCAAATAATAGATCTTCTAATAGTTTTTCTAAGATTGTATGCAAACGACGTGCACCAATGTTATCTGTATCACGGTTCACATTAAAAGCAATTTGTGCAATTCGTTCGATTGCTTCTTTAGTAAACGTAACGGAAACATTTTCTGTTTCAATCAACGCAATATATTGTTTTATCAATGCGTTGTTAGGTTCTGTCAAAATTTTCACAAAATCTTCCGCTGATAAATCATCTAATTCGACACGAATCGGGAAGCGTCCTTGTAATTCTGGGATCAAATCACTTGGTTTGGATAAATGGAAGGCACCTGAAGCAATAAATAAAATATGATCGGTTTGTAACGTACCATATTTCGTATTGACTTGTGAGCCTTCAACAATTGGTAAGATATCACGTTGTACGCCTTCTCGAGAAACTTCACCAGACTGTTGTGATTTTGAAGTTACTTTGTCGATTTCATCGATAAAAATGATCCCACTTGATTCAGCTAATTTGATTGCTTCACTGTGAATATCTGCATCTTTCACAAGTTTAGCAGACTCTTCACGAATCAAAATTTCGCGTGCTTCTTTCACTGTGACTGTTCTTTCAACTTTTTTAGTAGGTGTTAATGCACCTAATGTTTCATTCAAATCAATTCCCATTTGTTCTAAGCCATTATTCATCATTGGCGCAGCTTTTTTTTGTTCTTCGACTTCGATCGTCACCTCGCGTGTATCAAGCAGACCTTTTTCCAGTTGATCTAAGACTGTGCGACGATTAACACGAATATCTTCAGTGATTTCTTCTTGTGGTTCAGCCTGTTGTGTAGATGCATTAAACATATTCATCATCTGTTCAAATTGATTTGTTGATTGTTTTTGCTCCTTTTTGATACCCGGTACTAAAACTTTCACTAACCGCTTTTCAGCATTTTTCTTAGCTTTTGTATATACTCGGCTATATTGTTCTTTTTCAACGATTTGAATTGCATTTTCGACCAAGTCACGAACCATTGATTCGACATCTCGGCCAACATAACCAACTTCTGTAAATTTAGTTGCTTCTACTTTGATGAAAGGTGCATTGACGATTTTTGCAAGTCGACGAGCAATTTCTGTTTTCCCAACACCAGTTGGTCCAATCATCAACATATTTTTAGGTGTAATATCTTGTTGCATTCTTTCATCCAACTGGAGTCTACGATAGCGGTTTCGTAAAGCGACAGCCACAGATTTTTTAGCTGCTTCTTGTCCCACAATGTATTGATCCAGTTCACTAACGATTTGTCTTGGTGTTTGTCTTAATTCATTCATTCTAGTCACCTCTTATAATTCTTCTACAATGATATTATGATTTGTGAAGATACAAATATCTGCTGCGATGTTCAGCGCGTTTTCAGCAATTTCTTTTGCACTCATCTCATTTTGTGCATAATTTTTCATTGCTCTTGCAGCAGCTAATGCAAAGTTTCCGCCAGAACCAATAGCTAAAATACCATCATCAGGTGTAATCACTTCACCCGTTCCAGAAACCAACAACATTTCTTTATCATTCATAACGATCAGCATTGCTTCCAATTTCTGCATGGATTGTTGTGTCCGCCATTCTTGTGCTAGTTCAACAGCAGCACGTTGCAAGTTACCGTTGTATTCATTCAATTTTCCTTCAAATTTTTCTTCCAAAGTAAAGGCATCCGCTACACTTCCAGCAAAACCGACAACCACTTCATCATTATAAATTCTGCGAACTTTACGAGCTGTTCCTTTCATAACAACAGATTCACCCATTGTTACTTGACCGTCTCCAGCCATTGCAAATTTTCCGTCTTTTTCAACTGCACAAATCGTGGTTGAATGAAATTGTGATTCTACCATTTGTAGACCCCCTAATAAAATAATGTCTTTGCTACGCTCTTGGATGAAAAGAGCGATAGTTTTTTTGTAAACTTTCTTTCGTCACATGAGCATAAATTTGAGTTGTAGATAGATTTGCATGTCCTAATAACTCTTGAACTGTCCGCATGTCTGCACCATTGTTCAACAAATGTGTTGCAAACGTATGGCGCAACATATGGGGATGAATATCACTATCTAAACTACTTTTTTTGATTATTTGATTTAAAATATATTCGATTCCAGTTGGTGTAATCGGATCGCCGTGGTGATTAACAAAAACAAAATCATGTTCCTTATGATATTTGTTCATCAAGAACGAGCGACTTTTTTCAAAATATTCTTGTAAAGCTTCTTGAGCAAATGATCCCAGTGGCGCATATCTTTCTTTGTTTCCTTTTCCATGGATCAACATTACTTCTGCTTGAAAGTCGATATCTTTCACTTTTAATCCGCTGCATTCACTTAACCGAATGCCAGAGCCATACAAAACTTCTAGCACTGCCCGATTTCTAAAATCCAAAGGTTTATCACCAGCCACACTTTCAAACAAAGCTTGCATTTCATTTTCATAAAAAAAACGTGGTAATCGAATATTTTTTTTCTTTAAGTGGACATAAGAAAAAGGATTCTCCTCGATCAATTCCTCTTTTAAAAGATATTGATAAAATGAACGTAAACTGGCAATTTTTCTGCTAATTGTGTTCCTGCTGTATTCTTTGTCCGATAAAAATCCTAAATACACTCGTACATCTAAGTGATTGATACTCAATAAGTCTTCCTCACCAGATTCTTTTAGGAACTCTTTGAAGTCATTAATGTCTTCCTCATATGCTTGACGTGTCTTATCCGAGTACCCTCGCTCGACAATCAAATAGCGTAGAAACTTTTCTTCCAAGCTTAGTTCTGCCATTTTTTCACCTTCCTTACAATCCCAGAAATAAATTTAGCATAGCCATTATAAAAAAACAAATAAATTGTCAGAATTTAATCAATATTTCTAAGTTTGTTCACAATTCGCACAATTTTTCGTTTTGTTTTCATTTTTCTCGTTAATTTTTCAGTGAATCTTTCATTTTACGCAACAAAAAAACTTAGAGAAGGATGAATCAAGCATCATTCTCTAAGTCGAATCAATTTTGCTGTTTATTGTGCAGAAACAGGTGAAGATAAGTCAGCAATTACTTTCTCATTGGCAGCTAATGCTCGGTTTGCCAACGCTTCATAGCGTGACTTTTTATCGCGGATTCGTTCAGGTAATTCCGGAAACAACCCGTAGTTTGCATTCATTGGTTGGAAATGTTTTCCTTCGGCATGCGTGATATAGTATGCCATACTTCCAATCGCTGTCTCTTGCGGAAAGACAATTGGCTCTTCTTCTTTTGCCAATCGTGCAGCATTGATTCCAGCTAGCAGACCACTAGCTGCGCTTTCTACATAGCCTTCCACACCAGTCATTTGACCTGCAAAAAATAAATCTTCGCGCTTTGTTGATTGGTAAGTTGGTTTCAATAGTTCTGGTGAATTCATGAAACTATTACGATGCATGACTCCATACCGTACAAAATCAGCATTTTCCAATCCAGGAATCATACGAAATACTCTTTTTTGCTCGCCCCATTTCAAGTGAGTCTGGAAACCAACAATATTATAAAGAGAAGCAGCCGCATTATCTTGACGCAATTGGATTACTGCATAAGGACGTTTGCCTGTTTTTGGGTCTTCCAATCCAACTGGCTTCATTGGACCAAACAACATCGTTTTAAATCCACGTTGTGCCATTACTTCAATTGGCATGCAACCTTCAAAATATTTTTCTTTTTCAAATGCTTTTAATTCTGCAACTTCTGCATGAATCAATGCATCATGGAACGCCGTAAACTCTTCTTCTGTCATCGGACAGTTCAAGTAAGCTGCCTCACCTTTATCGTAACGTGATTTCAAATAAACTTTGTCCATATCAATCGTTGATTTATCAATAATTGGTGCAGCAGCATCATAAAAATAAAAACCATCTGAACCATTAAATTCTTTGATTGCTTCTGCTAATGGATGAGAAGTCAACGGACCTGTTGCGATAACGGTAATGCCTTCTGGTATTTCAGTCATTTCTTCATTGACCACAGTGACTAATGGATGCTCTTTCACTTTTCGAGTAATCGTTTCTGAAAATGAATCTCTGTCAACCGCTAATGCACCACCAGCAGGAACTGCCGTTTCGTCAGCCGAAGTAATCACTACTGAATTTAAACGACGCATTTCTTCTTTCAATAGACCGACAGCATTTGCTAAACTATTTCCTCTTAAAGAATTAGAGCAAACTAATTCTGCAAAATTTTCAGTATGGTGTGCTTCCGTTGATTTAATTGGACGCATTTCATATAAACGAACAGGAACTCCAGCTTGTGCAATTTGCCAAGCTGCTTCACTTCCGGCAAGACCGGCACCAATGACATTTACAGTTTTCAAGTAAAAACCTCTTTTCGATTATTTTTGAACATCTTCTTCATAGTCGCCATTTACACAGACAACTTGTTTGCCACCTTTAACTTTCTTCTCAACTAGATATTGATTACATTTTGGACAATTCCTGCCTACTGGTTTATCCCAAGAAGTAAATTCGCAGTCTGGGAAACGAGAACAACCATAAAAAATTCTATTCTTCTTGGATTTACGTTCAATCACTTGGCCTTCGTGACATACGGGACAAGTAACACCGATTTCTTTAACGATTGGTTTTGTGTTGCGGCAATCTGGGAAATTACTACATGCGTAAAATTTACCATATTTTCCTAATTTAATCACCATTGGATGCCCACAGACATCACAATCAAAGCCGGCTGGTTCATCTTTGATTTGGATTTTTTCCATTTTTTCTTCTGCATTACTCAATTCTTTTTCAAACGGTTTATAGAAACGATCAACTACTTGGACCCAAGCTTCTTTCCCTTCTTCCACTTTATCCAAGTCATTTTCCATTTCCGCTGTGAAATGAATATCAACGATTTGAGGGAAGAATTCAACAATCAATGAGTTGACGATTTCACCTAACTCCGTTGGTTCAAAACGTTTTTGTGTCAATTTGACATAGTAACGACGTTGAATCGTATCCAACGTTGGTGCATAAGTAGATGGACGACCGACACCATTTTCTTCCAACGCTCGGATAAGCGTTGCTTCACTAAATCTTGCTGGTGGTTGCGTAAAGTGTTGTTTTGGTTCGATGTCCACAGATTGAACAATATCTCCCTCTGTTAATTCCGGCAAGATATTTTCTTTGTCCTCTTTCCCGTCATCACGCCCTTCAACATACACCTGCATAAATCCTTTGAATTTCACTTTTGAACCATTAGCAATAAAGATGACACCATTTTGGTCTAAAGTCACTTTCATCGTATCTAAAATTGCTGGTGTCATTTGACTGGCAACGAAACGTGACCAGATCAATGTATACAATTTTAATTGATCTTTATCTAAATATTGTTTGATTTCGTCGGGTGTGCGTAAAACACTCGTTGGTCTCACTGCTTCATGGGCGTCTTGTGCGCCTTGAGCATTTTTTACTTTTTTATTCCCATGGGCAGAAAATTCATCACCGTAAGTTTCTTGGATAAATGAAGCTGCCTCAGCCTTTGCTGTATCGGCAATTCGTGTTGAATCGGTACGCATATAGGTGATCAAACCAACTGTTCCTTGTTTGCCTAATGCAATTCCTTCATAAAGTTGTTGTGCGACCATCATTGTTTTTCTTGTACGGAAGTTCAACTTACGTGCAGCTTCTTGTTGCAAACTACTCGTAGTAAATGGGTTTGCTGGGTTTCTTTTTCGTTCTTTCTTTTCCACTTTTTTCACTTCAAAGTCTTGACCATCAATTCTAGCAGTGACTTCTTTCACAGCTTCTGCATCCGGCAGTTTTTTCTTCTTCCCATCGATTCCCCAGAAGTTCGCTTTGAATTTCTTACGTGCTTTTTTGAAATTTCCATCGATACTCCAGTATTCTTCTGGAATAAATTCGCGAATTTCTTGCTCACGATCAATGATAATTTTTAAAGCAATAGATTGAACGCGCCCCGCACTCAATCCTTTTTTCACTTTACGCCAAAGGATTGGGCTGATTGAATAACCAACTAATCGGTCTAGTGCGCGGCGTGCTTGTTGTGCATCCACTAAATCAACATCAATTGAACGAGGTTCTTTAAACGCTGCTTTCACAGCATCTTTGGTGATTTCATTGAAAACAACACGATTTTTGTCTTCAAGATCTAATCCTAATAAATAAGCTAAATGCCAAGCGATAGCTTCCCCTTCTCTATCCGGGTCACTTGCGAGATAAACTTTTTGTGCTTTTTTAGCCGCAGATTTTAAACTTTTGATAACGTCGCCTTTTCCTCGGATGGAAATATAATGGGGTTCATAATTATTTTCGACATCAATTCCCATTTTACTTTTTGGTAAATCACGAATATGGCCTACACTTGCCATTACTTTATAATTTCGGCCCAGATATTTTTCAATTGTTTTGGCCTTTGCTGGTGATTCTACAATCACTAAATATTTATATGCCATTCTTGAATGGACTCCTTTCATTGTCGAGTTCCTACTATATATACTTATATTAGAGGTTTCCTACAAATCGTAGCTAATCATATCCATTCAGAAATCGTTTGTCAAGGAAAGCAAATGGGAAATGTGCTGTTATTCTTTCAATTCTTCCAAAATATCTTGTCCTGAAATCGTACAAATTGCGCCATCTTGAATTAGATGATGACAGCCTTCAGAGTGTTCTGTTAAAACATTTCCTGGAACGGCAAAAACAGCTTTACCTAAGTCTAATGCTTGCTGTGCTGTTATTAGTGAACCACTTTTTTTCCTTGCCTCTACTACACAAGTTCCCCGTGACAAGGCAGCAATGATTCGATTTCTCATCGGAAAACGATGTCTCCTTGGTCCTGCTTCTGGCGGGTACTCACTTAACAGCAAATGCTCCTCCGCAATTTTCATTTGTAATTGTTCATTTTCTCTCGGATAAAATTTTCTCAAACCTGTTCCAACAACAGCAATCGTTCGCCCACCTTCCCTAATTGCTGCACAATGACTATATGTGTCAATGCCTTTAGCACAGCCACTTACGATTACGTAACCATCAGCAATCACTGGACGTAAGAGCTGAAAAACAGTTTTCTTTGCAAGAACTGACGAACGTCTTCCCCCAACAACACTCAGCATCTTGCATGTCAATAAAGATATATCTCCTCGATAAAATAATAGAATAGGAGGATATGTCAAATCCAGTAGTTGTGGAGGATACCGTGGATCCAAGCAAGTAATATACTGTTGGTCTTTTTTAATCTTTTCCCAGTTGGCTTCGATTTCCAACCAGCTTTGTCGAAATAGTTCACGATGACTCGTAATGGAGGCAACCTTACAAATCACTTCTATTGTTAAGCGCACTTCTGGATTTTCTAACAAGTACTGAAGCACTTGCCATTTTCCTTGACTACTAATTCCTTTTGCGTAAGTCAAACGCAATAAATATTCTTTTATTTTTTCCATAAAAAAACCACCTTTTGCTTTCTTTTTGATAAGATACGCAAAAGATGAGTTTAAATTTTTATAAATATTTTTTAACTGGAGCAAATGTTCGACGATGAATTGGTGTAATTCCTTGTTTTTCCATACCGAGCAAATGTTCTTTTGTCCCATAACCAGCATTATGCCCAAATCCATATCCCGGATACAATTGGTCGTATTCTTTCATCAAACGATCGCGGTAAACTTTAGCAATGATGCTGGCGGCGGCAATAGAAACAGAGCGTGCATCACCTTTGATTAACTTCTCTTGTTGAATGGGCAAATCTAATTTCATCGCATCAATCAGTAAATAAGTTGGCTTAACTGCTAATTTTTCAACTGCTTGTATCATTGCTAGTTTACTTGCTTCATAAATATTGACTTGATCGATTACTTTTTCATCAATAATACCAATTCCAATAGCCAAAGCTTTCTCTTGAATTTCTTGATAAAGTAATTCACGTTTTTTCTCAGATAACTGTTTAGAATCATTTAAGCCAAGAATTTCTTCATCCTTGGGTAATACAACAGCTGCCGCAACAACCGGACCAGCTAAAGGCCCCCGACCAACTTCATCAATCCCTGCAATCCATTGATGACCATTGGCATACCCTTGTTTTTCAAAAATAAACATTTCTTGATACTTTTCTTTTACTTTCGCTTCCTTTTCAAGTCGCTTTGCTAAGGAATCAAGTGCTTGTTGCACTCCTTTTCGCGGATCTTGTTTCAAATATTCAAGTGAAGGATCAGTGAAGGAAGTAATTGTAGATAGTTTTTCCTTAATGGCTTGAATCGATTCACTCATTCACTTCTTGCCCCATTTCTTCACAACGATCTAACGTGTAGCGCCCTAGTTTACCATCTCTGATTTCGAACACAACTAGTTCACTTCCCCGAGCGTAATCATCTCTGAAGCCTCTTTTAGCCGTGATATCCATTAAAATTTCTGGTGCAAGGCCTTGCTCTTGTTCTTCTGTTAAGTGGTAACGTTCTTGAATTCTTCCCGGGTAATAACGAGCAAAAAAATCCAAACCATAGATGGCTAAGTCATCTAAATGAAGTAATTGATCTTTGATTGCCCCAGTCAACGCTAGCTTTTTACCAATCTCTTCATCTTCAAATTTAGGCCAAAGAATTCCTGGTGTATCTAATAATTCTAATTCTGTTCCATGGCGTAACCATTGTTGACCCTTAGTAACCCCAGGTTTATTTCCTGTTTGTGCAATTTTTTTTCCAACTAAGCGATTCATTAATGTCGATTTTCCGACATTGGGGATTCCTAAAACCATTGCTCGAATCGCGCGTGGTTTCAATCCTCTAGCAGCATCTCTCGCTCTTTTTTCTTTTAACACTTCTTTGGCGGTTGGAATCAAGCCCTTAACACCTTTATTTTCCTGTGCATTGATTGCTAAAGCTGCGTGACCTTGCTTTTTGAAGTATTCTTGCCATAATTTTGTTTGTTGTGGATCTGCTAAATCAGCTTTGTTTAATAAAACAATCCGTGGTTTTTGTTGGATGATTTGATCAAGCATTGGATTTCTTGATGATAATGGCAGACGCGCATCAACTAATTCAAACACAATATCAACATATTTCATTTTTTCAGAGACTTCACGACGTGCTTTAGCCATGTGTCCAGGGAACCATTGGATAGTCATCTTATAAATACAACTCCTTTCGTATTCGGGTTTACTAACCTTTAAACTGTTTTATTTCTAATAAAAGATCTTTCATAAAACCATGCTTTTTCTTTTATAAAAAAACTGTTCCATGTATTATCTTATCACTAAACATCTTTCGCATTTTACCATAAATTTCTGCTAGATTAAACAATAACTCATATACTTACAAGTCTTTGCTTTTTTTTGCAACTTATTTTTCTTTTTTCAAGCATAATTCGCCATCCATTTTAGCTTTCATTTCGAAAGTCACATTTGTTTTTTTTGTTGCGTCTATCTTTCTCTGCTTCATAAAATAATTATTCTTAAAGAAGAAGCGTTCAAATCACACCAATTTTCGTTTATTAATCAAAATAATTTAATCAAAAGATTGCACTGATCGAAACATTTTTGTTAAAAAAAAGCAAAGTAGATTTACCTACTCTGCAAAAAAATATTTGTTAAAATTTGCTTTTCTTCATTAAAGGTTAGGCAAAAGGTTAAGCAGATTTTTTGACAGCGCTTTCCAAACAGTAGATTATGATAATAGAAAGGGGTCGAAAAAAATGAGCACAATGGTTTTTGTTAATTTTCCAGTTAGAGATGTGAAAAAGTCAACAGAATTTTATACGAAACTTGGGTTTAAACAAAATCAAGAATTTTCGACAGAACAAGCAAGCTCTATGGTGTGGGATGATCACTTTTGGATTATGCTGTTGGATCATGAATTTTATCAAACATTTATCAACGACCGAAAAATTGCAGATGCACAGACAACCAGTGGCGCACTGATTGCTTTCAGTCTACCTAATGCAGAAGCAGTCAAAAAATTTGCCAAAACAGCAAAAGAAAATGGTGGATCTTATTATCACGTGGACATGGGTATTCCAGAAGATCAAATGTTTGGCCTTGAAGTACAAGACCTAGATGGAAATATGTTAGAGCCCTCTTGGATGGCAATGTAAAGCTAAAAAAGGATAAAATTAAACAAAAAGAAATCACTCCAACGTTACATTGTTGGAGTGATTTCTTTTTCTTTGCTTTCAAATCATGTTTTTAAAGTTAGTCAATGGTCACCTGCATCTCTCCTTCTTTTGCTTCAAACAAAATCCTTACTTTCTCCCCTCAATATGCAAAATAAACTTTTGATTTTCGGTATTTATTTTGTTAAAGGTAATAATATTTCCGCCATCTAATTTACTTTCTTCAATATCCATGACTTTGCCACTTTTTAGATTCTTCAAAAAGTAAGTTTGGCCGTTTGTATGATTACCTTCCCAAATCAATTGCCAAAGCGCGCTATCATTATTGCTCACATTTGGTTTGACACCGACAGTTCCATTACTATTTTCTATTAAGCTATAGGCAGTTTGTTTATAGCTATGAATACTATACGCATTTTTTGCTTCATTGTATTTGAGATACCACTTCTGATTACTATTGCCATCATTATTGAAGCTAATTGCCGTATTTTGTTCTTCATACCAATCAACGACCTTCCAAGGATCAATCTTACTTTGAATGGAAACCAATAAATCATTATAGTTTTCTGTTATTCCTGTGTGTAAGTCAAATGACAAATAATTAAAATATGGAGTAGCTCTTGTCAGTGTTAAAAAATAGACCGTTGTTTCTCCGTTTATGTACTGATCTCTCTCAAATCGAATCGTATAGTAATTACGGTTATTCTTCGTTTCTCTTAATTTACGAATACCTTGAACCTTGTGACTTTTTCCCGGTCCAGTCGCTAAATAGGTTTCTTCATAATTAGGGTAGTATTCTGAAGGTCCTCCATAGATCCCCATACTAGCATCAAATTCAATCGCATAATCAGTTACTCTCATTGCTTCCAATTCCCATCCCCCAAAAAATGGACCTGAAACTAATGGACGAACGTTACTGTAACTCATGCGATGTGTTATCGTTTCAATACTTTTCTCTCCTTCTATATTGACGACATCTGCATTGACCAGCACTTGAGGCAAAAATAGAAATAAAGTAAAAAACAACCCAATCAATTTTTTCATTTTTTTCTCCTTTTTTTCGTTTTTTTCTACCGACCAACTAAACGTTCAAGTAGCAAGAAAGGCAGATACCTACTTGGCATCTCCTTTTTTGCTTTCTCTTTTAAATACAAATTTTTCAATTTTCCAGTTTATCCAGAAATTACTTTCTCCCCTCAATGTGCAAAATAAATTTCTGATTTTCGGTATTTTTTTTATCAAACGTAATAATATTGCCCCCGTCTAGTTGATTTGCTTCAATGTCCATGACTTTGCCACTCTGGAAATTTTTCAAATAATAAGTATTGCCATTTTCATGAGTCCCTTCGCTGATCAATTTCCAAAATGAGTTTTCTCTCTTATTAACACTGTTAGTTACTACAACTTGCCCATTACTATTTTCTACTAGATAATTGTACTTACTTCTATAACTATAAATACTATAAGCATCAATCACTTCATCGTACTCTAAATACCATTTTTGATTATTATTGCCATAGTTGTGGTAACTAATTGCTTTGTTATGTGTTAAATCCCAGTCAATCACTTTCCAAGGATCAATCTTACTTTGAATAGATACTAATAAACCTCCATAATGAACCGGTACCCCTGTGTTTAATTTCAAAAAGATATAATTCTCAGCACCATACGTATAATGCATTAGACGAATCGTAGCTGTTCCGTTTATGTATTGGTTTCTTTCAAATCGAATCGTGTAATAATGACGACCATAATTGACGCCACGAGAAATCCGTTTTCCTTGACTTTCATACTTTCCTTCAGGCCCTGCCCATAAAGCATCTGCTGTCTCTATTGGCCCACCTCCACCAGTATATGAACCGACATTTGCATCAAACTCAATGTATTGATCGGTCACTCTAAGTTGTTCTATTTTCCAGCCCGCTAAAAAATTAGAGGTATGATAGCCGAAGTCAACCCAGTAATTCATACCACGACTTTCTGCCGTATTTGCTTCGCTTCCCAAAGCCGTTTGTTCCTTTTCACTGGCATTCACTACCATCTGAGGGAACAATAAAAATAATGTTAAAAACAACCCAATTATCTTTTTCATTTTCTTTCTTCCTTCCTAATTAAATTTTTAGATCAAACCCTTTTGATCGTTTACTTTCTTCCTTCAATGTGCAAAATAAATTTCTGATTTTCGGCATTTGTTTTGTTAAAGGTAATAATATTTCCGCCATCTAATTTACTTGCTTCAATATCCATGACTTTGCCACTTTTTAGATTCTTCAAAAAGTAAGTTTGGCCGTTTGTATGATTACCTTCCCAAATCAATTGCCAAAGCGCGCTATCATTATTGCTAACATTTGCTTGGACACCGACAGTTCCATTACTATTTTCTATTAAGTTATAGTCAGTTTGTTTATAGCTATGAATACTATACGCATTTTTTGCTTCATTATATTTGAGGTACCATTTTTGATTGCTGTTACCATTATTATTGAAGCTAATCGCTTTATTATGTGTTATATCCCAATCAACTACTTTCCAAGGATCCATTTTACTTTGAATAGAAACAAGTAAGTCAGTATAGTTTTCTGGTATTTTTGTATCTAGCTTAATAATCAGCTCGTTGTATAAAAAGTCAGTATCTACAACTGATTTGATATGAATAACTGTATTAGGACCGTTTATGTATTGTTTTCTTTTAAATCGAAAAGTGTAGTAGCTTCGACCATTTTTCTTTTCACGAAGGATTCGTTCACCATCGATTTTATAATTACCTTCTGGTCCGCTGGATAGAGTCTGTGTCTCTCGTACTTGATTGCTATATTCTCCAAAATCCCACATATTAGCATCAAACTCAATTGCATAATCTGTTACTCTCATTCTTTCTACTTCCCAGTCCTCGGTAAATGAACCTACCAAAATATTTCTAGTAATTTCATATTCCATTTGGTTGTTTGCTCTAGTACTTGTTTCAATAACTGTTTGTTCCATTTCACTTGCATTTACCATTGCTTGAGGAAGCAATAAGAACAAAGCAAAAAACACTCCAATAATCTTTTTCATTTTCTTACTCCTTTTTTGTTTTATTATTTAACAAATTTTCTCGTCTCTCTTTTCAACTTTCACCTCCTCCAAAAAAGATAAGATAAAACAACAAAAAATTTTTTTACCTCTCTAAGAAAACGTTAACATATCCAGTTGGCAGCTGTCAAAAAATAACTTTAGCTATATTAAAAAAACAAAAAAAGACAATTGATCTCACTCAATTGTCTTTTTGACTGATACTATTTCAAGCCATCAATTATTTGATCCATTTGATTTCACTTAAAGGATAGTACACCATACGTGCCTTACCCAAGATATCTTCGCGAGAAATTGTACCAAAAGAACGACTATCTTTTGAAATTCTTCGATTATCACCCATGACAAAATAATTATCTTTAGCCAATTTTTCTTCCCCAGTTAATCCTTGCAATGTAAAATCTGTCGTATAAGGTGCAGTTTCATGATCCGATTGAATATTTTTATTCAAAAAAGGTTCTTCGATTTTTTTCCCATCCACTTGTAATGTGTCATTTTGATAGCTGATTGTTTCACCAGGCAGGCCGATTACCCGCTTGATGTAGATTGTTCCATCTGCTAATTGAAAAACAACAACATCAAATCGTTTGATTTCACTAAACTTTTCCATTACCGTCATATTTCCTTGACTCAATGTATTTTCCATTGAATTTCCTTCAACAGGCACTGGAATAAAAAGAAAGCCACGTAAAATAAATGCCAGAAAAATCGAAATCAATAAATATTTCACAGCTAGCCAAAAACGATTCGTCCACTTCTGTTTCGTTGTCAACATTCATCCCTCATTTGTAGTTCTATTTTTATTATAGGGAAATTTCAAACAAATTGCGACTAAGAGATGAAATTAATCTTTTTTCAAAGACAAACAAAAGCTTAAGAAGCATGATTGTTTTCCAAATATTGTTCCCAAGCTGCATCGAACACGTCCATGGATGCCAGATAGTCTACGTTCATTTCCAAATAATCAGAAAGCTCCTCATAATCTGAGCTATGCTTTGGAAACTGAATATCTTTTCCTGCTTCGTTTGCAAATTCAGTCACTGGATCTAGGTGATTTGGTCCACGAAGGGTCATTAAATAATGGTAAAAACTTCGATTCACTGATGATTCCCCCAATTTTTCTCGACAAAAGCCGCTCTTCTTGCATGATTGCGTGCAAAGTTTTCTGGATTCTTTTTATAGTAGTCTTGGTGACTTGTTTCAGCCAAATAAAATGGCTGTGCGGGTTCAATAGTCGTCACAATTTTTTCTGTAAAACGACCACTCTCAGCTAACTGTTGTTTACTTTTTTCTGCAATCATTTGTTGCTCTTTTGTTGAATAAAAAATGACAGGTCGATAACTACTCCCTCGATCTTCAAACTGACCAAACGCATCAGTCGGATCTGTTTGTTCCCAATATAAATTGACTAATTCTTGATAGGAAATCACTTGTGGATCATAAATAATTTCAACTGCTTCTGTATGACCAGTTGTTTGGCTCTTCACTTGTTCATATGTTGGATTAACCAACTGTCCGCCAGTATATCCCGACATAATGGAATGGATACCTGGTAAAGTATCAAATGGCTGAATCATGCACCAAAAGCAACCACCTGCAAAAATTGCACGTTCCATCAAATCCCCCCTTTTGATTCTTTCATTTGATTTCACTTATTGATCAGAACTTTCTTTTGTTGCTCCTTCACTTGCGGGTAAGTATAAACTAAAACGGATATCATCGTCCACTAAATTTATTTTATCGGCTTTAATATACATCCCATTTTGCATTCGGAACTTATCAAGCCGAAGCATAACTGTTAAATCTTTCGTGTCAATCTCGACCCATTTTGGCAAATTATAATTACGTTTGACCATATTCATCACATCTTTGATCGGCAAACTCAATGTGCCAATGGATAAACTTTTTGCTTTCAACTGAACATTCCCATTTTCCATGACATAAGGCTCAAAATACAAATAGAAATTTACAGGAAAACCTAAGACTTCAAATTGACCATTTAACATAGCTTCATTTTCTAAATAAAATTTATACTCGATGTCGCCTTCTTTTTGAAAATCACTCAAGAAAAAACTAATCAACTGATTGACTTTTTCTTTATTTGAATTGATTGTTAGAACTGGTTCTCCTTCGATTGCTGTAATTTCTGGCATATTTTTGTACTCGGGTTGGCTTGAAAAAATTCGAGCGCCTAAAAAAAGAATTGTGCCAACCACAACGCCTAATAAAATCAAGAAAGCCATTTGCCAATAATTTGACACATGACTTTTTTTCGCACTCAAAGGTTCTTTTACTTTTATTTCTGGATTTTTTGGACTTTCTTGTTCTGTCATTTTTCACCCTCCTTTAGTAACCATTGTTCTTTAGTCTCAACTAATTTTTCTTTTACTGCATTTGCCATCAATTGATAGCCTAAGTTGTTTGGATGAAAATGATCTTCTTCATACAAAACATTATTTTTAATATCATTCAGACTTTCTGCTGTACTATCTGTTGTATTGGATTGTTCTTCAGCTACTCCAACTTTTTGATCTAATCCTTGATAGAGTAAGTCATTGATTGGAATAAAATAGCAATTATCCGTCTCTTTAACAATTGTCTCTGTTCCTTGATTCCAATTATCTACAATTGTCTGCATATCTGTAATTTCTGGAAAGTTCAAATAAAAAGGATTGTAAATACCTAGAACATAAATCGGCGCACTTGAGTTTAAGCCTCGAATCTCTGCTAAAAGTTTGGTCACGTTTTCTTGATAGTCTTTTAAAGGTTTTTTAAAAGAGTGTGTTGTTAACCCAAAAAAATTATTTTGAATCACCTTCATCAAATCATTTCCACCCACAGTCAATGTGATAAAGTCAGCAGTCTCAATGTTTGATTGGATCGTTTCTTTTTTCTTCACTCGCTTAAGTATTTGATCACTTCGTTCGCCATTGACACCATAATTCTCTGTTTCAACGGTCTTCAGCTGATAATCTTCTCGTAAGTCATTGGCAATTAAAGGAACAAACCCACCTTGCTTGGTTTGGTCACCTACTCCTTCAGTCAATGAATCGCCAATTGCTACATAATGAAGTTTATTTTTCATGTTCGACGTTTTCTTCGTAGTAACTGTTGGCTTTATTAAGGGTTCTGCTTTCGGAATACTCAATGATAAACCTGTGAAAACAACGACTGCGATGACGATTGGAATGAAAAACAATCTATATTTCTTAAGTAATTTCATTTTTTCACCTCTGTCTTCAATTGTTTCTAATCTTATCAAAAGTTATTTGAAAAAGGTAGCTTTTCGAAAGAAATCGTAAGAACTTATCTTTTTTTCAAAAAAGCATACAAAAAGAACTAGTAAAAGGAAACTATCACCTAACTAGTTCTTTTTTTTGACGCTATTGATTTTTAATCGACATAATACATGATCGCAAAAGCACCTTTACCCGTATGTGTAGCAATTACTGGGTTTGTTTGTAAAATTGGAATGTGCATTTCAGGAAATAGTTCTTGTAGACCTTCTTTGAACTCCAATGCCAATTCTTTTGCATCAGCATGGGAAATAGCAACTTGATGAACATTCGGCAATTCTTTTAGTTCTTTTTTCAAGCTATCAAACCATTTATCAAAAGTTTTCTTTCCGCGGCCTTTGGCAACTGGAACTAAATTTCCATGGGTAAAATTCATGACCACACGAATGTTCAACATACTTGACAGCAGTCCTGTCGCACGACTGATTCGTCCACCTTTGACTAAGTTATCTAAAGTAGCGATACCAATATATAATTTGGTATTGTCTCGAATTTTTTCGATTTCAGCTAAAATTTCGGTTGAAGATTTACCTTCTTTTGCTAATTTTGCTGCTTGAATGACTTGGAAGGACAAGCCTTGGTCCGTTGTGTCACTGTCAATAACCGTTACTTTGCTTTTAGTTAAATTGCTCGCTTGACGTGCAGCTTCTACAGTTCCACTTAATCCTTTTGTCATATGAATGGAAATAATTTCACTGCCATCTTTGCCCAATTCATCATATAATGAAACAAATTCACCAATTGGTGGTTGGCTCGTTTTTGGCAAAGCTTTAGCAGTAGACATCATCCGCATGAATGTTTCTCCGTCTAACTGATCGTCATCAGGATACATAACGCCATCAATCATTACTGATAGTGGCATGACATGAATATTTAAAGTGTCTCGTACATCTTTTTCCATTGTACAAGAAGAATCTGTTACAATTTTTACATTTGTCATTGTTTTCTCACTCTTCCTTTAACAGCTGCCTTATTCATGTTAAACTTACATTCAAGGCAATTTCTTTTTTTAGTATAACAGACAAACAATGATTTTTCATTAAATACGTCAAACAAAGGAGCCGTTTTCATGGAAAAAACAAAATTTAGTCGCAGTTACTTGATTGTCAACGAGGTTTTTAATGCGATCACTCACGGAATTGGTGCTGGATTAAGTATCGCTGGCTTAGTCATTTTGCTCATTAAAGGCGCACATCTTCATTCTCCTCTTCACGTTGTCACTTATGCCATTTATGGATCTATGATGATTCTTTTATTTTTAACTTCAACGTTGTTTCATTCGTTGATTTTTACCAAAGCAAAAAACGTTTTTCAAGTCTTTGATCATAGCTCTATCTTCCTATTGATTGCCGGAAGCTATACACCTTTTTGTCTTTTAAGTGTGAAAGGTTGGTTAGGATGGACACTTTTTGGTTTGATTTGGATTTTTGCGATTGCTGGAATTGTTTATAAGTCACTAACCTTGCACAAAAAAGAAACGGTCTCAAAAGTCTCAACCTTCATTTACATTGTGATGGGTTGGCTTTGCCTGATTGCTGCAGTACCTCTTTACCATTCATTAGGTTTAACGGGGATTTCATTAATGGTTTTAGGTGGACTTTCTTATACAATCGGTGCCTTTTTCTATAGTTTGAAATCCGTTCGCTTCATGCACGTCGTGTGGCATCTTTTTGTTATGTTAGGTGCAGGATTCATGTATTTTTCTGTCTTATTCTTTACTTGATTCCAAAAAGAACGCATAAAAAAAGACCTTTGCGCGAAGTACGTGCAAAGGTCTTTTTTATACATACGAGCGAAATTAAAAATACTTGTCGTTTTTATTTTTCGTTTCGTTGATACGTTTCAAATTGATGTACATAAGGATTGGCTTCATCTACTTCACCTGTACTGACATTGATCAATGACCAGTCTTCCCAATCAACAGTTGGAAAGTATGTATCACCATCAAAGGCGTGCTGAATCACGGTGCGATACAATACATTACAGTAAGGTAAAAATTCTTGGTAAATGGCAGCACCACCTGCGATAAATACAATGCCATCTGCTTTTTTTTCAAAAGCAAGGACTTCTTCTAGTTCATGCATGATGGTTACGCCATCTGCTTGATAATTTTTATCATGTGTAAGGACGATTGTTTGGCGGTTTGGCAATGGTCGACTGCCCATTCCTTCAAATGTTTTTCTGCCCATTACTAAAATATTTGATTCGGTTGTTTGTTTAAAAAACTTCAAATCATTCGGTAATCGCCAAGGAAGTTGCTCATTTTTTCCAATCAGTCCATTTTCATCTTGTGCCCAAATTGCAGCTAGCATCTTCTCATCCTTTCTTACACAGCAATCGGTGCTTTAATTGCTGGATGTGGTTGGTATCCTTCTAATTGGATATCCTCCATTTCGAAATCGAATACAGATTTTTTTTCTGGATTCAAACTTAATTTTGGAAACGCACGTATTTCACGACTCAATTGCTCTTTCATTTGTTCTACGTGATTGGAATACAAATGCGCATCACCTAGCGTATGAACAAATTCACCAACTTCCAACCCTGTTTCATGCGCAATCAAATGAGTAAGCAATGCGTAACTAGCAATGTTGAATGGAACACCCAAGAAAACATCACCACTTCGTTGATACAACTGACAACTTAAGCGACCTTCAAAAACATAAAACTGAAACATAGTATGGCAAGGAGGCAACGCCATACTTGGTACATCTTCAGGATTCCACGCTGAAACAATCAAACGTCTGGAATCTGGCGTCGTTTTGATTGCTTTGATCACTTCTTTGATTTGATCAATAAAACTGCCATCCTTTGTTTCCCAATGACGCCATTGATACCCATAAATATGTCCCAAATCTCCATATTTTGCTGCGAATTCTGTATCATTGATGATTTTTTCGCAAAATTGTTTACTTTGTTCTTGATAAAGTTCGTTAAATGCCTCATCAACTAAGCTTCGATGGCCAAAGTCCGTCATATCTGGACCAGTGTAATCTTCGCTTTTGATATAGCGTTCAAACGCCCATTCATCCCAAATATGATTATTGTTTTCTAAAAGATAGCGGATATTCGTATCTCCTTTTAAAAACCAAAGTAATTCACTTTTAATGAGACCAAATGGGACTCTTTTAGTTGTTAACAATGGAAAACCTTTTTGTAAATCGAAACGCATTTGATAGCCAAATGTACTAAGTGTACCTGTTCCTGTTCGATCACCTTTTTGATTTCCTTCTTCCAACAACTTTTTTCCTAAATCAAGATAAGCTTGTTCCATTCATTCTCCTCCTAATTATCGGCCCACTCACTAAGATATTCCCAGCGAGCCATTTTTTCTTCCAGTTGCTCTTCTGTCAAACTTACTTCTTTTTGTAATTCTTGAAGACGTGTGAAGTCATCTCCTTGATGGTTCATTTCTTCTTGCAGTTCATCGAGTTTATTTTCTAACTCTGCGATATCATCTTCAATAGTTGCCCATTCTTTTTGTTCCATATAAGAGAGCTTTTTCTTTTTTGTTTCGTCTTTTGGTGTAGCTTTTGACTTTGCTTTAGCAACGACTACTTTATCTTCTTCCTTTTGCTTTTCTAAGTAGTCGGACATGTCTCCGTAAAAAAGTTCCTGCCTGCCGTTTCCTTGAAAAACAAGTAACTTATCAACTACTTTATCTAAGAAATAGCGGTCATGGGACACAGTGATTACTGCACCTGGAAATGTTCGAAAATAATCTTCCAAAATGGTTAACGTAGCAATATCTAAATCATTGGTTGGTTCATCTAATAATAAAACATTTGGTTGTTGAATCAAAAGTTTTAATAAATATAAACGTCGTTTTTCGCCACCAGAAAGTTTACCAATTCGTGTGCCATGCATATATCTTGGGAATAAGAATCGCTCCAATAATTCGGCTACACCAATTTGAGCGCCGTCAGCTGTTTTAACTTCTTCTGCAGCTTCTTGCAAATAAGAAATCATTCGTTGATCTGGCGCCATCTCTTCGTTTTCTTGTGTGTAGTACGCTAATCGCACCGTTTCCCCAATAGAATATGTACCACTATCTAGGGTTATTCGTCCAGCCAAAATATTTAGTAAAGTGGACTTTCCAGCGCCATTTTTTCCAGTAATTCCTAGTCGTTCTTTTGCTTGAATCAACAATTGCAAATCAGCTAATAAAATTTGGTTGTTAATGGAATAATACCCATCTTTGATCTCTAAAACTTTTTTCCCAAGACGCTGTGTTGCGATGTTCAACTCTAAGTCTGCTTCCTGGTTTACTTGGTATAAGTTTTCTTTTAAATCTTCAAAGCGATTGATTCGAGCCTGCTGTTTTGTGCCTCGTGCTTGTACACCTGCGCGAATCCAAGAAAGCTCTTGTTTGTATAAACGCTTGCGCTTTTCTTCCTGTTCAACTTCGACACGATCACGCTCTGCTTTCTCTAGAACATACGCTTCATAATTTCCTTTATATTCATGAAGATCACCAAACGCCAATTCAAAAATTCGATTCGTCACTCGATCTAAGAAATAACGATCATGGGTAACCATTAGCAATGCACCACGATACTGCTTCAAATAAGATTCAAGCCATTCAATTGCTGCATAATCCAAATGGTTTGTTGGTTCATCTAACAATAATAAATCTGGTTCATCAATCAAGACTTGAGCTAAGCTCACACGTTTCTTTTGCCCACCAGAAAGTGTACCAATCTTTTTATCTAATTCACTGATACCTAGCTTTTGCAAAATAATTTTTGCATTCGTATCTGTCGTCCAAGCATCTTCTTTATTCATTGCTTCTTCCGCTTGTGCATATTGTTTTTGTGCAGCTGGATCATCACCATTAGCACTCAAGCGTAGCAAAGCTTCTTCATAGGAACGTACTGTTCGAATAAGAGGGCTTGTACCCTGGAAAACTGCTTGTAGAACAGTTAACTCATCTGAAAAATCTGTTGATTGTGATAAATAGCCTATTCGGTAATTCGTTGGATAAAAAACTGTCTGGCGATCCCCATCACCACTATCTATGCCGGCTAAGATATTTAAGAGGCTAGTCTTACCAGTACCATTTGTTCCAATCAATCCAATCCGATCTTTTTCATGAATCAAAAAAGAAATTTGATTAAACAAATCTTTTTCTCCGTAAGTTTTTTTGAGGTCAGTTACTTTTAATTCTTTCAACTTGTCCCCTCCTTATCTCGGTTATTGTATCATAAAATCCATAAGAATAATGAGACTTTTTCACTTAACTATTATCAGAAACGAAAAAGCAAACTTGAAAGAAAAATCATCATGATCTTTCTTTCAAGCTTGCTTAAATTCATTATTTATCGTACGCTTGTTGCTTCATCTTTTTGGTTTGCAGCTCGCGCTTTTTTCGACCATACACAAATCGTAAAGGTGAAGTATCAGTCGGTTTATTCATTGTGTAGGATTCTAAAAGATTGATATTTTTTCGATAATCATTTGCTGAAAAAGTGGTAATCGTTTCAGCAACTTCGTATTCATCGACAACTTTTCGTTCCAAATAATAGCCTCGAAGCATTTTTTTCGTAAATAAAGTTTCTTGTTGAATCATCATTGTAGAGAAAAAGTTTTTCGACATAATCCGCATTTCTTGCGCTTTCCTTTGTTCAATAAAGAATTGGATCATCACATCGCCATACACATCTGTTAGGTTGTCCAAGCTTTCAATAATCAATTGTGTATTTTTATGGTAGACATCTCTTACATCACTAATATCTTTTTTTGTAACAACGGTTTGTTGCTCTCTGTTGCGACGTTCCCAGAACATTTTTGGATGCAAAATGATTCGAATGACTCGCCGAACAAATAATAACCAAAAACCGATAAAGGAAAGAATTTCACCTGTAATTGAGCGTTCAAAGCGTGACAAAAAGCGTGAATAAAAGCGATAACCATTGACTGTCAATTTACCTGAACGATAGCTTTCATCTAATCCATCACGTTCAATCGACAAAATAAGTGCTTGGATTTCTTGTACTTCTTGTTTTTCATCTTCCGTTAAATCTTCAAAATACAGTTCTCGAATTCGTTCTTGATAATTTTCAATCACAGCTTCTGTCGCCAGATACTCTTTTGAATTTTTCGGTAAGTCTTTTGCTTCTTGACGCAAACTTTCGACAACCTCTTCTAAAATCATTAATACGTTTAAATCTGTTCCATTTGTTTCTTGTTCTTCAGTCAAGATTGGTAATGCAAGAATCCCAACAACCAACGTAACCAAAATGACACCTGCAGTTAAGAATAGCAGCAATGATCGCTGGTGAAAGACCATGCCATTAATTGTCAGCGGCAAAATAAAAATTGTTGCTAAGCTGACTGTTCCCTTAACCCCACCAAAAGTTAAAATCAAAATTTCATTGAGTTCCTCTTTAAATCTAGTTAAGCCACCCTTAAATAAATAAAAAGCCGTAATTGAAACAAAACGAATGACAAACAACATCACTGAGATCAACAAAATGACAAGAATCAACATCCAATTGGGATAGGCCCCATTCTCCCAGACGGGCGAAAAGACTTGTGTCAATTCAATTCCTAAGAAAATAAACACGAGCGCATTCAGCGTAAATGTCACAGTGGTCCAAGTGCTATTGGATAAACTGGATAACTCTGCATCAAAAATCGTGATTTTTCGAAAACTGGATGCTTGTAATATACCAGCAACGACCGCAGAAATAATACCTGAAACACCAAAGACTTCTGCCAACACATAGGCCAAAAAAGGCAATAAAAGTTCGATTAATAAATAGCCTGTCACATCTCTAGCCGAAGCTTTTTCAATCATGCTGATGACTTTTCGTTTAACCCAAACCAGCAAAAAACCTACAAGTGCCCCACCCAAACTTGAGATCACTAAACTTACTCCTGCATTTACCGCAGAAAAAGAACCAGTGATCAAGGCAGCTAACGCAAATTGGAAGGCTGTAACGCCCGATGCATCATTGAGTAAGCCCTCGCCTTCTAAGATATGCATGGCTTTTTTGGGAATATTCACTCGCCCTGACAAGGAACTGACCGCAACGGCATCTGTTGGCCCAAGCGCCGCGCCAAAGGCAAAACAGGCAGCAAAAGGTAAACTTGGTAGTAAAAACGACAGTGTCATTCCTACACCAAGCAAAGTCAAAATAACCCCACCAAAGGCTAGAAATAGAATTGTATCAAAATTTTTAAGAATTGATGTAACATCTGCTTTTTCACCTTCACGGAACAACAAAGGAGCAATGATCATCACCAGAAATAATTCTGGTTCAAAGTTGATGGACTCACCCCATTTTGTTAAACCTAAAATAACTCCAAGAAAAATTTGAATCAATGGTGCTGGTATTACCGGTAAGATGCGGCTGACTATGTTTGATGCAGTAATCGTTACAGCAAAGATGATTACTAATTCAGCAAATTCCATGGCCCATCTCCTCTATTTTTTATTTTGTGCAAGTACCTTTAAAAATTGTTCCTTTTTCTTCAAAATCTTACTTTCGACAGCTTCAGCTTGTACCTCATTGCCATCTAATTCACACTGTACTCGTTTTGATTCTAAACGAAGTAATTCATGTTTTAAACGTTCCATTTGACGATACGTTAAAATATTTTTCTTTCGTAAATAGCAAAGAATCCGACGACGATCTTCCATTGAAAATGCCCCATAGCGATCATGCAACAGTCTTTTTTGTTTTTCAAAACTCTCTCTCATTTTTCAGATCTCCTATATACAAACTGCACATTTGATAGCAAAACTTCGAACTCTTTTAATCGAGCTCATCTCTCGTTTCACTATTGTCCGTTTGCTGTTTACAATGATTTTTCAAGACCCTATTCTATTCCAAAAGATGCAAGATAGCAAGTTTTCCGCAAAAAAATTAAAAAGTTCTTTCAGAAAATAAAAATGAAGCTTTCATTTCACTGCACTAAGCGATTTTACAAATGGACACAGCAAAAAATGTATCCATTTTTCGCCCCGTAGTCGAGGAAAAAAACAAATACATTTTACTACTTTTCTATTCGAAAAATTGGCTGTAAACTTCTTCTACACGTTGTTCAGGATTGATGACGATGTACAAGCTTCCCGTTTGTTCACTGATTTTTGTTGATTGATATTGATTGTCCAAACCTTCTGTTCCTTTATCTAGGTAAGGGAAATAAACCATATCAGGCGTACCATTACGATATAAAATTTCCATTCGCTCAATATCTTCATATTTTAACGCACGGCTAAACATGCCCATTTCTAAGCCACCCAAGTTGATATCATGCGTTGCAACTGAGTCGCCTTCTTGAAAAATTTCGATTTTAAATCCAGCACATGGATGAATCTCAACAAATTCACTTCCATTGATTCTTCCAAAGCTCGTTGTGATTTGTTTGATCCATAAGTCACCAATATGACGACGATCAATCGTCCAAGTTTCTCCATTACGGAAATAAAATTTTAGCGCTGTCATTTCTTTTTTCATAAAAAATCTCCTTCTTCCAAATAATAATCAGCATTGCACTACAAGTTTAGCATAACAAATGTAAGTGGTCACATTTTAAGTTCTAAAAATAGTTTTTCATATTTTTTATGAAAAGAGAACTTATTGTCAAAGACGTAGCTTGGAGAAAACCGTGAATAGAAGTTGTAATTTAAAACATTTTGGCTCAATACTCTAGCCAGTAGTCATACAGAGTAGCTCTTCATCTATTGAATGGATGCAAGCTACATAGAAGAGCTGTTTGAGAAACAACATTTATTCAGAAAAAGGGCGTGGAAAAAATATTTTTTTCCACGCCTCCTCTTATACTTTAATTACTGAGTTGCTCCTTCACGTAAGTCAATAATACTTCACGCTCATTTTTCACTAGTTGATTAATGACCGCTTCTTCTGCCGAATGCAGTGCCTCACTGACCCATTGACCTGGTTTTCGCTCCATCGTAGCTAGTAAAATTTTCCCATCGATTGCTAAATCTCGTAATGATTTGATTGGAAGTTCTTGATAAGCCTCCTTTACTTTCTCAAGCTCAGGTGTTTTCTCAAAATAAACCATTAATTCTTCTACTTGAACAGCTGCTGTTTCCCCTAGTTGATACAGAGACATTGGTAATAACGGCCCCTGTTGTCGCAAAGTCAATCCTTGGACTAACGCCTGTACCTCTTTAATCATTTGATTGGAGCACTTCCAACTTTTCAAAAAAGGTCGGACTGCTGAACCAGCTAGACCTAATTGATTTAGTAGCAATGCCCATGCTTGACTTTCAGTTCTCAACGGAATATCTGGCAAATCAGCCATTCGTAGCAAGGCTTCACCTTCCTCACTTAGACTTGGACAATAGATGTAACATTCGGTTTCAACGAATGCTTGTAAACCTGCTCGACGATTTTTTCCCAAAAGCATTTTGACAAATTCAATATTGATTCGCTCAATAGAAATTTTCCCCAATAGGGCGTGGTTTTCTTTGATTGCTTCCATTGTTTCTGTTTCTAATTCAAAGCCCAATTGACTAACAAATCGCAGCCCACGCATCATTCGTAGTGCATCTTCATGAAAACGCTCGTGAGGATTTCCTACAGCTCGTAAAACATGGTTATGTAAATCAGCCAAGCCATCAAAAAGGTCGATGATTTTTCCGTCTTCTTTTAAAGCAAATGCATTAATTGTAAAATCACGTCGCTTTAGATCTTCCTCAAGCGAACGAACAAATTCCACTTTATCCGGACGTCGAAAATCTTGATAAGTCGATTCTGTTCGAAAGGTTGTAATCTCATATTGTTCCTCTTCTTCTAAGACTAAAACGGTTCCGTGTTCAATGCCGACATCAATCGTTCGAGGGAACAGCGTTTTGATTTCTTGTGGGAACGCACTCGTTGCAATATCCACGTCATGAATTTCCTGATGTAATAAGATGTCACGAACACTCCCGCCGACAAAATAAGCTTCATATCCGGCATGTTCTAATTTTTGTAAAACTGGAATCGCCTTTTGGTACTCCAGCGGTAATTGTTCTAATTTCATTTTTCTACCTCTTCAGTATTTCTCTTTGATTGGACGTTTATCCTTCGTCCCTTTGACCATCTTTTCTCTCAAATCGGTAATGATCTCTTCGGTTAAACTTTTCCATATTCTTCTCAAAAGTTTCTGTCAAATCAATATCTAGTGAATTAGCCATAATCATTGTAACAAAAAGCACATCGCCTAACTCTTGTGCAACAGAATTTTCTTTCTCCGTTTTCTTTTTCGCTTTTTCACCATAAGAATGATTGACTTCTCGCGCAAGCTCGCCAACTTCTTCCGTCAAGCGTGCCATTTGAGCTAAAGGAGAAAAATAACCGACCTTGAATTGTTGAATATACTCATCCACCTCTACCTGCATACTTCTTAATGTCCGTTCGTTCTTCATAGCGTTCCCCTTTCAAGTTTATCCTAACAAAACTTTACAGTAAAACATAGCTAAGAGCAATTGTGAAAATGAAAATTACATGCTACATTAATATTGAATTGAAAAAATTTTCTAACTTTTTCAGCTATTTTAACGAAAGCAGGGATCACATGACATTATTAAAAACAATTAAAGAGGTTTTCTTTATTATTATTGGAACAAGTATCTATGCCTTTGGACTTGTCTATCTAAATATCGCAAATCATTTAGCTGAAGGTGGTGTTTCAGGAATTACTTTGATTTTACGCGCACTCTTTGGTATTGATCCCGCTTATACAACTTTACTTATCAATATTCCGTTGATTCTCATCGGGGGAAAAATTCTTGGTAGACGCTCACTCGCTTACACCATTCTAGGAACTGTTTCTTTATCAGCTGCTCTTTGGGTTTGGCAACGTGTCCCTATTGAGATCAATTTAGAACATGACTTATTGATTGTTGCTTTATTAGCAGGGCTCATTGCTGGCGTGGGTAGCGGTTTGGTCTATCGTATGGGAGGAACGACTGGCGGTAGTGACATCATTGCACGTATTTTAGAAAAGAATTATGGTATATCTATGGGACGCTCATTACTCACTTTTGATATTATCGTGTTACTGGCTTCATTAACTTATCTTGATTTGAAACGAATGATGTACACCTTGATTGTTTCGTACGTATTCAGTCGAGTGGTTGATTCGATTCTTGATGGTGGTTATTCTGCAAAAGGTCTATTGGTTGTTTCTAATAAAAGTGATGAAATTGCACCGTTATTGATGACTGGTCTACAACGAGGAGTCACTTTTTTAAATGGTGAGGGTGGATTTTCTGGTTATTCAAAGAAAATCATTTACTTAGTTGTTAGTTCTAGCGAATTGGCCTCTGCCAAGCAAATCATCCATGAAATTGATGAACAAGCTTTTCTCTCCGTCATTAATGTTCATGAAGTTGCCGGTGAAGGATTTACCTATTTGAAGCCTCAAACCAAACGATTGAAATTCAGACAAAAAAAAGGGCTGTGACAACAATATTGTCACAGCCCCTTTTCTTTTAAATAAACGGTGCGCTTAAAACAACTCTTCGAAATCACAAACAATCTAAAGCTATTTTACATGTCTGCTATCTTGTCGAAGCCAAACATTTTGCGCACCACCTTATCCATGGTGTTCCCCAAGCAGCTTCTTCGGCAATAAATTCTCTTTTCATAAAAAGAGGAAAAACGATTTTTAGAAACGCATCTTATTGCTTGGAACTACAATTTTTTTGATTAACTAACGCCATTTTTATCTGACGCTTTTTGTGCATCTGCTAAAATTTGACGATTGACTTCATCGGATAGTTTCAAGAACGCATCCTTATTTCCATCTTCTAATGCTTGATCAATTTGTGCGTAAAGCATCTTTAAGTGTGCCTCTTGTTCTTTTACATGAAAGTATTTTTCAATTGCTTCTGTTTCTTCTTCCGCAATCGTTGATTCCCAAGTAGCAAAAGGATTGTCTTCTAAAATCGATAGATATTCACTCGTTTGCCACGCATCTTCAAAAAAACATTCCACATACAATGGTTCCGTTCGATTCAATCGAATTTCATGAAAGATCTGATCCGTATCAGTAAATACTTTTCCTTTTAAAAACAACTTCATTGGTTCACCAGCTACAGACAAGTCGCTGATTTGTAAGCCACGGGAAGTTTGATCCGCCCCCTCAACAAAATGAACATTTTTCAAAATCGCTTCATGATTTGACAAGTAATTCAAAATCCAAAAAACTTCACGACGACTAAATGAAACATGATTCACCATCCATGTTAGGAAGTTCTTTTTTTCTCGCACATTTATAAACATCTTGATCACCCCTTATGATAGATCATCTAATAAAGACAGGGCCTCCATATCTCCAGGTTCATGATGTAAGTAATGTTTTAATAGTTCTTTTGCTTGATCCAGTTTTCCTTCCTCACGTAAGAAAAATGCGTATTCTTTCAAGAAATCTGGTTCATGTTGCAACTCGTGGAAAGCTTGCTCATAATGGAGCGCTGCAACAGCAAAATCTTCTAATTCATTATACGCATGAGCTAAATTCCATTCGGCATACGGATTTGCTGTTTCTTCCATTTGGTTGACTGCATTAATAACATCTTCATAACGTTCTTCATTTAAATAAAGATTACTTAAAGTCAATAACGTATCATCTTGTTTTTCTCCTAACTCAAGAGCTTGCAACAATAATTTTTCAGCACTTTCTTTGTCATGCAAACGAAAGGCGTTTTCAGAAGCTAAATGATACAGTTCAACTTGATACGGATTTTCTTTGATTCCTTCTTCTAACACTGTTTGTGCTTCTTCAACCAATTCTTCTTCTTGTAGTGCTTGTCCTAAATACAAATAAAGTGATTGATAATGCGGATTAACTGTCCGTAATTCCTGCAGGTAATTGATTGCTTGTTGATTTTCTTTTAATTGTAAGTTCGTAAAAGCTAATTGGAACAATCGATCATCTGTACGTTCTTCTTCCAATGCTGCTTCTAATGGTTCGATTGCTGCTTCAAACTCACCTTGCATACTTAGTGATTGCCCTAAACGTTCTTGCATGGAAATACCAGAAATTTCTTTGATCTGACTGTTTAACAAGTTGTCATAAATAACAGCGGCCTCTTTAAATCGATCCACCGAAAAATACAATTCTGCTAAAGCAAATTGAATCAATGGTTCGTCGGGAAGTAAACTAGCTGCTTCTTTTAATTTTGCTTCACTTACTTCTGGAATACCAATTACTTGATACAGATCAGCAATGGCCAATAACGCTTGCGGATAATAATCACTCTCTTTACTTATCTTTTCTAGATACGTAAATGCTTCGTCAATTTCATTATCTTCAATCGCGATCTCTGCCAATGGAATATTTAAGCCATCATTTTCAGGATATTGCGTGACAAGTTGCTCAAAAATTTGTTTTGCTTCTTCTAAAAAGCCAATTGCTAATAGCTCTTCGCCTAATTCAGCTAAAACATCCGCTGGGTCTTCCTTTAAAGCCTGTACAAGTAATAGTTGCGCCTGTGCTAAATCTTCTTCAGACAAGGCTTGTAACATTTTTTCACTATACGTTTTCATTCAATTCCCTCTAATCTCATTGACAATTTGTTGATATCTTGTCATCATTTTCAACAATTCATTCTCGCTTGGTGAATGGTATCCTTCTATTATACCAATTTTTTCTAAAACAAGAATCTTTTTGCTTTTTTCTGCTAAACTCAAGACATTTTCTAAGTATTCAGCTTCAAATAGCTGCTCCAACCAGTCAATTGGATAACCAAGATGTTGCAACCAAATAAAAAAATTTTTCAATTGAAAAGAGATTGCATTACGCTCGACATTCCAAACTAATTGAAAAATCAATCCTAAAAATTTTTTCATACTTGCTGATAATAAATGTCCGTTTTCTGTTAGATAAAAAGCTTGCTCAAATAGTTTACCATAAGTTGCAAGATTTTCCGCCTCTTCTTGGTAAAAATAGACCAATTCTTCAAGCATTCCTGAAAAAGGAACGTTGTGTAATTTTTGCTGTGTTGAGTAATTTTTGTATAAGCTCTGTAAGAAACCATA
Source organism: Enterococcus sp. DIV0660C (assembly GCF_017316125.1). Lineage (GTDB taxonomy): Bacteria > Bacillota > Bacilli > Lactobacillales > Enterococcaceae > Enterococcus_B. The sequence continues at coordinate 63,365 of NZ_JAFLWA010000031.1, read as the reverse complement.
ATCACAAACCAATCCACAAACGATAAACGTCAAAAAGTCGATTTGTTTGCCTTCAACTTGGCGATCACTAATCGTTTGGTCATAGAAAATTCGTTCAGGCAAATTCTCTGTTTCTAAAACAGCCTGATAAGGTAACTGTAAAATACTGCGTTTGTTTGTTAATGCCCCACCGAATGAACGAGCAGATACAGGAATCAACCAAAGCTTCGTTGTAAGAATCGTGTGTTTTTGAAAAAAACTAGCTAATTCCATCATTCCTTCATTTCCAAATCCAATCACAACCAGCTGCTGATTTTCCGGAAAACGTTTGACATAGTCTAAGAGATGCGCAAGTTCTGTTAAGTTATTGCATTGCGCACTATTCGTACAAATATACCAATCAACATTTGCCTGATTTGCAAAAAAATGATTTATTTTTTCTGAAAACAAATCATAATAACGCTGATTAGTTAAGAACAAGATTGGTTCTCTGATAGCCAATGGTTTTAGTAGACTGCTTAACGTTTCACCGTAAGAAATCGTTGTGGTTTGTTCAACCATGGAAAACTTAAGTTCCAACACGCATCCCCCCTTTTCTTTATTTTACCATTATTCAGGAAAATCCTGAAAAGAAAAGAAAACTGATATAGCTTCTTCAACTATTTCAACTGAAACAAGTCAACAAACGATACAGACACAACCAGAAAAACAACTATCAGAAGAACAAACATCAGAAAAAACAGAAAAAATCCGAAGAAAAAACTAGCGTCGATCCTGTATTAGCAAAAGCACTAGTTACTAAAGCGATACCGCTAACAGAATTTACTTATAATCCTTATGATTTCGACTTAGATCAAACCACGATGACAATGGCACAGGTAAATGTATTGGGTAGATTCAAGGTGAAAATCCAGCTGGACTAATTGGAGTGGAATATCATTGCTTTGCTTGTGATAGCATTTGGACTGGCAAAAACTGCACTTACGATTGGTCAAATCAACAAGAAAGCACTAGAATCACTAACTTCACAATTGTTGGGGAACCCTGTGAACATCAAAAAGCGTTAAAAAATAATGGGTATATCAGTTGATAACCTTAGTTGATCTTTTTTTATTTTATGTACCAAGTTGACACAAAACACAATTATGTTTTGTGCCAACTTTTGTTAATCCTAATCATTTTATGTTAGTGTGACCGTTTTGGGATTGTTAATACATATTCATTAAAGTCTACATCTTTTGCACCACCTACTGTATTTCCACTACTATCATTAGTTAACCGAATTTTGATATAAGCTTTCTTACCAGCTTGTTTCGTAATATTGATGCTTCCATCAAAGCCTGGCTTGTTATCATTAGCTAATCCGTAAATTGCATTTACATCTGGGCGTGCAATATTTTTTGATTGTTGTCGTTCAATTTCGTTACCAGTCTCAGCGTCCATCAAGAAGATAAAACAATAATTAAAGGTCTGTTTCCCAGCATGTGCCCAGCCTGCTCCACGGAAAGAACCAATCGGATTTTCATTATAAATATCTAGTTTTGCAGTCATTCCATTAATCGTTTTTGCTGGACTTCCTGCAATAATTTCATCATGTTCATTATCTCCTTCGCTACTTCCATCTGGCTGCAAAGTTGGATCATCATAATATTTCTTGATTTGAGAAATAAAATAATCTTGCATTTTGGCAGTAACCTCTGTTGGTATAGCAAACGTCGAATCAAATCCACAATGTTCCATCAATGAGCGCTTCGGACATTCAGTTGCTGAAAACTGATGATGACATTTAACAGTGTCACGATTGACTGATAAACCATAATAATGTAGATCAATTGCAGCCTGCCAGAAAACATTTTGTTCTGCTTGTAAGAATACTACTTTGGACGTTTCGCGATTACCACGTACTTCATAACCAAGGTAACTATTATTACCTTCTGAATTCGCCACGTGCCAAGCCCGATTGTAAGTATCTTCTGTGCGAATAATTGTCTTTTCGTCCACATAATAATGGGCAAATCCAGCTTCTAATTGTTTAGGTGTCATATTTTCCAAACGATTCATTTCTTGTTCAGCAGTTGTATTTGTCCAAGTATTGTGAATGACAACACCTTTTACACTTCCCACCCGCTTATCTGCTACGCCACGACAAACGGAATTATTGATAATTTTGACCATTATTTTTCCCCTCCATTTTCTTCTTCACCTTGTTTTTCTGATGTGTTTTTTAATTTACTAAAACGATTTTTGACAAATTCTGGTACAGGAATGCCTAACTGTCCTAGATTTTCAATTACGGAAATACCATAAACAGCAATGTAAGAAAAGACAAACGCTGTTGCTACTCCTTCAAATCCCATAATTTTTAGATACGGATATGAAATCAAAACCAAGCCAATAACTAGTAGGTGTTTTACAATCCCCATTAAACCTTTTGTACTATTCGTTTCTTTAATTAAAATTCCTTTGCAAATACCTGTTACAATATCTGCAATCACAATCCAAACAAAAATTTGGATGTAAATATTATTTAGTAATCCTCGGAATTCATTCCATAATAATAAATTATCGATAATCAATCTGTTACCACCTTTCAATTTTTATTATTTGTCCTAAAAAATAGACATGCCTATTTAACATGCCTATCTCTAATTTAAAACATATAATCAAAATCAAATTTTTACCCTATTCTAATTTTTTCAGCCATCTTAGATCAACGTTTTTTGAAACGAAAAACGTTGATCTAAGTAGAAATCACCACCTTATAATAACTTCAAGAAAATTTTTCAATTCTAAATTAGTTTTCTTCATTTTTAAGAAGCAAGTTAATTAATTCTGAAATGTTTATTTTCTTGATGATATTATTTTAGCCTGTTGACTACGAAAAAAATTCCTGAGTTTTTCCAAAGTTACAAACCTAACTCATCTGCAACAGCTTCAAAAAAATCATTTCTTAGTTCGTAAGCTTTACTTTTACTAATAAACAAGCGTTGACTCATTCCCAATAAATTGACTGTTGCATTTTTTTGTAAATAGAGTTTCTCGATGATTTCTTTTGTATTTTCATCCGCGCGCGCCAAACAGTCTTTCACCACATCACGGTTTCTTTCTAAATTCCAAAGTCGGCGATCCATTGCAATCGTGATAGCCATCCTTTCAGTTGCTACGTTATGGTTTCCTTGACCACGAATAGAGCTATTCAAATCGGCTTCTATAAATGGATGGCGTAATTCTTCTTCTCTTTGTTTAATATACGCATCTGTTTGATAATAATCAGATAAAATATCCTTAATATAATTAAATGTTGATTTTCGCAAAATGCTCCACTCCTAACTAATTTTATATAGGTAAAATATTTTATTGACGTCATTCTCTTACTATTACTATCTTCATAAAAAAATATAATTATCTTGAAAATCTAAACTTACATTGACTTACATCATAAAGTTTTATAAAATAAAAGTAACAAAAACAACATTTCTTATTCACTTTGTTTTTGCATGAGTAATCTATAAATAATATTATCCCATTATTTTATAATTTTCAACATTTTTATAAAAAAATATAAAAAGGAGTTTTTATAATGAGTTTATACGAAAGAGTTTCGAATCTTTCAAAAAAACAAGGAATCAGCTTAAATAAGCTTGCAGAAGATATTGGGCTGTCAAAAAATGTGATCTATCAGTGGCGGACAAGTAGTCCAAAAGCGGAAACTCTTGAAAAAGTCGCAGAATACTTTCACGTTTCAACAGATTATTTACTTGGACGAACAGATACACCTTCTTTGGGCACCAAATCAACGATACCAGAGGATCTCAATAAAATCTTAGACAATGTGAAAAGCTTTGATGGAAAACCGATGACGGACAATGACAGAGAGGCCATTCGCGCATTTTTAGAAGGACGAATGAGTAAGTAAGGAGTCTTTTTTATGGAAAAAATAAAGGAGCTACTCGCTAGTCATGGAATTGAGCTAGTCGTGATGGAATTAGAAAAAAGAGGCTATTATTTTGATGACTTGAATCTAATGGTCATCAATCAAAATCAATCAGAAGAAAAGCAAAAACAAGTGATCCTTCATGAACTTTATCATGCACTAAACCATTCAGAATTCAATGCATTATATAGCAATCCTGTCTTCCACTCAAAAATGGAAAACGAAGCGAATACTTCGATGATCAATTATCTGATTCAAGAAAATGATGGGCAATTCAACTACACAAGTGTATTGGAAGAATTTAATTTGGGATTAGGGTGGGAGTGTCATCTGAAATAAACAATACGTTTTGGAGAAACATTACATTAATTGAATATTTTTTATGCCTCTTTATTTTTACTAATCAATAATGTAATTGTACTCTACATAAAAAGCGCTTGTAGCCATAAGGCTACAAGCGCTTTTTATTACACAATTATTTAACTGCGTCTTTCAATGCTTTACCTGGTTTGAATGCAGGTACTTTGCTAGCTGGGATTTCGATTTCTTCACCAGTTTGTGGGTTACGACCTTTGCGAGCTGCGCGTTCGCGAACTTCGAAATTACCAAAACCGATTAATTGAACTTTTTCGCCGTTAGCTAAAGCATCTTGAATAGTTGAAAATACAGCGTCTACAGCTGCAGTTGCGTCTTTTTTAGTTAAATCAGTAGCTGAAGCAACTTTTTCGATTAATTCTGCTTTGTTTGCCATGGATTAGATTCACCTCCTCAACAAGAGATATGATGTAAAACATCAACCAATTATACAATCTGAGTGGTCCAGAAAGTTTAATAGAAATATTGACTTACTTCAATATTCTGTTATCACGATATCATATAAACCGCTTAATGGCAAGGTTTTTACTGATTTTAACGTGCTTTTTTTGGTCATTAAAACGTAATAAAAGAAAGTACCTTTATCCTTTGAAAAAAAAGAATGACTATGGTAAAATGCCTATTTTCTTCTTCTTGGAATGATTCGAATCGAAGTTCCCTCAAAAGTGAATGCCTTACGAATTTGATTTTCTAAAAATCGTTCATAAGAAAAATGCATTAGTTCTTCTTCATTAACAAATACCACAAAGGTTGGTGGCTTAACAGCCACTTGCGTTGCATAAAAAATCTTCAAACGTTTGCCTTTGTCTGTTGGTGTTGGATTAATTGCTACAGCGTCCATGATGATATCGTTCAATACTGCGGATGAAACGCGTAGATTTTGATTCATGCTAACATCTTCAATCATTTCTGGCAGACGATTCAAACGTTGTTTCGTCACTGCAGAAACAAAAATAATCGGTGCATAATCAAGATAACGGAATTCATCACGGATTTCTTGTTCAAAATCACGCATGGTGTTCGTTTCTTTCTTCACTAAGTCCCATTTATTCACCACGATGATGACTCCGCGACCTGCTTCGTGTGCATATCCCGCAACACGTTTATCTTGTTCACGAATTCCTTCTTCAGCATTTAAGACCATCAAAACGATATCTGAACGGTCAATGGCACGCATAGCACGCATAACACTGTATTTTTCAGTATTTTCGTACACTTTCCCACGTTTTCTCATCCCCGCTGTATCAATCATCAAGAATTTTTGACCACTTTCTGATACAAAATGGGTATCGATTGCATCACGAGTCGTTCCTTCAATGTCTGAAACGATTACGCGATCTTCACCTAAAATTGCATTGATCAAAGAAGATTTGCCGACATTTGGACGACCAATTAAACTAAATTTGATGGTATCATCGTCTTCTTCTTCCGTGTCAGTGGCAAAATATTTGACTGCCTCATCTAAAATATCACCAATTCCTAGACCATGACTCCCAGAAACAGGGTATGGATCACCTAGTCCTAATGCGTAAAATTCATAAATATCATTACGCATTTCAGGATTATCTACTTTGTTAACTGCTAAGATAACAGGTTTATTACTACGATATAAAATCTTTGCAACCATTTCATCCGCGTCAGTGATACCTTCTCGTCCACTAACTACACAAATAATCACATCTGCTTCATCAATCGCGATTTCTGCTTGATGCTTAATTTGTTCCATAAATGGTTCGTCACCTAAATCAATCCCGCCTGTATCGATCACGCTGAATTCACGACCTAACCATTCGCCTTTTGCGTAAATACGATCACGAGTCACTCCTGGAGTATCTTCGACAATCGAGATACGCTCGCCAGCGATGCGGTTAAAAATCGTAGACTTACCGACGTTCGGACGGCCAACGATTGCAATTGTTGGATTTGCCATATTTTTTCCTCCTCACAAGTTTCCAATCCTACTTAGTTTAACGAATGAACCCCAAACTTTCAAGCTTAGTTAATCAATTCCTCCAACTATTTTAGATTTTTCTTGATTATCACTAATCAATAACGAAAAAATAAGACCAAGACAAAAGCTGTCACTTTCGTCTTGGTCTTAAATTACATGACTTAATTATTTATCTGATTCGTCGCCCGTCGTTTCTTCCACTTCTTCTTTTAACGCATCACCTAAAATATCACCCATTGTGAATCCAGTATTTTCTTCTGGCAATTCATAGGATTCAATATTTTTTGGTTCTTCTTCAGAAGCAGGTTTTTCTTCTAAAGCTTTGATACTTAAAGCAATTCGATGTTCATCTGGATTAACTTCTAATACTTTCACATCAACTGTTTGACCTTCTTGAAGTACTTCATGAGGTGTCGCAATATGTTTATGTGAAATTTGAGAAATATGAACAAGACCTTCTACCCCAGGGAAAACTTCTACGAAAGCGCCAAAGCTTGTTAATCGTTTAACTGTGCCTTCTAAAACAGCTCCAACTGGTGCTTTTGATTCAATGTCTGTCCAAGGTCCAGGTAATGTATCTTTGATTGATAGTGAAACACGTTCTTGCTCAGGGTTGATTGATAAAACTTTTACGTTTACTTCATCCCCAACAGCTAATGCATCACTTGGTTTTGCTACGTGACCATGAGAAATTTCTGAAACATGAACAAGTCCGTCAATTCCACCTAAGTCAACAAAAGCACCAAAGTCAGTCAAACGTGCAACACGTCCTTCAATGACATCACCTTCATGAATAGCAGTTAATACTTCTTTTTTCTTTTCTTCTTTTTCAGATTCAACCACTGCTTTATGAGAAAGAATCAAACGATTTTCTGATGGTTCGATTTCAATAATCTTGAAGCTCAACGTTTGCCCTTTATACTCTGAAAAATCAGCTACAAAGTGATCTTCAACCATTGATGCAGGTACAAATCCACGTACGCCAACATCAACAACTAAACCACCTTTAACTACGTTTGTTACTGGTGCTTCGATAATTTTACCAGCTTGGAAATCTTTTTCGATATCTTCCCAAACTTTTTTTGCATCTAAACGGCGTTTGGATAATAAATAACTTCCGTTTTCTTTATCTTTACCAATTGTACTAATAACAACTAAGTCTAAAAGATCGCCAACATGAACAAGCTCATCAATGTCATCTACAGGTAATGTCGATAATTCTTTTGCTGGAACGACACCTTCAACGCCAGCACCTTCAATTCCAACAATTACTTGTTTGTCTTCAATAGCTAAAACTTCACCTTTAACTACATCGCCAACACTAACTTCTTGGACGCTCTTCATTGCATCTTCCATTGACTGATTGCTATCTGCTTGATTTTGATCAAATTCTGTCATAACACTTGTCCTCCTAACCAACATTATGCCGTAAGTACGGTATTAATTTAAGTTTAATTGATTCTTAAAAAAAAATAAAGCGATTTCGCCCGGTTTATTTGAAAATTCTCAACTTTCCGCTTATTTCATCGTTTTTTTTTCAACCAAGCCTTATAATTGATAGCCTTTTTCGGAAACAACTTCTTTAATCATTGCTACCACTTCTAAAATAGATTTTCCCGTTGTATCAATTCGTACGGCATCTTCTGCTTGTTTCAACGGAGAAATTTCACGTGTCGAATCATAATGATCACGTTCTTGAATTTCTTTTGTTAGGGTTTCTAAATCAGTTGGGATCCCTTTTTCTTGGTTTTCTTTGTAACGGCGTTGTGCCCGTTCAGAAACACTTGCTACTAAAAATATTTTGATCTCTGCATGCGGTAGAACGGCTGTTCCAATATCACGTCCATCCATTACCACGCCACCATCTTCACCAATTTGTTGTTGAATAGCAACAAGCTCTTCTCGGACTTTTCCATGTGCTGAAACTTCTGAAACAGCTTTTGTCACATCAGGCTGACGAATTTCAGCTGTCACATCTTGTCCTGAAACAAACACATGCTGGCCATCTGCTTTTTGTTGGAAAGAAATTGGATTTTCTTTAATCAAAGTAACTAACCCAACTTCGTCAGCAAAAGAAATTTGATGCTTGATTGCCAGATAGGTCACTGCTCGATACATAGCTCCTGTGTCGGTGTAAATATACTGAAAATCTTTCGCTAAAATTTTTGCTACAGTACTTTTGCCAGAAGAAGCCGGCCCATCAATTGCAATACTAATCTTTGTCATAAAAACGCTCCTCAAAAAAAAGCCGCAAAATGCGGCTCACATTATTTCACTCGTAATTCCTGTCCAGGATATAACATATAACTGTTGGGGTCCATTCCATTTAATTGGAACAATTGATCAATCGTGATTCCAGCACGCTCAGCTACTTGTTTTGGTCCTTCACCCGCTTGAACAACTGTCGTTGAACCAGCCACTGCTTCTGTTGATGAAGAAGGTGTTGTTTCTGTTTCTTGTGTGACTGTTTCACTTGAAGCTGGTGGTGTAACTGGTGCAACTGAACTTGAAGTTTCTGGTTCAATAATACTTGATTCTACAGTTTCAGAACTTTGAACTGTTGCAGTAGTTGAAGAGACAGTTGTTGACTCTTCTTTTGAACTCATGGTTGAACTTTCCACGATTGATGAAGTTGTCGATGTTGAAGTCGAACTTGCTGCATTATTACTTGAACCATTTCTAATCCAGAAGTAAGCTCCTGCAGGGATTGCGATACAAAGTACTAATAAAAACAAAAAGATTGATAAGAAAACAGTGTTTCCTTTCTTTTGTTGTCTTTGAGAGCTTCTTGAAGAATTTTCATCTTCAGTATCATAAATCGGTTGCTCCCACGGTTCTTGTGTTTCGTTATTTTCTGATGATTGATGTCTATCTTTTCTGCTCACCTTTGCTACCTCCTAATTTCTTTCGTGAGTATTATACCATAGGAAAATGGGCCATGCCGAAAAAAATTATCCCTCTACGTTTTTTTTAAATAAATTTAGTAAAATCTCTTCCCAGTTATTCTCAAAATGACTTGTTCTTACTTTTGTTTCTGCTGGAAGAAACCATGTTGCTTCGTCAAAATCACAACAATTTTTGGGTTTTGCTGTTAATTTTTCGCCAAAATAATTCAGAATAAATTCTCTGCGACAAGTAGTTGCATGGATATATCGTAACATTTGATATAAACGAAACTGTTTCTCTTTTTCTTGAAGCTTTAATTTTTCCATCCATCGATCCGGTTGATTTGTTTTTTTGACAATTTCTAACCATTTTTGTTGGAGTTCATCAAAGGGACGTTCTAGCTCCTGCGCATGTGCTAAGTAAACTTCAAATCCCTGACGTTGCTCTTTCGCTAATTGATTAAAAAAATGATGTATCACTTCATCTCCTGTTTGGTACAACAAAATGGCCGTACTTGGCTTCTGATCACGTCCGGCACGTCCGATTTCCTGCACATAATTTTCCAGACTATCTGGTAAATCATAATGGATAACATAACGAATATCCGCTTTGTCTACCCCCATGCCAAATGCGTTTGTTGCAATTAAAAATTGCAATTGATTTTGAGAAAATTGTTGCTGTAATTGGCGTCTTTGGCTCGCATCTAGACCACCATGATAATAGCCAATAGCGAAGCGACCACGTAATTCTGCATATAAACGCTCCACCTCTTTTTTTGTTGCACAGTAAATGATGGTCGCACCCTTTATTTCTTTCATAATCGCTTCTAGCTCTTCCGTCTTTTGAGTCGTTTCTCTTACAAATAAAGCAATATTTTCTCGATTCACTGAATGCTTAACGATTTTTGGTTTGTTTGTAAATAACACGGTCTCGATATCTCGTTGGACTGCATTTGTTGCTGTAGCTGTAAGTGCCAAGGTCACTGGAATCGCCAATTGGGTTCTTACTTCGCCCAAACGTTGATATTCTGGGCGAAAATCGACACCCCATTGTGAAACACAATGTGCCTCATCAACTACGAAAAGTCCGATTTTTTGCTTTTTTAATTGGGTTAACATTTCTGATTGCAATAACATTTCCGGACTTAAGAATAAAAATTTATATTGAGATAAATGCTCCATAACATATTTACGTTCTGGAAAGGTCAATAAACTATTAAAGGCAACAACTCTTTTTTCGCCCATTTTTTGTAACTGCATAACCTGATCTTCCATTAGTGATAGCAATGGTGAAACCACAACGACCAACCCTTCTGATAGATAACCTGTTAACTGATAACATAAACTTTTACCATTTCCCGTTGGCAGCACAGCTAATACGTTGTCTTTGTTCAGCAATGTTTGAATAATTTCCTCTTGACCTGGGCGAAAAGTTGAAAAACCAAAATAACGTTTTAACTCAGCTGTTAAATTCATCTTTTCGTCCTCCTTTTAAAGCTCGTATTTGGTAAAAACGAAATTCACCATAATCAAGTGTACCCGTTTTGTTTAATTCTTGATAACGCCAAGTTTGGACAGGTGTCGCTTGACTCGCTAATAATTGGTTGGTCTCTTTCGAAATCAGCTGATCAAATGGAAAATCGTCTAAAAACAATGCCCATTCAACTAAGTGATCCGTTATTGTCCCTTTTTTTAAATGACGGTATGTCATGATTTCAGAGAGAGAATGCCCTTGAAGAAAAAGTTGTCGCGTGACTAGCATACTTTGATTATAATTTTGTTCCAAAATAGGTAACAACAACTGACTGAATAAAAAATCTGGAAACCGTTGCAATTGGTTGAAAAAAGCGTGAACAGCTTGTGCCTGTTGCAAATAGACTGTCGTTTCATCCTCACTCGTCTCAATTAGTTGATAGGGCAGTAACCCGATTTGTTCATAACCAGAAAACTGATTGGCTAATAAATTAGCTTGTTCCTTCGTTAATTTGCCTAAACAAGTCGATAATTCGTGATAAATTGTATCAGCTAGCTGTTCTTTTGAATAGCCACTATGGACTAACCACGTTTTGATTTTAGTAGTATAAAATGGGCTGGTTTCTGCTGGTAAATATTCTGACTGATGCGCATTTAAATAAGAAACGACTTGAATAGCGAATTTTACCAATCGCCATGCCTCTTCCCAATTTCTACCATAGAGATCAAAATGTAAATCAGGATATAAGACATTCAATTTTTTTTGACGTTCTCTCCCTTTTGACGTCAAGAAAACTTCATTTTCTTCAATCTGAATCAAACCTGATTTTTCTAACTCAGTTAATCGTTCTTGATAGGTTTTCTGAGTTAGTTCTGGTAAACTATTGTGTGCCGGCAACAATTGGTTTAAGAATCCAAAAATCAATACGGAAGTTGTTTTTTTACCTGTCAATAATTGATAAAAAGAACTGATCCTCAACTTGTTTCTTGAGGGAAATAAAGATAGAATAAATAAAAGCATAGCAATTCTCCTTAAGTTAGGATGGTTAAACATGTCATTATTATGTAAACTTGTACCCGAACGTTGTATCGCTTGCGGCCTGTGTCAAATTGAGGCTCCTGATATTTTTGATTACGATGAAGAAGGAATCGTGCTCTTTGCACAAGAACCAGAAGCACATCAACAATTCGTCACCAAAGCAGAAACTGAGTATGTAAAGAAAGCCTATCAGAAGTGTCCCGTTCGAGCAATACTCTTGGAAGAACAAAAATAATTTATCATTCCTTCGACAAATCAATTATGAATTTTATAGACGAATTTGTCTATCAAGATAGAACGAGCAAAAATTTTGCTCAAAAATAAACGTGAGTCCAGTCAGAAACTTCTCAAAAAAGTTAGCTCAGTTGCTACTTTTTCAAACTGTTTCGCTAGGCTCACGTTTTTATTTACTAATGATTGAAAGTAACGAACTACCAACCATTTTGCTTTAACCAGTTTTCAATCGTATTCACAAGGACGATCTGCTGGTCTTCATTCGTAATTTCGGCTTGTCCATCCTTTTTCTGTTCACCATACGAACCAAACCCACTATGATTTCCGCCATTAATCACCACGTACTTTGTTTGCGTAGGCAAATATTGTTTAGCATCTTCATATGCTTCCTGATTTAATACTTGATCTTTTGATGCAGTAATTGAAAGTACCGGAATTTTTGACTGAGATAATGTCCCATTTTTGTCAGGATAACTCGCTAAGAAAAAGATACCTTTATTCTTATCTGTCACATTTTGAGAAACATACCGACTACTCATTACTCCACCAAGCGAATGACCGCCAAAAACAAAGGTACGATCTGGAAAATCTTTAATCACTTTTTCTGCGCGATTTTTATCTAGTACCGCTAGATTAAGTGGCATTTTGACGATTGCCACGTCATAGCCAGTTTCAGAAAGTTTTCTTGCCCAAACGCTGTAACTTGTTGGCTCAACTAAAGCACCTGGGTAAAAAATAATGATTGGGTGTTGTTTTGCAAGTTTCTTTTTTGGACTTTCAAATAAAAGGTATTCCTTGTTATCAATTGCTTTTTTACTGGATGTTAATGCAGTTTGGCTTGGTTCATAAGTATTTTCTTTTAAATAATAATAGCTTCCAACACCAATCAAACTTAAAACAATCAGTATACCTAAGAATATTTTTCCTAATTTTTTCAAGCTACCATCCTCCTTTAATCCTCTTTTAGCTTATTATACGTGTATTTCAAAAAAATGACGAAAATAATTTCTTAATTATTCCAAACAAATAAAAAAGGAGATGTGATAAGATCTTATCACATCTCCTTTTTGAATAACTAGTGTTCAATAAGTCATTCCTTTAAAATAAGCACAAATCACTCAAAAATTCAAAAATAATTTCTAATCATTTTTCTTATTTTTTGAGTAAAATGCTTCTCTCACAAATAGCTTATTTCGCACACAAGCGATAAACAGCTTCAGCATAAATTTCCATAGCTTTATACATACTACTTAATTCCCAACGTTCATTTGCTTGATGCATGAAATCTGGTGTATCTGGGAACATTGCGCCAAATGCCACACATTGATTCATTGTACGAGCAAAAGTTGCTCCACCTGATACAAATGGTTCAGTCATGTCACCAGTGATATCACGGTAAGTTTGCAAAAGATTTTTTACTAATTCGCTATCTAGTGGCACGTATAACGAATCTAAGAAATCAAAATCTTCATAAGTTAATTCATATTTCTTCACTGTTTCAGCTAATTTTGCTACCAGATCATCTTTTTTGAATGTTACAGGAATACGCATATCCACACCAATTTTTGTTTGTTCTGGTGTGATTTCTAAGCTAGCAAAGTTCATTGTTAATTCGCCAGATTGCTCATCTTTCGTTTTTCCAACAACATGTTCACCGGTTGCATTTTCTTTCACCAATTTGCCTAAGAAATCAATTGGTGCAAAATCGAAGACTTCAGCTAAAGCCATAGACAAACGTGAAATTGCATTCACGCCTTCTGGTGCGTCCTTCGCATGGATACTTTTTCCAAGAACAATAATTGAATCACCATGATCTTCAAAATCAAAACCAAGTTTATTCAATGCTTCTTTCACTTCTTCTAATTTTTCACCAGAATATGGAGCCGCATCAGGAACTACGTTTAATGCGCCACCTGCTTTCACAGAAAAATCAGTAGTGCCAGGACCAGTTAGATAAGCTTGTAATAATCCTTTTTCAGCGTAAATCAATGGGAATTCAGCATCTGGTGCAAAACCTTGTGTGATTCCTTCTTCTTTTTCGTTGTATTTATCTAAACAGCGCCATAAGTTTTCTTCATCTGTCCCAAAAATAAAACGAATTCGTGTTTTAAATTCAATACCAGCATCCATCAATGATTTGACAGCATACATTGCAGCGATTGATGGTCCTTTATCATCTTGTGATCCACGTCCAATCAACCAACCATCTTTTACAGTTGGATCAAACGGTTTTGTATCCCAATTTTTTTCATCACCAGCAGGAACAACATCCATGTGACACAAAATACCAAACAATTCATCACCAGAACCAACTTCTGAATAACCATAATAGCCTTCTGGGTCTTTGAATGTGCGGAATCCTAATTCTTCGCTGATTGCTAACACTTTGTCTAATGCTTCAACAACTTTTGTCCCGAAAGGATGTCCTTTCCCAGTATCCTCTTCATCTAATACAGAAGGGATTCTGATTAGTTCATTAAGTGATTGTAACGCTTGTTCATGATGTTCTTTTGTAACAAATTGTTTCATTACACTTACCTCCTAATAAGATAAAAGACCCGATAGTTTGCCTACCGAGTCTTCTTAAAGCCAACTCAGTTAGCTTTGTTTACTTTATTATTCAATGATAGATGTTTCCAATCATTTTGTCTAGGCAAAACTAAATCATTGCTGCAACGCCGAGAATCACACAGATAGCTACGAATAAAATAGCAATTAGTTTACCAGTAAATTTCCACCAAACTGAGATGTCAAAACGAGCAATCGCAACAGCCCCCATAACAATAGCAGAAGTTGGAGTAATCAAGTTAACCAATCCAGAAGCAGATTGATAAGCAGTGATAACTAAGTCTTTACCTACACCAGCAAATTCACCCATAGGTCCCATAATCCCCATTGTAGCCGCAGCCAAGCCTGATGTTGATGGAATCAAGAATGACATTGGGATATAGAAGATGAACGTGATAATGATGAACACACTTGAAGATAATGTGCTCAACCCTTGTTCTCCCCAGTGTAAAATAGTATCTGTAATCAAACCATTGTTCATAACAACTTGAATACCACGAGCAACAGCAACAACGATTGCTACACCAATCAAGTCTGATGCACCAGCTAAGAATTCTGAAATGAATTCAGATTCTTTCATACCGTATGTGAATGCAACAACGATCGCCATAACTAGGAATAACATAGTGATTTCTGGGAAGTACCAGTCACCAAGTGGTAACATATCAATCCCTAATACTGTACCAATTACAGGAAGACCTGTTAGCCAGTTTGTTAATGATTCAAAAATAGTAAAGTTTTCATTCAATGTTGTCCAAGGAATCAAGCTGATGATCATGATACCAAAAGTAATAAAGAATAAAATGTTAACAGATTTTTGTTTGCTTGTAATTGTTTCTTGACGGCCAATCGATTCGATATCGAAGTGTTTCATGTCTTCTTGTCGTTGGTTATAAACCAAAGACTTGGTTGGATCTTTTTCGATTTTTGAAGCATAACGATAAACATAAATGATTGAAATACCTAATAAGATCACAAACATTAAGAAACGTAAGCCAATTCCTTCACCCATAGAGATACCAACAGCTTGTGATGCTACCCCAGTGGCAAACGGATTAACTGTTGAAGCCAAACAACCTACTTGCGAACCAACTAAAACGATTGCAACGGCTACTACAGTATCAAAACCAACAGCCATCATAACTGGAATTAGTAACGCATAGAAAGGAATTGTTTCTTCGGCCATTCCGTAAGTTGAACCACCTAAAGCGAATAAAATCATTAAAACAGGAATCAACATTTTTTCTTTGCCTTTAAATTTCTTAACGACAGAAGCGATTCCGGCATCTAATGCACCCGTTTTATTGATAATTCCTAAAAATCCACCCACGATCAAGATAAAGAATGAAATCGGAATAGCTGCTGGTGTCGCACTTGTTAACTCACCCGCTTCAACCCCCAACATCCCATTGATTGGTGCCATAAAAATATCCCAAAGACCTTGTGGATTTTGTTTTACTCGTTGATACGATCCAGCGATGATATTGCCTGCATCATCTACACTATAGTGACCAGCTGGAATGAACCAAGTAAGGACAGCGATAATTGCAATGATAATGAATAAGACCGTATACGCTGACGGCATCTGAAATTTTTTCTTTTTTTGTTCCATTTTCTTCTTCCTTTCCCTTTTTCATTTTTAGAATCAAGTAATATTGGTTCCATTGTTATTTTATCAAAAAGAGCGGCAGAACAAAAATAATATCTCAAATAAATGATACTTTTTGTTCAAAAATCCATTAATAGTGACGACTCATTGCCTCCTTTCATCTAAGATACTTCTTTCAAAGTAATTGTAGCCTGTCTCTTTGTTTTGTAAACAAACCTATTCGTCATTCAAAAAGAGAAGAATCTCACATTCATTTATTACAAATTCATGTTTATACATAAAAAAATAAAATACTCAATAACAACTAATAAAACGTTTACATTTGCGGTTTTATTGCATTTTTTTTCAAAAAAAAAGGACCAAAAAATTACTGGCCCTTTTGAATATTCATTTTTAAATCGTATGTCTTTGTTCTAAAGCATGTTGTTTACGACTCAACCAAGGTAATAGCTTAGCATGTAAAACTAAGAAAGCAGCACTAACGATGAATCCTTTGATTAAATTAAATGGAACAATCCCGATCAACACATAATTTACTAGTGGCATACCTAGCATTTGATTTGCATTCAATCCAAAGAACATCAGATATAATGGTGTAATAACAAAATAGTTTGCGACACTCATAAAAAGCGTCATTGCTAAAGTTCCGGAAACAACGCCCAGAATTTTATTTCTATTTGCATGTTTTTTATTTTTTTTGAAGAAGTAGAAAATTGGTAACGTGAAAATAGTCGTTGCCAAGAAACTTGCAGCATCCCCAACCAGATTGTCTGGTGAAAATCCTGTTGTCACCAGATGTAACAGCGAGCGTAAGAAAGCCGTAGCTACACCAGCTACAGGGCCAAATAAAAACATACTAATCAAGACAGGTATATCACTAAAATCAATTTTTAAAAAACTAAATGCCGGCATAATTGGGAAAGCAATAAATTGCAAAACTAACCCGATTGCAGCGAACATCGCTACCATAACCATTTTTTGTACCCGTGTGTTCTTCATTTGAAATCCTCCTGTTAGGACTCCTCTTCAGCGAACTATCCAACTAATTTTTCAAACAAAAAAACTCTACTTTCGCAGGGAAAATAGAGTTAGAGTTATCTGATAAATGATTAGTCAAATAAGCTCTATCTTCTTTATCCAGACTATACTGTCGGTACCGGAATTTCACCGATTCAGCTATTTCCTAAAGAAATAGGTCGTGGACTATAACCACCGGTCGGGAATTGCACCCTGCCCCTGAAGACGAACCTTTTATATTATTTTGTTTACACTTACATTATACATAGCCTTGAAAAAAATGCAACATTTATCTCTTACAAAAAGTAAGCTATCATTTTGAATGATTTAGTAACGTACTGATTTCTTTTTTATTTAGCTCACGATATTCTCCCGGACGTAACCCTTGAAGAGTCAAATCCCCATATCTTTCTCGTTTTAGTTTTTGCACGGGTAAACCAACTGCCTGTAACATGTTTTTTACTTGGTGATTACGCCCTTCATGAATTGTTAACTCAACAATACTATGGTTCGTTTTAGGGTCCACTGATAAGATTTGAACTTTAGCAGGTGCCGTTTTTCGTCCTTCTAATTTAATACCTTTCGTTAAAGGAGATAATACTGATTTTGTAGCAATCCCTTTTACTTTTGCCACATACATTTTATCAACCTCATGCTTTGGATGCGTCAAACGTTGTGCAAATTCGCCGTCATTTGTTAATAGTAAAATACCAGATGTATCATAATCTAAGCGCCCGACAGGGTAAATTCGTTCTTTTACCATCGGCAATAAATCTGTAACCACTTTTCGGTTTTTATCATCTGATACTGCAGAAATAACTCCTTTAGGCTTATAAAGTAAATAATACCCATATTCTTCTTGATAAATAGGTACTTCGTCTACTTCGACAACATCGTGTTTACCCACTTTTACACCTAATTCTCTCACAACTGTGCCATTGACTTTTACCCGACCAGCCAAAATAAATTCTTCTGCTTTTCTTCGAGAAGTAATTCCGGCGTGTGCAATTACTTTTTGCAATCTTTCCATTACTTTTGTTCTCCTTCGCTCACTCCATCAAAAAACAAATCCAATGATGCATCATCTTTTAACGCGTTTTCTAGTTCTTGTGTGTCTGGTAACTCTGTTAAGTCTTTTAAACCAAAATAATCAAGGAAATAACCTGTCGTTCCATACAAAATTGGACGACCTGGTCCTTCCACGCGTCCTTTTTCTTCAATTAATTTATGAGCAACCAATCGCTGAACGGGACCAGAAGCTTGGACACCTCTGATTTGTTCGATTTCTGTACGTGTAATTGGTTGTTTGTAAGCAATAATTGCTAACGTTTCTACTGCTGCTTGTGATAACGTATTTGATGAACCTTGTGCATATTTTTTTAAAAGTGGTGCTAATTCTTTTTTTGTTGTTAAGACGAAATGGTCTTCTGTTTCGAAAATGTGTAACGCTGAATCAAGAGTCGCCTGATATTTTTTTTCTAAGGCCACAATCAGTTCAGATAATTCCTGTTTATCAATATTCAATAAATAACTTAACTCATCACTGCCAATTCCTGCTTCACCGGCAACGAAAAGGATAGCTTCTAGTTCACTTAATTTTGTCATTCGTTGTATCTCCTACTACTGGATAAAGCATGATTGAATCATAATTTTCTGCCTGTTCAGCAAAAATCTGCCCATTTTTCATCAGTTCAAGTAATGCCATGAAGGTCGTCACAACTTCTGCTTTTGTTGGGGCTTCAAAAAATGATTCAAATGTACAGCCTGATTGACTGTTTACTAACTTTTCCTTAATAAAACTCATACGTTCTTCGATTGTCGTATCATCTGGGGCAATCGTTTTTTCCACTTTTTGTGAAAATTTTTTTCGTTCTAAAATAGCCTGCATGGCTCGAAATAAATCGACTTTTTTTACTTGCCCACGTTTGAGAGGCAATTCTTTTTCTGCCAAGTCTTCTACCATAGTTGGTTCTTTCGAATAATATAAACTGCGTTCCTCAGCTTTTTCAATCAACTTTTCCGCTGCGTACTTATATTTTCGATATTCTAAAAGTTGTGTGACCAATTCGTCACGTGGATCTTCTTCCCATATCAGATCATCTTCAATTGCTAACTCCTGAACGGGCAGTAATGTTTTACTTTTGATTGCCATTAGTGTGGCTGCCATTACCAAATATTCTCCAGCTAACGCTAGCTCCATCGTTTTCATCGTGTGAATATAGTTCATGTACTGCTCCGTAATCGTCGCAATTGGAATATCGTAAATATCAATTTCCATTTGCTGAATCAAATGAAGCAATAAATCCAATGGCCCTTCAAAAATATCTAGTTTAATATTGATTTCAGTCAAATGTTTCACTCTTTCTTAGTTATGCTTCATTGCCATTTAGATAAGTAAGGTTTCGTAACTTCAGTTGCTAAAAAGGTCACTTCGGGGTATTTTTCCTGAAGCTCATTTAGCATCAGAAAGCCCATATTTTCTCCTCGGTAAGAAGGATTCAACGAAATATCATGAATGATCAATTGATCCTTACCTATCCATTCAATACCGATGATCCCTTGGATGTTCGTCGAGTCTTCTGGAGTGAAGAAAAATAGTTCATACTTATTTTCTGCTTCATAAACATCGATTTCTTTTAACAAATCTGCTTGATCCGATAATTTTTTATGAAAGCTTAACAAGCCCATTGCAATTTTTCGGTTCTCTTTTCGGTAATGTGTTAACATTATTTCACCTTCCTCTAATTAAGCCCTTGGAAAATGCTGCTTGTAAACATCTGTCATTCTTTTTTTCGTGATATGTGTATAGATTTGTGTTGTTGAGATGTCTGCATGTCCCAATAATTCTTGTACCGTCCGTAAGTCAGCTCCATTTTCCAACAAATGCGTAGCAAAACTATGACGTAAAGTATGTGGTGTGACGTCTTTACGAATACCTGCTTGCTGTACTAATTGCTTTAAGTTCTTCCAAATTCCTTGTCGAGAAAGTCCTTTTCCATGGTTATTTACAAATACATGTAGTTCAGAAGTATCTTTCACCAACAATGGACGTGCCTCATCCAAATAACGTTCTAGCCATTGGATTGCATAATCTCCCAAAGGGATGATCCGTTCTTTATCTCCCTTACCAATTGTTTGTAGTAAGCCAAGAGAAAGATGAAGATCCCCAAGTTTTAGATTGATCAATTCACTAACCCGCATGCCAGTTGCATACATTACTTCCAAAATTGCCCGATCTCTAATTCCTAATGTTTTTGAAGTATCCGGGGTTTCAATCAATATTTCGACTTCTTTAAGCGTCAATGTACTTGGCAATTTTTGTGCTTTTTTTGGTGTATCAATATGTTGCATAGGATCATGGTCCGTATAGCGTTCTTGTCGCAAAAATTGATGAAATCTTCTTAAGCTAGAAATCATTCGAGTAATTGTTGCAGTCGCTTTTTGTTCTTCATGTAATTTTTCTAAATACTGAATGACTAAATAACGATCGACCATTTGCCAAGAGGTAATCTTCTTTTCTTCCATAAAATGCAAATATTGTTCCAAATCGCGTTCATAACTTTTACGCGTATTGGCAGAAAGTCCACGTTCAATATTCAAATAATGAAGGTACTCACTTAATTCTTCTTTCATACTATAACCCACCTCATGCTTTCTCTATCATATCAGATACACCTTTATTTCGATAGTCCATTTACGTTATCTGCACAAAGAAAAAGCCGTCTTTCAACAGACGGGCTACTTTCTCTTTTCGTTTTCTTGACAGTTATGACAAATTCCATGAAAGGTCAAACGATGATCTTTCACTAAAAAATGATATCTTTTTTCAACAACTTCTTCAACTTCTCCCAAAAGGTCTTCTTCGACTTCCTCAATAGCACCGCAATTAAGGCATAGTAAATGGTGGTGAAAATGCTTCGCACCATCTTTTCGTAAATCATAACGAGCTAATCCGTCATTGAAGCTTACTTTATCGACAATTTTTAAATCAGTCAAAATTTCTAACGTGCGGTAAACCGTTGCAAGACCAATTTCTGGACTTTTTTTCTTAACTAAAAAGAAAATCTCTTCGGCAGACAGATGCTCCTTTTCATTTTCTAAGAGCACAAGTAGCGTCGCCTCTCGCTGCGGAGTCAATTTAAAACCTGATTCATGTAATTGTTGTTTCGTTTTCTTCATTGCTAATATAGCATTCATTCATTAATTCAACTCCAACAATTTATAATAATTATAAATAAGTAAATAATAATACTCTGTTAAATTATAATAATTATAAGCTAGTTAAGAAAAACATGCAAGATATTCTCAATTAGATTTTTCGATTAATTTCGTCACACCGTCTTCTTGCTTAATCAATCCTTGCTTCATCAGATTTCCCATTGCACGTTTGAAAGCACCTTTACTGATTCCAAAAGTTTTCATAATATCTTCTGGATCTGATTTGTCCGTAAATTGTAATTGTTTTTCTGCCGAACGTTCTAAAATCGTCAAAATCATTTGTGCATCATCACTAATTGCTTCATGGGCGCGTGGTTTCAGAGAGATGTTTAAAACACCATCTGGTCGAACACCAACAACACGACCACTTACATGTTCACCTAAGCGCGGCTCTTGGTAACGTTCAGACGGATGAATAAACGCCACATAAAAATCATCGGTCAAGACATACGTTCCTGCTAATTTCAAGCGATAAGTCGTTCCCGAAATATCTTTATTTTTTAGTTCTTCATTCCCCTGCTTACTCAATGATTTAAAGATTTTTTCGTCCGCAAGCTCACCCCAAATACGATTTTTTGCATCTACCTTCAAGGCAATCATTAATCGATCTCCTTTTTTAGGCCACAATTCCGTCATTGTTGGTAATTCATCTAAAGAAACAACAAAATCTTTATCTGGTAAGCCAATATCCACAAAAGCACCTAGATCTCTTCTAGTTGCTGTTACTGTTCCAAAAGCATAATGACCAATGCGACTTTTAGGAATCAACGTTGTTAAACGGTTTTCATGTTTTTGATTTTGATAGCCAAATCCTTCAACCGCTTCACCAATTTTATGCTCGCCTTCTGATTTGCTTAAACCAAAAGTTTGTCCATTCTTTTGGACAAAATAATTTTTTTCATTTTCATCAATAATAATTCCTGTAAATATATTTGCTAATAAATTATTCATTTCGATCTCCTTTTAATTGAAAGGCTTTGTTTTCCCATCACTTTTCTCTGCTATCATAACATACAGCTTTCACCAAGAACAATGTTCCAAGCAGTAAGGCATAAAAAAACTTAGGCGATCATCTATCTAGATTCGCCTAAGCCATTCGCTTGTTTAATTAGTAATTTTTTAGTTACTTCCATTTCCACCAAACCAACCTGTTTTACAGTTGATTGTTACGATATAAAATGGTAAAGCACTTTCACCGATACCGTTCATTAGCGAAGATTTAGTTGAAGTTGCGTAAAGATTGTAGTAGCCTTCACCATTTCTGATTTGTGCCTTTTCTAACTTATAGCCGCCGTCAACAATATAGCCTCGTTGAATACAAGTAGCGATGACACTTTCTCTTACTCCAGATGCCCAGTTCCACGCTGCGTTGGAACTATCTGCAACATCACTTGCATTTGTTCCCATGATCGGTTGATTCGCTGTTGAGCCTGAGCCAACAGTTGTGTTACTAGAAGCTGTGTTTGCTTTTGCAGCTTCCTGAGCTGCTTTTTCTGCTTGAGCTGCTTGAGCCGCAGCAACTTGTTCTGCTTTTGCTTTTTGCTCTGCTTCTTGTTTTTCTTTTTCTTCTGCAGCTTTTTTCTCAGCTGCTTGTTTTTCTTTCTCCGATAATTGATGATCTACTTTTGTTAATTGTTGCTTGAAAGAATCGGCAAGTTCTTTGTTTACAATTTTATCAACAGCTTCTTTCGCTGTTTTGTATTGATCCCGCGTAGCTGATTCAACAACTTTTTCATCTTGGTAAACAACTTTTGTCTTTTCTTCAGCTGTTTCAATTTGTTCGAGTTGTTTCTGCGCTTCTTGCTGGGCCTTTTGAATAAGTTCACCAAAATCTGAATCATCGGTTTCAATTGCTTCGATTTTATCAGTATTTCTTAGCACTGGTTTTTCGGCTAAATGATCATCTTCAATTACTGGGTCAATAAACAAATCATTTACTTTTTTGATATTGATTATCTTTGCTTGAATATCATCATACGTCTCATTCAATTCTTGATAATCTTTTGTAGAATCAACTTCGTTTAACTCTTGTTTGATTTTCGACAAATCTTGATTCAAGTGGTCTGTACGAATGAATTCATTTTTATCACCAAAGTAAAAACTAGCTAGTTCCTTTTTGATTTCAGAGACTTTTTTTTCTTGTCTGGCTACCTCAGCAATTCGTTCAGCTTCGACTTTTTGTTGATTGTCATAGTATGCCCAACCACCAACACCTAGTAAAATAACTGCAGCTAACAGTAGGTAAGGTCCTTTTTTAACTTTTTTGGATTTTCCAGTTGGTTGTTCTGGGTTTGGAGTTATCATTGCTGGTTCTTTTCCAGCTTCTTGATTTGCTTTAACAGACGCTACAGCAGGCTTTTTAGTCATTTGTTCAGTTGGTTCGTCCGCTTCTACTGGTTGATTCACAGTAGCATCATATTCGGGAGAATTCACTTCTTCTTTTTTTGAAGCTTTTTTTAAATGCTCATTTGAACCTACTTTAGCAAGCTTTAAAGATTCATCCTTTGCTGATTGTTTCTGAGAAACAGCTATTGGTTCTTCTGCTGTTTTTTCCGCTTCGTCAACTTTAGATTCCCGCCCTTCAACAGCTGGCACAGCAGATTTTTCTTTCGTGACCAACTCTTCTGAACGTTCTATTTTTTCTCCTTTTTCGTCGTCGCTTTTAGCAGAAGTAGACACGACAGCTTCCGTGTCAGCACTGTTTTCTTCTTTGTTATCTGCTGCACCTTCTGCAATCTCAGATGTCTGATTAGCAGCAATCTTTTCATGGATCATTTGCATCAATTCTTTTGATTGTTCTTCATCCACGTCTTCACGATGTGCTTGGATATAGGCTGCAAGAATTGATTGATCATCTTCTTTTTTTACATTTTCTTTTAGTTGTGTAATACGTTCTTGTTTTTCTTTTTCAACTACTTCATCAACTGAAAGTCCTTTTTCAGTGTTGATTTCATTTTGATCCTTTGGTTGCTTATCTCGATTTTTTTTCATAGGCTTGACAGCTTTCTCTTTCTTTTCTTCCAATCGTTCACCCGCAGTTTCTTTTTCCGGTGCTGCTTCTGACTTTTCCGAGGCATCAAACAATTCCATAACTGATTCAAGTGGTAAATCTTTTAGTTCTGACCATTCAATTGGGTCATTTAACTCTGTATCTGGAAAATCTGGTTGGTTATTCTCTTCAGGAAGTTGTTCAAGAGATTGGTCTTTCGATTCGATAACATCTCGTTTATTTTGAATGTGCTGATCTTTTTCTTCAAGGCTAAAGCCACAATCTGGGCAAACTTTTTGACCTTTAATCTTTTTCGATCCACATTTTGGACATTTTTTTTTCACTTAGTGATCGGCTCCTTTAACTAAGTTTAACGCTAACATTTAATCTATCACATTCTGACCTATCAGCCAATAGTTTATCTTTACGATTTTCTAACAAATAAGTAAATCGAACGTTAAAAATAAGGACTAAAAATTTTTTTTGTATTAAAAAATATTTTTAAATTCCATCATAAGTATTAGAAAATAGATATTACGTAATTTTTTTATTTGATCAACTAAAAAGCTGACACAAAACGTTGATTTGTTTTGTGTCAGCTTTTTGTTTTTTATTCTAAGAAATCTTTTAATTGTTTTGAACGTGAAGGATGGCGTAATTTTCTTAGGGCTTTTGCTTCAATCTGACGAATACGCTCACGTGTTACGCCGAAAACTTTCCCTACTTCTTCTAAGGTTCTTGTTCGACCATCATCTAAACCGAAACGTAAACGCAACACGTTTTCTTCCCGGTCAGTCAGTGTATCCAACACATCTTCTAATTGTTCTTTTAACAATTCGTAAGCTGCATGTTCAGCAGGACTTGTAGCTTCTTGGTCTTCAATGAAGTCTCCAAGATGTGAATCATCTTCTTCACCAATTGGTGTTTCCAATGAGACAGGTTCTTGAGCAATTTTTAAGATTTCGCGTACCTTTTCTGTAGGTAGGTCCATTTCTGCTCCAATTTCTTCAGGTGTTGGTTCTCTACCTAAATCTTGGAGTAGTTGACGTTGGATACGAATCAATTTATTAATTGTTTCGACCATATGAACTGGAATACGGATCGTACGTGCTTGGTCAGCAATCGCGCGTGTGATTGCTTGACGAATCCACCAAGTTGCATAAGTTGAGAATTTGAATCCTTTACGGTAATCAAACTTTTCAACGGCTTTCATTAAACCCATATTTCCTTCTTGGATCAAATCTAAGAACTGCATACCACGACCCACATAGCGTTTCGCAATACTTACAACTAGACGTAAGTTTGCTTCAGCTAAACGTTGTTTAGCTTCTTGGTCGCCTTCTTCGATTTTTAAGGCAAGTGCTACTTCTTCTTCAGCTGTTAAAAGGGAAACTCGGCCGATTTCTTTTAAATACATACGAACTGGATCATTGATTTTTACACCAGTTGGTGCAGATAGATCCTCTGTTTTTGCTTTTTCAGCTTTTTTCTCACCACTTTTTAAACTGTGGATTGATGGTTCACCATTTTCGTCAACAACACTGATTCCAGCATCTTCAACTTTTTGGATCAATTTGTCCATTTCCTCAGCATTCAATGTGAATGGTGTAGCAAGTTGGTTTGATAAATCGTCATAAACAACTTGTCTTTTAGGTTTGTGTTCTTTGATGAAAGCTGTTACTGCTGCTTCATATTTTTTCTTATCCGTTACATTTGCCATAAAAGAAGGCCCCCTTCAAGTAGCTATTTGGCTTGTTTTAACTGTCTCGTTAAATTAATGATCTCAATTGTCAATTCTAATTCTAACTGTTTGTTACCTGTACGCCTGGCTTCTTGCTGCAATTGTTTTTTTTCGATTATTTTATCAGCTAAGCCAGATTTACTGATAACAGCCAGTAAATCTTGAATCTCGCGCGTAGAGCTTTCTTCGGCCACTCGCAAATAAGCAATCTCAACCACTAAACGCCTAATTTTTTCATCTTGCAAAAAGTTTAAAAAGTCTGCAAGGTTAAACTCTTCATATTGTGATAAATAAGCATCAAATAAAAAATAGATTTCTGCATATTCATCATGGATAAATTGAAACTCTTGTTCTTTTAGAAGATTCCGAACTGAGATTTCTTTGAACGCACGATACAACAGCATTTGCTCCGCTTTTTCAACTTGTGTCAGCGGTTGTTTTTGTTGCGGTAACTCCTGCTTTACCACTGGCATGTTCGGTTCGGCAGCTCGTTGCCGTTCTTGTCGGTTTGTTCGTTTCAACTCACGCAATTGTTTTTGAATCGTTTCACGACTAACTTGAAATTCACTTGTTAGCTGTGATAGATACATATCTTGCTCAATTGGTGAGACTACTTTACTTAATTCAATCAACACTTCTTGGAGATAATCTAACTTATCTTTTTCGTTATCTAAATTCTTATTTTGTTTCAGATAACGTGTTTTAAATGTAAAGACTGTTTCACGACCATGTTGAATCAATTCCTGAAAGGATGCTTCACCATATTTTCGTAAATATTCATCGGGATCCAGTTTTTCTGGCACAACCACGATAGATAACTGCAATCGACTATTTTCACGTAGAAGTTCGATTCCACGATTGGTAGCCTCAAACCCTGCTTGATCACCGTCATAACAAAATACAAGCTCTTTTGTTAAGCGCTCCATTTGCTGGATTTGTTGAGCAGTCAAACTGGTTCCCATTGAAGCTAAGCCATTCTTGATTCCAGCTTGCCAGGCTGCAATCACATCCATGAATCCTTCAAACAGTAGTATTTCATTACTTTTTCGGATTTCACTTCTTGCTTTATCCAAGTTAAATAAAACTTGGCGCTTATTAAATAGTTCTGTTTCTGGACTATTTAAATACTTAGGTTGATCTTTTTCTTGCCCTTTCTCTGGTGCTAACCATCGACCAGAAAAACCAATCGTTCGTCCTTGTGGATTATTGATTGGAAACATAATACGCTGATAAAATCGATCAGAGAAATTACCATCATCATGCTTGATAAACAATCCTGAACGTTCAAAGACATCACTCGATAATGACTCATTATTGAACACTTGAACTAAAAAGGAACGTTCATTTGGTGCGAAACCAATCTTAAACGTTTCAATCAGTTCCATTGTCAAACCACGCTTCAGTAAATAATCAAGTGCAGGCTGTCCGGCTTTCGTGTGTAACAACATATGGTGATAAACTTCTACAGCTTTTTCATGTGCCACGAGTAGTTTGCCAGTAGCTGAATCTGTTTCATTAACAACATATGTTTGTTGTTTCCATTGATCTGCTAAGGGAATTTGTTCAAATTCTGCGACCTTTACAACTGATTCTGGAAAAGTCAATCCTTCAAGTTCCTGAAGAAAAGTAAAGACGTTTCCACCCTTTCCACAGCCAAAGCAATGAAAGATCTGTTTATCTTCAGCTACGGAAAACGAAGGTGTTTTTTCTTCGTGAAAGGGACAAAGTCCTAAATAATTTTTCCCAGATTTCTTTAATTGAACATATTGTCCAATCACCTCAACAATATTCGTTTGACTTCGAATATTTTCAATCACTTCCTGAGGAATTCGCTGAACCATTGTTTCCACCCCCTCATTTGTATACTCCATAAAAATCGAGTAAATCTATCAGGAGAATAACCGGTAAAAAATCGCACCAACCGAAATCAGCGCGATTTTAAAGGACACAATTATACATGTTTGATTGTATCATATTCCTGTTCTTTTTCAAGTATAACGTTCTAACAAATTAATGAATCATTTAAGCAAACTTATTCAATAGCTTTTCTTGAATATTCGCACGCCAATACGCTAGACGAAGAACAATATTTATTGCCATGAACCCAACGAATAAACCAAGTTGATTTCCCACGCCTAAGTTTACTTCTAAAATGCCATGGAAAAGCATCGCTGCTACATAGATCCCAACAATTGTCGTTACAGCTAAGAAAATTCGTAGTGGATTGAAAGGATAACATGCTTTGATTACAGCTAAACAACTAATGCCAATCAATAAATAATACATCAATGTTGTCGTTTCACCATTTGACCAGTCCAATCGTTGTCCCAACAGATAAACCGTCACAACGTTTAAGACAACCAAAATTGCATTTGGTAAAGCATTGATCAGCGCTGTCGGCAAGTAGCGATAATTTATTTTTCGTTTATCTTGCTCAAAAGACAAGAAGAATGACGGATACCCTTCAATAGCTAGATCAATTAATGTGATTTGAATTGGAATAAACGGGAACCCAACTGCTGTAATCGCACATATGATAGACAAAATGAAGGAGTAAATTGTTTTGATAAAGAAAATTCCCGAAACTTTAGTCACATTGTTAACCACTCGGCGGCCTTCAAACAAAACTTCTGGCAATGTCGTGAAATCTGAATCAAGTAAAACTAAATTAGCAATCTGGCGAGTTGCCCCATCGCCTTCCGCCATGGCAATACTACAATCAGCTTCACGAAGTGCTAATACATCATTTACGCCATCCCCTGTCATCGCAACTGTCCGACCACTCTCTTTTAACTCATTGACAAGAGTTTTCTTTTGCTGAGGACTTACCCGACCAAAAACTGTATAGTCATGCGCAGCTTTTCGAACATCTTCCTCGTTCATTAAATCTGAAAGATCAATATATGCATCATAATTAGGCAAGCCTGCACGTCTCGCAATATTAGAAACAGTAAAAGGATTATCACCAGAAATAACTTTTAGATCCACACCTTCTTCATGTAAATAAGCTAATGTTTCTGGTGCATTTTTCCGAATAGGGTCGTCAATTTCAAATAAAGCAATGGGTTCAACACCGGTTGGTTTATCCTCAGATAATTTTTGATGAGGCGCAACGCCTAACATCAAGACACGATAACCATTTGCCTGTGCAGACATCAATCGTTCTGGTAACTGACTTTGTGGAACTAATCGTTCTGGTGCCCCAACATACACTACACCTAATTCAGGGAATTCCATTGCTCCCCATTTTCGATCAGAAGAAAACGCTAAGACCTCTTCTACTTGATAGCGATTGGAAACCGCAAAATAATTACGTAAAGCCTGCATCGTCACATTATTGTCATTACTTTCTGCTAAATAAGTCCCAATAATTTCTGGAATTGCTTTTTCGTAACGTTTATCTAATGCTTCTACATGCTGGATACTCATTTTCCCTTCCGTGATTGTTCCTGTTTTATCCAAACACAGTGTGTCGACGTGAGCTAAGGTTTCAATTGCATACATGTCTTGAACAAGTATCCGTTTTTTTGCTAACTTTGTAACTCCAGTTGTCAAAGCAATACTGATTAATAATACCAATCCTTTTGGCAACATTCCTAGTAACGCAGCAGCTGAAGCAACAACTGATAGTTTGATTGACGCATCTCTAATAAATAATGCTTGCAAGAATAAAATAATCCCTAATGGAATAATGACAAAACTGGTAAATTTCGATACTTTTCTGATTGAGTCAACTAATTCAGATTGAATTTTTTTATGTTTTTTAGCTTCGCTCGTTAAACGAACAGCATAGTTGTCTGCTCCAACCCGAATCACTTTCGCAAAAACTGAACCACTTGTTAAGAAACTCCCAGAGAGTAATTCTGCTCCAGCTTCCTTAACGATAAGATCCGATTCGCCCGTCAATAAAGCCTCATTTGCTTCTGCTCGACCACTCAGCACTTGCAGATCTGCAGGAATCTGTTCTCCCGCACCAATTTTTACTAAATCATCCAGCACAAGCTCTTTTGTTGAAATTGCTTGCTCTTTTCCCTCACGCACAACCGTTACTTCAGATTGAGAAACGATCGACAATTTTCTAACAAGATTTCGTGCATGAATCTCTTGATAGATTCCGATAACGATATTCATGACAATGATGGCGATATAAGCCATATTGGAGTAAGCACCAACTAAAAGTAAGCAGACACCAATCCCAAAGTTCAGAAAATTGAATAATGTCAGAATGTTATCGCTGAAAATTTGTCTAGTTGTTTTTGAAGCATCTTCTTGATAGTCATTTTGCTGACCTAAAGCCAGCTTTTGTCTAACTTCTTCCTGTGTTAGACCCATCATTTTTTTATTTTCCATTTTTCGCCAACTTTCAAAAATAATCACGTCTTTAAGTCTAGCGTTTTCCTGACTTAAAAACAACTTGTTTTTTTAGGGTTCAAACAGATTCTCCACTCAAAAAAATAAAGTCTGTTTCTCAAATTTGTCTAAATAAAAATTTAGACAGATGATACTTTCACCTTTACTTAATTAAATATTTTTTCATATGCTTGGATTATCTTTTCATTCATCATCACAATATCCGCATAGAACATGTTTCCTCCATTATGGTAAAGATAGCCACCATTGTACAAAACAGATTGGACTCGCCAATAGCGGTACTGTGTCTGTTCCTCATTTCCTAACAATGGACTCAAAATTGTTTTAGAATATTTTTCAGCTAACTTGACTGTATTTTCACCACCGTTTTCTTTTACATACGCAATATAATCCTTACCAAAGTTATACGCTTGGATGGCAGTTGCTAAATCACACCCCTGTTTTTTAGCTTCCGCGATCATTTCTGCCAGATAGCTCACACCTTGATTGATACTTTCCTGTGGATCATCAATCACGTTCGTTTCACCATGCGCACTTTCAGAACTCTGCATCAAATCTTTTCCAGAACCTTTTGATTCCGTTAAAATAATCGCTTTGATTAAAGTTTCGTCATTTTCCATTTGGTATTTTTGTGTAGCTTCTGTTATTTCTGTTTGATAAGCTTCTACCTTTTTTACAGATTGGTACGTTCGATTAGCAAAAAAAATTGCGCCTCCAACGAGCACGAGTAGTATCGTAAAAAAGAAAGCTTTCATTATTGAAAATCTTTTTTTCTTCATCATACATCACCTAGTTATTTAGACATCTTTTTTTATCTTACTATTTCTTTTCAAGATTCGCCATTTCTTATTTGTTTTCTGTAAATTACTTAATAAAAAATGAAATTTTCCCATAAAATTTGTCAACTTACAAAATTGATCGATAAGTTTCAAGAAAAACAATTGTCTAAAAACAGAAAAAATCGTTATACTTTAAACAGTAGGTGATTATGTGAAAAAAGAAAAGAAATATGCAAAAATGGCAGACGGCAGTCAAATCTATTATGAAAAAAGTGGTAGTGGATTCCCTCTTTTTTTGCTCCACGGTAATGGGGGCAATGGAACTTTTTTTTCACAACAAGTTCCACTTTTTGAACAACATTTCACAGTTTATTTAATTGATAGTCGCGGTCAAGGTCATTCAACTAACGAATCCGCTAATTTGAGCTTCAATTTAATGGCAGAAGACTTAGCGACGATATTAGTTTTGGAAAATATCCAACAAGTGGATATTTTAGGATTTAGCGATGGTGCTAATTTAGCTTTGGTTTTCGCAAGTACGTATCCAAAAAATGTTCATCGTTTGATTTTGAATTCCGGAAACACTTTAGTTCAGGGTGTCCGCCTACTTCCATTGGTTGCTAGCTATCTTCACTACGGCATGATTTGGATTGCTTCCTTGTTTTGGCCAAAATTACGAAAAAAATTAGCAGTGATTTCTTTACTGTTACATAATGTTGGTTTGACTGAAACACAATTAAGCAAAATTATTTGTCCGACACTGATTTTAGTTGGGAAAAAAGATGTGATCAAGCTCAAGCACTCGCTTTTCTTAGCAAAAACTTTGCCTAACGCTTCCTTTGTACTTGTAAAGGGAAGTGGCCATCAATTAGCGCGTCAGGATCCAAAAAGATTCAATCAAGAAGTACTAAATTTTTTAGAAGAATAGTAGGTGATTTATGTGTTAAAAACAGCCCTTCAATGGTTTAAGAATCATTTAGGACTATTTAAAACAATTTTTTTAATTTCTGTTGTTGTGATTATTTTTGGAGAACTCTTATCAATCGGTAAGACGTTGTCTGTCGATCAGCTAGCTCAGACTTTTTCCAATATCCCGATTTGGAAAACATTTTTGATGTTCATCATTGGATTACTTTGTGTCGCACCAATGATTGGTTATGATGTAATCTTAAATCGTTTATTAGGTCAAAAATTGTCGTGGAGTTATTTACTCGAAACAAGTTGGTTGATCAATACGATTAACAATGTAGCAGGTTTTGGTGGTTTTGTAAGTATCGGTCTTCGTTCAGAACTTTATGGACAGAAAAAAGATGGAAAGAAAGTCATGCAGGCCCTTTCGAAAATTTTCTTATTTTTGATGGCAGGACTCTCTATCTATAGTTTATTGTCATTTTTGCTGGTGCTTTTTACTCCTGTGACTCCCTTCATCAAACAATATTGGATTTGGTTAATTGGTGGTGGGCTATATTTTCCAGTTGTCTTGTTAGTCACTACCTTAAAGAAAGAAGGATACTTGGGTGGTTTGACTTGGAAGCTACGCGGGCAATTACTGCTTGTTTCTTTTTTAGAATGGACAGGTGTCCTGCTAAGTTTTCTTTCGGTCGGTTTTTTAATGGAGATTCCGATTGATTTATGGCAGACAATTCCTTTATTTATTGCGGCTTCTGTGATTGGGATCGTATCGATGATTCCCGGTGAGATTGGAAGTTTCGATGTAATGATGATTCTCGGGTTATCAGCAATCGGGATTCCTCGTGAAATCGTAGTGGTCTGGATTTTACTTTTTCGGATTTTTTATTACTTTATTCCATTTTTATTGGGTATCGTCTTTTTCTTCAAAAATATCGGTGCCTCTTTCAATCAGCGCTATTCTGGTATTCCTAGACAACTGGCGACAGAAATTGCGCACAAAATTGTTGTTGTTTTACTTTATTTTTCTGGCATCATGCTCGTATTATCAGCTACAATTCCACAAGCTTTTTCGGAGTTTCATTGGTTGCACACATTGAATCCACTAAAATTCCATTTTATCGTTCAGTTTCCAAGCATTATTTTAGGTTTCTTATTATTGATTATGGGACGCGGAATCGCTGCACGAGTCACTCGTGCCTATTTACCAACAATTATCATTGTAGGTCTTGCGTTACTGTATGTTATCCTTGGTGATTTCACCTTGACTGGATCAATTTTCTTGACCCTATTATTAGTGATCATCATTGCTTCAAAAAATGAGCTTTTTCGCGAACAACTAGTTTATTCTTGGGAATGGTTAACCGTCGATGGCTTGTTGATTGGCACATTAACCATTTTATATCTGGTAATTGGCGTCTATAATCTGCCGATATTTCCCCATCGGAAGCATCACTTTATTTCATTCTTTCTATTTCCATCTGAAAAAATCTGGCTCTCTGGTTTCTTAGCAATTGTTACGGTTAGCTTGATCATGATCCTCTTTGTTCATTTCTTACAGGGAAAAAAGAAATTAGTGGGTGAAGTTTTTGATGAAGAAAAAGCAACAGCCGTGCTGGCTAATTATGGAGGGAATTCCGATAGTCAACTTATTTTCTTGAAAGATAAACGGATGTTCACTTACGAATCAAATGGTGAACCAACTGTATTATTACAGTTTGCCTCTTATAATAATAAGTGTGTTGTTATGGGGGATCCTTCTGGGAAAAAGGAAGATTTTCCAAAAGCAATTGAAGCATTTATTACAGAAACGGATCGTCTTGGCTACTTACCTGTTTTTTATGAGTCAAGTGAAGAACTTGTAATGATTCTCCATGACGTAGGCTATGATTTCATCAAAATGGGAGAAGAAGCGTACGTTGAACTACCTGAATTCACTACTTCTGGGAAGAAAATGAAGGGTACTCGGGCAGTCATTAATCGAATCGAACGTGATGGATTTACTTTTGAAGTCCTTTCGCCTCCATTTTCTGTAGAACAAATGCAAACATTTAAACAAATTTCCGATAACTGGCTCGGCAGTCGTAAAGAAAAAGGGTTTTCGCTAGGATTTTTTGCTGAAGATTATCTTCAACGTGGACCTATTGCTGTTGTCCGAAATTCCGAAAAAGAAATAGTTGCCTTTGCAAATATTATGCCAACTTATACAGATAACAAAGTTGGAACAATCGATTTGATGCGTTATGATCCAAAAAAGGCGCCTTCTGGTAGCATGGATTTCTTATTCATCCACTTGTTCACTCATATGAAAGAGCAAGGGATTCAATGGTTCAACCTAGGAATGGCCCCTCTTTCGAATGTGGGAACGTCTAGAAAAAGTTTTCTTCAAGAGCGAATTGCTTACTTGGTTTATGAATTTGGTTCCCATTTTTATTCTTTCCATGGATTACGTGAATACAAAGAAAAATATGCAACACATTGGACACCTCGATATACCCTTTATTCTCGAGATAGTTGGATTGCGTATGTCATGATTGCGTTACTGATTATCGACAATGCTCCTGTTGAAAAAAGTGGAAAAATGAGTCCTTTACAAAAAGGATTGAAAAAATGGTTTAAAAAATAGCAAAAAAGGATTCCAGAAATCATTTCTGGAATCCTTTTTAGTTGTGTTCAGATTATTTTTAAACGTGTTTATGCTTCGATCTCAGTAACGATACCTGAACCAACAGTACGTCCACCTTCACGAATTGAGAATGTTGTACCATTTTCAATTGCGACTGGATGAATCAATTCTACGTCGATTGTTACGTTATCGCCAGGCATAACCATTTCTGTACCTTCTGGCAATACGATTGTACCTGTTACGTCCGTTGTACGGAAGTAGAATTGTGGACGGTAGTTATTGAAGAATGGTGTATGACGTCCGCCTTCTTCTTTTGTCAATACATAAACTTCTGCCTTGAATTTTGTATGTGGTGTGATTGAACCTGGTTTAGCAATTACTTGTCCACGTTCGATATCTTCACGTTGGATCCCACGTAGTAGTACACCTACGTTATCTCCTGCTTCACCATAATCAAGTGTTTTACGGAACATTTCAACACCTGTAACAACTGCTTTTTGAGTTTCTGGTTTGATACCAACGATTTCAATTTCATCACCAACACGAACAGCACCGCGATCGATACGACCTGATGCAACCGTACCACGACCAGTAATAGAGAAAACATCTTCCACTGGTAATAATAATGGTTTGTCAGTATCACGTTCTGGAGTTGGAATATATTCGTCAACTGTATCCATCAATTCCATGATTGCGGCTTCAGCATCTGGATCACCTTGTAAAGCTTTCAAAGCTGAACCTTTGATTACAGGTGTATCATCACCTGGGAACCCATATTCACTTAATAGTTCGCGAACTTCCATTTCAACTAAGTCGATTAATTCTTCATCATCAACTAAATCTGTTTTGTTTAAGAAAACGATTAGATATTTAACACCAACTTGACGTGATAACAAAATGTGTTCACGAGTTTGAGGCATTGGGCCATCAGTAGCAGATACTACTAAGATTGCACCGTCCATTTGAGCTGCACCGGTAATCATATTTTTAACGTAATCCGCATGTCCTGGTGCATCAATATGTGCGTAGTGACGTTTATCTGTTTCATACTCTACGTGTGCTGTATTAATTGTAATTCCACGTTCACGTTCTTCAGGAGCTGCATCAATACTTGCATAGTCTTGAGGATTTGCTAGGCCTTTTTTCCCTAATACTGTTGTGATTGCAGCAGTTAAAGTGGTTTTACCATGATCGACGTGTCCAATGGTACCAATGTTAACGTGTGGTTTACTTCTGTCATAATGTTCTTTTGCCATAATTTACAAACCTCCTAAATAATATAGATCACTGAACTTTCAGCTCTCACGTTTTTATTATAGTCCTTTTTTTGTAAAATAAAAACGAATATGTCCTCCTTACTTTTTGTAAGACTGGAACAATGATTATTATACGTCAAAATTGGTCAAAGTCAACTAAGAACACTTTCGTGTACATTCGCTTTTCTAATGTCCTTTTTTGTATAGTTTTTTATAAATAAAACTAGTTTGAGAAGATTCAATAGACGAATCACATTTTTTCAGGAATAATAGAGAACAGAGGTGAAAAATATGAAAAAAATAATTGGATTAGTTGCCCTACTAGCCGTCTTTATTGGTGGAAGTATGTTCGCTTATAATTATTTTTATGGTGGCGAAACTTACTATACTGAAATTACTACAAATGGGGAAAAGCATACTGAACGCTCTGATAACGGAGAATCCTATACCACATATACGTATAAACAAAATGCTTACAATAAAAATGGGGAAGCGAAACAAGTTACTTTAAATGAAGCGAGAGAACGGCCTTTAAAGCTAAACGCCTATTTAAAACTTAAGGTCAATCCACGTAAAGGCGTCATGAGTTGGGAAGAAGTCAAAGAAACTGATGTTCCTAAAGAAGCATTAGAAAAAATGGAGTAACGTTTCATGATCTTGAAATAAAAAGCAGCTCAGATATATCTGAACTGCTTTTTTTCTTGCTTTCTATTTCACTTATCGTGGAACGATCTGACTTTTCTTATAGTCGATTCAACACTTCGTCGACATTCTTGATCATTACAGAGATTGTTCCATCTGGATTGTTCACAAATTCGATCAAATCTGGATTACGATAAACATCTACTGGAACAATCAATTCAATTCCATTAGATAATTTGAACTTTTGTTTGCCAAATTTTTTCTCTGAGATTTCTTGTACTTCTCTTACAGGAATTGCTTCTGGAACAAAACCATGTTCTTGTACTTCTTCTTTAAAAGCCATCTTAGCAGAGATATTTTCTTTGAATACTTTTTCAGCAATCATTTCGTGATCAAGACGACCTTTTTCTTCGATGGTATCGTAAACAGCTTCTTTCAAATCTGCAACCATATCAAACTCTTCCGTTTCAAATTTCTTTCCTATTTGTTTCGCCACTTTTTGGATCACTTTGACATTTTGTTCTAACGAAGGTGCTGGTACACTTTCGATCACTTTTTCTGAGAAGTACCACTCTTTTTTTCCAGAAAATTCATATTTTTTCTCCAAGAGTTCATAAGATAACTCCCGCAGATTGACTGCAATTGCTTCATCTGCTTTTTGAGATTTAGAGCCTAAAATTGCACGATTCAAGATCAATTTGTTTTCAATTCCCGTTTCATCTGCCTCAACAAAATGAGTATATGATTCACGATAGTTTACTTTTAATAGTGCTACATATAATTCTGTATCTATTTCATACATCACAATAAATACATCAGCGCTTGGTGCTTCTTCACTTTCTTGATAGATTTCATACCAGCGCGTTACGATTTCTTCACTCGCTACGATAAAATCGTCAGAAAAGTGTTGGATACTTTTAGCAAAATCGCTGTCTTCTGCCAAATGCCCCGTTTTAGTTTGCGCAGAAGAAATTTTTTGAATTTTTTTTTGCAAAAAATCACGAATGAAGTCCTTCGTCAAGTCCAATTCTTTTTGTGAAAAAACAGGTGAACCTGTTTCACGATCAATAATATGCAAGATTGCCTTCTTTAAATAAATATCCATGTGCTCATTCCCTTCTTTTCTAGTGTACTGAAAAAATAAAAAAAAGCTAGCATCATCAAAAAGATTTTTTCTCCATATTTCTTTTTCCTTTTTCGCTAGAAAAATCAAAGCACGAGGCCTTACTTTTTGTAAAAAATGCGCTAAACTAGAGAAAGAAAAGAGAAATGGAGATGTGAATATGGAAAACTTAACAAGCACGTATCGTTTAGCAAATGGTTATGAAATCCCAGTCGTTGGTTTTGGTACTTGGCAAACCCCTGATGGCGATGTAGCTGTTGCCTCTGTGAAAGAAGCATTAGCAGCTGGTTATCGTCATATTGATACAGCACAAGGCTACAAAAATGAAGAAAGTGTTGGTCAAGCAATCAAAGAAAGTGGTATTCCTAGAGAAGAGATTTTCTTAACAACGAAATTATGGAATACCAATCATAGCTATGATCTAGTAATGTCTTCCTTTGAAGAGTCTTTAGAAAAACTACAAACAGACTATCTTGATCTTTTTCTTATTCATTGGCCAAATCCAATTACCTTCCGTGAAAACTGGGAAAAAGCAAATGCTGAAACTTGGCGTGCTTTTGAAGAGTTATATGAAGCAGGTAAAATCAAAGCAATTGGTGTAAGTAATTTCTTACCTCATCATTTAGATGCTTTAGCCAAAACAGCAAGCATCATGCCAATGGTGAATCAAATTTTCTTAGCACCTGGTGAACTACAACCGGAAGTCGTGGACTATGCTCGGCAACATGATATGATTCTTGAAGCTTACAGTCCTTTAGGAACGGGGAAAATTTTTGATGTTCCTGAAATGCAAACAATTGCTGAAGCCCATGGAAAAACAATCGCACAAATCTCCTTACGCTGGTCATTACAACATGGTTTTTTACCTTTACCTAAGTCGGTCACACCAAGTCGAATCAAAGAAAATACAGAATTATTTGACTTTGAATTAACTGAAAC
The DNA here is from genome assembly GCF_017316125.1 of Enterococcus sp. DIV0660C. Taxonomy (GTDB): domain Bacteria; phylum Bacillota; class Bacilli; order Lactobacillales; family Enterococcaceae; genus Enterococcus_B. The sequence continues at coordinate 24,708 of NZ_JAFLWA010000031.1, read as the reverse complement.
AGAAATGGCACAAATCGATTCATTAGATGGCGTCGTGGGTAAAGCTAAAAATCCTGATACAACTGAATTTTAATTGAGTAGGTGAAAGTATGAACCCTATCCAAAGATTAGAAGAATTACCCGAAGAGATTCTTCAGACATTTCATCCAGATTTTATCTTTTTGATTGAATCAGATAAAATCCAACACTTTCCAGCCAGAAATATGTCACATAATCAAAAAATCCAAGAGATCAAAAAACGCTTGGATCATTCGTTGATGGTGACTCACTGGAAAGATCATGAAATTATCTACTCACCAGAACTAAACGTTTTTGCGTTACTACCAAAAGAGTAAAGAAAGCTTGGACAATTTTTTGTCCAAGCTTTCTTTTTTGACCCTTTCTCTTCTTTTCTTATTTTTTGAGGGAAAATTTTTTATTGGTTTCCCCCCTTAATCTAAAAAAACAAAAATTTTCGACAAAAAAGAACGATTATTGGAACATTATGCGTACTTACATAAGTTTTTTCCTTTAAATCCTTTTCAATTGGCAAAATTTTTCTTATAATCGATAAGGTATGAGTGAAGGAGAGAAATCAAAAATATGAAGAAAAAACAAAAACAAAAATTATTAAATCAATTTCGTCCCTCTTTAGATGGAATTAGAAGTCAACTATTCAATTCATTAGAAGAAGAAAGTTTACGTCGTTATGGCTTACCCTTACAAGTAATGCTTGATCCAAAGAATCGTCAGATCTTAACAATTGGGTTGGCTGGAAATTCAAATGAATCCACTCGCATCAACGTGCCAATTGATGATAACTTTACGAGCGTGTTGAAACGTATTCGTTCTGGCGAAAAAGATATCTTTGAACGTTTTCGCGATAACCTATTGATCGAAATCGTTTCTTACTGGAACGACCAACGAATGAAAAACAATGAACCAACTGCTGAAGTTGTTTCAACACCAGTGGCTCCTGCTACTGAAGCGCAAGAAACAAAAGAAAAATCAGTTGCAACTGAAGAAGTCAACGTAGAACCTGTCACTGAAAAAGCGCCAGCAGCTACATCTGACTTGAACTTTGATCAGTTTGCAGCCGCTGTTGCAGAATATCCAAAATTCTATGTTGAAAAAACAGCAGATACTGCAATCATCTTTGAAAAAACAACAGATGAACCTCGTAAACTCGCTGAAATTTCAATGACAACAGTCAACGAATTTACCATTGAAAAAGCACTTGAACGAAAATACAAAGTGAAATTAACACTTGTACCATTGATTGAACAATTTGCAGCAATGCCTATTGCTAATCGCTAATAAGAAAAAAGATGACCGCCATGCGTCTATCTCTTTCGTTAGACAAAAAATCTAATGAAAGGATAGACATGGCGGTCATCTTTTCTTATCTGATTACATTTATCACAAATTTTTGATTTGTTTCTCCCGTATATGGGAAAGTAATCAACTCACCTGAAGGATCATGCACACTGCTTTTTACATCTAAATAAAGATTACTTGCACAATTTTTCAAGTAGTATACCTTGTTCTTGCCATGTTCTCCTGCTGGAATGAGTTGCCACAACCCCCTGTTACTGTCATCCGCACCTTCAATCACCACATTATATCTTGAGGTATTATAAGGCGTAGTCGCTTGTCTTAATGCAAGATGGCCATAGTCATATGTATGTATGCGATAGGCTTTTGCGTTTGAATCGTACCACATTTGCCATTTTTGATTACTTCCATTGTTATTAGGGTAGATAATTCCACTATTAAAACTTTTATACCAATCAATCACTTTATTCGTGTCCAATAGTGTTTGAATCGTCACAATTGAACTAGAATATTCGCCATGTTTCTCTGGATTTTTTAGTAATCGGTTATTTAGATCAATAATGGTATTCACTAATTCACTACCTGGATAGTCAGCCGCTACGATGCCCACATGTTTCACTTGATTATTTCGGATATAATTTACAGTGAATGGGTTCATTTTTTCTGCAAAACCTTTAATTTGGTAAAAGAAATTTGATGCACTTAAATAATTAATATACTTAATATTATCTGTTCCTTGACTCTTTGCGGCTTTTGCCAATTGCTGTTCAATCGCCCAGCGTTTATCTGCAGGATCTGCGGGATCCCAATAATCTTGGATATCAAATTGACTTGGGTAAGGAATTCCCACACTATTTCCTAAAAAATTACGTAAAATAACAATTTTCCCTCTAGTTTCTCCCAAAGTTGGATTACTACGCCCATAATAAAAGAAGTCTTTCCAACAACTATTTTTCAGGTATTTTTCGTTTAAAACTTGATTGAATACTTGGTCACTTACTGAACTATTCTCTTGTTTTAAGCGCATATACACAACTTCGCCCGGATTTTTTCTAAGAAAGCTTGTGACGCTATTCAGGACATCTCCAAACATTGAATTTAAGTAATACACACCATGATGCATTGCAAACGAACCATTTGTTTCACACACACGTGCGTCTAAGAACCGAATGCCATTATTTAATTGCCGAGTGATGTCAATACTTTGTGTCTTAGCATATCCGAGTCCTGTACTGTTCTTGATCCCATGTGATGCTGAATCATGTGTTCCCGGGATTGACAGTTCTGATAAACGTGTATTATCTTTGAGGTCGCTCATCCAAGTTTGATTTCTTGCTCGCCCCTCCCAATAATAATCAAACATATCCGCGTCTACCTTTACAGCCGGCAAGACACAGCCCAAAAATATAACCCCTACTAACAACCATCCCCATATTTTCTTTTCCATCGCTTCTCTCCTTCGTTATTTATTTTTGTTTCCTCTTTATTTTATCACCTACCAAATCAATAACAAAAGGAATAACTTAAGTAATGTTAGTGTTCTTTAAAAAAACTGAGGCAAGAAATTTGCCTCAGTTTTTTCTATCGATCAAAAATATTTCATTCTTTTGTTTGCCGAAGTTCCGCTAATATTTTCTTCGCAATCTCTTGGTTCATTTTTTCCATACTTCTTAGTATCTGGGCCACTTGCTCGATTTCACTGCCCTTAGCACCCACTGTCATCGCTAATGCTCTTGCTTGAAGTGACATATGTCCTTTTTGGATACCATCCGTTACTAAAGCACGCAATGCTGCCAAGTTTTGAGCTAGACCAACGGCTGCAATTAGTTGTGCAAGTTCTTTTGCAGAATCGACTTTTAGTAGTTCAAAAGAAGCTGCAGCTTTTGGCAACACCTTTGATGCGCCACCAACACTTGCAACTGCTAACGGTAACGTGATTTTTCCATCCAAGCCACTCTCAGTTACACGCCATTGTGTTAAACCTTCGTAGCGGCCAGTTTTAGCAGCATAAGCATGGATAGCTGCACCAGTTGCCCGAGTATCGTTACCTGTTGCTAAAATAACTGCGTCGATTCCATTCATGATTCCTTTGTTATGCGTTGCTGCACGATAAGGATCTAATTTCGCGTATTCTGCCGCTTGTTGGATTTTTTTTGCAATTTGCTCGCCCATTTGACGATCAGAAGCGAAACGCTCAAATGGAATCGTGCAACGAGCTGTCGCCAAAGATTCAGTAGCTAGATTACTTAATATACTGAATAAAATTTCTCTTTCTGGAAACCATCCACGAATTTTTGTTGCTACGCCCTCTAAAATGGCATTGACAATATTGGCTCCCATGGCATCTTTTACATCAATTAAGAAATCAATTGACAAGTAAGCTAGTTCTTCTCCTTGAAACTCACGACTTGTAATTTCCCTTACACCACCACCACGTTTCACAATTGAAGGATAGCTCTCATTTGCACACAAAATCAATTCTTCTTTACGTTCTTCAAGTGCTTGAATGATTGCTTGATACTCCGATTGACCGGCTAGAACAATTTGTCCACGCATCAATCGCTGTGGTGTTTCTGCTTTGATATTTCCGCATAGTTTCGCACCATTACTGGCTGCTGCAATCACTGAAGGTTCTTCTGTAGCCATTGGAATCCATTTTTTAACTCCATTAATTTGAAAATGTTGAGCGACTCCTAATGGAATTTCAACTTCACTGATTTGATTTTCAATCAGATGATTCGCTATTTCCTCAGGTAAAGTTTGTTGCGCAAATAGGTCGGCAGTATTCTCCGTTAACGCTCCTTCTTCAACTAACTGCTCCCGACGTTGCATTGGCGTCAGCTGATAGAACTTTTTTTTTTGCAGAGACTGCTCCTCATTCAGTTCTAAATTTGCTTCCAGCAGCATCGCTAATCCTAGCCCACCACCGATACATAATGAAGCAATTCCGTAACGCTCTTTTTCTCTTAATAATCCGTAGCCTAAAGTTGTCAAAATTCGAGCACCACTTGCACCAATTGGATGACCTAAAGCAATACTACCACCATAAATATTTACTTTGTCACTTTCCAACTGGAGTTCCTGATTCACAACAAATGAAGAAGCTGCGAAAGCCTCGTTGATTTCAAATAAACCAATCTCTGCTAAAGAAACATCCGTTTTAGCCATCAAATGATTGATAGCAGTAATTGGCGCAATCCCCATCATTGATGGATCGATGCCAACTTCTGTTACTGCTTTGATTGTTGCTAAATAAGGAAGATCATTTGCGATAGCGTATTCTTTTGAAGCTAAGATCAATACAGAGGCTCCATCATTTAATGGTGAGGCATTTCCTGCTGTTACTGTCCCATCTTCAGCAAATACGGTACGCAGTGTTTCTAATTTTTCTATCGTGCTGTTCCCACGAACAGATTCATCTGTTGCTAGCCATTGCGATTCCGTAATTTCAATAGGGATGATTTCCTCCGTAAAAATTCCGGCTTCGGTTGCTTTAGCTGCTTTAAGTTGAGAAGCAAGTGCATATTCATCTTGTTCTTTTCTAGTCACGTGATAGTGTTGGGCAACATTTTCAGCTGTTAATCCCATATGAGTATTTGAAAAAGCATCGGTTAATCCATCGTTGACCATGCTTGAAATTGGTTCACCATAACTATTTGTTTCAGATTCATAAGATTGAAGCAAAGGTGCTCTGGACATACTTTCCGTCCCACCAGCGATAACGACTTGTGCCTCACCTAATTGGATCAATTGACGTGCCAAAATAACTGCTTTCATTCCTGAACCACATACTTCATTGACAGTCATCGCGGGTACACTTGTGGGAATCCCACTGTTGATTGAAATTTGTCTAGCAACATTTTGGCCATTACCGGCTTGCAAAACATTTCCAAAAATGACTTGATCAATTTGCTCTTTGCTGATACCAGCTTTTTTCAATAATTTTTTCGTAGTCAATGTTCCTAATTCGACAGCAGAATAACGGCTCAAGCTCCCACGGTATTTACCTATGGGGGTTCTTGCAGCATCTATAATTACGACTTCTTTCAAGTAAGCCACCTCCTACAAAAATATAACATTCTTTCAAGTAAAAACAAATAGCTCACCACTCTCGATCATTTTTTCCACTTGAAAATTTTAACAATCCTTAAATATTGTCTTTTTTATATTTCTTTTAAAGATTTTATGATACTTTATTAAAGTAAGTTTTAATTATGAGTGAAGAGGTGTTGAAATGAAAATCGGGATTGATCGTCTTTCCTTTTTTATTCCAAATTTATATTTAGACATGACTGAGCTAGCTGAAAGTCGTGGAGATGATCCTGCCAAGTATCATATTGGTATTGGACAAGATCAAATGGCGGTTAACCGCGCAACAGAAGACATCATCACTTTAGGCGCGAATGCTGCTAGTAAATTGGTTACAAACGAAGACCGTGAACAAATCGACATGGTCATCGTCGGAACAGAATCCGGTGTCGACCATTCAAAAGCAAGTGCGGTCATTATTCATCGTTTATTAAAAATCCAACCATTTGCTCGTTCTTTCGAAGTAAAGGAAGCTTGTTATGGGGGAACCGCTGCTTTACATATGGCCAAGGAATACGTCCGCAATCATCCTGAACGAAAAGTTTTAGTGATTGCCAGTGATATTGCTCGCTATGGTTTAGCAACTGGCGGAGAAGTTACTCAAGGTGTTGGAGCTGTAGCTATGATGGTCACTGCAAATCCAAGAATTCTTTCAATTGAAGATGACAGTGTCTTTTTAACGGAAGATATCTATGATTTCTGGCGCCCAGATTACAGCGAATTTCCTGTTGTTGATGGTCCGTTATCAAATGCGACATATATCGAGTCTTTCCAAAAAGTTTGGCAACAACATAAAAAACAAACTGGTTTGACCTTGGAAGACTATCAAGCATTATGCTTCCACATTCCTTATACAAAAATGGGAAAAAAAGCATTACAAAGTGTTTTAGCTGAAACAGATGAAGAAAACCAATCACGTTTATTGACCCGTTATGATGAAAGTATCCAGTATAGTCGTCGTGTTGGTAATTTATATACTGGCTCGCTTTACCTTGGTTTGATTTCCTTGCTTGAAAATTCAACAGCTTTACGTACCGGTGACCGCGTTGGGCTATTTAGTTATGGTTCTGGAGCAGTCAGCGAATTTTTTACTGGAACTTTGGAAAAAAATTACCAAGATTTCCTAGACAAAGAAGATCATCAAGCTTTATTTGATAATCGCCAACAAGTTTCTGTAGCAGAATATGAACAAATTTTTACTGAAGTTCTACCAGAGCATGGCCAACAGGCAGAATACAACAGTGACGTGCCATTTTCAATTTATAAAGTAGAAAACGATATTCGTTATTATAAAGAAGTAGAATAAACAGCAAAAGCTCCGTACAAATCTTTTTTGATTTGTATGGAGCTTTTGCTTTCAATTATATATACGCTAAAAAGATAAATTAGATCTATCCTTGTTAATTTTTTGGAGAACCCTCTTTTATCTGCCAAAGTAACAGCCGATAAGTTACGGTCGTTGTACTGATAAGTTCATTTTTTTTGTTAAATAACTTTTCGATTGTTTCTTTCAATTCAGCTGTCATCTCTGATTCGTAATATTCAGTCAATAATTCTCTTGAGATCGTTTCCTTGATTTGATACGTAAAGTCTTTTTTCTTAACTAAAATTTTTTTACTCTGTAAAAATGCTTCTATCTGATTACTGATAGTGGGTGTAACGTTTGGGTCTTCCACTGCTAAGCCTAACGCATCATCGATTATTGTAAAAAGATCATCTTCTGATTTGATTACTCGTACCATGACGCACCATTTTTTTGCTTTTCTCATTAGCTTTTCCACTTGTGCTATTTCAGTAAAAGCTGGATTTGACGCTGAAAAAATCACTTCATACTGCTTCGCTGAATTCAAGAATGCATCAAACGTTTGTTTCTTGAACACCACATTTGACACTTTAGAACGTTTTGCTTTTTGTTGCGCGTACTTTAACATTGCTGCTGAAAAATCGCTTAGCTCGTACTTGCCAACCTGTTCAGCAAGTGCAGGTAGGTAACGGCCTGCCCCTCCTGCTACATCTGCTAGTGAGGCTGCAGGCAAAACAGATTCCTTAGATAAGTAATCGACAAGATCTGTGACGATTGGAGTCTGTGACTCTTCTTGAATAATGTAATATTCTTCAGCAAATTCATCCCATGCTACTTCATCCATTTTTTTCATCCTTAATTTCAAAAAAGAAGTATGCTAATCACTAGCACACTTCTTTTTATTTTTATCTAACTAGTTTGTGATTAATCAATCGCTATTCTGTTACTTTTCCATTTTGGACACGAACAATAATCAATTTTGTGATTTCCATTAAAAGAATTGTTACAACTGCCAGACCCAAACACGTCAAGACTTCTGATACGCCAAAGGCTGACGGAATAGAAAAGACTTCTTTGAGACCCGGAATCATTGTTAAGCTAAACAAAGCACTACATACAACTACCGCAAGCAAGACAACTTTATTTGAGAAGAAGCCAGCTTGGAATGCAGTTTGTGTATTGGAACGTGCTGGGAATGTTTGCAATGTACGACACCAAATCAAAGTTGTAAATGACATTGCTACGCCAAATTCAGGTGAATGTTGCATCCCTAACCACTGAGCAAAGATAACAGCGACACCAATCAAAATTCCGCGATAAGTTACTGAAATCAGCGTTCTGCCTGTAAAGATACCTGTATTTGGATCTCTAGGTGGTCGACTCATTGTCGCAGGTTCTGCTTTTTCTGTTCCTAAAGCAATCGCAGGTAAAGAGTCATTTACTAAGTTGATGAAAAGCAACTGTAGTGCCGTGAATGGATTTGACCAGTCAGCAACCAATGCAAAGATGATTGCAATGATGGCACCTAAGTTTCCAGCAAATAAATAAGCAACAGCTTTTTTGATATTATCAAACACATTACGTCCAACTTCTACCGCACTCACGATTGAAGCAAAGTTATCATCTGTTAAGACCATTGCCGCAGCATCTTTGGCAACATCTGTACCAGTTCCCATAGCAATCCCAATGTCTGCTTGTTTCAATGCAGGGGCATCGTTGACACCATCACCTGTCATCGCAGAAATATGTCCTTTTGCTTGCCAAGCGCGAACGATTCGGATTTTATTTTCAGGCGAAACACGTGCGTAAACAGTCACATTTTCTAAGATATTCATCAATTCATCTTCGGATAAAGCATCTAGTTCTGTACCAGTTAACGCTTGGTTTCCTTCTTCAAAAATGCCGATTTCCTTAGCAATTGCAACCGCAGTTGTTTTGTGGTCCCCAGTAATCATCACTGTTTTGATTCCTGCACTACGTGCTTCTTCAACAGCTTGCGTTACTTCTTTTCTTGGTGGATCAATCATTGCCAAAATCCCAACTAAAATAAGATCATTTTCGTCGTCAAATGTTAAGTCTAAGTTATCGATTGGACGATAAGCAAAAGCCAACACACGTAAAGCACGATTAGAAAACGCTTCGTTTTGATTTTGGAAGTTTGTCATCAATTCATCTGTCATCGGCACAACTTCACCATTCAACAAAACCTTTTTACTACGGTTAAAGACAATATCTGGTCCACCTTTAACTAGCAAATATTTCTCATTATCAAATGTGTGCGCCGTTGACATCAATTTACGATCTGAATCAAATGGCAACTCTGCTTCACGAGGGAAGTTTGAACGGATTTCTTGATATGGTTGATTTAATTTTTCACTAAAATCAATAAAAGCAACCTCAGTTGGATCACCCAGTTTTGTTCCGTCTTCACTGATTGAAGCATCGTTTGCTAACACAGAGATTTCAATCAAGCGACGTTCATCAGCAGACCATTTTTCCGGATTATCCGTAAAGTCTCCTGAGTCACCATTGGCTAAGTAATAATCAACAACAGTCATTTTATTTTGGGTCAGAGTACCGGTTTTATCCGTACAAATAATGCTTGTTGAGCCTAATGTTTCTACTGCTGGTAACTTACGAATAATCGCATGACGTTTAGCCATTTTATTTGTTCCTAAAGATAACACGATTGTAACAATTGATTGCAAAGCTTCTGGAATTGCAGCTACAGCAACAGCTACAGCAAACATTACAGCACTGACAATATCAGCAGTTAAGTCACCAGTACCTTCACCAAGGAAAATACGTAATAGTTGGATGCCTAAAATCAACAATGATAAAGCAAGAATGGCTAAACTTAGCTTCTTACTAAATTTGTCTAGTCCACGTTGTAGTGGTGTTGTTTGTTCTGTTGTACTTTCTAACAATCCAGCCACTTGTCCGATTTCAGTGTTATTTGCAGTTGAAGTAACCAAGAATTTCCCACGGCCGTAAGTCACGATTGTTCCACTAAAGACCATATTTACACGATCACCTATCGGAACAGTATTTGTGATTTCAACAACCTCTTTTTCAGCTGCAGTCGACTCACCTGTCAACATACCTTCATCTACTTGTAACGAGCCGGCTTCGATTAAACGACCATCCGCTGGAACATAGTCTCCTGCTTCAAGTAATACTAAATCACCAACTACTAGTTCTTTGGCCGGCACTGTTTTTTCTTTACCATCGCGAATGACACGAGCATCGGGTGCCGAGAGACTTTTTAATGCTTCTAATGAACCTTCTGCCTTTTTTGCTTGTACCACACTGATAACCGAGTTAAGCATCAATACTGCAAAAATAACGAAGAATTCAACGTATTCTCCCATGATCATTTGAATAAGCGCAACAATCAGTAACACAATTACCATCGCATCTTTGAATGTTTCTAAGAATAACTTCCAAGTCGGTTTTTTTGGTGCTTCTTTCAGTTGATTTAGCCCGTCTTTTTCTAGTTTTTCTTTTGCAAGCGTCGTGCTCAAACCCTCATTTGAGCTGTGTGTTTGCTGCATCAACGAATCAATTGGTTCTTGATAGATCACTCGTTGTGCTTGTTCCTTGTTTTCCAAATTTCATCCCCCATTTAATCTTTTTGCTTCTGGCATCATTTGCCTGAAAAAAAAGAGACCCAAGACAAATCAACATTTGTCTTAGGTCTCACCATTTCATACAATACCAGAAAACCATCGGTTAACTTACTGTTGATATTATCGCAACAATTTGTTGCCGGTTACTCCCCTAAGGAGATATTCAACTGTATTATTATCCTATCGTATTAAATGACAAAAAGCAACTATTTTATTCCGTTTGTTCAGCCAATTTGCTAGATTTTCCGTAATTGAAACCAGTGGTCACGCGTAGGTTTATTTTTCGACTCATGTTATACTATCACTATTGAAATAAAGGAGGAAAATTATTTGGTAGGATTTATTGTTTCAGCAATTTATTTAATTAATGCTGTTTTTGCATTGATAACTATTTTAATCAAGCCACGCGATGTTGCAGCCATTTGGGCGTGGTTACTCGTGCTATTTGCGCTACCTGTTGTTGGTTTTGTTCTATATTTATTTTTTGGACGTGGTTTAACGGACAAGAAAAAATTCTACTTACGACAAAGTGATTTAAAGGAGCTAGAAAATTTCCAGAATTTTCGAGATGGTACCATCGAGCTCTACGATTCTCAAACAAATGAAGTCGAAAAACAAGCCTTCGTTGACTTCTTCTCATCCTTGAATCAGATGCCTTTAACTCGCAAAAATGGACTTACATTATTAACTGATGGACAAGAAAAGTTAACTTCTTTGTTAAACGATATTGAAGAGGCTAAGCACTCTATCCATATTGAGTATTACGCATTTGTAACTGACGAGATCGGCAATCAGGTTTTACGTTTATTAGAAAAGAAAGCTGCCCAAGGAGTTCAAGTTCGCCTACTATATGATGCATTTGGTTCACATGGTACAAAAGCAAAAGATTTTAATCAACTCATCGCCAATGGTGGAGAAGCGCAAACCTTTTTAACTTCTCAAGAAGCATTACTTCGTTTTCGTTTAAACTATCATGATCATCGAAAAATCGTTGTGATTGATGGAAAAATTGGGTATACTGGCGGCTTTAACATTGCCGATCAATACGTCTATACGACCAAAAAGTTCGGTTACTGGCGTGATACTCACATTCGAATTTTCGGTGCTGCTGCGTCGTTGTTGCAACTTCGATTTTTAATGGATTGGAACGTTTCCGTTTCAGAAGAAAAAAAGGTTGGCTATCATTTGGATTATTTTTTCAAGAAAGTGGACGAAAATAACGAGCAAAATGGCAATGTTGATATTCAATTAGTTTCAAGTGGTCCAAATAATGAGCGTGAACAAATCAAGTTAGCCTTTATCAAACTAATTACTTCAGCAAAAAAACGAATTTGGATTCAGACACCTTATTTGGTTCTTGACGAGAGCGTGATTGCTGCATTAAAAATTGCTTCTGCTTCAGGTGTCCATGTCAAAATCATGATTCCAAATAAACCCGATCATCCATTCATTTACCGTGCTACACAATATTATGCACGCCAATTGATTAAAGAAAACATTGAGATTTTAGTTTATGAAGCTGGTTTTTTACACGCGAAAACATTGATCATGGATGATGAAATCTGTATGGTGGGTTCCGCCAATCAAGATATCCGCAGTTATCGTCTAAACTTTGAAACCAGTGCAGTCATTTATGACCATGAATTTTTAGAACAACTTTCTGATAAATTTCTTGAAGATGAAGAAAACTGTTCTACTATGACAACAGAAACAGTCAAAGAAATGTCTACCTGGCTGTTATTCAAACAACAAATTTCCCGACTACTATCACCTATTTTATAAAAAAGACAAAATAAAAAAAGCAATCCAACAAATCGACGTATCTTATCGTGAAGCCATTGATTGGTTCACCCTTCGTCAATTGTTGTTGATTGCTTTTTTATTTTCTATTTTATTTTACTACTAACACATTGCATGGTGCATGGTTCACGACATATGCGGTAGTTGATCCTACTAAGACACGTTCCACTGCGTTTAACCCAGTTGATCCCATAATAATCAAGTCAATTGGTTCTTTTGACTCATTGAAGTTAGCAATAAGTGTTTTAGGATAACCATAGAGGATATACGTTTCAATATCTGTCCACCCTTTTTCAATTGCTAAATTCCGATGAGCTTTCATTTGATTTTCTGCTACTTCATCGAGCTCTGCTTGTAAATTAGTTGTTACAAACGCAAAATCACCAAAATAATTTCCTGTTACTTCATTAACATATAAGATGTGCAAAGTTGCTTGGTTTCGTTTCGCAATCGCAATTGCTTCAAGAAATGCCTTTTCTGCTTTTTCTGAGCCATCAATTGCAACCAAAATATTTTGATATGTGTCCGTCATTGTAAACGCCTCCCTTTTCTTAAGTTTATCACTGTTCTTTTCTTGGGACAACCAATGTGGTCACGATTTAATCACCAAGATCAAAACGCAAAGTCATGTGTGTAGCTCCCTTTTCAAGCATTTTGCCTAATAAGGCAACTGTTCGATCATAGCATTCTTCTGCAAGCTGTTGGTTGATTTCTTCTAAATAGCCAGTACTAAAATTCTTTGTTGCTTGTGCATCAGCTAGCAACTGTTTATTTCTAAAAGAAGCCATACTTTCTTGTTCATAGTCCGCATAAATATCGGTAAATCGGTCGTAATCATAGTCACCAATCAATGCTGCCATACAGAATAACCAATAAGGATGATTAAAATCGAAGCTAGTCGACGTTTCTGAATAACGTGCAGGTGTTTGTTCAACATTGGTATAAAAAGGAACCAACACGTTAAATGTATTCGGTCCAAATGCCAACCATTGAATACCAGAAATTGATTTAGGAACATCATTTCGCAATTGCAAAATATGGCATTGGATATTACGATTGATGCCAATTGGTCGGAAGCTTTTCCTTTGTTGCTCTGTTCCTGTGCCATACGCATCAAACACGGTATCTTGATAATGTGAACTCAAAACAAATTTGATCTCTTCAACTGATATTTTTCGATTTGCATAGCAAATGAACGGCAGATTGTCATCCATTGGATCTTGTACGATTTCTGGCGTGAAATACTTTTGACCATACCAAGCACGTGGATTATTATAATGATGATCTTTGATTGTGGTACTCCCAAAAATATGACGTAAATTAAGTGTTTCTTCTGGATTAGGATTCAAGTGATAGCTTTCAATTAACTCGACTAAATCTTCAGAGCACATGGTATTTTCTGAATCAACCTCAAAACTATCGATATTCATTCGATTTGGTGCAATCACATACGCTTCATCAGGAATCTTGATTGCTGCCCAATGATGACCACCGATTGTTTCAAAATACCAGATTTCGTCATTATCTGAAAAAGCGAGAGCATTTGGTTCATAGGTTCCATACTCTTCTAATAACCGTCCTAGTCGTATAACTCCTTCGCGCGCGCTAGTAATATAAGGTAAAACAATTGTTAACAAATCTTCTTCCCCGATACCATTTTCGACATAAGGATCTACACCCAAAATTCGTGAATTTGAGGTAATAGTTTCCGTTGCTGTCATCGCCACATTCACTTGATTGATTCCTGCTTCGCCCCAAATTCCGATTGAATCATCGGCATTCGGTGTGGCTGTGTATCGTAAAGGATTATCAGGCAGAGGAATTGATACATGACTAATCTTGGACTCATAGACTTTAGGTTGAGCTTCTGGTTGGACAACAATAAAACGTTTGGGTTCGATTGCTTTCTCACTATCTTCATTTCGAGCAATCATTGTTGACCCATCGATGCTCGCTTTTTTCCCAACTAAAATCGTTGTACACGAACTTTTTACTTTGTTTCGCATATTTTTCACTTCTTTCTCATTTGCTCTAGTATTAGTCTACTGCGAATAATCTCAGAAGTGAAATGATAGCCTAGCAAAAACTAAAACTGGAGAAAATCTTTGAGCGTTTCTCCAGTTTCTCACATGTCTAACTTATCCAGTCAATTGCTCAATCAAATCCATGCTCATCAGCTACTTGTTTAAACCAATGACCAGATTTCTTAATTGTACGCGCTCCTTCTTTCTCTAAATCGACAGCGATGAAGCCGTAACGATTCTTATACGCATTTGTCCAAGACCAATTATCCATGCACGTCCACATATGATAACCAACACAATTGCTTCCTTCCTCAATTGCTTGATGAACATATTTCAAATGATCTTTAACGAATTCGATACGGTAATCATCTTCGATCATACCAAACTCATTCACAAATCGTTCTTCTCCTTCGACGCCCATACCATTTTCCGAGATAAAACATTTGATATTCCCATAGTTTTTTCGTGTATTCGTTAAAATATCATAGATTCCCTTTTCATAAATTTCCCAACCACGATAAGGATTCATTTTTCTACCTGGCATTTCATAATTGTCAAAGAAATCATCTGGCATTGGTGAGGATAGCTTATCCGGTGTTGATTCTTTTGCTTTGATTCGACGTGGTTGATAGTAATTGATTCCTAATAAGTCAACAGTGTTCTCCTTTATCAAAGTTAAATCTCCCGGAACAATCTCAGGAAGCAAGTTTAAATTTCGAATAATTTTAACTAGATCTTCTGGAAATTCTCCTTTGACAGCTGGATCCAAAAATGAACGATTAAAAAAAGCATCCGCAATTTTTGCTGCTTTGACATCTTCTGGATTACCATTATCTCTTGGGTAACTTGGCGTCAAATTTAAAATAATTCCAATTTCTCCTGCCAGTCCCATTTGATGGTAAGCTTGAATTGCCTTAGCACTTGCAATATTTTCATGATAACCAACTTGGACTGCTTCCTTTAAACTAATGTGATTTGGAAAATGGAACTGATACAAATACCCGCCCTCAACAGGGACGATCGGTTCATTATGCGTGAACCAAGTTTGAACAAGATCTCCAAACAACTCAAAACAGTTTTTCGCATAGCTCACATAGGCATCTACTGTTTCACGATTCAACCACCCTCCATTTTTCTGTAAAGCTAAAGGCATATCAAAATGATATAAATTTACAAATGGTTCTATTCCGTTTTCTCGTAATTCTTGAAAATATTCTCGATAAAAAGCAACCGCCGTTTGATTGATATTACCCGTTCCATTTGGAAATAATCGACTCCATTGAATAGATGTTCTAAATGAATTATGGCCTGTTTCTTTCATTAACTGAATGTCTTCTTTGTATTTTGTGTAAACCTGCGATGTTTTATCTGGTCCAACCTCATTAAAAAATTTTTCAGGTTCTTTTGCATACCAGTAATCCCAAATATTTTCACCTTTACCGTCTCCAGCAATGCGTCCTTCTGTTTGTGGGCCACTGGCAGCAGATCCCCACCAAAAATTAGCTGGAAAGTTATATTTTTTCATGTTAAAGGTCCTCACTTTTCAATTGATAACGCTATCTTATCCGACAATCAAATAAAAATCAATACTTTTTATACAAATGACTAGACATTTGTATAAATCGGTGCTATATTTTGTTTGTAATCGATTGCAAAAAAATTAGAGGTGAAAAATATGAATGGATTTATGGACAAACTTTCCGAAAAAATCATGCCCTTAGCCAATATTTTAGGGCAAAATCGTTACTTGACCGTTTTACGTGATGCCTTTATGCTTTCTTTTCCATTAACAATGTTTGGTTCAATAGTCGTGGTGATCAATAATCTTCCTTTTTTCAATGACGCGACTAAAGGAACGCTATCGACTCTCTTTGGAAATGGACAGAATGCGACAATGAGTATCATGTCCGTATTTGTTACATTTGGTATTGGCTATTATTTATCTAAATCTTATGACGTCGAAGGCATTTTTGGTGGTGCTGTTTCGTTTGCTAGCTTCTTGATTCTTACCCCATTTGTTATGACTACAACAAATGGTGAAGAAGTTTCCGGTGTACTTACACTTGATCGCCTAGGTGCAAAAGGAATGTTTATTGGAATGATTGCTGCCTTCTTAGCAGCGGAAATCTATTGCCGGATTACAAAACGTGGTTGGCAAATCAAAATGCCTGACGGCGTGCCACCTGCAGTGACGAAGTCTTTCGCTGCTTTGATTCCTGCTGTTGTAACATTAACAGTCTTCTTATTTGTCAATGCACTTGTGACTGGTATATTTAACACTAACTTACACGATGTTATTTACGAAGTAATCCAAAAACCTTTAACAGGACTTGGTAGTAGCTTACCTGCAACCCTACTTGCTTTATTTTTTGTTCAATTTCTATGGTTCTTCGGACTTCATGGACAAATTATTGTCAATTCTGTAATGGATCCAATTTGGAATACTTTAATGTTAGATAACTTGGAAGCCTATCAAGCTGGTAAAGAACTTCCTCACATTATCACAAAACCTTTCATGGAAACATTTACTGTTGGTCTCGGCGGATCTGGAATGACATTAGCCGTGGTTTTGATTATGGCGTTCTTCTTAAAGAAAAAGCAATATCGTGACGTTGGTCGGCTTGCCCTTGCACCTGGTATTTTTAATGTCAACGAACCTGCTATTTTCGGCTTACCAATTGTTTTAAACGCAACGATTTTGATACCATGGGTAATTGCACCACTTGTGGTTACTACATTGAATTATTTAGTAATGGCAGCTGGGATTGTTCCTCCTCCAACAGGTGTTTCTGTACCATGGACTGTTCCCATTGTCGCTAGTGGTATTCTTGCAACTAATTCATGGCTAGGTGGTCTTTTACAAGTGATTGATTTCATTGTTGTTGGACTCATTTGGTATCCATTCCTGAAAGTTTTAGATAAACAACCAGTGACTGACATTTAAAAAACAACATGAAGACCAAAACATTGGATAGTTTCTAATGAGTTTGGTCTTTTTCTTTTTACTTCTCTCTTCTAGCAGTTGTCCGTTGTTCCAACTTTCGCTATACTCAAAGAGAGGTGAATGTTGTGCCAAAATATGAAGACATAGCGAACACGTTAAGAGATCGTATTCGCTCAAAAAAATACCCACCAGATAGTTTTTTACCAAATCAAACTGACCTAGTAAAAGAATTTGACGCTAGCCGAATGACAATCAAAAAAGCAATCAATATTCTCGCAATGGAAGGACTTGTCTATTCTCAAAGAGGTTCTGGAACAAAAGTTTTGAACCATCCTTTTTTCAAAAAAGATACTTCCCCAGCAAATGAATATGAAGGGCTTAGTCATCAAATGGCGCGACGTCAACAGTCTTTGGCTAGTCAAATTATCCAGTTTGATGTTGAATTTCCAAATGAACAAATACAAGAGCATTTAATGATTCAACCTGAACAACCTGTTTATAATATTCAACGATTACGAATTTTAGAAAATGAACCATATATTTTAGAGCATACCTATATGCCTGTCCATCTAGTTCCCGGTTTAAAACGAGAGCACTTGTTATCTTCTATCTATGATTATTTACATCAGTCTTTAAATATTTTTTTTGCTGGTGCTTACCGAACAATTTCTGCAGATAAAAGCACAGAGTTCGATCAAGAATACTTAAATTGTTCTGCAACTGATCCTATTTTAGAAGTTCAACAAATCGTTTATTTAAAAGATGGCCAACCAATTGAATATTCAACAAGTCGCAATCGTTTTGATGTACGTAGCTATTCTATTTTAGATGTTCAATCAAATTAAAAACGGACCCAACATGGGTACCGTTTTTTATTTTGTTAAAAGGACAGAATAATTGCATTATCTGTGGATTCTTACTATACTTGTAAAAATAAAACTTACTTTTTGTAAGTATATTTCGGAGGAATAATTATGGATACACAGATTAAAGGTCTACATCACGTTACTGCTATGACTTCCAATGCTACCAAAATTTATCGTTTTTTTACTGATATTTTGGGACTACGACTGGCAAAGAAAACCGTTAATCAAGATGACATCGAAACTTATCATTTATATTTTACCGATGAAAATGGTGCACCTGGAACAGATATGACTTTTTTTGACTTTCCTTATCAATCTAAAGGCTCTAAAGGAACAAACAGTATTTCTCGTGTCTCTTTCCGTGTTCCCAACGACTCTGCACTAAATTTTTGGCATGAACGTTTATCAAAGTATCAAATCACTCACTCAAATATCAAGGAACGCTTTGGTAAAAAATACCTGGAATTTGAAGACTTCGATAACCAATCCTATCAATTGATTTCAGATCAACAAAATCATGGAGTTGCTGCTGGCACGCCTTGGAAAAAAAGTAATGTCCCTACTCAATTTGCACTGATCGGACTTGGTCCAGTTTTTGTTCGAGTCAGCCAATTACAAAGTATTGAACACATTCTCAAAACATTACTTGGATTTCATGAAACTGCTAAAGAAGGAAATTTCCATCAATTTGAAGTTGGTGAAGGTGGAAATGGTGCCACTATTGTTGTTGAGGTCCGCAATGATTTACCCAATGCAATCGAAGGTTTTGGGAATATTCATCACCTTGCACTTCGAGTTGCTGATAAACAAGCTTTACGCCACTGGATTCAAAAAATTCAACAAGTAGAATTACCTGATTCTGGTTTTGTTGATCGTTTTTATTTTCAATCTGAATACTTTTTAGCCTCTTCACATGTACTTTTTGAATTGGCAACAGATGGTCCTGGTTTTTTTGAAGATGAAAGAAAAGAACATGCGGGAGAAAAGCTATCTTTACCACCCGCTTTTGAAGAAAAACGGCTAGCTATCGAAGAAATAGTTCGACCTTTTGATACAAGCGATGCGAATATACAACGTTAACAGAATAACAATAACTCGAGGTGAGCAATATGAACTACATTTTTGAGCAAGGAACAAAAAATGCAGCAAAATTTATTCTATTACATGGTACAGGTGGAGATGAATATTCTTTACTTGAACTTGCGAGGTATATTGATCCAGACAGCACAATTTTATCTTTTCGTGGAAACATCCAAGAAAATGGAATGAATCGTTTCTTTAAGCGACATGGTCTCAATCAATTCGATCTCAATAATTTAGAAAATGAAACAGATAGCTTACTAAAGCAAATTAAAGAGATTAGTACGGAAGAAAACATTCCTTTAGAAGACTGGATACTACTTGGTTATTCTAACGGAGCAAACATCGCTGCCCATCTATTACTAGAAAGAGAACATGAGCTATCGAAGGGAATCTTTTTTCACCCAATGTCACTTGGCGCAAACAATCACTCGACTGATGGAAAAAAACAAATGGTCTGGCTTTCGTATGGAAAGGAGGACCCCATTGTTTCGAAAGAATCTTTTGATGAACTAGTGAACGCATTTGAAAGTAGTGGTAGTCATTCTTCGGTCTATTCTTTCAATCAAGGTCACGAGTTGACAATGGCAGAGATAAAATCAGCAAAAACATGGTTGAACAATTTAAGACATAGAATACAAAAAGATTGATTTTGGTACTTTGGGCATTAACGATTAAAGAATATCAAGAGTCTTGTCTCTAAGTTTTCATCGCTGTTGTCCGTTTTAAGTTTTTATTAGCAATCAAACGCTTGATAAATATACTGACAGTATGACAAATGTAATTTCAGTAGATTATGGCTAATTTAATGTAAGGAGGAAATCTGCCTAGTATGAAAAAATAGGTATTTCCTCCTTTTAGCTTTCAATCACCTTTGATAAGTTGTCCTACTTCTTGCCTACTATTTCATGCCATAGATAGTGGGGGTATTTTTGTAAACATATAAACAAAAGAAGTGTATAAACATAAACATGGTAAAATAGAGTTAACATTAAATTTCACTAGGAGGATAAATAATGATTATTTTAATATCAGGTGCTTCCCATACCGGAAAAACATTACTTTCTCAAAAGCTACTTGAAAAAGTCAACTATCCATACTTATCGTTAGACCACTTAAAAATGGGATTAATTCGGAGCGATAGTACGAAGCTTACCGTAGAAGATGATAAAGTTATGACTGAATACCTATGGAATATAACGAAAGAGATAATTAAGACAGCAATTGAAAATAAACAAAACCTAATAATTGAAGGCGTCTATATACCTTTCAATTGGAAAGATTCATTTGATGATTCATATTTATCATCCATTAAACATTATTGTTTGATATTAAGTCAAGATTATATAAAAAAGAATTTTTCGGAAATCAAAAAATATGCAAGTACAATTGAGCAAAGAATTGATGATTCTTATTGTACAAGTAGTTCAACCTTAGAAGATAACATATTTAACCTAGAGATGTGCAAAAAATTTAAATGTAACTATATTCTAATTGACACCACCTATAACATCCAAAAAATTGTTGATAAAATCCAATTCTAACCAGCTAGTTCTTATTAAAAAAGTCCCTCCAATTATAAATATTGAAGGGACTTTTATAGATACGAAAAGAATGGTTTCAACCAATGAGACTCTTAGATTTTCAATTATGATAAATAAAGACAAAGAAATCAAACCACTAGAAAACCAAAGGTATTTTTCATAGCTCAAGGTTAGATACTAAATCCACACCACCCAACGAGTAAGACACTTAAAGTTACCATGTATAGCAGATACCCCAAATTTGAAAGGTATAAATCATAGCTGGCAATCGTACCAGACCAAAGGTAAGTTGCTTATCCTCGGGTATCAGCAATGAGGCAGCTTCTGCTCTCACCACTACCACTGCAATCCATTGGTACGACCGACTTTTCACCTACTAAAAGACCAAATTTCTTGGTACACTTGGCTTTCAGCTATTTTGATCACTGAATAACGTATTACTGGGAAGCGTAGTATCCACCTTTCCTACTTCTATCACGCTATTAGTCATACTTGGGGTACTTACTAGCTACTTATATTAATAAATATTTAGTAGTCCTTTACACAAGAAAACATTTCTTAATGAATTGAGCTTTGCGGTTAACTGGTACACTGATACACCAACTGTAGATGAAGACAACAGAGCTTTACTTGAACAAACCATTACTGATGCCAAACCTTACTTGAATAAAGACAAGTATCAATCACACTATGTGGACGCTCTTGACCAAGCAATCAAAGCAGGTGAACAAGCGTTAGCTGATAATCCGCAAGTACAGTCTTCGTCCTTTATTTACAAACACTTCTACTGAAACAATCTTTCAACCACATATTGAGGCAATCAATACTGCCTTAGCTGCTGTGAAAGCACACCCCGTAGTACCACAGGATAGTACAGATGATTCAACCAATACGACTGATACTAGCACAAGTGATTCTAGTAGTACAAAGAGAATTGAATGAAAAACTAATATAAAAGCACTAAGAATGGCTATATAGAGCTATTCCTAGTGCTTTTTAATTTGAATGATAGCTATATGAACTCCCTGTACTTGTTTCTATCTAGCATGGGGGTATCTTGCCTAGTAGAATACTTAGAGAAGTTAAATAACGATGAGTCAGTGGTGGAATAAAAGTAAACAGGAGTCCTTTTAAGATTTTGGCACCTCGGAAATCCTTTACTGACAATGCTTGGCTTCTTTGTTGCAATAGAATAGGAGCTATTTTTCTAGTTCCTCCAAATATAACGAATAAAGGAGACCATTATTATGGCAAAAAGACAAACGACTAACGTACATTCAAACGTACTCAGACAGGTACAGGATACCCTCTTAGACAGCTTCAAAGCTGGACGTAGAAACTACACCATCTTTTCAAGCTTGGCAAAGCAACAAGGACATGGATTGTAGATATTTCAGATGGTTTTAACCCTGTTACTGGCAAGCGTAATCGATTTATCAAACGTCAAATACCCTATCACAGGCAAGCTAATCGTATCATCAAACGAAATATCCCTACTCGCAAAGAAGCAATCGAGCTAGAAAATCATCTAAGAGTTACTCAATTAGGCGATACCTCTTTTGCCTCAAGTATCATGTCAATGGATATGTTATATGCATTGGTGGTAGAAATAGACACAGAGGAACAAAGAAAAGAAAGCTACATGGCGACACAAGAGTATAACTACAATCGACACATCAAAACCTATTTTGCAAAAGCAAAGATAGAAAAAACTGACGCACAAAGAGCTAAAAACTTTTCGTTCTTCCCTTTCAGACAAGGGCTTGTCTAATAACACAATCAATAAACTCATGATTCAGATGAAGAAATTACTTGATGTTGCAGTGAAACATGGGATACTAAAAGAAAATCCATGCCAACAACTGAAAAAGTTACCAGTCAAAAAGAAAAAGATGGACTACTGGACACCAACGGAATTTCAAGAATTCATGACGCTTTTTACCCCAGAAGAGTACCCTTTTCAACTCTTCTTCAAAGTAGCCTATCTGACGGGTATGCGTATGGAGAGAACTTTTAAGACTGACGTGGGAAGATATTGATTTGAGAGGTGACTCTTTAGAAGTAAGTAAGACGTTGATTCATTTAACAAGTCGTATGGTCATTAACTCACCAAACACAGTCGCAGGAAGCCGCCAAATCACACTGAATCACAAATTAGTTGATGAACTGTATCAGTGGAAGAACAAGCAAAAAGAGCTTCTCTCACCTTTTGTACCAGATACAGGGAAACTCCAAGTCTTTCAATTCGTCCGCGAAATCATGACACGTTTCAAGGTATCAAAGAAATATGATGACATAGTAGAACGTAGCTCTACTCTCAAAAGAATCTGAATTCACGATCTCAGACATTCCCACGTAGCATTTTTAATTGATAATGAGGAAGATCCATTCATCATTAAAGAACACATAGGATACGCCTCAATTAATACGACCTATGATATTTACGGACACCTCTACCCAAATAAGCAACAAAACTTAGCCGATAAATTGAATAATGCAATTGTATAGATATAGAAAATAGTAGAACTTCAAGTAGAATGAAGTTTACTATTCTTTCTAGTCAGCAGGTACACTCATACAGAACATAATATGGAGTAAAAAATAGTTACCAGAATCAATTTAATTAAATAGTTCAAAAAATGAGTTGTAATTCAAGTTTGAACATAGTATTAGCTATCTTTCTTTTTACATAATGACCAATCCTTTTTATTTGAAAAACTATAAGAGACAAATTAAAAAGAAAAATGTAAAAAAATAATGGTACAAAATGGAGTTCTCCTTTTTTCTCCTAAAATAAAGAGAAAAGTTAGATATGATATTACAGCATAGGTACTACTGTTTTCACATAATATAAAAAGAAAACCCCTAATGTAAGATAGACTTACACTAGGGGTTCATTGATGTATACCGGCGGCCGGGGTCGAACCGGCACGCCCTTAACGGGCACTGGATTTTGAGTCCAGCGCGTCTGCCAATTCCGCCACGCCGGCATAGTAAAACTTACTTTAAATCAACTGGGGTAGCTGGATTCGAACCAACGCATGAGGGAGTCAAAGTCCCTTGCCTTACCGCTTGGCTATACCCCAATAAAAAAAGGGCGAATGGTGGGAATCGAACCCACGAGTGCCGGAGCCACAATCCGGTGCGTTAACCACTTCGCCACACCCGCCATCATACATATGTTATTTAATTACCCAATAAAAAACTAAGATGAAAACACCTTAGTAATACCGGCGGCCGGGGTCGAACCGGCACGCCCTTAACGGGCACTGGATTTTGAGTCCAGCGCGTCTGCCAATTCCGCCACGCCGGCATGTCGATAAATTGTACTAAGGCGGTAACCGGATTTGAACCGGTGATGAAGGTTTTGCAGACCTCTGCCTTACCACTTGGCTATACCGCCATTATACGATTATCAATCTATAAATTTTATAGAACTGGGGTAGCTGGATTCGAACCAACGCATGAGGGAGTCAAAGTCCCTTGCCTTACCGCTTGGCTATACCCCAATAAAAAAAGGGCGAATGATGGGAATCGAACCCACGAGTGCCGGAGCCACAATCCGGTGCGTTAACCACTTCGCCACATCCGCCATGGCAGGGGTAGCAGGAATTGAACCCACACTAACGGTTTTGGAGACCGCTGTTCTACCTTTAAACTATACCCCTATTAATAAAATGGAGGAGAGTGGATTCGAACCACTGAACCCTAAGGAACGGATTTACAGTCCGTCGCGTTTAGCCACTTCGCTACTCCTCCATGGTGGCGCGGGACAGAATCGAACTGCCGACACACGGAGCTTCAATCCGTTGCTCTACCAACTGAGCTACCGCGCCAAATGAAATTAAATCAATCGAATAAATAATGACGGTTCCGACGGGAATCGAACCCGCGATCTCCTGCGTGACAGGCAGGCATGTTAACCCCTACACCACGGAACCAACTCATTATGGAGGTTAACGGGTTCGAACCGCTGACCCTCTGCTTGTAAGGCAGATGCTCTCCCAGCTGAGCTAAACCTCCAAAATTCAATTGTTATGACCCGTACGGGATTCGAACCCGTGTTACCGCCGTGAAAGGGCGGTGTCTTAACCGCTTGACCAACGGGCCCGCCT
>NZ_JAFLWA010000030.1 GCF_017316125.1 Enterococcus sp. DIV0660C | reverse complement strand
ATACAGGTTTTATTGGCGGGTTTCTTTACAATCTACAAGTTGAAGCAATGGATGAACCAAAAGGCTATTCCAAAGAAAAAGTAGCAGAAATAACTAAAAATTATCAGAAAATAGCTGATAAAAAAAATCAAACAGTTGATGAAGAACAACCGAACATCGTTTATGTAATGAGTGAAAGCTTTTCTGATCCTAGTCATTTAAACGGAATTGAAGTTTCTGGAAATCCACTGCAAGATTATTATGACATTGCGAATCAAACCTATAGTGGAAAAATGTTATCCCAAAATTATGGGGGTGGGACTGCAAATATTGAATTTGAAGCGTTAACTGGTTTTTCAATGGAACTGTTTAATGCACAATTAACAACTCCATACACGATGTTAGTTCCTAAAATGACAAAATTTCCATCATTGGTGTCCAATTTAGCAGCACAAAATTATCAAACGACAGCAATTCATCCTTATAACACATCAATGTATAAGCGTGAAGATGTGTATAATATTTTGGGATTTGATTCGTTCATTAGTGAAAAAGAGATGAATTACACAGAAAAGCTCCAAAACAATCCTTACATTTCAGATAAAGCAGCATATCAAGAAGTCTTGTCTATTTTAAAACAGCAAGATTCACCACAATTCGTTCATTTAGTGACAATGCAAACACATATGCCTTATGCTGGAAAGTATCCAGATACAACTTACGATGTCCAGGTGAGTGATGGGAGTGATACGAATAATTTAACTAATTATTTGCAAGATGTTGCTTATAGTAGTGAGGCACTGCAAGAATTTGTCGATAATTTACAAGATGTTTCGCGGAGAACTCTAGTTGTTTTTTGGGGAGATCATCTTCCTGGTATTTACTCAGAAGCAATTCGGGGAGCAAACGATGAACAAACTCTACATGAAACACAATTTTTAATGTTCGATAGTGCAGGAAAATTAACGAAGCAAGGTACTTATGATGCAATCAGTAGTCCATTTTATTTTGCCGCTAACTTATTGGAACAAACGAATCAAGCAACGACTGGTTTTTATCAATTATTATTAAATGTGGAGAAAGTTTTACCTGCTTTCGAACGTGGCTTGTATTATCAGAATGGACAATGGCGTAAAGAAGCGGAATTAAATGAGCAACAACAAAAATTATATGAGGACTATCAAATGATTCAGTATGATATCGTTTCTGGTAAACAATATAGCTTACAGGATGGTTTTTTTGAAAAATAGTAGTTGAAGTGAAAGGAAACAAGTCGAGAAATAAACTTGTCAGAAAATAGTAAAAACAGGTACAATAAATGGTAGATAAACGGAGAAAGTAGGGAATTACATGTTACCAAATATTGGTTATTATGTTCAATCAGTTGACAACATTGTGAAACAAACAGAAGAAATTGGTGAGCAGATGCATCCCAAATACGAAATGGTTCGTCAAGCAATTGATGAAAAGAAAGTTGCAGAATTAAATTCAGAACAATTAACAGAAGTTGTTCAATTGTTTGAAGCTGGAACAAAGCAATACCGAGCAATGTTGAAAAAAGTTAGTGCTTTACGTCCTCCAGCAAAAGTTATGGGAATCCACAAAAAATTTGAACGTGCCTATCTTTCTTATGTAGCTGGTTGTGAAGAAATGATTCAAAGTATTGACATCGAAAAAGGAATTGACACGGATTTATTTGAAGCTTCAGAAAAAAAACAAGACCAAGCAACAGATGATATTTCACTAGCAATCCAAAAAATGACTAATCTTTTGATGAAAAAATAAGATAAATTTAAAACTAGAGTTATTTAATCTAAATATAACGTTTTTTTTATGATAAGCGTTACTTACTGCTATATGATAAAAGCACAACCAACAACAACCTTTATTTACTCTCATTGAGTAAGTAGCCTTTTCCACCGAGCCTAACCAACTCGGTGGTTTTTTATGCTCAAAGATTTGCTTCAATTCCGAAGAAGTCATGCTAAAATGCCAATTAGTCGAAAAAAGAAGGTGTGACAAGACTTTTGTCACACCTTCTTAAGGGAGTAATATTAGGGTAGGGAAGATTATTTGTTACTCACTCGTTATCTGTTCGGAGTTAAACGCATTGCGCCACAACCTTCTTTACGGTGTTCCCAAAGCAACTCCTCCAGATAACTTGCATTCACTTCAAAATATGAAAAGCTATTTTGAGTGCTTGCTTGTTATCTGTTCGGAGTTAAACGCATTGCACCACAACCTTCTTCAGTTTTCAACATTTCTGACATAGTTATCAAAATAAGCTTCTAAATCTTTTTTTATTTGTTGATAGTCTGCCTCTGTGTATTCTTTATCTTCGATTTTCCCCTGAAAAAAAGGAATATTTAAGTCTTCACGCAAACGATCTAACACATCCTGTTGGTTCATGTTCTTCGCTTCTTTCTTCATTTATAATTCTCTTTGAATCCATCTATAAGCTGTGAAAAATAGCAGTTAAATGTTCAAAGTTTTGTTTCATAATAGTCAATTTGCTATAAAGTAAAGCAGTATTAGAATCTTCATTGAAGAAGACTTGCTTGAGCTCAGCATAAAACTGATGAAAAGCATCAAAGAATTTGCTAACTTCTTTGATTTGTAATTCTGGATGTATCTGAGTATATAATCCTGCTGTTTGAGCTAGACTGTACAGCTCGTTGGTAACAACAATTACACGATTTTTTTCATAACGTGGGCTAGTAATTAATTCATATAAGGGAAGACACTTGTTATAAAGTTCAGAAAGATTGTCTAATAGATACTCTTCGGCTGATTTTTGAATCATAAAAATTTCCTCCTTAGAAGAATAGGTTAGTTTTGGTCGAAATAAACGCACACACATTCAGGTGCATAAATATCCTTTTGTAGTAATGTCAACTGACCAGTTTGATCATCACGTGTAAATAAAGTTAAGTTGTCACTATTTTGATTGGCACAAACTAAAAACTTATTTGTTGGATCCAAGGCGAAGTCACGTGGGAAATCTCCTTCTGTTGAAATATTTTGAACAGTTGAAAGCTGTTTACCATTATCAGAAATCTCATAGACTGTGATCGAGTTATGCCCACGGTTAGAAGCATATAAGAAATGACCATCAGCTGAAATTCGGATAGCAGCCCCACCATTTTCACCTTTGAAATCTTCTGGCAAAGTTGAAATTTTTTGTAGTTCTGTAAAAGAACCATCTTCTTGATAAGCAAGGACGCTTACGGTGCTGTCTAATTCACCAAATAAATAAGCAATTGGTTGAATCGGGTGGAACACCAAATGACGAGGACCTGTTCCAGGCTCAGCAACGAAAGTGGCAACTAAGGTTAACTTTCCACTTTCTGCAACGTCATAAGTGTACACTCGGTCAGTTCCAAGGTCACAAACAACTAAGCGTTGATCGGGTGCTAGATCAGTGTAATGGACATGTGCGTGGTCTTGATTTTTGTGTGGTCCAGTTTCTTCTAGATGATAAAGAGATTCGACAGCTTCAATACCACCATTATCTAAAATACGATAAACATTCACTTCACCTTTATGATAATTTGCGCCGTAAACTAGTTGACGTGTTTCATCTACAGCTACATAACAAAGAGGGGCTCCTTCTTCTGTTACCGCATTCAAAAAATGATAATTTGAATCGTATGCGCCTGCGCCACCCAATCCATCGACTGTTGTGACAGTATATAGATTTTTTGCATCACTCTTTGCTAAATAGGTAGGACTTACTTCTTTAGCTACTAAAGATAGTCCAGATAATTCTTTTTTTTCAGTATCAAGATCGATTGTATAAATTCCTTCACTTACTCTACGTGTATAAGTACCCAAAATGATTTTTTCAATCATTTGATTCCCTCCTAAAAAATGAAATTGTTTTCTTTTTTATTTTAGCATACAACTGTTCTTGGCGGATAATGAAAGAGAATATGCTATAATATTTTTGAGCGTAGAAATACGCTATAGGAAGAAAAACACTGTTCATTGTGATAGTAATCAAAGGAGAGATCAAGATGATTCAAGCCAATGTAGTAGAAATTGGACCAGAAGCAATTAATGAAAAAGAACCAATGCTGATTTTATTTAACAACACAGCAACAACTACTTTACGAAACTACTCGATTATCCAAGAATTTTTAAATAAAGAACCCTTTAAGCTAGAATCTGGAAAAAAAATTCGATTTGATGAACAAGAATACACGATCGAACATGTCGGAACGACCGCTAATCAAAATTTAGAAACAGTTGGTCACGTAACGCTAGTGTTTGATGAGCATCAATCGGATAATACGATTGTTAATGGTGTGTATTTGAATCCCTATCAACTTCCAGAAATTCATTTGGGAACACAAATTTATTATCAGTAGGAGGGGCATATGGAGGAAAAAAATAAAAAAGGAAAACCGATTTCCTGGTTTTGGAAATGGTTTTTAAATAACCAAGTAGTAACAGCATTATTGGTTGTTCTACTTTTATTAGTAATCGTTTTTCTTTTTACGAAAGTGTCTTATTTATTTGAACCTGTGTGGCAATTTTTAGCCATCGTTGGGTTACCAATTATTTTAGCAGGCATTTTATATTATTTGATGAATCCTGTAGTAGACTATTTGGAAAAGAAAAAAATTCCTAGAATTTACAGTATTATTGGTTTGTTTGTCGTTGTAGTGGCATTGATTGTTTGGGGAATCGTAGTGATTGTACCAAAAATTCAAGAGCAATCTGTTAGTTTTGCTAGTAATTTTCCACAATATGTCGACACAATTGATGATAAATTAACAGAAATCTTACGCGATCCTTTGTTCAATCAATTTCGTGAACAACTTGAGACTGCGGGAGACAAAATTATCAATTCCGCCGGCGATTTGATTAAGAACCTTTCAAAAACGACTGTTCAGAGTGTTGGAAGTATCGTAGGCGCGGTAGCAACAGTTATTGTTGCAATTATGACGATGCCATTTATCTTATTTTATTTATTAAAAGATGGACGTCAATTAGCACCTTATTTTGTTAAATTTTTACCAACACGTATGAGAAAGCCAACTTTGAAGGTCTTAGGTGAAATGAATGATCAAGTATCTTCTTATATTAGAGGTCAATTGACAGTAGCTTTTGCTGTTGCAATCATGTTTATTATTGGTTTTTCGATTATTGGGTTGGAGTATTCAGTGACATTAGGTATTGTGGCGGGATTTTTAAATCTAATTCCATACCTTGGCTCATTTTTAGCTATGATTCCTGCAATCTTTCTTGGGATCGTAGCAGGACCTCTGATGTTGGTGAAAGTAATTATCGTTTTTATTGTTGAGCAAACGATCGAAGGACGATTGATTTCACCATTAGTTTTAGGTAATCAATTAGCAATTCATCCTGTAACGATTTTATTAGTTTTGCTAACTTCTGGAAAACTGTTTGGAATCGTAGGAGTAATCCTTGGAATACCCGTGTATGCGGCGGCCAAAGTAATCATTACACATATTTTTGAGTGGTACACAACGATTTCTTCATTGTATGAAGATGAGCCAATTGAAGCCCCGAAAAAAGAGTAGCTAGTCATCTAAAAAATCAAAAAGACAGACAACTAAAAACAGCGGACAAGGATCTAAGGCTAGATCACTGTCCGCTGTTTTTTCTTCTGATAAAAAGAGAAATGCTTAGTTTAAAATTCTTTACCTAATTGAGCAGCTTTGTCTAATGCTTCTTGCATTAATTCTTCTGCACGATCAGGTGTGTAGTCGATTCCTTCAATAAATAATTGATCGATTTCGTCGATTCCGATAAAGTTCAAGATTCCTTTAACATATTGTGAAGCAAAATCTTGCCCTTGATAAATACCGCCATTTGATTGGATGTGTAAAGCTTTCTTTCCTTGAACCAATCCTTGAGGACCATTTTCTGTGTATTTGAATGTTTTACCAGCTACATTGACTGTGTCAAACCAAGCTTTTAAACGTGTTGGGATATTTAGGTTCCAAAGTGCATTAGCAATAACGATTTTATCAGCAGCTAAAAATTGTTCAGTTAACTCATTAAAGCGCGCAATTTTATGTTGTTGATGCTCAGTTAATTCTGAGAAGTCTGCTCCCGTACGAAGAACTTCCCAACCTGATAACAATTCTTCATCAATTTCAGGAATATCATCACGATAAAGATCAAGAATAGTGATTTCATCTTCTGGATGATTTTCTTTATAGCTAGTTAAAAATGTAGAAAGAGCTTTAACTGAGCGTGATTCTTCAGCAGTTAAAGGATGGCCTTTGACAATTAATACTGATGACATAATGATTCAATCTCCTTTTTTGTAAACATACTTGTTATGTTTAAGACTAACAAAGCTAGTTTACTCGAAAAAGAAAAGGCTATCAAGGTTTAAAAACAAAGAATAGTTATTTTAGTGTTTTTCTTTAAAATTAGATCATACTTGAATCTAGGGTGAAGAATAGCTTTTTTACATTATTTTACCTCGACATCGGTAAAAGTATATTGGAAATACCTGATTTGCTTGGCTATAATTTAGTTATTCCACCATGTTGATTTGGGATTCATATCTCAAATAACCCCACAAGTGGGAGAGTTGATTTTTTCTTACATACTTGTAACAAATCATCACTCTTTCATCAGAGTTGTTGTTAGTTCATTGTTTTTACAAGAAAGATGGCCGAAGTGACTTCTCATATTCTAAGTTCGTCTGGCTGGCAAACGGGTTTTCTTTTTCCATAAGAACAATGAACTAAGACATAAAAGGTGGGAAACCCTTACTCACTTATTTTTAAAAGAAACAGTGCATTCGTTTAATGGATGTACTGTTTCTTTTTTTAAGATGAAATAAATGAAAAAAATAATGTAAAAAACTTGCAAAACAGTCTATTGGTGTTATAATGACATAGCGTCATATGACAACGTGTCATTAGAGAGAAAAACGAAAGGAGGAGGACTATGCCAACACAAACATTTTTTCATTTACCAAAAGAAAAGCAACAACGTTTACTTGCTGCTGCGAGTGCTGAATTTTCACGAGTACCGTTGAAGGATGCGTCCATTGCTAATATTGTGAAGTTAGCTGAGATACCACGAGGTAGTTTTTACCAATACTTTGAAAATAAAGAGGATCTTTACTTCTATTATTTTGAGACACTGCGACGTGATAGTTCGCGAGACATGAGGAACTTGATGAAAGAAGTTCACGGAGATCTTTTTGAAGGATTTGAGCTTTATTTTGAAAAGATGATCCGAGAAATTTTATCGGGGGAAAATTCTGCATTTTACCGACACTTATTCATGCACATGGATTATCGTGCTTCACGTAAAGTGACTCCTCATCTTTCTGAAGAAGAAAAAGCAAAGAAAATGCCACATAAAAGGCATAAGCAGGATACACAGGCATTGATTGAGGTAATTGATCAAACGAAGTTAAAAGTAAAAGATTCACATGAATTAGAATTATTGATTTCACTATTGATGAATATTGTGTTTTCAACGATTGCACATTCATATAAGTCACTTTCAGTGATTCAGGATTACTCAGTTGAACAAGCAATTGAAGAATTTAAGTTAAAGCTTTCTTGGTTGAAAGAGGGAGCATATAAGTAGAAAGAAGGGGAATAGATGCTGAAAATTATTAAACGAATTTCCATTACTTCTGCAATTGCTGCAGTTGGTTTTATGGTTGTTCAAGTTTTAGCAGACTTGTACTTACCAACATTGACATCCAATATTATTGATAAAGGGGTAGCCAAAGGAGATATTGATTATATTTGGCAAACCGGAATAGTCATGATCGGATTTTCATTGATTAGTATTTTAGCTGCTATTGGGAATACTTTTTTTGCGACACGTGAGTCACAAAAATTAGGTAAAAAGTTACGCTCGGATGTTTATCAAAAAACAGAAAGCTTAACAAACGATGGCTTTGATAAATTTGGAACAGCCTCATTGATTACAAGAACAACGAATGATGTGACTCAAATCCAAATGGTTGTTCAGATGTTTTTACGAATGATGATCAATGCACCTATTACATTGATTGGTGCAAGTTTTCTTGCTTATCAAAAGGATCAAGAGTTAACAAAAATCTTCTTGGTAGTTATCCCGATCATGCTAGTTTTAGTTGGCGGTATTATGTATTTTGCAGTGCCATTGTTCAAGAGCATGCAAAAGAAAACAGACCGTTTGAACTTAGTTTTCCGTGAAGGGCTAACTGGTGTCCGCGTGATTCGTGCGTTTGACAAAACAAAGTTTGAAGAAAATCGTTTTGATTTAGCGAATAAAGATTACACAAATACAGCGATTCGAGTGAATTCGATTGTCGCATTGATGATGCCATTGATGACATTGATCATGAGTGGAACAAACGTAGCAATTACTTGGTTTGGTGGACACTACATAGCTGAAATGAGTTTAGAAGTTGGGAATTTAATTGCTTTTATG
Source organism: Enterococcus sp. DIV0660C (assembly GCF_017316125.1). Taxonomy (GTDB): domain Bacteria; phylum Bacillota; class Bacilli; order Lactobacillales; family Enterococcaceae; genus Enterococcus_B. The sequence goes on along the minus strand of NZ_JAFLWA010000030.1, from coordinate 9,022 downwards.
ACTTACGCGATGCAAATCCTAATTAGTTTCATGATGCTATCAATGATCTTTATCATGGTTCCTCGTGCACAAGCTTCTGCTGATCGGATCAACGAAGTATTAGATGAAGATATCGATATCACGGATCCAAAAAATCCAAAAGAAGTAACCCTTGCTGGAAAGTCTGCAACACTGGATTTCAATCATGTGGATTATCGTTATCGTGGTGCGGAAAAATTAGCGTTGGAAGATATCGATTTTCATGCGAAATCGGGAGAAATCGTTGCAATTATTGGTGGAACAGGATCTGGTAAAACAACGTTAGTGAATTTGATTCCTCGACTATATGAAGTTGAATCAGGTGAGATTCGTTTGAATCAAACGGATATTCGTGAAATGACTCAAGAAAATTTACGCGAGTTGATTGGTTTCGTTCCCCAAAAGGCGATTTTATTTTCTGGCACGATTCGGGAAAACATGCAATACGGATCACCTGGTGCAACAGATGAGATGATCTGGAAAGCATTAGAGATTGCTCAAGCAAAAGACTTTGTTTCTGAGTTGGAAGATGGACTTGATAGTCATGTTGAACAAGGCGGAGGGAATTTTTCTGGTGGACAAAGACAGCGATTGGCGATTGCTCGTGCATTAGTCAAGCCAGCGGATGTTTACGTTTTTGATGATTCATTTTCTGCGCTCGATTTCAAAACAGATGCGAAACTTCGTCAAGCATTGAAACAGGACATGACGGACAGTATCACTGTTTTAGTAGCACAACGCGTAAGTACGGTCATGGATGCAGATACGATTTTAGTTTTAGATGAAGGTAAGTTAGTTGGCAAGGGAACACACAAGGAACTGTTAGAAACAAATGAAACGTATGCAGAAATCGTTCGTTCCCAATTAAGAGAGGAGGACTTAGCATGAGTAAAGAAAATACACAATCCTCTCATGGATCAATGCGTGGCGGAGGCGGTCATGGACCTGGACGCAACATTGGTGCAAAAGGAGAAAAAGCAAAAAATTTCTGGGGGACAGTTCGTCGGCTCTTCAGTTATATGTCAAAACGACTAGTGGCGATTGTTTTAGTATTTGTGTTGGCTATTGCAGCGGTAATTTTCCAAATTCAAACACCGAAAGTTTTAGGTCGTGCAACAACTGAAATTTTTAAAGGCGTGATGATCGGCGCAAAACAAATGCAGCAAGGTCAAAAAGTGTCTGAGTTTCCAATTGATTTTGACAAAATCGGTCAAATTATTGCGACCGTTATTATCATGTATGTTATTGCTGCTGTGTTTAGTTTCTTACAACAGTTTATTATGACACGTGTCTCACAACGAACAGTTTATGATTTGCGTAAGGATTTAGAAGGTAAAATGAACCGAGTACCCATTTCTTATTATGATACACATACGAATGGTGATATTATGTCTCGAGCAATCAATGACATGGACAACATCGCAAGTACTCTTCAACAAAATCTAACACAATTTGTAACAAGTATAGTTACACTAGTTGGTGTTATCGTGATGATGCTATCGATTAGTTGGCAATTGACTTTAGTTGCTTTACTTATGATTCCGCTAAGCTTAATCGTTGTGATGATCGTCGCACCTAAGTCACAAGTATACTTTTCAGATCAACAAAAGAGCCTAGGTTTATTGAATAACCAAGTAGAAGAAACTTATGCTGGGCACACGATTGTGAAAACTTTTAATCATACTGGTAAAGATCAAGAAGTTTTTGAAGTTGAAAATGAAAAACTTTATGCGTCCGGTTGGAAAGCACAATTTATTTCGGCAATTATCATGCCATTAATGAACTTCGTTAAGAATTTAGGCTATGTGTTTGTCGCTGTCCTTGGTGGGATCAAAGTAGCGAATGGGAATATTTCTTTAGGGGATGTGCAAGCATTCTTGCAATATACGAGTCAATTCTCACAACCAATTACCCAAATCGCTAGCTTAATGAATACGATCCAATCAACCGTGGCTTCTGCAGAACGTGTATTTGAAGTCCTAGACGAAGCCGAGATGACAGACGAATCTTCAGGGCTTCCTGTAGAAGAAGATTCTCCATACAAAGTTCGTTTTGAAAATGTGCAGTTTGGTTATACTGATGATAATTTATTGATGACTGATTTTAATTTAGACGTCAAACCGGGAGAAATGGTCGCAATCGTTGGGCCAACGGGTGCCGGTAAAACGACACTAATCAATCTATTGGAACGTTTTTACGATGTATCTGGCGGAAGCATTCGCTATGAAGGTGTCGATACTAGAGACTTGTCACGTGATGAATTACGCGCTAAATTCTCGATGGTCTTACAAGATACTTGGTTATTTACAGGAACAATTTATGACAACATCCATTATGGAAATGAACAAGCGACAAAAGAACAAGTGATTGCCGCTGCAAAAGCTGCGCACGTCGATGATTTTGTTCGCAAATTGCCAGAAGGATATGACACGATTTTAAATGAAGATGCAAGTAACATCTCCCAAGGACAACGTCAATTGATCACGATTGCTCGTGCATTCCTAGCTAATCCCGATGTTTTGATTCTGGATGAAGCAACTTCAAGTGTCGATACTCGAACAGAAATTTTGATTCAACGAGCAATGAATCGTCTGTTAGAAAATCGGACAAGTTTTGTGGTTGCACATCGCTTGTCAACGATTCGTGATGCGGATAATATTATTGTGATGAATCATGGATCAATTGTAGAAACAGGTAATCATGAAGAATTAATGGCTAAAGATGGTTTCTATGCAGATCTTTATAATAGCCAATTTTCTGAAGAAGTTGCTTAATAAGAGGTTATGGCGCAAAGCGTTTAGCTCCGACTAGATAATGAGCAACTGACAAAATAGCTTCATATATTTTTGATCAGTTACGAATTATTTTGAGGAGTTGCTTTGGGAACACCATTTCTTTAAAAAAGGGGATGTGACAGAGTTATTGTCACATCCCCTTTTCATATTTGAAATAATTGGCTGATTGGTAACGAAAAACAATTAAAAAAACTGTATTGATGGAATACTATTTAGTAAATTTCATCAATTTTTTGGTTTTCTTTAAGAAAAAGAAGACTGGTATTACTCCTTAACTAAATAAATTTCACAAATTCTTAGTTATTGCTTGAAAGAAGTGGCATCCATCGTTAAAATATAATTTGACGCAGAAGGGGAGTAGAATAAATGAAGGATTTTAAATTGGGGGCTACTACCTATTTAAAAAGTGTGGCTATCCGAGTCAAAGATCGTGATAAAATGATTGCTTTTTATAAAGATACGGTTGGTTTTGATTTGAAACGTGAAGAAAATGAGTTGGCTATTTTTGGTACACAGGAAAATGATAGCGAAATGCTTTTGCTAGAAGAAAGTCCACGTGCCAATGATCATATGGGTGAAATCAAAAAGTTGAGTCGCTTTTCTTTGATCATTCCAAGTGTAGAAGAAATGGCAGATATTTTATGCCGTATTCGTAAAACAAATTATCCAATTAAAGATGCACTGGAAGATCAAGCACGTATGGGGATTTTACTAGTTGATCCAGAAGGTAATGAACTTGAAATTTATTACGAAGAAAAAGATGCTAAAAAAACAGAACCTGACGAAATGGATCAAGAAGCTTTACTGCGAAAATCTGAAGAAAAATTCACAAAGTTAACACCAGGCGCCTATTTTGAAAAAATTCATTTGAATGTTAGCGACCTAGCGAAAGAACGTCAATTTTTGAGTCATGTACTCGGACTAAAAGTACATAACGAAAAAAATGGTCTACATGTATTGAACGAAGGTGATTTTCATGTTGGCTTGAACCAAGCGACTGGTGGAACAATCGACTTACCAACAGATGAAGTGTTAGGGCTAGACTTCTTGAAATTTGTTGTGACACCAGAAAATATGGAAACACTGATTCAACATTTACAAGCTGAAAAGCTTGATTTCTTCTTAGATAAGAAAAAATCAGTTATCACTGTGTATGATGCGATTGGTATCGAATGGTGGTTCGTTAGCAATCCTAAAAAATAGCTAAATTGATTGGAGTTAGCCAAAAATATAATTTCTTAACGATAGTGTTGACTTCAATCATTTTGATAAAAAAAGAGTAGCTGTTCAGCTACTCTTTTTTTGTCAAATAAATTAATCAAAAAATTAGCTGAAACAACTTGCTTCACTATTCAGAAAAATATATGCTTGTGCTGTACGCATAAGCAAATCGTTTAAGAGAGCTTTTAAGTTTTTAAGTAGAAATGAGGAAAAAATATGTACCCAGAAACCAAACAAATGGTTTTGACGAAACTAGAGGAAGGTTTTTATCCCGGCGTGGTAGCTGCTTTTATCAAGCAAGGTGAAGTCGAATCATTTGTAGCAGGGCAAGCTCAAGTTGTCCCTGAGCCACAACCGATGTCAGAAGACTTACTTTTCGATGTAGCATCGTTAACAAAAGTCATTGCTACTACAACACTTGTTTTACGATTGTGGGAAGACGGAAAAATTGAACTAGATCAACCATTACACCATTATTTACCAGCTTTTGAAAATCAGACGATCACTATTCGTCATTTATTAACACACACTTCAGATATTCAAACTTGGATTCCCAACCGAGATTCATTGACGCAAGAAGCATTGATTGCTGCTTATTTAACATTGCAGCCCGGAGCGGAGCTAGGTAAAACGGTCAAATATACGGATGCAGGGACGATTTTACTTGGTTTGATGTTGGAAGAAATCTATCAAGAGTCAGCGGTTGAACTATTTCAAGAACAAGTTCTTGAACCTTTAGGAATGATGAATAGTTTATTTTTACCTTTTCCATCTAAAAAAATTGTTCCTACTGAACAATTACCATCTGGAGAAGTCTTAAGAGGGATCACTCATGATCCAAAAGCAAGAGTTTTAGCTGAGCATGCGGGAAATGCAGGCTTATTTTTGGATTTAGAAGATAGTATTTCTTTTGTTCAAATGTACTTAGCTAAGGGAAAAGTCAATGGGGGACAATTTTTGACCACACAAACGATTGAGTCCTTACTTCAAGATCATACGCCTGAAAAAAATGGGCAACGATCACTAGGTTGGGATTTAAAATTAGATCGAAAGGATCAACATCCAATACTTTTCCATACAGGGTATACAGGAACATTCCTATTAATTGATATTATTAGTCAAGAAGGTTTTATCTTTTTATCAAATCGTATTCATCCAATTGATGCGCGTGAAACATATCTTGAATGCCGTGATGAAATTGTTGAAACTTATCTGAAAGAGAAAGCGTTCTTACAGAAATAGTGCTATAATAGCTATGAAAGTTGAGAGGAGTTTGAATTATGCAAGAACCTATGTTTTTAAAACCAGTTTTCCAAGAAAAAATTTGGGGAGGAAGTCGCCTACGTTCTGTATTCGGATTTGACATTCCTAGTGACAAAATTGGAGAGGATTGGGCAATCAGTGCGCACCCTCATGGTGTAAGTATTGTTGAGAACGGTGAATTTAAAGGTCAAAAATTAGATGATCTTTGGGCAAACCATAAAGAGTTGTTTGGACATCCCTCAGAGCCAGTTTTCCCATTGCTGATTAAAATTTTAGATGCAGAAGATGAATTATCTGTTCAAGTCCATCCAGATGATACATATGGAATGGAACATGAAGGTGAACTAGGTAAAACAGAATGTTGGTATATCATTGATGCAGAGCCAGGTGCAGAAATCATTTATGGTCATCACGCAAAAACACGTGAAGAACTTGCAAAAATGATTGAAGAAGGCCGTTGGGATGATTTATTGAAACGTGTTCCTGTGAAAAAAGGTGATTTCTTCTATGTACCAAGTGGAACGATCCACGCAATTGGTAAAGGAATCATGATTTTAGAAACACAACAAAGTTCAGATACGACTTACCGTGTGTATGATTACGATCGCAAAGACGATCAAGGGAATACCCGTGAATTACACATTCAACAATCAATTGATGTAACAACTGTTCCAGCAAAAACCCCAGAATTACACGTAAAAGAAATTCGCGAAGGAAATTCTTCTGTGGTTACGTATCTAGAAACAGAGTTCTTTAATGTTTATGAATGGGATGTTAAAGGAATCATGTCATTCAAAAAACATGCACCTTATACGTTGATGACAGTAATTGATGGTGCTGGCGAGTTGGTAGTTGACGGCAAAAATTATTCATTGGAAAAAGGAACTAGCTGCATTATTCCTGACGGCGTCAAAGAATGGACGATTCAAGGCGAGTTAGCAATCATTGCTTCTGTTCCAGGTGAAAAGAAATAATTGATTGAAAAAATATAAAAAAGAATGAGCCAAAGCGAATTTCGTTTTGGTTCATTCTTTTTGTTTGTGTTTCTTATATTAAATGCTAGGTACGATATTTTGTGCTGTTACAGTTGGTAAATCCAACTCTTTGCCATAACGTTTTTCTAAAGCTAAACGAATCAAACGTTCTGCCAAGTGTTCATTACGTGCTAAGATAGGACCATGGAAGTAAGAACCATAAACATTACGGTAAATAACTCCTTCAGACTGATCTTCGCCATTGTTTCCTTCCCCTTGAATCACTTTTCCGAGAGGACGCTCGCCTTCGCCTAAGAAAGTTCGCCCGTTGTGATTTTCAAATCCATAATAAGTTTCGTTGAATTCTTCATTATGAATAACAATATCTCCAATAAAACGATTGTTGTCTTGACTAAGCGTATAGTGGTCTAAAGCACTGATTCCTTGGATTTTTTCACCATTAGCACCCATGTAATAATGACCAAGTAATTGGTAGCCACCACAAATCGCAAGCATGACGCCATCATTTTCAATATAGTTTGTCAAAGATTCCTTTTTGTCTTGGATATCTTCTGAAATGATCAGTTGTTCAAAGTCTTGCCCACCACCGAAAAAGACTAAATCATATTTTTTTTCATCAAAAGGTTCATGGATGCTGACGATTTCAGAATGAAAAGTCACACCCATTTTCTCTGCAACATATTTGAGCATCAATAAATTTCCGTTATCCCCGTAAGTATTCATTAAGTTACCATACAGGTGCGCAATAGTTAATTCATAATTAGCCATTATTCATGCCTCCTTTAATATATCCTTGACTCGCTAATTCTTTACGCAACTGCAAAACAGCGGTATAAGTAGCTAGAATATAAACATGTTCGGTTGGAAGTGTTTTGATTTTTTCGATTACTTCTGGAATTTCTTTTGTTTCCGTTAATTTTTCTTCTGGTATTCCTGCAACTTTTAAACGTAAAGTCATATCTGTGTGACGATCTCCTCCAGAGATAACTGCTGGAATAGCCATTGTTGCGAAGTTTTCATAGTTGCCATCCCAAATCCAACTGACATCAATTCCATCAGCATAATTCGCATTTAACAATGAAACTAATGAAAATGGATAAGGTGCAAGACCAATCATATCAATTACTTGATTGATTCCAACTGGGTTTTTAACAAGGATCAATGTACATTTCTTGTCATTGATTGTTATCGTTTCTTGACGTCCAAAGACTTTTTCATCATAGCCTAGACCTTGTTTGATTTTTTCTGGTGCTACGCCATAATATTCAGCCACAGCTGTAGCAGCTAAGGCGTTATACACGTTATACATTCCGCCAACTTCGATACCATACTCATGTTCATCAATGACAAAATCAGCAGAAACATTGTCCATACGAATCATTTCAGTTAAACGATAATCAAGCTCAGGACGTTTAAAATCGCAATTTGGACAATAATATTTTCCTAAATTAGCATAAGTGATCATTTTATAATGCAAGATATGATGACATTTTGGACATAAGACCCCGTCTGTGTTGTAGTGGGCCATTTGCTCATGATCTTCTTCGTGATCAAAGCCATAATATTTGTTTGGATTGACTGTTTGTACCGAATTGAAAATTGGTGAGTCACCATTTGAAATAATCGTTGCATTTGGCGCTTTTGCAGCACCGTCAACAATCATTTTGTATGTTGTATAAATTTCTCCGTATCGATCCATTTGATCTCGGAAAATATTTGTGAATAGAAATAATTCAGGTTTCATGTATTCAGTAACTTTACTCAAACTGGCTTCGTCAATTTCGAGAACAGCAAATTTTTTCTGTCCTTTTTTTGGTTTGGCTTGTAAAAATGTTGAAACGATTCCTTGAACCATGTTTGCACCAGTTGGATTTGTCAAAACTTCATCAAATTGTTGACGTAAAATATTAACAGTTAAAGCAGTAGTCAATGTTTTGCCATTCGTTCCAGTTACGACAACTACTTCATAGTCTTTGGCTAAACTATCTAAAATATGTGGATCTATTTTAAGAGCAAGTTTACCAGGTAAGCTTGAACCACCTTTAAAAAATGTTTTCAATGCCCATTGTGATGATTTCCCAACTGCAATCGCAAATTGACTGCGTATTCCCATTATGTAACCTCCAAAAAACGTCGTGTTGACGAGTAAATTCAACTTATCATACCACATGTTGAAAAAAAGGTTAAATTGCTTTTCTTTTTCTTAAGAAATGTGAAATCTTACAGAGCATTTCATAATTTTTGAGTAGAAAAATAAAGAAAGTTTCTGAGGATGTTCGCTAGAAATTTTATTATGGTAAAATAACATGGAAGATAAATTGAAGAAAGGTTGGTAAAAATGAAGATTAGTATCGTCGTCCCCTGCTTTAACGAAGAAGCCGCAATTCCACTATTTTTCCAAGAAGTTGAAAAATATCGTGGCACTTATACTTTTGAATACTTATTTATTGATGATGGCTCCAAAGATCAGACCTTACCCGTCATCAAAGATTTAGCCGCTGCACATGATTCCGTGCGCTTCGTCTCATTTTCCAGAAACTTTGGAAAAGAAGCCGCATTATATGCCGGATTGCAAGCTGCAACAGGTGATTTAGTCACCGTCATGGATGTTGACTTGCAAGATCCCCCTGAATTATTGCCAGAAATGATTGAACGAATCTTGACCTCTGATGTTGACTGCATCGGAACAAGACGTTCTACTCGAGAAGGCGAACCCGTGATCCGGAGCTT
>NZ_JAFLWA010000003.1 GCF_017316125.1 Enterococcus sp. DIV0660C | reverse complement strand
ACCCACGATAGGCGTCGTGGGTTTTTACTTTGTATAAAAAAGCTAGCCATGAGCAATCAAATAGATTGCTCATGGCTAGCTTTTAAGTCAAAATTATTTTGTTGAACCTTTTTCTTCAATTCCATAAGGTAAAACAATTGTTTTTTCTTCAACTTCCTCTTTGTTCATCATTTTTGTCAACAAACGCATTGAAACCGCGCCAATATCATACAAAGGCTGGGTAATGCTTGTCAAACGAGGACGAGCTACTTCTGTTAGCAGTGAATTGTTGCTTGTAATGATCTCAAATTCTTCCGGAACTTTGATTCCTTTATCTAGCATGCCATCTAAAATACCAATCGCTAATTCATCATCTGAAACGTACACAGCAGTTGCTCCGCTGTTATGGATACGATCAACTAATGACAAACCATCTTTGAAATTATAACTTGCTTCGAAAATCAACCCTTCACTATAAGGTAAGTTGTTTTCTTTCAATGCATCTTTGTACCCTTTCAAACGGTTTTGACCGTTGATTGGATCAATTAGTGCACCACTAACGAAAGCAATTTTTTCGTTGCCGTTTTTAGCTAATTGATTCACTGCATCTTTTGTTGCAGAAGTATAATCAATATTTACACTACCTACTTGTTCATCTGGGTCAATAGAGCCAGCCAAAACAACTGGTGTTTTTGAGCGAGAAAATTCTCCGCGGATTTCATCCGTAATATGATGACCCATAAAAATCACACCATCAACTTGTTTTGCTAACAAGTTGTTTAGTACGTTTACTTCTTTTTGGTCGTTACCATCTGAGTTAGCCAAAATGATATTGTATTTGTACATTGTAGCAACGTCATCGATTCCTCGAGCTAATGAAGCAAAAAACATATTGCTGACATCAGGAATAATTACACCAACAGTAGTAGTTTTCTTGCTTGCTAGTCCACGCGCAACAGCATTTGGTCGATAATCAAGACGATCGATTACTTCCAAAACTTTCTTTCGTGTCGCAGGTTTAACATTTGGGTTTCCGTTCACTACACGTGAAACAGTTGCCATTGACACATTTGCTTCTCTAGCTACATCGTAGATAGTAATTGTTTGTTTTTCCATTTGTGTTCTCCCGTTCTTATTTATCTGATTTTTTCTGAAAATACGACTTACATTTCTAAATTAGAATATCAAATTATTTTGTGGATTGCAACCGTTTTAACAGTGTTTTCATGAAAATTATGTTTTTCTTTCAATTTATCGGAATGGTCTTTCGAAAAATTTAATGTTACAATGAGAAATAGTTTGAATTATCAGAAAGAAGGAAGCTAAATGAACAATGTAAAAATCAATGAATTGCGTCAATGGATGGCAGATAATCAGGTTGCGCTTGCCTACATCAGTGATCCTAGACATATCGCATATTTCTCAGGTTATGAAAGTGATCCCCACGAACGAGTGCTTGCGTTATTCATTCCATTAGAACAAGACCCATTTTTATTTACGCCAGCTTTAGAAGTTGATGATGCAAAAAATAGTGGTTGGACATTTGATGTTCGCGGTTACCTTGATAGTGAAAACCCTTGGGAAATCATTGGCAAAGAAATTCGCGCACGCTATGGTCAACCCGGTAATGTTGGGATAGAAAAAAATGCTTTGACTGTTGAACGTTTTGACTATCTGTCAGATATTTTATCTGGTACAGATTTCTTTACAGACTTGACTTCAGTGATTCAACGTTTGCAATTGATCAAAACAGTTGAAGAAAAAGATAAATTGATTGCTGCTGGAAAATGGGCAGATGTTGCTTTTGAAATTGGCTTTCAAGCGGTAAAAGAAGGTATTACAGAACAAGCAATCATTGCTGAAATTGAATACCAATTGAAAAAACAAGGCGTTTCACAAATGTCTTTTGATACGTTAGTTTTAGCTGGAAAAAATGCTGCTAGTCCTCATGGTGCACCAGGAAATACACCTGTTAAACCTAACGAACTGGTCCTATTCGACTTAGGTGTTGTTTGGGACGGTTATTGTAGTGACGCAACTCGAACGATTGCTTACAAAAAACCAACTGAATTCCAAGAAAAAATCTACACTATCACATTAGAAGCTCAGCTAGCAGCCCATGATGCTGTTCGTCCTGGAATTACTGCTGGTGAATTGGATCAGATTGCTCGTGGTGTAATTGATCGCTATGGCTATGGTGAATACTTCAATCATCGTTTAGGACATGGAATTGGGACAACTGTTCATGAATATCCATCTTTAGTTGAAGGTAACGATTTAGTTATTGAAGAAGGTATGTGTTTCTCTCTTGAACCAGGTATTTATATTCCTGAGCAAGTTGGTGTGCGTATTGAAGATTGTGTTTATGTAACGAAAGATGGTTGTGTGCCATTTACGACAACGCCTAAAGAATTGTTGATTTTGGAATAAGGTTGTGGCTCCAAGTGGTCAACTCCGAAAATAATGAGCAATTGACAAAAATAGCTTTTCATATTTTTGGACAGTTGTGAATTATTTCGAGAAGTTGCTTGGGGAACACCGTGACTTGAGGTTATAGCACACAGAGGCTCATTTTACTAATGGCATTTAGCAAACAAAGAAACGGATTGTTTAAATTGATTTCACTCCACGATACTTAACACAAAAAGAGGGTAGATCGGAAATTATTCCGACCTACCCTCTTTAACAATGTAGTTTATTTTTCTTCTACAACTTTTTTAGCAGCATCTTTCACATCTTCTTTTGCCATGTCTGCTAAATCTTTTGCATCTTCAACGACAGGTTTTGCTTCTGCAACACCATCTTTGACTGTTTCTTTTGCTTGTACTGCAGAATCCTTCACATCTCCTGCAATATCTGCTGTTGTGTCTTTTGCAAGACTGCCTAAATCTGCTGTTTGCTCTTTTAGTTCGTCTGCTGATTTTTTAAAACGATCAGATAGGTCTGCTGATTGTTCTTTTAAATTAACTAAAATATCATCTGATTCATCACTTACTTGGTCTGTCGTTTGATCGACTTTATTTTTGATATTTCCAGCTAACTCACCTGCTTGTTGTGAAAGGTCTGCCGCTTTTTCTTTTGCGATATCTGTTAATTCTGCAGATTTTTCTTTTGCAAGATCAGTATAATCTGAAGCTGCATCCAATAAATCATCTGCTTGTGCTGCTAGCTCATCGCGTAACTCTTTTCCTGATTTTGGTGCTAACAATAACGCTGCCACTGCCGCTGCTGTTCCACCAATTACTGCACCTAATAGAAATCCACCTTTTTTAGCCATATTTAAATTCCTCCTGTCTGTTCATCTTGTTTTTTATTTTTAAAAAATTTCATTGCTGTTCCGCCGACTTTTCCAGCAACAGTTGCCTTAGCGGTTGTCTTGCCAATACCGCCAACTTTTGTCACTAAATTTTTACTTGAAGAATTCAATTCTGAAACACTTTCACTTAGATCAGCTACAGCTGTAAACAATGGATCAATTGTTGCGACTTTCCCATTGACATCTTCAAGCAAGTCATTACTTTTCACAAGTAGACCTTCTACTTGTCGTGATAAGATATCCACATCTTTTGTTACAATGGCAATCGTTGTATTTGCTTCTGCAACAGTTTTATCCACTTTTTCTAACGTTTTTGATACTTGCATCAAAATTCGTACTAAAAATACTACTAACACAGCAAAGGCAATTGCTGCAATCAATCCTGCGATTTCTCCGCCTGTCATAATCAATCTCCTTCCCTTGTCTCTCCTCTTAAGAATAGCATTTCCCATTTTTTTAGACAAATAAAATACTACCAATTCTTGTTTTTATGAAAAAAAGCCTCAACTACTAGTAAACTATGAGTAGTTGAGGCTCTTTCTTACGCAAAAGTAACTTATTTTTCTTTTGATTCAACTTTTTTTGTTTCTTTTGCTGGAGTTGCTAATGTTTTGCTCAACTCAATGATATATTCTTTTAATGGCGCACCAACTTCTGGATGTTTTAATCCATATTCAATACTTGTTTTCATAAACCCAAATTTGTCTCCCACATCAAAACGTTGACCTGTAAATTGACGAGCGAAGACGCGCTGTGTTTTATTCAAAGTGTCAATGGCATCCGTTAATTGGATTTCATTTCCCGCACCAGGTTCTTGGTTTTCTAAAACATCAAAGATTTCTGGAGTCAACAAGTAACGGCCAATGATTGCTAAGTCACTTGGTGCTTTGCTTGGATCTGGTTTTTCTACAAAGTTTTTCACATTGTACAGCCCTTTTTCTAATTCGCCGCCTGGATTGATAATACCATATTTTGATGTTTCTTCATGTGGTACTTCCATCACAGCAAGGGTTGAAGCATGCGTTTCTTCATAGTCATTGATCAATTGCTGTGTTAACGGAATCTTGTCTTCCATGATGTCATCACCAAGCATGACAACAAATGGTTCATTACCGATAAATGCTTTGGCTTGCAAAACAGCATGTCCTAACCCTTTAGGATGAGATTGACGGATGAAATGTAGATTAACATCCGTTGTTTCTTCAACTAATTTCAATAAATCATTTTTTCCTTTTTCACGAAGATTTGTTTCTAGTTCAATATTGGCATCAAAATGATCTTCAATTGGACGTTTCGCTTTTCCAGTAACAATCAAAATATCTTCAATACCTGATTTCAATGCTTCTTCGACGATAAATTGAATCGTTGGTTTGTCCACGATTGGTAACATTTCTTTGGCCATTGCTTTCGTAGCTGGTAAAAATCTTGTTCCTAATCCAGCTGCTGGAATAACTGCTTTTTTTACTTTCATGATTGACGACTCCTTTAAAAAATAGTTAATGAAAATTCGTTTTCAACTTTTCCATCACGTAGCATAATTTCTTTTGCTGCTTTTTTGATATCTTTTCCTTCATAGAGAACTTCATAAATCGTTTGTGTTATCGGCATTTCCACACCCATACTACGGGCTAATTCCATAGCTGCTTGTGTCGTATTGACACCTTCGACTACCATCCCCATATTTTCCAATACTTCGGGTAATTTTTGGCCTTGTCCTAATAAATTTCCCGCCCGCCAATTACGAGAATGAACACTCGTCCCTGTGACGATCAGATCACCAACACCGCTTAATCCAATGAAGGTTAACGGGTTAGCACCCATTGCAACGCCTAAACGACTGATTTCAGCTAAGCCTCTTGTCATGATTGCAGCTTTGGCATTATCGCCAAAACCCAGACCATGAATGGCTCCTGTGCCGATCGCAATAATATTTTTCAGCGCTGCCCCCATCTCAACTCCGATGACGTCAGGATTGGTATAAACTCGGAAATAACTGTTCATAAATAATTCTTGGACGTATTTTGCAGCTTCTGTATTCGTACTTGCTGCTGTGATTGTTGTGATATCATGATTGACTACTTCCTCAGCATGACTTGGTCCAGATAAGACAACGACTGCTTTTCTTTGTTCCACTGGGATTTCTTCTAGTAAAATTTCTGAAATGCGCTTATGGGTCTTTTGTTCCAATCCCTTGCTGGCATGAATGATGACAGGCTTCGTGTTTGGTGTCATTTTCATTATTACTTCTTGCGCAACAGAGCGAATGGCTTTCGTTGGCACCACGAATAAAATAGTATCTACCTCAGCTAAGGCTTCTTCCATTTCAGTAAACGCCCGAATAGATGTTGCTAACTTCAGTTCTGGTAAATATCGTTGATTCGTATGCTTTGTGTTGATTTCAGTTACTTGTTCTGCTCGGTGTCCCCAGATCCTTACATCATGACCATTTTCTGCAAGCACCTGGGCTAGTGCCGTCCCCCATGACCCAGGACCTAACACTGCGATTTTTTGTTGCATTTAATCACTCCTTTGCACGGAACATTGTTTGCTTGATCATTTAAATAATTGATTGGTTCTCACCAAAACTTCGATCATAATCTGTTAGATTTTTATCTTTTTTACGACGTAAAATGAATACGGCGATGGTTCCAATAAATAGTACCGCTGACAGTAATTGAGAAATACGAATGACATCTAAGAAGTATAAGCTATCTGTTCGAAGTCCTTCGATGAAGAAACGTCCGAAACTGTACCAGATAAGATATAAAAGAAAAACTTCTCCCTTTTTTAGCAGATGTGGTCGTTTCCTTAATACCAATAACAAGACGACGCCTAGCAAACTCCATACAGATTCATAGAGAAAAGTCGGTTGACGAAACGCGCCATCAATGTACATATTTTCAATAATAAACTGTGGTAAATGTAGACTTTCTAAAAAGCTACGAGTTGTTTCTGGACCAAAAGCTTCATGATTCATAAAATTTCCCCACCGTCCAATGGCTTGTGCAAGCAACACGCTAGGTGCTGCGATATCCAGAAAAGTCCACGGCGAGATAAAGTGATACTTGGTGAAGAAATACATTGTAAGTCCACCAGCAATCAGTCCCCCATAAATTGCTAGCCCACCCGAGCGAATATTAAAAATCTGGATTGGGTCTGCAATATATTGCGGTAAGTCAAAAAGAATATAATATAAACGAGCACCGATGATTGAAAGTGGTAATCCCCATAGCATGAAATCCGTCACGTCATCAGCTTTCATACCGACTCTGACTGCTTCCCTTGTGCTTAGCCACATGGCAATAATGATCCCTGAAACAATGATCAATGCATACCAATAAATAGGGATACCGGCAAGCTCAAACGCTACTCGATTGATTTGTGCGAGCATTTTGTCACTCCTTATTTATTAATTTCCTGAATTTTCTTCGATTAAACGACTTAATCGTTCTTCAAATGTTTTTGTTGCGTCAAATCCCATTGTTTTCGCACGGAAATTCATCGCAGCAACTTCAATGATGATCGCCACATTTCGTCCAGTCTTCACTGGGATTTTGATTTGTGGGATGCCGACTTCTGCAATTTCAACCGACGTATCTTCCGAACCTAACCGATCATATTTTTTATCTTTCGCCCAAGCCTCTAAATAGACTGCCAATTGCACTTGCATCGAGCCTCGTACCGCACTTGCACCGAACAAGTTCATGACATCGATGATCCCAATTCCACGAATCTCAATCAAATGCTCCAAAATTTTTGGTGGTTCACCAATCACGGTCAGTTCATCTTGTTGATAAACATCTACTCGGTCATCTGCAATCAAACGGTGACCACGCTTGATCAACTCTAGCGCTGTTTCACTCTTACCAATACCACTATCACCTTGGATCAAGACACCTAATCCATAAACATCCACTAAAACACCATGGACGCTTGTTCGTGGTGCTAATCGTCCGTCTAAATAGCTAGAAAGTTCTCCTAACAAACGTGATGTTGAAATTGGTGAACGCAAAACAGCCATCCCATGTTCATTTGCAGCCTGAATCATTTCTTCTGGTGCAGATAAACCTCTGGAGATAATAAACGCGGGCATATCTTCGCTGCATAAGCGTCGCATGATCATCAAACGTTCCTCTGGAATCATGCGCTCTGCAAAACTAATTTCTTTGCTTCCAAATAACTGAAGCCGATCATGTGAATAATAACTAAAATAACCGGTCAATTCTAAGCCTGGACGTGAAATGTCACCTGTGACTATGACACGCTCTAAACTTTTTTCATCGCCGGTCACGATTTCTAAAGATAATTTTTCAACCAGTTGGCTAACTTTAACTACTTCTGCCATATCCATGCAACCTCATTTCTATTAGGGTGTTCATTTTTATTTTATCATTGTCTACCCAAACTTACTACCAAATAAAAAAAACGTTTTATTTCTTTTTTAAATAAAAAAAGATTGCAAGAAAAGTCTGTTGAACTTTCCCTGCAATCTCCATTTTTCTTTTGTTAAACAAAGAAATGCTGATTTTTTTGTCATTATCTTTTCATAGTTACTGACGATTTAAATTATGCTCACTAACAACGACATTTACTAATGACATAACAATTGCTACTAAAAATGCTGCACCAAATGATGCAAATCCAAAATTAGCTGCTCCGACAAAGAAGGAAGTCAATTTTAAAATTGCCGCGTTCACTACAAAGCTAAACAAACCAAACGTAACTAAGGTCAGCGGTAAAGACAAGATTGTTAAAATCGGTTTAACAAACATGTTCAACACTGATAAAACAAAACTGGCTAACACCGCTGTCCAAATGCTACTTACATGAATCATTTGGGGAAAAATGACTGCTAGTGAAATGAATGTCAAAGTATTCACAACGATTCGTTGGAAATAAGACATTAGAAGTCACTCCAATCATCATCATCGATCTTTTCAGCTTCTTTACGTTTATTCGTTTGTTCACGGTAATTATTTTTTTGGTAGTATTCATTATTGTGACCATAGTTTGTACGAGAAGATTTACCAGATGGTATGATGATAGCTAGTAAAATGTACAAAATAATTGGACTGCCAAATGCTACAAGACTCAAAAAGACATACACCACACGAACAATGGTTGGGTCTATACCAAGAAACTCTGCAATTCCTGCAAGTGTACCGGTTAATACAATATTATCAGTTGATTTCGTTAATTTTTTTTTCATTCTATTTCACCTCTGTCCTACCTATTTTAATCGAAAATATTGGGAAACAAAAGTCTGCTCCACGATTTTTTTTGGACTATACAGATAAGAATGAACAATCCAGAATAGCCCACTTTTTTTGGGCTATTCTTTGTTCATCTTGTAACTGTTTCTTTGTTTACTGATCCTTTATTCAGCATCTTTCAAGAAGATATTACCAGTTGTGGTTGATAACTGAACTTGGGCAATTCCTGTATCAGAAATACGACGGAATTGTAACATTTGATTGGTTCTTTCTTTCTTTTCGCGAACAACGTCATACTCGCTCATGCGGCTATTGATACTGCCTAAGCTTGTTTTAGCATGCCCTTCGACACCCAGTGTTTCCGGTAATGCTACTTTCACGTTTCCATTGACAGAGCTTGCTTCGACTTTTCTTAGCGAATCTTCTGTTAACGTCAAGCGAACATCTCCATTGACTAATGATACCGAAATATTTTCAGGAGTTGTTGCCATAGTGACTGTTCCATTAACTGTTTCAATGATTGAGTCTAGAATTTGACCGCGGTTCACGTCAATATTGCCATTGACTCCTTCAATTTCTAACATAGTTGCTGTTAACTCATTGATTAAGATATTTCCGTTCGTTGATTTTGCATACGTGTCTTTCGTTTCTAGACCTTTGATTGTGATGTTCCCGTTAAGCAACTTGATTGCTACGTGGTCGTACAAACGAGTTGGCAAGTAGAAAACAAGATCTGCTCGTACACGTTTATTCGGAATTTGGAAAGAAATATGGTCTTCATTGACTTCGATCTGACTTCTTTCTAAAAAGGCATCAAATGGTTCAGCTGTCATTTTTCCGTAGAGTTTGATTTTTGCTTCTACTTTGACATCTTCGCTATCCCAAGTTTTCAAAATCACGTTCCCATTTGCTGCTTTGATGTCAATAATACTTGCTTCTGGTGCTTCATAGTAAAATTCATGTTCAAATTTTGTTGTCGCAATGCCAGGAACACGTAAATTGACGTCTTTCCATTCCATATTGTCGTTCACAGAATCAGAAACGGTTTGGAATGTTTTCTTCAAGAACTTGCCTAATTGGCTACCCGCTTCAGACATTTTTTCACCAACTTGGTTCAATGTGTCCGTTGCTTGTTCTTTCCAATCATCTGGTAATTCAAACTTTTCAGCAATTGAATCTTTTGTTTCTGACCATTGATTTTTACGAATATCTTTTAATTCTGCTTCAAGCTTCAATTGTTGTTCAACCAGCTTGTTGCCTTCTGCTTCTAACTCTTGGATTTCACTTTCCAATGTTTGACGTTGTTCAAGTTCTTCTGGGGTTAACTCATCTAGTTCTTCTTTCGTGTTCAACTGCATCAATGCTTCCTGTTTGTCATTGCGTGCTTGTCGATTTTCTTGTAGTTCAGCATTCACTTCATCTAGGTGTGCAGATGCTTTGTTTGCTTCTGTTGCTAATTCATCAAGAATTTTTTCTAAGTTTTCTTGGTCTTGTTTTTCTTTTTCCTTTGGATCGATTTCAGGATCAGCGAGCGTTTCTTCTTCGTCATTTTCTAAATCATCCATCAATTGACTTACTTGATCTTTTTCTTTATGACTAGCAGTTACTTTGTCTGCTTCTTTTTTAATTAACTTTTCGTCTTTTTCAGTTGCCATACTTTCTAACAAATCTAAACCTTCTTCTGTCGAAAGGATTCCTTTTTTTACTAAATCTAAAATACGTTCTCTTTCTTTCATGGAAATTGCCTCCTTGAGCAAATATTGTTTGCAACTTTTCCTTACATCCATATTATGCCTTCATTTGAAGAAAATGTCATAGGACTTAAGATGTAACTTTTTCTCCATCTTCCGTCATTTCATCTACTCATTAATCATACTAAAAAAAGAGGCTAGGAGAAAACGAATTGCGTTTTCCCCTAGCCTCTTAAAGGTGAGTTTGTTTTTTGTTGTTGCGTTCTAACTTTTTAAAGTGCTTGTGCACTATCCTGTCAGAGCTACACGCTTTGCGCCACAACCTTTTTCACGGTGTTCCCAAAACAACTCCTACAAAATAAGTCTAAATTCCACAAAAATTTGAGAAACAATTTCTGGGAATTTAGACTTATTTATTGGAGCTGAGCGTTTTGCGCCACAACCTTTTTAAAAAATCTCATCATGGGTCGTATTCAATTCCGTAATCTTTCCCGTCGCCAAGTAAACGATCCACTCACAAATATTGGTCACATAGTCACCGATACGTTCCAAATAACTCGCAACATTTAAATAGTCTGTTCCACTAATGACTGTTTCTGGATTAGCTTCCATATTTTTGATTGTTGCATTGTAGATTCGATTGAAATATTCATTTACACGTTGATCCATATTTGCAATTGTTCGAGCGTCTTTTTCGTCCGTTTTGACATAGGCAACCAATACATTATCAACCATTTTCTTAACATAGTCCGACATATCCGAAATTTCTTTTTCGATTTCTGGAATTCTCGTTTGTCCTTTGACGCGAATCGTTGATTTTGCAACAGATACCGCGTGATCCGCCATTCTTTCCAAATCAGAACTTGCTTTCATAACTGTAATAATCATACGCAAGTCTGTCGTTACTGGTTGTTGTAAAGCAATCATTTCAAAACTTTTCTTTTCTAAACGAATTTCCATATCATTGATATTTGTATCGTTTTCGATTACTTCTTGTGCAAGGGCTTTGTCATGTTTCACATAAGAGCGAACAGACTTATGCACCGCACTACTGACCATCATACCCATTTCATAAAATTGATTATGAAGGTTTAGTAATTCCTCTTCAAATTGCGTTCGTAGCATTTTATTTCCCCCTTATCCGAATCGTCCTGAGATGTAATCTTCTGTTTCTTGTTTTTCTGGATTCATGAAAATTTTCTTTGTATCATTGAATTCAATTAAATGGCCATCTAAGAAAAAAGCTGTTTTATCTGAGATACGAGAAGCTTGTGACATATTATGTGTAACCATGATCATCGTATAATTCTCTTTCAATTCTAACAACATACTTTCAATTTTTCCAGTTGAAACAGGGTCAAGCGCGCTTGTTGGTTCATCTAATAAAATAATTTCTGGATTGACTGCTAACACACGTGCGATACATACCCGTTGTTGTTGCCCACCAGATAAAGATAATGCGCTCTTATGCAGTTTATCCTTCACATCATCCCAAACAGAGGCAGCTTTCAGACTTTCTTCAACTACTTGATCCAACACTTTTTTATCTTTTTCGCCTTTTAGTCTTAACCCATAAATAACGTTCTCATAGATCGAAAAAGGAAAGGGATTAGGCTGTTGGAATACCATACCGATTTCTTTCCTTAGCTCAACGGTATCCGTTTTAGGACCGTAGATATCTTTTCCTTTATACAGCACACTACCGGTAATCGTTACACCAGGAATCAAGTCATTCATTCGGTTCAATGAACGCAAGTAAGTGGACTTTCCACAACCTGAAGGTCCAATCATCGCAGTAATCTCACCTTGGTTGATACTTAAGTCGATGCCTTTTAAAGCTTCTTTTTTACCATAATATAAATGAAGATCTTTTGATGAAATAATTTCTTTTGTCATAGTGAAGCCTCCGTTTTAACCAAAATGACCGGACACATAATCTTCGGTTGCTTGAATTTTCGGTCTAGTAAATATCTTTTTCGTTTGATCGTATTCAATCACTTTCCCTAAGTAAAAGAATGCTGTGTAGTCACTGATACGCGCAGCTTGTTGCATATTGTGCGTGACAATAATGATAGTAAAGTCTTCCTTCAAGTTCACTAGGGTTTCTTCCACAGTACCTGTCGAAATAGGATCTAATGCACTTGCTGGTTCATCCAATAATAAAATATCTGGTTTCATTGCAATTGCGCGGGCAATACATAGACGTTGCTGTTGCCCCCCTGATAAGGCTAATGCACTTTTATCAAGGTTATCTTTGACCTGATCCCACAAAGCGGCTTGTTTCAAACTAGTTTCAACAATTTCATCTAGTTTCTTTTTATCTTTTTCGCCATGTTGCTTCAAAGCAAACGTGATATTTTCATAAATTGATTTACTGAATGGGTTAGGACGCTGGAATACCATGCCGATTCGTTTGCGCATTTCATACACATCGACTTGTGGTGCATTGACATCAACATCCTTATACATGATTTTTCCCGTGATTTTTGTATTTGCAATTCCATCATTCATTCGATTCAGTGAACGTAAATAAGTGGACTTCCCACAACCAGAAGGACCGATCAAGGCAGTGATTTTATTTTTTTCAAATTCTAAATCAACACCTTTGATTGCTTCATTGTCACCGTACCAGACATGTAAATCTTCCGTGTGTAAAGCAATTTTCTTTTCCGGAGGCATTGTGATGATATTTGTATCATTCAAATTGTATTCTTTCATAGTTTCTTCTTCTCCTTAGGCTGAAGTCATTTTACGGTATAACCGTTTCCCAATCGCGCGTGCGCCAAAGTTGAAGAGCAAGACGGCAATGATCAGTACGGCTGATGCTCCAGCTGATACAGCAGCACCATCTGGCATCGTTCCTTCAGTATTGATTTTCCAAATATGAACAGCCAATGTTTCCGCTTGGCGGAAGATACTAATCGGACTTGAAACACTCAATGGGTTCCAGTTACTAAAGTCAAGAGCTGGCGCACTTTGTCCTGCGGTATAAATCAAGGCAGCCGCTTCACCAAAGATTCTTCCAGAACTCAAGATGACCCCCGTTAAAATCCCCGGTGTTGCTTCTGGAACAACAACTTTTAAAACTGTTTCCCAACGTGATAAACCTAAAGCTAAGCCTGCTTCTCGTTGTGTGTAATGAACAGCTTGTAATGATTCTTCCACCGTTCTTGTCAAAAGCGGTAGATTAAACACAGTCAACGCTAACGCACCAGACAAAATAGAGAAACCATATTGAAACTGAATAACAAAGACTAAGAAACCAAACAAACCAACAACGACAGATGGTAATGAACTCAAGATCTCAATAGAAGTACGGACTACATCTGTCAGCCAGTTCTTACTTGCATATTCAGAAAGATAGATACCTGCACCAAGTGATAAGGGAAAACTAATGATCATTGTAATCAGTAATAAATAGATGGAGTTGAATAATTGAACTCCTACACCCCCACCTTCTTGATAAGCCTTGGAAGGTTCAGTCAAGAACGACCAAGAGATATGAGGAATTCCACGTACTAAAATGTACAGTAACAAAGCAGCCAAAATCAAAACAATGATTCCAGAAACGGCATATAAAATACCAGTTGCGATTTTATCGGAACGTTTTGCATTCATCTTATTTTAAGGCTCCCTTCTTACCAATCATACGGATAATAATATTGAAGAATAATGACATCAATAATAGGATCAAAGCTAAGGACCATAACACATTATTTTCAATCGTGCCCATGATCGTGTTTCCGATTCCCATTGTTAAAATCGAAGTCAAAGTTGATGCAGGTGTTGTTAGGCTAGTTGGCATCAATGCTGCATTCCCGATAACCATTTGGATCGCCAATGCTTCTCCAAATGCACGTGCCATTCCGAAAACAACTGCTGTCAAAATTCCAGGTACGGCTGCTCTAAGAACCACTTTATAAATAGTTTGCCATCTCGTTGCGCCTAAAGCTAATGACGCTTCTCGATAATGTCTAGGCACAGACTTCAACGCATCAACAGTCATCGTTGTGACCGTTGGCAAAATCATAACAAACAAGACAAATGTTCCGGCCAAGATCCCGAAACCTGTACCACCAAAGACGTTACGGACAAACGGTACAATCACAGATAAACCAATAAACCCATAAACTACTGATGGAATACCAACTAGCAGCTCAATCACTGGTTGTAAAATTTTTGTTCCATTTTTCGGTGAAATTTCCGTCATGAAAACCGCTGCTCCAATAGCAAATGGTGTTGCGATGATTGCAGATAAAAATGTCACGATAAAAGATCCGGTGATCATTGGCAATGCCCCAACCATCGGTTTTCCATCTGGACCAACTTGACTTGGGTTCCAACTCGTACCAAATAAAAAGTCGAACACGTTCACCTTATCAACAAAGAAAGTTGCTAACCCCTTACTTGCAACAAAATAAAAAATAGCTAATACCACTAAAACAATTAAAGCGATACAAAGAAAACTAATAAATTTTCCACGTTGCTCCATTTTTGAACGCTTCGATTTTGTTAATAATACTTTTTTTACATCCTCCACAGATGACTCCCCCTTGCTCAGGTTTAACATACTTGTTTAGTGTACAAAACAAACATCAATTTGGTTTTAATAACATGTAAAAGTTTCGCTAAGTTTGTAAATTTTTTGTAAAGGTTATTCAGAAATGATGTTTCCTTCCCAGTCACGTTCCACTTTCATTTGTGAAACTGGGATATAACCTAGTTCACCAACGATATTATTTTGAATCTCGTCTGAAAGAATGTACGCTAAAAATTCATCCGTTAACTCCGTTGGCTTACCTTTTGTATACATATGTTCATATGCCCAAATAGTCCATTCATTGGTTGTTACATTTTCATCTGTTGGTTCTACACCGTCGATTTTAAGTGTTGCTACTTCGTCTGTTACATAAGAAAAAGCGACATAGCTGATTGCTCCAGGTGTGTCGGCAACGATTTGGCGAACCATTCCACTTGAATCTTGCTCTTGTGCTTGGATTGCAGATTCACCATCTAGGACCCATTTTTCAAATGTACTACGTGTCCCACTTCCAGAAGCACGGTTTAAAATAACCACTGCCTGATCGTTCCCACCAAGCTCTTTCCAATTCTTGATTTCACCAGTAAATAGTTTTTTTAATTCTTCCATGGAAATATCTGTGACACCCACTTTTTTATTCACAATCGGCGTGATCCCAACAACAGCAACCTTATGATCTACCAAAGCTTTTGCATCAATTCCAGATTTTTCCTCAGCAAACAAGTCAGAGTTTCCGATGTCTACGGCACCAGATTGCACTTGAGATAAACCAGTTCCGCTACCACCACCTTGGACGTTGACGAATTTTCCGGGATTTTCTGTTTGGTAGCTTTCCGCAACAGTTTCAACTAGTGGCTGCAATGCAGAAGATCCTACTGCTGTAATTGATTCCCCACGATCAATCCATTTTGCACATCCAGATAAAAGAATGGCTAATCCCAATACTGGTAATAATAATTTTAATTTTTTCATTAAAAATCTCCTTTAGTCATAAAGTAATTTTATTCTAACATTTTCCGTGTTTATTGAAAACGAATCAAAATTATTAAATAACAAATTGATGAGTTATTTTTGATAAAATAAAAATAAAACTATCTCATTATTTTTGACTATGCTATACTATTTCTGAAATGCGTCTCTCAAAAAAACTTGAGCGAACTTATTTCTTGCTTTCCCCAAAAATCAAGAAATACCCCAAAGTTCACAAAAGTGGATTGAGACGTTTTCTTCATTTCTGAATTTATTCAGAAGTGACCCCGATAAAAAAGGACTTGGAACATAAATCAGCGATTTATGCTTCAAGTCCTTTTTGCTTATCCCTCTTAAAGTAATGGTGAAACTAATCTTGCTAACCCTTCTTTAAGTTTGATTATCGTGCCTCGATTTTCATAAATTTCTCTTGTCAATTGTTTTGATACATTTGAGTCATCAAAAAATGCTTTGCGTACTTGCGAAGCCATTCGTTCATCATACACTAATGTATTGACTTCAAAATCTAAACGGAAAGAACGAACATCAATGTTTGCCGAGCCTACCGAAACGACGCCCCCGTCAATAATCATCGTCTTCGCATGAATAAAGCCATTCTCGTAGGTTTCAACGATTGCACCGTACTCAATCAGTTCCGCTGCGAAAGAATAAGTTGCCCAGTAAACCAATGGATGGTCTGGTTTATTCGGAATTTGTAAATGAACTTTTACGCCTGCTAGCAAAGCCAGCTTGAGCGCCTCATGAATGGAGCCATCAGGAATATAATAAGGTGTCTGAATCAAAATTTCTCGTTTAGCTAAAGAAATCATTTTTAAATAAGTCATTTTGATCTGTTCGTGTTCCGAATCAGGCCCACTAGTCACGATTTGTACAGCCATGTCCCCTGTAGAATTAATCCTCGGGAAAAAATCTGGTGAGTAACTGACTTCATTTGTATGTTGAGAATTCCAATCCATCAAAAAGCGATTTTGTAAGCTATAAACAGCTTCGCCATAGATTCTTAAATGGTTATCACGCCAATACCCAAATTTTTTGACCAAACCTAAGTACTCATTCCCCACATTGAATCCACCTGTATAACCAATTTGTCCATCAATTACAACGATTTTCCGATGATTTCGGTAATTGATTCGCGGATTGATATACGGAACAAATAAAGGGAAAAAGAAAGCAACTTCCCCGCCATGTTTCTTTAATTCATCAAAGAAACTTAGTGAAACTTGCGTAGATCCCCATGCATCTAATAAAACCCGTACTTTTACACCTCGTCGTGCAGCCGAGATCAAGGCATCCCGTAGTTCGACTCCCAAATCATCGCTTCGATAAATATAATACTCGAGGTGGATATGATTTTGGGCATGATTGATATCGTCAATCAACGCATCAAATTTTTCACGGCCATCTGTAAATAAAGTAACTTCGTTTTGAGACGTATATAACGTTCCTTCTGAAACAGTCAACATATAAATCAGTTGTCTAACATCGGCTTGTCCGGTTGGCGGATGGGGATACAGTCCACGTTTTAACGCTTGTTTATCTTCTTCAATTTCCAAATTCATCCCAATTTTTCCTTGCATCTTCAAATCAAAAATTTTATCTTTTGAAATTCCCCTACCAAAAAAAATATATAGAATAAATCCTAAAATTGGGATAAACATCAACACAAGTAACCAAGCCCATGTTTGTGCTGTTTCTCTTCTTTCACGAAACACAATGATTAGCGATAATAAAATATTCGCAATCAAAATGATCGTAAAAAAATTATCAACAATCACCTTCATGGATTCACCTCTTCATTTTCTAACCTCCTAAGCATAACCAAGTTTTTTTTTAAAGTAAAGAGAAAAAAGAATACGCCTCAAGCCATTTTTTCACCATAAAAAAAACATTGTACTCAGTTTTCATGAGTACAATGTTTTCTACTGTAAATGATTGATTAAATTTTCAGGAATCGTCTCATTGAGATTGTTGATCCTAAAGAACCAATGATTACTCCGATACCAGTCATCAAGACATTGATTTTCCAAACAAAGTCTGCTGGTTGTAATAATGAATAGTTCGAACGCAAGAGTGATGGATTGACCAATTGGAAAATTTCACGATAACCAAATGTTAAGATCAACATCGGAATAATTGCGCCAATCAAACCGATCCAACCGCCTTCTAGGAAGAAAGGCCAACGAATATAGCCATTTTTTGCTCCAACTAAACGCATGATTTGAATTTCTCTTTGACGAGATAAAATCGTAATGCGTATCGTGTTAGAGATCAAGAACATAGCAACAAATAATAACAATGCCGCAGCTGCTAATCCCCATGTACGAACAGCTCCTGCAATTTCAAAGATCCGATCTGAAGAAGTACCTCCATAATCTGCATGATAAACGTTAGATAATTTTTCTGCTTCTTTTGAGACCTCTTTGGTATAAGAAGGTTCGGTTGCACTTACCACATATACATCATATAAAGGATTGCTATCTCCTTCAAATAGATTCCATGAATCACCCATTGCTGCTTGGATTTTTTTCAATTCTTGGTCTTTACTTGAAAAAGACACTTTTTCAACATGATCAAGTTTTTCTAATTCTGTTCCTAATTTTTTGATATCCGCCTCTTTTGTACCAATATCAACAAAAACTGAAACATCTACGTTTCCTTCAATATCTTGTGCAAGTTTGGTTGCATTCATAATAACAGCCATAAAAATACCAACAAGTGCTAAAGTGATTGTTACCGCACTAACAGAGGCAACAGTCATCCAGCCGTTACGTTTCAAGCTTTTGATACTTTCTAATAGGTGGCGGAAAAAGGTTCTAATCATCGTATCCGTATTCCCCTTCCGCTTGGTCTCGAATAATTCGTCCATTTTCAATAGCGATTACCCGATGACGAATTGTATTTACGATCGTACTGTTATGTGTTGCCATAACAACTGTCGTCCCTTGTCCATTGATGCGATCAAGGAGTTTCATAATTTCCCATGAATTTTCAGGGTCTAAATTACCTGTAGGTTCATCTGCAATCAAAACTTTTGGTGTGTTGACAATCGCGCGTGCAATCGCAACACGTTGTTGTTCCCCACCAGATAATTCGCTTGGAAAAACACGTACTTTATGTTTTAACCCAACTAAATCTAAAACTTCCATCACACGTTTTTTGATTTCACGTGGTTTACGACCAATTACTTGCATAGCGTAAGCAACATTTTCATAAACAGTTTTCCGTGGGAGTAGTTTATAATCTTGGAAGACAATTCCAATTTCTCTGCGTAAATAAGGAACTTCACGATTTTTGATAGCCATCAAATCGTGTCCTGCAATATTCAATGTTCCCTTAGTTGCTTTTTCTTCTCGGTACATCAATTTGATAAATGTAGATTTCCCTGCTCCTGATGGTCCAACTACATAAACAAATTCTCCTTGATCGATAACGACCGAGAGATTGCGGATGGCAGTCGTACCATTGGAGTACTTCTTCATTACATCCTTCATTTCAATCATGGCATTCTCTCCATATCTTTTTCAGTCTTCAGCCATTATAGCATGGCAATGTTTCAAGTTGCTTGCAAAATTTTACAATTTTATGTCAATTAAATAATAATCCACTAATGTTATACCAAATGTAGTTTTAGGTAAGCATCAATAAATAGGTCTAAGTCTCCATCCATGACCGCTTGAACATTCCCGGTTTCCACATTTGTTCGGTGATCTTTAACCATTGAGTAAGGATGGAATACATAGGAACGGATTTGTGAACCCCAACCAATTTCTTTTTGTTCACCACGCAATGCTGCAGCTTCCTGTTCTTTTTTCTCTACTTCGAGTTGATAAAGTTTAGCCTTCAACATCCCCATTGCTTGCTCTCTATTTTTTAACTGGGAACGTTGTGCTTGGCTGGCAACCACTGTTCCAGTTGGTATATGTGTGATTCGCACAGCAGATTCTGTTTTATTAATGTGCTGTCCACCGGCTCCACTGGCACGATACGTATCGATTTTTAACTCATCTGGATTGATTTCAATATCAATTGTTTCATCCAATTCAGGCATAACATCCACTGAACAAAAAGAAGTGTGACGTCTTTTTGCTGAATCAAACGGTGATATTCGAACCAAGCGATGAACACCTTTTTCAGATTTCAAATACCCAAATGCATTATGTCCTTTGATGAGTAAAGTAACACTCTTGATTCCCGCTTCGTCACCGGCTTGATAATCCAAGATTTCCACTTGATACCCATGCTGTTCTGACCAGCGTGTATACATACGCAATAACATGCTGCCCCAATCTTGTGATTCTGTTCCGCCTGCTCCAGGATGTAATTCCAAAATAGCGTTATTTCGATCATAAGGTCCATCAAGTAACATAGCTAACTCATACGTCTTCATTTTTTCATTTAACGCATGTAATCGTGTTTCCAATTCTGTTTGCATTTCTGCATCTGGTTCTTCTTGCAACAATTCCGTCAACAGTTCTAATTCTTCCAATTCATCCGCTAATGAATGGAATTGGTCATAAGTTTCTTTATTCGCATTATTTTCATTGATCACTTGTTGAGCAGCAACACTGTCATCCCAAAAACCCGGTTCAGCCATCTTATACTCCGCTTGCGCAATCGATTCTTCTAACTGATCTAAGTCAAAGAGACCCCCTAAAGCTTGTGACCTTCTCTTGCATGTCAGCTAACAAATTGCGAATCTCAAAAATTTCCATGTTTGCTTCCTTCTTTCTCTGGACAATCTTTTTCGTCTTCTTTTCACTTCTTTTTCTAGTCTACCAGAATCTAAAGATAACAGAAAGAAGGTGAGACAAATTCTTTCTAAAAAGAACTTCTCTCACCAGCTTCTTTCTATTTAAAAATGATTAAGCTTCATTTTTCCCGTGGCAGTTTTTATATTTTTTTCCGCTTCCACAAGGACAAGGATCATTTCGTCCAACTTTATTCACTTGAACTGGTTGTTTTTTTGCACTTGTGTTACTTTTTTCTTCTGCACTTGCTTCTGTGGCATGCGAAGCTTCGCCTTGAGATACTTGTTCTCGTTGAACATTTTGACGGATTTCAGCTTTCATGAATAATCGAGTCACTTCATATTCAATTGCACCGACCATATCTTCAAACATTTTGTATCCTTCTGTTTGATACTCAACTAGCGGATTATTTTGCCCGTATGCACGTAGCCCAATTGATTGACGTAATTGATCCATAGCATCAATATGATCTGTCCATTTTGAATCAACCACGCGCAAGATAACAACTTTTTCAAATTCTAAGAGTTGTTCAGGACCATTTAAATGGTTGGCTTTTGTATCAAACACATCCTGTGCTAACTCATTTAAATAAGCTTTCATTTCTTCTGGCGTTTTTCCTTCAAGCTCTTTCACACTGATGCTGTCTTCATGGACAATCGCATTTCCGGCAAAGTCAACAATGCCTTCAAGGTTCCAATTTTCTTTTTCTAGTTGTGTGTGTGCATCTACTACACGGCTAATTGTTCTTTTGACCATATTCATCAATGGTTGAGACAAACTAGTTTCTTCCATGATGACATCTTGACGTTGTTTATAGATTACTTCACGTTGTTCACGCATCACATCGTCATATTGTAAGACATTTTTACGCGTATCATAGTTGTTTCCTTCTACTCGTTTTTGAGCAGACTCAACTTGTTTTGTTAACATCTTACTTTGGATAACCGCATCTTCATCCCCAATTTTCATCCGATCCAAGAAAGCCTTGATTCGTTCTGAACCAAAACGTTTCATCAAATCATCTTCTAATGAAAGATAAAATTGTGACATGCCTGGGTCTCCTTGACGTCCAGCACGTCCACGCAACTGATTATCGATACGACGAGATTCATGACGTTCCGTACCAATAACAGCTAAACCGCCTAATTCACGTACACCAAGACCTAACTTGATATCCGTCCCACGACCAGCCATGTTAGTAGCAATCGTAACTGCACCTTTTTGACCAGCATTCATGATGATTTCGGCTTCTTTAAAATGATTTTTAGCATTCAATACTTCATGCGGAATCCGTTCGCGATTCAACATATCTGATAGTAATTCAGATGTTTCAACCGCAACTGTACCTACCAAGACTGGTTGTCCTTTACGATAACGATCTTTGATATCTTGAACAACCGCATGGAATTTACTTTCCAACGTTGGATAAAGTAAATCTGCACGGTCATCACGAATAACTGGACGGTTCGTTGGAATTTGAATAACTTGAATGTTATAGATTTCTCTAAACTCTTCTTCTTCCGTTTTCGCAGTACCAGTCATCCCAGAAAGTTTTTTGTACATACGGAAATAGTTTTGGAATGTGATCGAAGCCATTGTTTTTGTTTCGTCTTCGATTTCTACGCCTTCTTTTGCTTCAATTGCTTGGTGAAGTCCATCAGAGTAACGACGACCATCCATAATACGACCAGTAAATTGGTCAACGATCATGACTTTTCCGTCTTGAACCACATAATCAATATCAAGTAACATAATGTAGTTCGCACGTAATGCTTGATCTAAGTGATGTGTCAAAGCAGTGTTTTCAATGTCATATAAGTTTTCTAATCCAAAAGTTTCTTCTGCCTTTTCGATACCCGTTTCAGTTAACCCAATCGTTTTTGACTGAACGTCAATTTTATAGTCTTCTTCTTCCTTCAAGCGTTTAACGAAGTTATCTGTTCTTGTGTATAAAGCAGTTGATTTTTCTGCTTGTCCTGAAATAATCAATGGTGTTCTGGCTTCATCGATCAAAATGGAATCCACTTCATCGACAATCGCGTAGTTCAATGGTCGTTGAACCATTTGATTACGATAAACCACCATGTTGTCACGCAAATAGTCAAAACCTAATTCGTTATTTGTACTATAAGTAATATCACAATTATACGCGTCACGTTTTTCATCAGCTGATTTAGAATTGATATTCAAACCAACGCTAAGTCCTAAGAAATTATATAGCTCACCCATTTCAGTTGAGTCACGGGTTGCTAAATATTCATTTACAGTAACAACGTGTACACCTTCACCTGACAATGCATTTAAATACACTGGCATAGTAGCGGTCAATGTTTTACCTTCACCGGTACGCATCTCTGGAATGTTCCCATCATGAAGAACGATCCCACCCATCAATTGGACATGGTAAGGATATAAACCCAAGACACGTTTCGCTGCTTCGCGAACAACGGCGAACGCTTCTGGTAATAATTGGTCTAAGGTTTCACCTTTTTTGTATCTACCTTTAAATTCATCAGTTTTTGCTTGTAATTGCTCATCAGTTAAAGCTGCCATTTTGTCAGCATGTGATTCAACTTTTTTAGCAATGCTATCTAAACGTTTTAATTCTTTTTTATCATTTTCAATAATTGAACGTATAAAATTGGCCATTCGTTGTATAATCTCCTTTTTCTGCAATATCCATCTCGCTTATGTAGACTTTCCTATCCATTTTATCATTACTTATAGATAATTGAAATATCTTAGCTAGATTATTCTATGAACTTCTTTATTCTTAATAAAAATACAGCTTTTTTATGTAAAAAAACCTTATGGTGTCAAGCTAGACACCATAAGGTTTTAAAAAATAGTTATTTTTTAGTCAGTTTCGATTAAACCATATTTTCCATCTTTACGACGGTAAACGATACTTGTACCATTGGTTTCAGCATCTTCAAAGATAAAGAAGTTGTGTCCTAACATATTCATTTGTAAGACAGCTTCTTCACTATCCATTGGTTTCAACGACAAACGTTTTGTGCGAACGATATCTAATTCAGATTCGTTTTCGCCTTCCCCGTTTTCTTCATTGAATAAAACTGCAGCACTTGCAGTATTCATGCCAGTTTCACGAGATTTGCGGTTGATTTTTGTTTTAAATTTGCGAATCTGACGTTCCAATTTATCAACAACCAAATCAATACTTGCATATAAATCTGGTGAAGTTTCTTCCGCACGTAATACAAGATAAGGTAATGGAATCGTTACTTCCACTTTTGCTGTTTTTTCAGTATAAACTTTTAAGTTTACATGGGCTGTAGCATCGGGTGCATCACTGAAATAACGTTCTAACTTGCCTACTTTTTTTTCAACATAGTCACGAATCGCTTCAGTTACTTCGATATTTTCGCCACGTACATTATATCTAAACATAAAAATTACCCCTTTCGTCTACCACAATCAAGAAGGAGAAGGACCACTCTTTCCCTCTTCTTATTTATATTATATCGAACTCTAATCTATTTGCAAACTAAATCGCTACCAATTTCACGTATTTTTTACTTTTTGCTTTATCGTGCTAAAGAAAACGTCCGAACTTCAATTGGTTGATATTCTGCAAGACAAGTCGCAGCATGAAATAACGTCTGTCCTGTTGTATACACATCATCAATTAATAAAATTTTACACTGTTTGATTTGCTCTGGCTCAACGCACAAGGCAAATGGCTGAGGCATCGCTAATCTCTTCACTCGAGTATGTTGCGCCTGCGCAGAATGGTGTTTGACTCGCTTAAGTAATATCTGAAAAGTCACTCCTGAAACTTTCAGCATCTGGCTCACTTGATTGAATCCACGTTGAGCTAGTCGTTCGTTTGATAATGGAATCGGACAAAAAAGATAATCAGGGAATCTTTTTGGTAAACTTTGCCATTGCTTTGCAAAAGTCCCTGCTAAACGAATATCCCCTGTAAATTTATATTGTTGGAACCACGTTTGCATCGCTTCATCATATTTAAAAAAGCTTCGATGGCAAAAATCATATGTCGGATAACGTTCTTGCCAATAAAGGCAATCTGTACAAAGGCGTTTCTGACTATGTGTGGATTTTCTCTCACTCTTCAATAAACTTTTTTGGCAACCATCACACTTATTTTCGCTGGATAAAGGAGTAAATAGTTTGGCACATTCCCAACAAAGTTCAACTGACTTTTTTCGCTGAACGAGTTCCTTGATTGTTAAATTTTTAATGATTGGCTTTTGGCAATAGCAACACTTCATTGTAAGAGTCTCCCCGCTTTGTTCATCATGTTGATTTCTTTTACTGCTTTTTTGATTGCACGCGTTTTTTCATGATAAAAGAAACAGACTTGGCTGTTACTGAATTCTCCCTTGCGATCTGCTCGACCGGCAATTTGGACCAGTGCAGATTTCGTAAAAACTTCATGTTCTGCGCCTAGAACAATAACTGAAATATTTTCGAAAGTAACACCTCGTTCAAGAATCATGGTAGTTAAAAGCACCTCATATTTTTGATGACGCATTGCTTGTACTTTTTCCTGACGTTTTTTATCTTTTGAAGATACAGAGGTAATGTTAATCGTTGGCAACCACTCTGCTAATTTCATTTGTAACTCATTCATCAATTCAATGCTTGGACAAAACAACAAGACATGGTTGTCTTTCACTAATGTTTGGATTTTTTTGATTAACGGGTTCATTTTTTTTCGTTTGTTTAAGCACAGGCGCCAATTATTCCAGAAAATGAGTCGTGGCTCGGGTAACAGTCGTTGATGAAAGCGTAAAGGTAAGTAATGGATCTGAAATGTCCGTCGGATTTCTTTTAGCAAACGTTCATCGGGTGTTGCTGTTAAATAGATCAATTGGCCATCAGGCTTCTTCGCTGTTTCCGTCGCATACTGAAGTCCTTGATCCCTGACATAGGGAAACGCATCAATTTCATCGACGACTAATAAATCGAACGCATGATAAAAACGATACAACTGGTGTGTCGTACAAATAACGAAGGAACTAAATGTATAGGGAACCTGTTGTTTGCCATGAAGTAAGACGATTTTTTCTTCTGGAAAGACTGTAGTAAAACGCAGCAAAAGTTCTTGGCACACATCCACCCGTGGTGAAGCAATCGCCACTCGTTTCCCAGTTGCTAGCAACAATTGTAAAAGTGGATACAAGATTTCTGTTTTTCCGGCACCGGTCACAGCCCAGATTAAATGATGATCTGTGACTTGCGTAGTCAAACGTTGGGCGATTTTGGCTTGCTCTATCGTTAATGTTTTGTCCCAAGTAAAAATAATTTGACGTGGAAACAATGGTGGCTGATCAAATAACCATAATTCTTGGGTCGTATCGTTTCGTCCCAAAAATAAACAATGTGGACAATAATAGTCTTCTTCATTTAGTTTG
This sequence comes from Enterococcus sp. DIV0660C, assembly GCF_017316125.1. Taxonomy (GTDB): domain Bacteria; phylum Bacillota; class Bacilli; order Lactobacillales; family Enterococcaceae; genus Enterococcus_B. Next base: position 102,248 of record NZ_JAFLWA010000003.1, on the reverse strand, counting down.
GCCTCTTGTTGCTGAGTGATTTGTCCACAACGTTGACAAATGATCTGTTGGTTTCGTTTCATTACACTAGCAGTTCGTTGATACGTGACTTGATTCAGTATTTCTTTTGGTAGTTGTGCGACTTCTCTTGTTAAGAGTCGCCTTCCCCAAACTTTTTTGTGTGGCATTTTTCTTCCCTAAAAAAAGATACGCAAAAAAAGTGCGAGGCATTTTCGAAATGAAAAAACCTCGCACTTTTTAATTCGTCAGTACTCTTTATTTATCGCCAATTAGTGTCAAAGCTTGTTGTAACACTTTTTCGCCATTCATCATGCCGTAATCAGCCATATTGATGATGTCTAATGGAATTCCTTTTGGCTCAACACGTTTTTCAAAGTCACCTTTCATAAAACGAACTTGTGGGCCTAATAATAAAACATCAACGTCTTTGCTTGCTAAATGATTATCTGCATCAGATGCAGATACTGCAAAGATATCTGTATCTAAGCCTTGTGCTTCCGCAGCTTTTTCCATTTTAGTTACTAATAAGCTCGTACTCATACCAGCTGAACAGACAAGCATAATTGTTTTTTTTGACATTGTTAATCTCCCCTTTTCTAAGCCAAGGAACGTAACCGCTTTCTTGTTCCTATGTATTTATTATAGCTAAAAGATAACGATTGTCAACGTTTTCTGAATGCGGTTCACTCATTGAACAACCAACTGGATTTTACTAATTGGTTAAAGACGATATATTCTTTTGCCAAATTAACAACAACAACTTCATATCCTGCATTCAGCCAACCATAAGCCCCTTTTTCCGGATGACGATAATCGTTTGCCCACCAATCCGTCGTCTGTCTGGCAGACTTTGGAAGCCCACTGTTAGGAAATAACAACTCATCCATTTGAGTAAACGTCAAAGTAATTTGCGAACCACCATTATTTTTTATGTAGTGGGTTATAGCATCATATTTTTTCACACGTTCTTTCATTCCCAACTTCACCTACCTTTCCTTCATTATCCCATAGTCCAGCATTTGCGCAACCATTTGGGAAGTTGAAACATCAAAAGATTTTTCATATACTAAAGAAAGTAACTCTTCATTTGAAATGAGGTAAAACAATGATTGAACGTTATCTAACGGTCAAAGAAGATGGCCAAAGTGAAATTGAAATAAAAAAGTCTCGGTTTATTTGTTCCTTTAAACGCGTGACGACTGAAGAAGAAGCCAAAACATTTATTCAAGCTATCAAAAAGGAACACTGGAAAGCAAATCATAACTGTAGTGCTTTTGTCATTGGTGATCAAAGCGAGATTCAACGCAGTAGTGATGATGGCGAGCCAAGCGGAACAGCTGGCGTACCCATGCTTGAAGTTTTAAAAAAGAATGAACTAATCAATGTTGTTGCCGTTGTCACACGCTATTTTGGTGGCATCAAATTAGGTACTGGCGGATTGATTCGAGCTTATACGCAAGCTGTCTCGCATGGTCTAACTGAGGTTGGGATTGTTGAAGGTACCTTACAACAGGAACTTGCCATCGCCATCACTTATCCACAACTAGGAAAGCTAGAAAATTTTCTTGAACTACAACAAGTGACTGTCAAGGAAACTCGTTACACCGATCAAGTAATTGTTGTTTGTATGATTAATGAAACAAACATCTCACAGTTTAAAGCAGCGGTCACCGAATTATTGAGTGGACAAGTTGTCTTCGAAGAAGGACCAATTTCTTATCATGAACAACTTTACACCAAATGAAAAATAGACAAAAAAACAAGCTGAAACAACGAATTGTTTCAGCTTGTTTTATTTCTCTAGGTAAAATTCAAATCGGTTACCAACGTATTGCGTACGTACATATTCAAACGGCGTTCCTTCTTCAAAGTAAGAAACTTGTCGCAAGCGTAGAACTGCGTCCCCACGTTTGACTTCTAGATATTCAGAAATCTGTTCTGAAGCTAACATAGCAGAGATGGTTTGATTTGCATGACCAATTTTCTTTCCACCTTTTTCTTCTAACGTTCGATACAATGATTCTGTAATTTCTGATTTGCTATATCCCTCAATGATTTTTTGTGGAATACTGGCAACTTCAAAACAAATTGGAACGTTATCTGCATAACGAATACGTTCCATTCGAAGAATCACGTCCTCTTTTTCTAATTGTAATTTTTCCATCTCACTTGAACTAGGTGATGTTAAGAAATAAGAAACCGTTCGGCTAGAAGGTACACGATTTTGTGACTCCATAATTTCGGTAAAACTAGTTGTCCCAGACATTTTTTCTTGAACTTTTTCACGTGCAACATAAGTCCCTGAACCAATTTTTCTCTCTAAGATTCCTTCGTCTGCTAAATTTTGGATTGCTTGACGCAAAGTCATTCGACTAACATTAAATTTTACAGCCAATTCTCTTTCAGAGGGAAGGCGGTCACCGATTTTCCAGACCCCTTGTTCAATCTCATTTTTTAATTGATCATGAATTTGTATATATACGGGTAACTGATTTGACATCTGATTTCATCCTTCCTTTCGTTTTCTTTATTATAACTGGTATATACCTGATTCTCAACAAAAAAAGGATTTTCTCCATTGAGCGGTTGAAACAGTTCAGCTTATTTTTCTTCAAAAAACGAGGAAAAAGTAAGTTTTAACCCTACTTTCTCCTCGTGTATTTTTATCTAATTAGGTTATTCATGAAATGGTTTCTTTCACTAATGTTTTATTAGCAGTCGCCATCATTAAACGAATACGATTTAATTGGTTGACGATCGAAACACCTGGATCATAATCAATCGCTGCAATATTTGCGTTAGGGTATTGACGACGCAATTCTTTAATAACGCCTTTACCAACTACATGATTAGGCAAACAGCCAAACGGTTGCATACAAACAATGTTATTCACATTATGTTTCAACAACTCAATCATTTCTCCTGTTAAGAACCAACCTTCACCTGTTTGATTTCCAATCGACAAGATTTTGCTTGCATCTTCTGCCAAATCTTGAATAGATTGGATGCCATCAAATCGTTCTGATTTTCTTAGTGCTTTATCCATTGGTTTTTCAATCATTTCAATCATCCGAATCGCAAATTGTGCGAGTAATTTACTTTGTTTAGCCATTCCAAGATTTTCATATTTCCAAACTTGATTGTATAGGGAATAGTTCATAAATCCAACAATATCAGGAACCACTGCTTCTGCGCCTTCTGCTTCAAGTAAGCGAACTATATCGTTATTCGCAGTTGGAGAATACTTAACTAATATTTCACCAACTACTCCCACTTTTGGTTTTTTCACATCAGAAATCGGTAAGGTATCAAATGCTTTGACGATTTTCTTCATATTGCTATTAAACAACGTCAAGGAGCCATTCCGAACATTTTTTTCCACTCGTTGAAGCCATTCTTCATGTAAGCGATCAACTGTCCCTTTTTCTAATTCGTAAGGACGTGTACGATAAACAACTCGTTCAAACAAATCACCATATAAAAAGGCAATCGCCAAACGTTTTAACATTGGAAATGTGAATTTAAACCCAGGGTTTGATTCAACGCCCTTGTTCCCCATTGAGATCGAAACAACTGGAATATTTCCAAACCCAGCATCATTCAATGCTTTTCTAAGTAATGGAATATAATTCGTTGCACGACAACCACCACCAGTTTGAGTCATCATCACACTTGTATTTTCCAAATCATACTTACCACTTTCCAAGGCCTCCACTAATTGACCAATGGAGATGATTGCTGGATAACACGCATCGTTGTTCACATATTTCAGACCAACATTGATTGCTTCATTATCTTCTGCTGGCAAACAAACAACATTGTACCCAGAGGCATTTAACGCTACATCCACTAAGCCGGATTGATGAATCGGACTAAGCATTGGCAACAACAAAGTATGTTTTTCTTTCATTTCTTTTGTAAAGACGATTTTTTCTGGTTCTTCAAATCGTTTGACTGGAACAAAGTTTTGTTTTGCTCGTTCATTGACCGCTGCTTTTAAGGAACGTAATCGAATACGAATTGCTCCAAGGTTTGCTCCTTCATCAATTTTTAGAACTGTATAGATTTTTCCATATTGTTCCATGATTTCTTCGACTTGATCTGTTGTTACTGCATCTAAACCACAGCCGAATGAATTCAATTGAACTAATTCAAGATTTTTTGATTTTGCTACGACACGCGCAGCCGCATATAGCCGTGAGTGGTAGACCCATTGATTCACAACACGTAAATTTCCTACATCTCCTAAATGGGAAATACTGTCTTCGGTCAGTACATGGAAGCCTTCTTGTGTAATTACTTCAGAGATTCCATGATTGATTTCTGGATCTAAATGGTACGGACGACCTGAGATAACAATTCCTCGCTCATTTTTTTGATTCAACATCAATAAAGTTTCTTCACCTTTTTTTTGAATATCTGCCTTAAAGGTTGCTAATTCTTCATATCCATGATGCAACGCTTGAGCAATCTGTTCCTCCGAAAAACCAAAATCCGCAAAAGTTTGGTGTAGAACTTTTGCTACTGCTGATTCATTTGCTAAATTGATAAAGGGATTTCGATAATCGACTTTACCATCGCGAATGTCATCCACATTATTTTTAATAACATCTGGATAGCTCTGGACAATAGGACAATTGAAGTGATTATCCGCTTCAGCAGATTCTTGTCGTTCAAAAACAACTCCCGGATAAAAAATACGTGGAATACCCGCATCAATCATTGCCTGAATATGGCCGTGTGTGATTTTAGCTGGATAACATGCTGTGTCACTTGGGATTGTTTCCATTCCTTGCTCGTATAATTCTTTGTTTGAACGTGGTGATAATTCTACTCTAAATCCTAAATCAGTGAAGAATGTATGCCACAAAGGATAATTTTCATACATATTTAATACTCGAGGGATACCAATCACACCATTGACCGCTTCTTTTTTACGTAATGGACGATATTTGAATAAACGTCGATACTTATAGTCGACAAGATTGACCTTTTTGTCTTCCTTTTTGATCTTGATTCGAGCACCACGTTCGCACCGATTTCCAGTGATAAATTGACGACCATCAGAAAATAACGTAACTGTTAGCATACAGTTGTTTTCACACAAACCACAATGGGTAAATTCTTTTTCCGCAGTAAAGTGATCTAGCTCTTCTTCTGACAAAATGGTGCTTTCTTCGCCTAGTGAATAATTTTCCATGGCAATCAGTGCCGCTCCATAAGCCCCCATCAGCCCAGCAATTGATGGACGAACAACTTCACGCCCACTAATCAATTCAAACGCGCGTAACACCGCTTCGTTATAAAAAGTACCACCTTGGCAGACAATTTTTTCACCAAGATCTTCTGGTCTACGAACTTTAATTACTTTATAAATAGCATTTTTGATAACAGAATAAGACAATCCAGCAGAAATATCTCCTACCGACGCCCCTTCTTTTTGGACTTGCTTTACTTTTGAATTCATAAAAACTGTACAGCGAGAACCTAAATCAACTGGTGCCTTAGATGCCACGGCAGCTTTTGCAAAATCCCTTACATCATAATTTAATGATTGAGCAAATGTTTCAATAAATGAACCACAACCAGAAGAACAGGCTTCATTTAATTGGATTGAGGAGAGTACACCATCTTTAATCGTCATGGCTTTCATATCTTGTCCACCAATATCTAAAATAAAATCAACACCAGGTTGGAAAAAATTTGCCGCTTTGTAATGCGCCATCGTTTCCACTTCACCAATATCAACCTTTAAGGCATTTTTGATCAATAATTCGCCATAACCTGTTGCCGCTGCTTTTCCGATAAAAACATCTTCTGGTAATTGACTGTATAACTCTTTTAGCACTTTCATCGTTGTTTCTAAAGGCTGACCTTCATTATTTCCATAGAAAGAAAAGAGAATTTCTCCTTCCTCATTAATCAAGGTAACTTTTGTCGTTGTCGAACCAGCATCGATTCCTAAAAATGCTACACCATGATGTTTTGAAAGTGGCTTTTCTGAAGCAGTTGCTTGAGCATGGCGCTTTCGAAACGCGACCAAATCTGCTTCTTCTTCAAATAGCGGCGATAAAGTAGTTGAAGGTGTTAGCTGTGCTTGATCGCCATTTTCTAAAGCATCAAGCAAAGCAGCAATTGTCGTCACTCGTGCTTCTTCAGCATAGAAAGCAGCACCCATTGCCACAAATAGCTGCGGATTTTCTGGAAAAATGACATTTTCCGGCGCAATGTCTAATGTTTCAACAAAACGTTTACGCAATTCTGACATGAAGTACAATGGCCCACCTAAAAATGCTACTTTTCCTTTAATTTTTCGTCCAGCGGCCAATCCGGCAATCGTTTGATTTACTACAGCTTGAAAAATACTCGCTGCAATATCTGCTTTATCTGCTCCTTCATTGATCAATGGTTGCACATCTGTCTTAGCAAACACGCCACAGCGTGAAGCAATAGGATAAATTTGACGATATTCTTTGGCTAACTCGTTCACGCCATTTGAGTCTGTCTTTAATAAAACGGCCATTTGGTCAATAAATGCACCTGTTCCACCAGCACAGCTTCCATTCATTCGTTGCTCTAGTGCGCCTTCAAAAAAAGTGATTTTCGCATCTTCTCCGCCCAATTCAATCGCAACATCTGTTTCAGGAATTATTTCTTCCACTGTGCGTGTACACGCGATGACCTCCTGAACAAAAGGAATGCTCAACACATCTGCTAGTCCCATCCCACCTGATCCAGTGATTGCCATGGCAATTGGTTGATCGCGAACCAATGCTTGTGCTTCCCGTAAAGTCTTGGCTGTTGCTTTCTTGACATCTGAATAATGACGTTCATATTTGGAAAAGATTGTTTGATTTTGCTCATCTAGTAATACTAATTTGACTGTCGTGGATCCAACATCGATTCCCGCTCGTAAGTTCATCTGTTCTCCTCCTCAAACAGACAGTTTGTTGATTATCTAACAAAGTGTCTGTTATACTACTTATGTATATTTTAGAAACAATTTGCTGGTTTTGCAACTGGCAAACACCCCTTATTTGTGAGATAAGCAACAAACAAATTAAAAATGTCGAATAACAAGCGAGGAATTTTTTATGGTTAAGAAAACTGATCTTCGAGTGAAACGAACACACAAAATGGTTATCGAGGCATTTATTCGCTTGGTCGAAGAAAAAGGATACGATAACGTCACCGTACAAGACATTGCCGATGAAGCAATGATCAATCGTGCTACCTTTTATGCTCATTTTAAAGACAAACAAGATCTCTACGAACAAATTTTTGAAATGGCGATCAATGCCTTTACTTCCGTTTTGGATTTAGAACAACTTGTTCATGGCAATCGAATCAAAGTGAAACAAATCATTGCTGCATTAACAAATATTTACAAAAATATCCAAGAAAGAAAAACTTTCTTTTTGACCATCATGGATGGTTCGTCTAACGAACTTTTGCGTAAAAAACTAGAAGAGCTTTTATACAATAAATACGCAAATATCTTCAATCGGTTAAAAATCACCGAAAATGAACTGGAGGTCCCTATTGATTTTATTATCGAATACATGACTTCGATCTTCATTGGGACGCTGCACTGGTGGATTACTAGTGACACAAACATGTCAGCCGAACAACTGGCTGCTTTAGTCGTGAAATTAGTTGGAAATGGTCACCTGACTGTTTTAGGGATTGAAGTCGAAAGATAACAAAAAACTGCCAATTCGCTTTTTTTAGCGTTTGGCAGTTTTTTGTTATTATTAGCGGTTTTTTGCTAACCATTTTTTGGTGTGATTGGTTGGACGTTTCGTCTTGATTTGGACTGCTTTTTTTGCATTTTTTGGAAGTCCAACTTCTACATCATATTTTCCAGATTTAACCAAATCATATAATTTTTCAGCAGTTTCATCGACTTTTTCTTTCCACTTCATTCTCTTCATCCTTTCTGTTTGAGTACCTAATTTAACTCTAGCTTAATTCTTTAAATACTTCAAGAATCAAGCTACTGTAGGTCAAAAAAAACGAGATAACAGAAACTGTCATCTCGTGAACGTCTATCTAAGAACTGGGGTAGCTGGATTCGAACCAACGCATGAGGGAGTCAAAGTCCCTTGCCTTACCGCTTGGCTATACCCCAATAAAAAAATGGAGGAGAGTGGATTCGAACCACTGAACCCTAAGGAACGGATTTACAGTCCGTCGCGTTTAGCCACTTCGCTACTCCTCCGAAAGGTCTGTATCAACCTGACTTAGTTATAATACCTAATTTCACAGATTTTTGCAACCCTTTATTGAAAACTTTTTTGATATTTTTTAGTCTTGTAAATTCCAATGACGGATTACCGTTTCTATCGCGTTTTCAAGGCTTTTTTCTTTTCCAAAGTCCTCTTCACCAAAAAATATTTCAAATTCTTTTGGTCCATATGCTAAAATTTCACCAATATTTTTTTTGCCAATAAATAACTGAGTGACCTCATAATTTTTGCCATTAATTACTTTTTGGATTTCTTCTACTCGTACTTCAATATCTTTATTCTTTTTTGACATTATTCTCACCTCCTACCTATTTTATCATACTCTCTACAATAAAATATACCCTGTTTACTTAACAGGGTATATAATCTGATTCTCTTCAAACTCTTAAGCCTCTCTTTGACTTACTGCATAATAATTTGCAGCAGCACCAACTAAATTCGCATCATTACGATAGTCACATAATAAGATTTCTGGAACAAAATCATGTAAATCTAGCTTGTCCATTAATTTTTCGATACGCTGATTCAATTCGTCAATCAAGCCCTCTTTTGCAGAGATCCCACCACCAAGTACAATCACTTCTGGATCAAATGAAAACTGGATACTGAAAAGTCCTTTTGCTAAGTAATCATAAAATTTTTCAACTTCTTCTTGAGCGATCACATCGCCTGACTCTGCCATTTCAAAGACTTCTTTTCCAGAGTAGGTCATCTTATCTAGACCAAGACGCTCACAATACCGCCAAGCCATCTGCACAGCCGTTCCCAAAAGACTGAATGTTTGATCACCATCTAAAAACATCATCCCAAACTCTCCGCCGTAAAGATGCGCACCTTTGTTCATTTGTCCCTTCGTGAACATCGCGCCACCAATCCCTGTTCCAATAACGACAAACGCGACATCTTGGTAATCTCGCGCTGCGCCTTCATAAAATTCTGCCATTCCAGCACAATTCGCATCATTTTCGATAGTAATTGGTAACCCAAACAATTCTTCTAATTCTTTGAAAATATTAAATCCATGAATATAAGGAATTGCACTAATCCCTTCAATGATTTGGCGTTCGCTGTTAACTACACCGGGAGCGCTGATCCCTATGCCTTCAATCACGTTTGTTTCAACAAAAGTTTGGTATGTTTCGCTTAGTTTTTGTTTCATTTCTTCCCAAGTAGCAGGTGTTGGAAATTGATTGGTTGCTTCTAATTGACGACCATTCCAATAACCATATTTTACTGCTGAACCACCAAAATCAAATACAAGAATTCCCATAACTATTTTCGCTCCTTTTTGCTTCCTAAAAATATTGTAAAACAATCCCTTGGTTTTTGAAAGCCTTTTCCGAAGTGACCAGCTAAATCTAGCGAAATGATTGGATACTTTTGGCTAATGTCACTTGATCTCTTAATAAAATACCCTCTTCATAAATAGGCTCTGCATAGTTTTTGATAAAATAATCCTTTTCTCGAGAAATTTCACTAAACCCCTTTTTTTGATACAAATGTAAAGCCGCGGAAGTAATACTACCCGTGCGAATGATTACTTGCGTTTGATTTTCTGTTTCTTCCTCAATTTGTTGGAATGCGGCTTCCAATAATAAACCACCGATTCCTCTCCCTTGACTTTGGGGAGCTACCGCAACATTCATGATTTCAAATTCATCTTTTGTGGCGACAAAAATCAAGACGCCCAGTGTTTCTCCATTTTCTTTCCAAACAATCCCTTCGCCTTGTTCAAGGTAAGCAAGCACTTTTTCTTTTTCAGGATCAGCATCTAGTAGTAACGCCCATGGAAGTTCATTTGCCTTTAATTTTTCAATCATCGGTAATAGTTCTCCTTTCATTGATAAAAAAAGTAAATTTTTACCTCTTACTTTCGTCCATCATAATCTGGCTGCTCCTTGTCAACTGTATTCCTCGTTAATTTGAATTTTTTTGGCACATAATCAATGCCACCTCTTACAAATGGATGACAACGTAAAATTCGTGCCGTTCCCATCAGCGTTCCTTTCACAGCACCATGCACTTGAATCGCACAAATCATATAATTTGAGCATGTCGGATAATAACGGCAACTCGGTGGAAATGCGGGTGAAATGAATCGTTGATAACCTCTTACTAAATAAATCAAGAATTTTTTCATTTTCTCTGCCTCACTAATCAGTCTATGTAAAAAGGAGTTGCGACAAAAGTTTGCCACAACCCCTTAAATCTCAGTTAAAAAAGTCTCGAATATGAAGCCATAAATCAAGTTGGAAAACTCGAAACGGGTTTCCACCACCGATTACGCCGTAACCAATCATTGTACCGGCAATAAAAAGAAGAAAAAGCAAGATGATCACAATTAGTATCTTCATCAAACTGACTAAAATATAACGATGGTTACTCATTCAAACACGTCCTTAAGCGATAGTTTGTGCAGTTTTTTCTGTTGGTGTTTGATCCATTTCAACACGTTCAATATTTGCACCAAGTTGTTGTAATTTCAAATGGAAATTATAATAGCCACGATCTAAATATTTCAAATTACGAACACGTGTCACACCATTTGCTTTTAATCCAGCTAAAATCAACGCAGCAGCAGCACGTAAATCCGTAGCATATACTTCTGCACCTTGTAATTCATGTGCGCCTTCAATCATTGCAACATTTCCATCAATCTTAACATGTGCATTCATACGACGCATTTCTTCCAAATGTTGGAAACGATTTTCAAAGACTGTTTCAGTTACGACGCTTGTACCTTCAGCGACCATTTGAATAGCAGTCATTTGTGCTTGCATATCTGTTGGAAAACCAGGATGAGGCATTGTTTTCACGTCCGTTGGGAGTACATGTTTTGGTCCAACTACACGAACGCCACCTTCTTCATCAGTGATTGTCGCACCCATTTCTGTTAATTTAGAGATCAAAGGACGGTTGTGTTCAGAAATCGCATCAGCAATTAAAACATTTCCTTCAGTCATTGCTGCAGCAACCATGAATGTTCCTGCTTCAATACGATCTTGCACGATTGAATGTGTCACTGCGTGTAAATGCTCAACACCTTCAATACGCATTGTTTCTGTACCAGCGCCATAGATATTTGCACCCATTTTATTTAAGATATTTGCCAAGTCAACAATTTCGGGTTCACGAGCAACGTTTTCGATAATCGTTGTACCTTTTGCTTTCACAGCAGCCATCATGATATTTTGTGTTGCACCTACACTTGGAAAGTCTAGATAAATTGTATTACCAATCAATTCATCAGCGATTGCTTCGATATAACCATTTTTTTGGATAATCTTCGCACCTAACGCTTGAAATCCTTTTAAATGCAAATCAATCGGGCGTTTGCCAATGGCACAGCCCCCAGGCATTGCTACTTTTGCATGGCCATTTCTAGCTAACAATGGACCCATAACAACGATTGATGCGCGCATTTGACTAACATACTCATAAGGTGCTTCGATTTCTAATTGTCGTGATGCATTAAGTGTCACTTGATTTTGCTCTTCATCAAAGTCAACGTCTACATTCAAATGACGAATTACTTGATTCATTGTAAATACATCTGAAAGAATTGGAACGTTGGTTAATGTTGTTGTTCCTTCTTCCGCTAATAAACTAGCAGCTAAAATTGGCAGTACAGCATTTTTAGCTCCTTCAATCTTGACAGTTCCAGTTAATTGATTGCCACCTTGTACGATGATCTCTTCCATGTTGTTCCCCCCAAAAAAATTCCAATGAGCATACTCTTACTCAAAATCTTTTTCATTATAGCATTTCTTCTTTTAAAATAGTACCTTTTTTTGAAATTAGATACTAACAAAAAGATTTCGACATAACGCCATGATTTCTAGAAAAAAATTGCTAGCAGTGTATCCTAAAAAAATTGAAAAAAAGACAATTACCATTCTGATTTGCGTAGTGTTTTGCATATATCTAAAAAACGTTTCCGTACGCAAAGAACGCAAAGACCAAAAAGCTAAATAAATAAACGCTAAATGACTCACAATTCGAATAATCGCGTCAATTCCATAGACTTGCATCATAACGTCCTTTCTTGCATCTGTTTACTGTAAACTCAATAAAACGATAATACCATAAATTTTCTAAAAGGAAAAATAACTGTGCTTTTTTACATAAAACAAATACAATAAAAAAAACTGTGCCAAAATCAATAAGTGACTTTGGCACAGTTTTTATCAAAAAATAAGTTCATTTGAATCTACGTATGCTTAGAAACATTGATCCGATTGATTGCTCGGTGTAATGCAACTGTCGCACGTTTCAATTCATTCGTATCTTCTTTTTGTTTTGCTTCTTCGATTTGACGTTCTGCTCGTTGTTTTGCTCTTTCAGCACGAGAAACGTCAATATCGCGCTCACGTTCCGCAGTATCTGCGACGATGGAAACTAGATTATCACGAACTTCCATGATTCCTCCGTTAACGGCAATCCAGTCAACGTGCGTATCAGAGTCCGTTCTCTTGATGCGAACTTCATCAATGGCTAAAGGAACGATAATTGGAGCATGTTTCGGTAAAATCCCCAATTCTCCAGCAGTTGTACGTGCAACGACAATTGCTGCATGGTGATCATAGACCAAGCCGTCAGGTGTTACCACATTAACTGTTAAAAATTGATCCATGGGGCACCCCTTTCTAGTAGCCTAGTTTTTTCGCTTTTTCAACGACATCTTCAATTCGACCTACGCTTCGGAAAGCTTCTTCAGGAAGATCATCATATTTACCTTCTAAGATTTCACGGAAACCTTTAACTGTTTCTTCAACAGGAACATAAGATCCTGGAAGACCAGTAAATTGTTCTGCAACGTTAAAGTTTTGTGATAAGAAGAATTGAATTCGACGTGCACGAGAAACTAAAACTTTTTCTTGGTCAGATAATTCATCCATTCCTAAGATTGCAATAATGTCTTGCAATTCACGGTAACGTTGTAAAACGTGTTGGACTTCAGTAGCCACTTTATAATGTTCTTCACCAACGATTTCAGGTGCAAGTGCACTTGAAGATGATGCCAATGGATCCACCGCTGGATAAATCCCTTGTTCAGTTAATTTACGTTCCAAGTTGGTTGTTGCATCTAAGTGAGCAAATGTTGTAGCTGGCGCAGGGTCAGTATAGTCATCCGCTGGTACATAGATAGCTTGGATAGAAGTAATTGAACCTTTTTTCGTTGAAGTAATACGTTCTTGTAATTGACCCATTTCTGTTGCTAAAGTTGGTTGGTAACCAACGGCAGAAGGCATACGACCAAGTAAGGCAGATACCTCTGAACCAGCTTGTGTGAAACGGAAAATGTTATCAATAAACAATAGTACGTCTTGACCTTCAACATCGCGGAAGTATTCAGCAATTGTTAAACCAGTCAAGGCAACACGCATACGTGCACCGGGTGGCTCATTCATTTGTCCAAACACCATCGCTGTTTTTTCAATAACGCCAGAATCTTTCATTTCATAGTAAAGGTCATTCCCTTCACGTGTACGTTCACCAACACCGGTAAACACTGAAATACCACCATGTTCTTGCGCGATATTGTGGATCAATTCTTGGATCAATACGGTTTTACCTACACCGGCACCACCGAATAAACCAACTTTCCCACCTTTAAGGTAAGGAGCTAGTAAGTCAATAACTTTGATCCCTGTTTCTAAAATTTCAGTACTTGTGCTTAATTCATCAAAATTAGGTGCTTTTTTATGAATTTCGCTTCTTTCAGCATCTTCTGGGAAAGGTTTTTCTAAATCAATAGTATCCCCTAATACGTTGAATACACGACCTAATGTTTCTTTACCAACTGGAACAGAGATTGCTTTGCCTGTATCGACAACTTCCATCCCTCTTTGTAAACCATCAGTTGATTCCATTGCGATCGTACGGATCACACCGTCCCCTAGTTCTAGGGTCGCTTCAAGAACAACTTTTGATTTTTTTTCATCTTTTTTATAAACAACTAATGCGTTGTTGATATCTGGTAAGGATTGGTCTAAAGAAAATTCCACGTCGACAACGGGACCGATTACTTGAACAATCTTGCCTGAACTCATCTTTTTTCCTCCAATCTCAATACTATTCTAGTGCCGAAGCTCCGGCAACAATTTCGGTAATTTCTTGGGTAATAGCCCCTTGTCTTGCACGGTTATAAGAAACCGTCAAGTCGTCAATAATGTTTGCGGCATTATCAGTTGCTGTTTTCATTGCAGTCATGCCTGCTGCGTGTTCGGCAGTTTTAGCATCTACAATTGCACCATAAATCAAACTTTCAGCATATTGAGGCAATAATTGAGCTAGGATTTCTTCTTTTGAAGGTTCAAAAATGTATTCTTGCTCAAAACTTGTTGCTTCTTCTGGATCTAAATCTGAGATTGGTAACATCTTTTCTACACGAAATTGACTAGTTAATGAATTTATATGATGGTTGTAGCATACATATAATTCGTCAAAGACTTCATTTTGATACATTGTTGTAGCCATGTTCACAATTTTTCTCACTTCATCAAAACTTGGTTGGTCAGATAAGTTACGCAATTCATAGGCAAGGTCAATGCCACGAGCTTTGAAAAAGTCCGCACCTGTCCCCCCAATTGCAATCATCACATACTCATCGGCTGATTGGTGATCTTCTTCCAAAATCGACATCGTCTGTTTCAAAATTGAACTATTATAACCACCAACTAAACCACCGTCAGCTGTGATCACAATATAGCCTGTCTTTTTAACAGGGCGACTAATCAACATTGAATTATAGTTGATATCATTATTTGTGTTTGAAGAAGCAATATCACTTAATTGAGTCGCTGTTAAATGCGTAACGATCTCTCTCACTTTGTTCGCATAAACCTGAAACTTCTTAGAAGAAGATTCCGATTTCGTTAGCTTCGAAGCAGAAACCATTTGCATGGCACGCGTAATTTGACTTGTTTTTTTCGTTGAAGCAATACGTGTCTTAATTTCATTTAGTGAAGCACCCATTCATCTCACCTCACTATGCATTTTGAATGGATTTCAATTTGTCTTCTGTCGAGGATGTACTACCTTTAGAAGCTAAGAAAATGTCTTTGTATTCTTTGATTACACTGTTCAACGCTTCTTCTTCTGGAAGATCTTGTGTTGTACGGATAATTTCAAAGATATTTGGATGATTTGTATCCAAGTATTCAAATAATTCACTTTCAAAGTCAAGAATGCTATCCACAGGAATACTGTCTAAGAAACCATGAGTCAACGCATATAAAATGATGACTTGTTTTTCTACAGCAAGTGGTGCATGTAATTTTTGTTTCAAGATTTCTACAGTACGACGACCGCGATTTAATTTGGCTTGTGTTGCTGCATCTAAGTCTGAACCAAATTGCGTAAATGCTTCAAGTTCTCGATAACTTGCTAAGTCAAGACGTAGCGTTCCGGCAACTTTTTTCATTGCTTTGATTTGTGCAGAACCACCAACACGGGATACAGATAACCCAGCATCAACGGCCGGACGTGTTCCTGCGTAGAATAAATCACTTTCCAAGAAAATTTGTCCATCAGTGATTGAAATAACGTTTGTTGGAATATATGCAGAAATATCCCCTGCTTGTGTTTCAACAAATGGTAAGGCAGTCATTGAACCGCCACCTAATTCATCACTTAATTTTGCTGCACGTTCTAGCAAACGTGAATGTAAGTAGAAAACATCCCCTGGATATGCTTCACGACCTGGCGGACGGCGTAATAGTAAGGAAAGTTCACGATAAGCAACAGCTTGTTTTGATAAATCATCAAAGATAATCAAAACATGTTTGCCATTATACATGAATTCCTCACCCATCGCTGTACCAGCATAAGGTGCGATATAAAGCAATGGTGCTGGTTGGGAAGCACCCGCATTGACTACGATTGTATAGTCCATAGCGCCATATTTTTTCAATGTTTCAACTTGTGTACGGACAGTTGAATCTTTTTGTCCAATCGCAACGTAGATACAAATCATATCTTGACCTTTTTGGTTGATAATTGTATCGATTGCAATGGATGTTTTACCTGTTTTACGGTCACCGATGACTAATTCACGTTGTCCACGACCAATTGGGACCAAAGCATCAATTGCTTTTAGACCTGTTTGCATTGGTTCATTAACTGATTTACGTTGCATAACACCTGGTGCCATTGCTTCTACAGGACGAGCTTTATCAGTAACGATTTCTCCTAGTCCATCGATAGGTTGACCTAAAGGATTTACGACACGTCCGATCAAAGAATCTCCAACTGGAACTTCCATGATTTTGCCTGTACGTTTTACTTTATCTCCTTCACGAATGGATTCGAAATCACCAAGGATAATAATCCCTACATCATTTGATTCTAAGTTTTGCGCCATTCCGTATGAGCCGTTTGAAAATTCAAGCAACTCACCACTCATTGCATTTTCTAATCCATGCGCACGAGCGATTCCGTCACCGACGTATGTGACAGTACCAATTTCTTCAACTGAAAGCACGCTTTGATAATGTTCAATTTGTTCTTTAATCAAGGCACTAATTTCTTCTGCTTTGATGGCCATTCGATTCACCTACCTCTTTGTACTATCTATTTAATTGATTACGCATTGTTTCCAATTGCGTTCGAATGCTACCGTCGATCACTCGATGGTCGGCTTCAACAATTGCGCCACCAAGAATAGAAGAATCAACGATTGTTTCTAATTCAACTGTTTGATAGTTCATTGTTTTTGCTACATTCTGTTCTAATTTTTCTAACTGTTCATCAGATAAAGGAACGGCAGTCTTAACTGTTCCACGTAATAACCCATTACTTTCATTATAACGATGTTCATATTCGTCAATCATGAATAATAGATCATCCATCCGATTGTAATTGTAGACCACTTCTAAAAAGTTTTTAACAATACCGTCATACCCACCAATTAACTTATCCATGATAAGTCGTTTTTCATGTGGTTCTAAACGAGCATCACTGAGCACTCCCCCTAATTCAGGGACTTTTTCATAAATTTTACGTAAGCTCAATAGTTCTTGATAGATTTCTTCGCTATTGTTTGAATCGATCGCCAGTTCAAACAAAGCTTTTCCGTAGCGTCTACCCACAGTATATTTATCTAGTTTCATTTGAAGAACCTAGACCTTCAATATATTGGTTGATTAATGATTCATGCATTTCTGGAGATAATTCTTTATTCAAGATTTTTTCCGCAATTTGAAGTGAAAGATCAGCAACATCATCTTTAACAGAGTTCAATGCATTGTCACGTTCTAATGTGATGTCTGCTTTAGCTTTGTTTTTTAGACGAACAACTTCATCTTGTGTATCCTTCAAAATATTTTGGCGGCTAAGTTCTCCACTTTCTTTCGCATTTTTAATAATTTCAGCTGCGTCAGAACGAGAAGCTAACAATTGTTGTTCGCGTTCTTGTTCCATTTTTGCTGATTTGATGCGAGATTGTTCTGCAGAATCTAAATCATTGGCGATCTTATCTTCACGTTTCTTCAAAATTTCACTAATTGGTCCCCAAGCAAAATGCTTTAAAAGAGCAAGTAGGATCAAAAATGAGCCGCTGACAACGATGATATTACCTAACATCGGATTGCCAACTTCTGCAATTGCCAATTGATTCAGCATAAGCTAGCCTTCCTTTCTTTGAGGTTTCTCTAGTTTCCATGTAAAAAAGCAGGAACAAACCAAGTTGTTTCTGCCAGTTTACTTACATTTATTAAACGGCAAAAACTAGAATTAAGGCGATAACCACACCAAGAATAGGAACAGCTTCAACTAGGGCTACCCCAATAAACATTGTTGTACGTAATTGACCAGACATTTCAGGTTGGCGAGCCATTGATTCGATAGTTTTTGAGATTACTTGACCGTTACCATAACCGGCACCGATTGCTGCCCCCATGATTGCGATTGCTGCTGCGATATAATTCATAATATTTTTTCCTCCTAAAGTAAATAAATAGTAGTTTTCTAAAACAAATATTACTCTTCTACTTCAATCTTATGGCTCATATAAACCATTGATAAAGTGACAAAGACAAATGCTTGGATGCTTCCGATAAACAATGAAAATGCAATCCAGACCATCTCTAATGGAATTGCTAATGGTAGTGACAGCCAGCCTAGGCTTGTCATCATTTTTGCAATCAAGGTTAGCAAAACTTCCCCCGCGTAAATATTCCCATAAAGACGTAAAGCAAGTGTTAATAAATTTGTAAATTCTTCAATGATCTTCATTGGTAACATGAAACTATAAGGCTTCAAGAATGAATTTACAAAATAGCCTTTCAATCCAAATCGTTTTACCCCAAACAAATGAGTAAGTAAAATCATCATAAATGCCAATGTTAATGTCACAAATGGATCAGCTGTTGGACTTTTCCAAAGTGTCGTTTCATTTGGTAGGACGATTTTTGTCATTAGACCGATATTATTTGCAATAAAAACAAATAAGAATAAGGTAAATGCTAGTAAATGGAAATTACTTAGTTCTTTTCTAGGCAAGTTATCTGTGACGATTCCTCGACTGAAATCTATTACCCATTCAATCGCATTTTGTTTTCCAGTTGGTTTCATCTTTAAGTTACGCGTAAAGAAGTACACTAGAAAGAAAACGATTAGACAAGTCAATAACACCATCATACAAACAGTACCATCAAACCACACAGGTCCAATGTGGAACGTTAGCGAGCGTTCATCCAATTCATTTCACCTCTTTTCTCTTTTCCCTGAAATTCACATGAAATAACTTTCAAGTGCGCATTTGGTTTTTCTGAAAAAATCTGATCATAACCAATCGGTATCATACCACCATGAAACAGAAAATACAAAACATTTTCATGAAAATTAGACACTTTTTCGTTTCAGTCTAATTTGATGAAGTTTTCATTTAAATTATGGTGGCGATTTTCTAGGAAAACCTTTAGTAATCGTGCTTTATCAGATTAAATGCTACCAAATTTTATCATTAAGTAAAAGTAAAAGCACCGAATATGCGAAAAAGGATATTGAAATTATCTGGAGAAATTTTTCAATGTTCGATCAATTTGACGATCGACATCTTTTCGTTTCAAGTCTTCCCGTTTGTCATACGATTTCTTTCCCTTGGCTAAACCAATCAACACTTTTGCATACCCATTCTTGATATACACTTTCAAAGGGACGATCGTTACCCCTGCATTTTTTGTTTCACCGATTAGTCGGGCAATTTGCTTTTTGTGCAAGAGTAACTTACGTGTCCGTAACGGATCATGATTAAAAATATTCCCCTGTTCATACGGACTAATGTGAACATTATATAGGAAGGCCTCGCCATTTCGAACACGCACGAATCCATCTTTTAGATTGATTCGGCTGTTCCGAATCGATTTGATTTCGGTGCCTTGTAAAACCATGCCTGCTTCCATCGTATCAATAATCGAGTAGTCATGGCGAGCCTTTTTATTTTGTGCAATTAGTTTTCCCTCGCCTTTTGGCATTCTAGTTCCCCCAAACTATTTTATTTTTTCTTTTTCTTGATTCCTTTATAAAAAGGTTTTTTACCACCTTTTCCTTTTTTCTTAGTCGGTTGGAAGTCATTTTTCTTCCCACCATTTTTTTTATTTCGTTGATTTGCTTTGCGTCCACGATTTTGATTTTGATTACCTGCTCTACCTTTTTGTTTAGTTTTTGGCCGTTCAAGTTGTGCGACTTCTTCTGCTGAGACTAGTTCAAAGTCTACCGCTCGTTCATCTGGACTTGCTTTGACCACTTTCACTCGGACTTTTTGTCCAATTTTGAAAGTTAGCCCTGTCCGTTCACCCACCAACGCTAAATGATTTTCAATAAAGTGAAAATAATCCTGTTTCAAATCATTGATATGGATCAGACCTTCAATCGTATTAGGCAGTTCAATAAATAAACCAAATTTTACCACTGAACTAATGATGCCATCGAACTCTTCTCCAACTTTATCCATCATGTATTCTGCTTTCTTCATTGCATCAACTTCACGTTCTGCCTCAACTGCTCGGCGTTCCATTTTTGAACTGTGTTCAGCGATGTCTGGCAATTCAGCAGACCAGATTGCTTGTTTTTCTTCACTACGATCCTCACTATAAGAACGAATTAAACGGTGAACGATTAAGTCCGGATAACGGCGAATTGGTGAGGTAAAGTGTGTATAATACTCAGCTGCTAAGCCATAATGACCATAGTTTTCTTCTGAATAACGCGCTTGTTGCATACTTCTCAATAGCATCGTATTGATTACTGCAGATTCAGGCTTTTCTTCTACGTCTTCGATTACTTTTTGCAAATCTTTCGGTGTAATTGTTCCTTTTGTTCCTTTAACTAAGATTCCTAGTGCTGAAGCAAAGTCAAAGAAACGTTGCATTTTTTCTTCTTTAGGTTGTTCATGAATTCGATAGATGAAGGGTAAATGAAGATCATGATAATGATGTGCCACTGTTTCGTTAGCTGCAAGCATAAATGATTCAATCAATCGTTCTCCTACACCACGTGTCCGCAATAAAATATCTAAAGGATGTCCTTCTGGGTTCACTAATACCTTGGCTTCGCGATCTTCAAAAGAAATCGCCCCACGACGGATTCTCATCTTTTCCAATATTTCATGTAATTCTTTCATCGCCCGAAACATCGGCACTAGTTGTTCATAGCGTTTCATTGTTTCTGGGTCTTCGTCTTCTAAAATTTCATTTACAGCAGTATAAGTCATTCGTTCGGTTGTTTGAATAACACTTTGAAAAATTTCATGACTCACAACAGTTCCATTTGGATCAATTTCCATCTCACAACTCATCGTCAATCTTGGCACGTGTGGATTTAAGGAACAGATTCCGTTTGACAATCGTTGTGGAATCATAGGAATCACACGATCAGTCAAATAGACACTTGTTCCACGATCATAAGCTTCACGATCCAATTGGCTTCCTTGTGTTACATAATACGAAACGTCTGCAATATGAACCCCTAAGAAGTAATTGCCATTTGCTAGTTTGCGAACAGTTACTGCATCATCTAAGTCCTTCGCGTCTTCGCCATCAATCGTTACTATTAGTTGGTCTCGCAGATCACGTCGTCCAACCAAATCTTTTTCATTGATATGATCAGGGACTTTATCTGCTTCTTCTAATACATCATCAGGAAATTTCGTTGGAATCCCATTTGCTACAACGATCGATAAAATATCCATACCGGGATCGTTTTTATGACCAATTACTTGTTTGACAATTCCTTCTAAGCTAGTAGCATAACCATTTTCTGGATAATGGGTCAATTCTACGATCACGATACTTCCATCTACTGGACGAATACCTTCTGCGGCTGCATATACTTTAAATCTCGTTAATTTTTTATCTTTGGGAATCACCACGCCATAAAGATCAGTTTCTGCTTCTTCCTCAGGTGAATAAGCAACGAATTCACCCACTAGTTGCGTTGTTCCACGCTCTCGAATCTCAACGATCTTTCCTTCTGCGCCTCGATCGAGCGCCGTATCTGCCGTTTTAATAATATCGATTGCCACGATGTCCCCGTCCATTGCATAACCAGTAGCTTCCTTTGGAATATAGATATCATCTTCTTCTGGATCGATTGTTACAAATCCAAAACCACGTTCATTTCCACGAAATGTTCCTTCAATCAGTAATGGTTGTAATGGCAACTTCACTTTACCTTTTTTGTTAAAAACGATACTTTGCTCTCTTTCCATTTGCGCAATTGTTTGGACTAATAGTTTAAAGTCTTCACTTTTTTGAAATCCCAATCCTTCTGCAATTTCTTCCATTGAAAAGCTCTTTTTACGGCTACTTTCCATAAAAAAAATAATTTTTTCTTTAATTGTTTCTTTTGTCATTTAGTTTCCTCATTCCAGGGTAATTTCTCTAAAAATTCTAGGACATCTTGTTCTAGCTCACGTCTAGCGTTTCCAACCGTAATCACATGCTTGCTTTTCGGATACCATTGAAGAGTCACTCGCTGTTTGTGCAAACGGCGAGCCGTTTCATAAACACCCATAGGATCAATCATTTCATCTTGACCTGCTTGAGCTAGAAAGATTGGTGCTTGAATTTTTGACAGCTTTTCATTTGCATAAGCTGCTTGTTCTTGTATATTTGCTAATTGTTCCTTAACTAAGGGACGATAGATTTCAAGTTGTTGCTGAATTTCTTTTTCTGATTTTCCTGCTGCATTCAACACTTGTTGTGCATAAATGAGAAAGTTTTCTGGTACATTCGTTTTTACCGGTGAAATTGGTGAACAGAAAAAGCCACCGCCAATCACATTTTCTTCTTCAAGTAATCTTGTCGCAAAAATACCACCCATAGACAAGCCAAAAACAGCAACTTCGGTAAACCCTTTAGCTTTTAAAAATTCAAGTGCTGCTTTTGCATCCTCCCACCAAGTATTAGCATCTTGATGCAAAATATCTTCTGGGTTCAATGTCCCATGGCCTGAAAACATCGGAGCATAAACAGTATAATTTGCTTTTTCCAAAAAACGACAAAGCATTCGGACATCATTTGAACTACCTGAATATGCGTGCAAAAGTAAGACCGCTGGCTTTCCATGCTCCGCATAAAATGGTTTTGGTAAACTTCCTTTCAATTCAATCACCTCTCGTTCTTCATTTTACCATAGTTACTCTCAGAAACTTCTTGTTTTCACCTACTCGACCAATAAAAAAAACCCTCGCAAATCGGCGAGAGGTTTCTCTTGATTAGTTTGAAGATAAAAACGCTAGGACAAACAATAAGATCATCCAAACGGCTCCTAGCGCAGCAGTTGTTCGTTGCATCACAGCTTCAAAGCCACGTGCCTTTTGCTTTCCAAACAACTGATCCGCTCCACCAGTAAATGCGCTCGCCGCACTATTTTGTTTACTTGGCTGCATCATAATTGCAATGATCATGACGATCGATAAGGCAATCACGATTCCTAAAATTAAATTATACATATGCGTCAGCTCCTCCTTCTTTGAAAAATATCATCTCTTTAACTTTACCATAGAATAAAAATAAATTCAAAAAAAGGTTGTAAAGGAAAGTTCTAACGACAAACAACACTCTTCAACAGTAAGAGGAAACTAATCAAAATTATTTTGAGGTGTTACTTTGGACATATCGAGAGTACAGTTTTCGCTAACATATTTACATTCAATCAACGTCATCTTTTTACTCTGAACGCCAGATAAAAATCAAGTCTCGTCAATCTATCTATAAAAAAAGAGTGACGTCAAAAACGTCACTCTTTTTTTATTTCTATTTATTTACGTAATACATCTCCATATTCCGGTTTTGTATCAAATTCTTTTTTAGCAAACGGGCATAGCGGAATAATTTTTTTTCCTTCACGACGAGCTAGTTCAACACCACTATTCACTAACTTTTCTGCCAATTTTTGTCCACGATAAGCAGGTTCGACAAACGTGTGATCAATGATCATAATATCTGGTCCAGCATCCGACCAAGTCATTTCTCCAATTTCTTGTTGTTCATCATTGTATAAAGCAAAGCGATTTTTTTCTTCTTTGATTTCCATTTTACACTTCATCCTTTCGAATAAACTTCAACGCACCACTTGGACATGTTTGAATAATGTTGCTACTTTCATCAGCACTTGCATTATCTGGCATGATCCACGGTCTACGGCCAACTTCAAAAACGGCTGCATTTCCGCGAACACAATTTCCACTGTGGATACAAATCTCTTTGTTATAAAAAATATCTATCTTTTCACCCGAATATTTTCGATAACCTGCTTCAAATAATTCTTCTTCGGTTGAAAAATGTTCCTTGTTCACCTGTTGCCCCATCATACCACCCCTAAAAATAACTCGTGTTTTTATATAATTCATTCTACCAATCTCTCTTCGAAGCAGCAACTATTTATCCTCGCAGACGAGAATAAATAAAGCAGTTTTATAAATCAGGCACAACTTACTCAATCAAGCCTACGACCTGAAACCCAATATAAATTGCTTAGATGAAACATTGCAAATTTTTTCTTCTATATTAATTATCGCAAATCGTCTGATCCGAAAAAGCAAAATGCTTTATTAACCTACTAAAATACGTTCGTTGATAAAAGAAAACACAACTGTCCAATAAGTCTTTGGTTCATTCAATACTGGTGCTAAATGTTCCGCATTTGGAACCAACAATAATTCCTTTTCCCCCGCTGTTGCATTTTGCACCGTATATGCTGCTTCAACTGGTACAAAATAATCATGTTCCCCATGGATAATTAACAATGGTAAATGATTACTACCTAGTTGTCGCGTAGCGGATGCCTGTTTTAAAGAATATCCAGCATATTTTTGAGCGTAAGAATTTGCGTACCGCATAATCAACCACTTTGGAAATGAAGTTAGCTTGCTTAACATATAACGAAATTCTGCATAAACAGAAACATATCCACTATCCAAGACGAAACCTTTCACAGAAGAAGGTAACTTCTCGCCACTAGCCATCATGATCGTCGATGCCCCCATCGAACCCCCATGCAAAACGATTGAAGCCTCCGGATATTCTTTCATCAGCTGTTTGATCCAAGCAATCAAATCCAGACGATCTAACCAGCCCATCCCGATGATTTCTCCTTCACTTTCGCCATGTGCACGTAAATCTGGAATCAAAACATTAAATCCTTGTTCCGCATATTTTTTCCCAATAAAAGACATGTCTCGTTTCCCCGTACTTCGGTAATCATGGATACAAATCACCCAATTTTTTTGTCTCCGATCTGTGATAAACCATTTTCCTACAAGTTTTAATCCATCATAGCTTTTGATTGTTTCAATCACACCTGTTTGCCAAAAACTCTCTGCTGATTCTTCTAGTTGTTGTCGTTTTGCTTCAACAGCTTCAGTCGCTGCAGGATCCATTAAGAGATGTCCAGTTGTTTCATACCAATTATGACCTCGCTGTACACCAACCTTGATCAACTTTTTTGCATAAGAATAAGAAATAACATTAAAAATAATAGCAAAAATCGCAATTACTAAAACAATATACAACATAATGATCAATTCAACACCTCCACTACTCAGTTATCATTAATTTGCACCATGAGATCGATTAATCAAAGCTGATTTTTGCTTTTAAAAAAATTCAAGTAAACTCTATTTTTATTGTACCATTCTAATAAAAAAACTGTGGAATTTTTAAAGACTTAACTTAAAAAAATAGAGAAATAAAAGCAATAATTGCCAATCCACCTTGTGTAACAATAATTTTTTTGTCACTTGTTATGCTTCCATATAAAGCTACTAAAATAATATATAGTAACAAGATCTTCGCGAGCTCAATACCGACAGAGGAGACATATGTCGCATAAAGTAAGCCTACGCCGATCAATCCATTATAAATTCCTTGATTCTTGAATAAAACAGTTACTGACGGACGTGCTAATTCTTCTTTTGACAAATGAAATACTCGTCCAGTGGTTGCTGAGGTGGTTGCAAACGTCTCTAAATACATAATATAAAAAAACTCGATTGCTACTAACGTGATGATTATCGTTGAAAAAAGATGCATATTGTTTCTCTCCTTTGATACTTATTGATGCTATTTATCATATAAAAATTCGATCGGCTTGTAAAACAATTAACTGCACAGTATTTTATGAACAAAAAAAGACGTGAGGCAAGCCTCACGTCTCAAAATAGTTAATTCGTAAAAATTATTTATTTTTTAAGTTGTAGAAAGATTTCAAACCTTTGTATTCAGCAACTTCACCAAGTTGGTCTTCGATACGTAATAATTGATTGTATTTAGCAATACGGTCAGTACGTGAAAGAGAACCAGTTTTGATTTGGCCAGCGTTAGTTGCAACTGCGATATCAGAGATTGTTGAATCTTCTGTTTCACCAGAACGGTGAGATACAACTGCAGTGTAACCAGCTTCTTTAGCCATTTCAATAGCTTCGAAAGTTTCTGTTAAAGTACCAATTTGGTTAACTTTGATAAGGATTGAGTTAGCAATTCCTTTTTCGATACCTTCAGCTAATTTTTGAGTGTTTGTTACGAACAAGTCGTCACCAACTAATTGAACTTTGTCGCCTAATACGTCAGTTAATTTCTTGAATCCGTCCCAGTCGTTTTCGTCTAGGCCATCTTCGATTGAGATGATTGGATATTTAGAAACTAATTCTTCGTAGAATTTGATCATTTCGTCAGTTGTTTTTTCGCCTTCGCCTGAGTCAGCTAAAACGTAAACACCTTTTTCTTTGTCGTAGAATTCTGAAGAAGCAGCATCCATAGCAAGAACAACGTCTTTACCAGGTACATAGCCAGCTTTTTCGATTGCTTCGATGATAACTTCGAAACCTTCTTCGTTTGAACCAAGGTTAGGAGCAAATCCACCTTCGTCACCAACAGAAGTTGCTAATCCGCGACCTTTTAAAATTGCAGCTAAAGCGTGGAATACTTCAGCACCCATACGTAGTGCTTCTTTAAATGTTGGAGCACCTACAGGCATAATCATGAATTCTTGGAAGTCGATTGAGTTATCAGCATGTGATCCACCATTGATGATGTTCATCATTGGAGTTGGTAATACTTTTGTATTAAATCCGCCTAGGTAGTGGTATAAAGGTACTTCTAGGTAGTCAGCAGCCGCACGAGCAACAGCAATAGATACACCTAAAATAGCGTTCGCACCTAATTTACCTTTGTTAGGAGTTCCGTCTAAAGCGATCATAGCTTTATCGATAGCCATTTGGTCACGTACATCGTAGCCAATGATTGCTTCAGCAATGATGTTGTTTACGTTATCAACAGCTTTAGTAACACCTTTACCACCGTAACGAGCTTTGTCGCCATCACGTAATTCAACTGCTTCGTATTCACCAGTTGAAGCACCTGAAGGAACCATTCCACGGCCAAAAGCTCCGCTTTCTGTGTATACTTCTACTTCGATTGTTGGGTTACCGCGTGAGTCTAAGATCTCGCGAGCGTAAACATCAGTAATAATTGACATGTTTTGTCTCTCCTTTGAGTTTGTTTTTATCCTAAGGGATTTCCCTCATATACGATTTTAGTTAATTTTGTGACTAAGTGCAAACATTTATTGCTTTTTTTCACAAATTTTCAAAAATTATTTTACAGCGTCTAATAAAGATAAGAATGAGTCAGCTTCTAAGCTAGCTCCGCCAACTAAAGCTCCATCAACGTTTTCTTTAGCCATGTATTCCGCAATGTTTTCTGGTTTAACAGAACCGCCGTATTGGATACGTACAGCATCAGAAACTTCTTTGCCATATAATTTTTCAACTGTTTGACGAACAACGCCACAAATTTCATCAGCGATTTGTGCATCAGCAGATTTACCAGTACCGATTGCCCAGATTGGTTCATAAGCAATTACCATATTGCTTACTTGTCCGTCTGTTAAGTCTTTAAGACCTTCAGTGATTTGGCCTTCGATCCATTCAGCAGTTTTTCCTGCTTCATATGTTTCTAAAGTTTCACCACAACATAAGATAGGTGTCATACCATTTGCAAAAATTGCTTTTGCTTTTTTGTTGATATCTTCGTCAGTCTCATGGAAATATTCACGACGTTCTGAATGTCCAATGATAACATATTGAACACCAAGATCTGCTAATGCAGCTGGTGAAGTTTCACCAGTGAAAGCGCCTGAGTTTTCCCAGAAACAGTTTTGTGCAGAAATTTTTAGTTCAGTACCTTCAGCAGAAGCCATTAATTCTTGTAAGAATAATGCAGGTGATCCGATAACAGAGTCAACTACTTCATTTGAAGGGATTTTGTTTTTTACTGCTTCAGCAAATGCTTTTGCTTCTGATGCAGTTTTGTTCATTTTCCAGTTACCAGCGATGATTGGTTTACGCATGATGAACACACACTCCTTTTTCTTTTTCAAAACACAAGTCTAAAGGTACACTTGTTTCAAAGCGCACACCTAGATACAGGTGGATTATTTATCGTTAATTGCTGCTAGACCAGGTAATTCTTTACCTTCTAACAATTCTAAACTTGCGCCCCCACCAGTTGAGATATGAGTGAATTTGTCAGCAAAGCCAAGTTGTTCAGCTGCAGCTGCAGAGTCCCCACCACCGATGATTGTTGTAGCACCTTCAAGATTTGCGATTGCTTCACAAACTCCGATTGTACCATTAGCGAAGTTACTCATTTCGAACACACCCATTGGTCCGTTCCAAACAACAGTTTTCGCACCTTTCAATGTATCAGCAAATAATTTAACTGATGCAGGTCCGATATCTAGAGCCATCAATCCATCAGGAATGTCGCCTTCGATAACTTGAGTTTCTACGTCGTTTGAGAATTCAGGTGCACAAACGTTGTCGATTGGTAATACAAGTTTGTCGCCTGCTTTTTCAATCAATTCTTTAGCTAATTCGATTTTGTCAGATTCAACTAAAGAACTTCCGATTTTAATTCCTTTTGCTGCGTAGAATGTATAAGTCATTCCGCCACCGATCAAGATTTTGTCAGCTTTTGGAATCAAGTTTTCAATAACGCCGATTTTGTCAGAAACTTTAGCACCACCAAGGATTGCAATCATTGGGCGTTTTGGTTCTTCAACAGCTTCGCCGATAAATTTGATTTCTTTGTCCATTAAAAATCCAGCAACTGTTGGAATACCAGTTGAAGCGATTCCTACGTTAGAAGCATGTGCACGGTGAGCCGTACCGAAAGCATCATTGACAAAAACATCACCTAGTGAAGCCCAGTATTTTCCTAATTCTGGATCATTTTTGCTTTCTTTTTTACCATCAACATCTTCAAAACGAGTGTTTTCAAAGACAACAACTTCGCCGTCTTTCATGTTGTTGATTGCTTCTTCTAATTCTTTTCCACGAGTTTCAGGTACGAAAGTAACTTCTTTACCTAATAATTCGCCCAAACGTTTAGCAACTGGTGCTAAAGATTTTCCTGCTTTATCTTCTTCAGCTTTTACACGTCCTAAATGAGAGAAAAGGATTGCTTTTCCGCCTTGTTCAAGCACGTAGTTGATTGTTGGTAAAGCAGCTTTGATACGTGTATCGTCAGTGATCACGCCATCTTTCAAAGGAACATTAAAGTCAACACGGACAAGAACTTTTTTATCTTTTAAGTCGATATCTTTTACTGTTTTCTTAGCCATTTTGTTTCCTCCTAAATAAACTTTGTTATCAAAAAAAGCGGAGAAGCGCGATTGCTTCCCCGCTTTTAAGTGTACTTGTTTAAATTTACACTCGTACGTGTTTCTTATAGTTTAGCGAAGTATTCTAAAGTACGTACTAATTGTGCAGTGTAAGACATTTCGTTGTCGTACCAAGCAACAGTTTTAACTAATTGTTGGTCGCCTACTGTCATTACTTTAGTTTGAGTTGCATCAAACAATGAACCGAAAGTCATACCTACGATATCTGAAGAAACGATTTCGTCAGTGTTGTAACCGTAAGATTCGTTTGCAGCTTCTTTCATTGCTTCGTTGATTTCGTCAACTGAAACTTCTTTTTTAAGAACTGTTACTAATTCAGTTAATGAACCAGTTGGAACAGGAACACGTTGAGCAGCTCCGTCTAATTTACCGTTCAATTCAGGGATAACTAAGCCGATAGCTTTAGCAGCACCTGTTGAGTTAGGAACGATGTTTGCAGCAGCAGCGCGTGCGCGGCGGAAGTCACCTTTAGGGTGTGGTCCGTCTAGAGTCATTTGGTCACCTGTGTAAGCGTGGATAGTTGTCATTAATCCTTCAACAACACCAAATTTGTCGTTCAATGTTTTAGCCATAGGAGCTAAACAGTTAGTAGTACATGAAGCACCTGAGATAACTGTTTCTTTACCAGTTAATGTTTCGTGGTTAGTGTTATAAACGATTGTTGGAACATCGTCTCCACCAGGAGCAGAGATAACAACACGTTTAGCACCAGCTGTTAAATGTTTTTCAGCAGCTGCTTTAGAAGTGAAGAAACCAGTACATTCTAGAACGATGTCTACGCCTAGTTCGCCCCATGGTAATTCTTCAGGGTTACGGTTAGCTAAAACTTTAACTTCTTTACCGTTAACGTTGAAAGAACCTTCATGAACTTCAACTGTTCCGTTGAAACGTCCTTGAGTTGTGTCATATTTTAACAAGTGTGCTAACATTTTAGCATCTGTTAAGTCATTGATTGCTACTACTTCGATTCCATCTACATCTTGGATACGGCGGAACGCTAGACGTCCGATACGTCCAAAACCATTAATACCTACTTTAACTGTCATTTAAGATTTCCTCCTTATGAAAATCAAAAAAATTTTTATTTTAAAGGGTTACCCCTTTTAAAATCTCATTTGCTGCGGCCTCATCTGTGATCAGCCACGTTTGTTTTGGTGCATTTTTCATATACGCTCGGATTGCTTTGGCTTTTGTTTTTCCACCAGCAATCGCAAGAATGATTGGCACCTGTGTCAAGTCTTTCAGTTCGATACCGATTCTCGGAACCTTGTAAACAACTTCTCCATTTTCGTTAAAGAAATAACCAAAGGATTCCGCTACAGCATTCGCCTGCTTCAACATAATCAATTCTTTTTCAGTCATTTTTCGGCGTGCTGCCATATGCAAAGCACGTCCAATACTATGAATAACACAATTCGCCTGACTTATCAAGTTTAACACTTCTTGAATAGATGGTTCATTGAGTAAAGAATTATAGGTAGCTAAACTTAGTTGCTCTGGAACATACAATGCTCGATGATCCCCATTTGTGTTAGCTGCCATTCTAGCACTAACTGAATTTGCTTGTACGGTAACCGCCTCGCCAATTCCCCCTCTGGCAGGAACAAACAAGTTATGTCGTTTCTTGTTTTCCAAATTCGTCAACTGTTCAGCGACAACAGCCATCGTGGTTCCTCCCATTACGGCGATAATATTCTCACCCTCTGGAAGAAGCAAGTTCAAGGATTCGTTTAAAGCATCCCCAAAAGCATCTGTCACTTTTGGTTGTGCGTCACTATTTCCTGAAACGACAATACAACGTTGATTACCAAAATACTCAGCCAACTTTTTTTCTGTCTGATGCATTCCTAAAAGCTGATCCATGAAGTTTTCAAGGCTTTGATAAACTTCCTCACCTTTTGTGGTCAACGTCATACCACTTTTTGACGTGTCAATTAGTTGAAGATTTTTCAAAAGATCTGTTTCTGTTCGCAAAACTCGCTCTGTCATCCCCATACTTTCAGATAAGCTACGTCGACCAATCGGCTGCATCCAATAAATATTCCGCAAAATTTTATAGCGTTCTTGAAGAACTTCAATAATATCTGGTGCAACGGATTCAATCATTTTCAATTCATCTAGCATAGCGATCTCCTTAGTTGGACTATAAATGTCCAATGTAGACTCAAAACGACCCATGTACGATAAAAAATAAAATTGATTGTTTTACTTTCTTTTTTCATTAAAAGGAAAACTTCAACCTCACATGCGTTAGTCTAACAGTTTCTGGCTAACTTTTCAACTAAAAAAGACTAGAAAAGTGAAATACTTTTACTAGCCTTTCTTTTTTTATTTATCATACCGTTTTCTTTTTGATGAACTCGGGATTCCCAAAAGATCTCGGTATTTTGCAACGGTTCTTCTTGAAATCACAATTTCTTCTTTTTTTAGAAGCTCGACTAATTTTTGATCCGACAAAGGCTTCGCCTTATTTTCTTGGTCGACTAACTCTTGTAGTCTCTTCTTTGCCATCTCGGCGGATAAGTCTTCCGTTCCAGCCGAGTTGTTACTTGCTATGCGAGTCGTAAAAAATTTTTTCAGTTCAAAAATACCAAAAGTTGTTTCCAAGTATTTTCCATGAACAGCCCGACTCACAGTTGACTCATGAACGTCAACTTCTGAAGCCACTTCTTTTAAGGTCAATGGCTTAATGGGCCGATTAACATCGATAAAGAAATCTTTTTGACGTGAAACGATTACTTGCGCAACTTTTAAAATCGTATCACCACGTTGCACCATCGTTTTTTGTAGCCACTCAAATTCTTGTTTTCGCTCTTTCAAATAAGTAGCTGTTTCTTTATCTGCTTTTTGATTCATTTGTTTGAAATAGTTTTCTTGAAAACGAATAGTTGGTTGACTTGTTCGATTTGAGACCACTTGAACTTCATTGTCGTCGTGGACCAAAACTTTCACATCTGGAATTATATAAAGTTCATGACTGTTGTCGAAAATTCTCCCAGGACTTGGTGATAATGTTTGAAGATAGTCAAAAATATGTTGGACCTCGCTAAGTTCAATTGAGAATTTTTGTGCGATTTCTTTCCATTTTCGTTGGACTAGTTCATCAAAGCATTCCTCCAAAACGATGTAAGCTAATGCTGGAGCAAAATCGTCTCGTTCTGTTTGTAACATTAAACATTCTTGAAGATTTCTAGCCCCTACTCCTGCCGGTTCTAGCTGTTGGATCAACGTCAGTGCATCTAATAGTTGGATTGCTGATGCACCTGTATCTTTGGCCGCATCCGCTAGATCAATTGTTAAAAAACCATTTAAATCAATATATTCAATCAAATACAAAATCATTTTACGTAAAAATGTATCACGGTAGTTCAAATGTACTTGGTCAATCAACGATTCAAACAATGATCCCTTTGTATCAGGAATTTGATTCAGATAGCTTGTTTCTTCTCCATCATAATTGTTGCTTGTTTTTTTGTAGTCTGGTTGCCATTCTGGTTCGACTACTTCAACCAAAGGATTTTCTAGCGCCTGATTTTCAACAAAAGCTAATAATTCTTCACTATTATATTGGAGGATTTGGATTGATTGCTGCAATTGCTGAGTCATAGCCAATTTTTGCGTTTGTTGTTGTTTTTGTGAAAAATTCTGTTGAAATTTCATTTTTTTGCCTTATCCCCTTGTAAATTATTTTTTGGTTGGTTACAATTATGCCAGTGCTTGCGTCCTTAGTGTAGTGGATATCACGTAAGATTCCGGTTCTTGAGACGGGGGTTCGATTCCCTCAGGACGCGTTCAATAGCCATTTTAGCATAATTTAAGTATCTTTGCTTTCTATATTTTAAAGAAGAGGTTATGACAGAAGCAGTTGGCTTCTCCTTTCCTTGTGGAGTTTCGACTTACTTTCGAGGAAGTCGCGTCTGAAACATCATGTATTGAAACAGAGGCTGTGACAAAAGTATTGTCACAGCCTCTGTTTGTTCTCTTTTACCATCGACAAAAAAACCAACCAGCCATTTTCCAGCTAGTTGGTTCTGATCCTACATATACATTTCTTCAATTAGAACGTAGCGCTTTTCAAGCAAAGGATGTCATTACTCTGTTTTTTCAGAAAATTCTTCATTGTCATACTCTTCATCATCATCTTCATCGTCTTCGTCTTCGATAATGCTTAAGTCTTCTTCAATGTTCCCTGGTAATACTTCTTCATCGTCGCTATTGTCATCCGCACCGATTTCTTGTAGATCAGAGTTGTATGCTGCGATTTCTTCATCGTCGTCATCATCATCTTCAAATAAATCATCATCATCTTCATCAGACAAGTCAGCATCTTCTGGGTCATCATCGTTATAGTCAATTGCATCTTCATCATCATTGATAAAGGCATTCACTTTTTTGCGTTTGCGGCGACGAGGTTTATCTTCATCTTCTTCGTCAATTCCATGATTTACTTCTTCATCAATTGAATCAATTGCGTACCATGAGCGCAAGCCCCAACGGTTGTCGCCTAAAGAAATAAAGCTGCCGTCAATATTTAAGTCAGTATAAAACTGTGCTAATGAATCACGAATATCTCCATCTGTTTTGCCAAGATAGTTTTGGATTTGATTAACTAAATCAGAAAAATCCATCACATCACCATGTTGTTCTAAAATCGCATGTGCAACTTCGATCATTGATAATTCGTTTTTGTTTGCACCTTCAAATACACTAATTTCCAATCAGGACACGTCCTTTCACAGTCTATCCCTTATCATACAAAATCAACGATAAAAAATCAAACTTTTCTTTTAAATTATGCTGTAAAATCTAAGGTTAAATAATATTCACCTAATTTTTCTTCCCCCATAAATAAATCATAGGCAATCACAATGTTTCCTGAAGCTGGTCGATCTTTTAGACTAACATGCAATTCATTCGTAAATGTTTGAATCAAGATCATTCCGTAAGGTGTTTTATAAGCTGTTTCTAAACGTTCTTTGTAACCAAATTTAAGGCGCATTCGCATTTCTCCTGCTCGAATCAATTGAACATGGCCATCAGGAATGATTTTGATTGTCACAGGAACTTCTTGCCCTGTTTCTTCTTGAACTTCTTTATACCGTATGTATAACGTATCGCCAATTTTTACCATTTGACCATTTAGATCAAAATAAAAATCTTGAACTTCACCTTGTTGTTTCACTTTTGTGCGTAGCTTTATTGAAATTGGTGTTCCTTGTGATAAATCCATCTCGCATTCTCCTTTACTTCTCATAGGCTTATTGTTCCCAGTTTCAGCTATTTTGTCAACCAACTTGTATACTTTTTATTTTTTTACTTTTTTTACCCAAATTTAGTCACTTGTCAGTTATTCTTATAAGAAGCGTACTTAAAAACTTCTGCTTGTTTTTGAGGTATACTGAAAGAGAAATAAGGGAACTAACTGAACAAGGAGTTGATGAAATGAATCCTCCTATTTTATTGGATCAAGACATCTATCAAGGCAATGACTTTTCCCCTTTTGCATTGACCGATTTATTAACCGCAGAGACGAAGAAGCGACAACAAACATTTCTTCATTTCTGGCAATATAACAAGACAGTGATTTTTGGAATGAAAGATACTCGTACACCTTTCTTTGATGAAGGTGTTCAATCAATTCGTGAATTTGGTTATACGCCTGTGGTACGAAATTCGGGAGGCTTGGGTATCGTTTCTGATACGGGCATTTTAAATGTGTCTTTACTATTTCCACAAACAGATGACAAAAAAATTTCAATTGATGACGGTTATGAACGAATGTTAACTTTGACCAGAAAAGCTTTTCCTGAAGCGACAATTGAAGCATTTGAAATTTCTGACTCCTATTGTCCTGGAACATATGACTTAAGTATTTCTGGGAAAAAGTTTGCAGGAATTGCTCAACGTCGAATCAAAAATGGGATTGCAGTCATGATGTATTTAAGCGTCACTGGGAATCAACTAGCACGCGGCGAGTTGATGCGAACCTTTTATCAAATTTCATTAAAAGAAGCTTTTGGTGCAGATGGCTATCCTGCTGTCCAACCAGAAAAAATGGCGAATCTTAGCGACCTTTTGCACCAACAATTGACTGTTTCTGAAGTTAAATTCCGCTTAGCAACAGCTTTTCAAAACCTCATGGTGCAATCTGAGCCTCTCACTTCCTTTCCTTCAACTGACTGGTTACAAAACTACGTGTCAGCAGACGAATGGAAGACACAGCTAACAAGAATGGCTGACAGAAATTCTATCTTAAAGGAGCAATAGTATGACAATTCCTTATAAATACCAAGTTCTCCCTATTGAAAAGGTGTTTCGTGATCCTGTCCATAATTATATCCATGTACAGCATCAAGTTATTTTGGATTTAATCAACTCAAAAGAAGTCCAACGACTACGACGTATCAAACAATTAGGGACAGCTTCATTTACTTTTCATGGCGCAGAACATAGTCGCTTTACACATTCACTGGGTGTATATGAAATTTCCCGTCGAATTTGTGATATTTTTTCACGGAACTATTCAAAAGAAAAAATTGGTGAAAATGGTTGGGACGATAAAGAACGATTGGTTACGCTTTGCGCGGCACTTCTTCACGATGTCGGTCATGGTCCCTACTCGCACACTTTTGAACACATTTTCCATACAGACCACGAAGCAATCACTGTGGAAATCATTACTTCTCCGGAAACAGAAGTGTATCAAATCTTGAATCGAGTCGAAGACGGCTTTCCTGAAAAAGTGGCAAGTGTGATCCAAAAAACGTATCCCAATCCACAGGTCGTTCAAATGATTTCTAGTCAAATTGATGCCGATCGTATGGATTATCTATTGAGAGACGCTTATTACACAGGGACAGAATATGGAACTTTTGATTTGACTAGGATCTTACGAGTGATTCGTCCCTATGAAGGTGGTATCGCCTTTTCAATGAATGGTATGCATGCTGTGGAAGATTATATTGTTAGCCGTTACCAAATGTATGTCCAAGTTTATTTTCATCCGGTTTCTCGTGGTATGGAAGTCATTTTAGAACATTTACTTCATCGGGCACACGAACTTTATCTAGAAGACCCCGCTTCATTTGAAATGCATGCACAACTTCTACTTCCTTTCTTGGCTGAATCATTTACACTGGATGATTACTTGAAGCTTGATGATGGCGTATTAGGAACCTACTTTACACAATGGACAGAATCTGCTGATCCGATTTTAAGTGACTTAGCAAAACGATTTTTAAATCGAAAACCATTAAAATCTGCCACTTTTTCTGGTGAGCGCAACTCACCACTGATTGAAGAACTTACTCTACTAGTTGAAAAAGTGGGATACAATCCTGTGTACTACACAGCAATCAATTCCAGTTATGATTTGCCTTATGATTTTTATCGCCCAGAGCAAAACCGACATCGCACTCAAATTGAGATTTTGAGAAATGACGGAACTTTGATAGAATTATCCAAGGTTAGCCAATTAGTTGCAGCATTAGCTGGTCAAGAACAAGGTGATGAACGATTCTTTTTTCCAAAAGAAATGGTTGATCCCACTTTGAGGGACCATTATGATCTCTTTGATGAAACCTATCAAGAATTTGCCAGTCACATTCAAAATGGCGCTCTAATTGAAAATAAGTAAGAAAAATGTTGGAGGAAATTATGTCTATCAAATTAATCGCTATCGATATCGATGGCACCTTGTTAAACGATCAACGTGAATTAACAGCGGAAGTCAAAAAAGCAATTCAGCAGGCGGACAAGCAAGGAGTAAACATTGTTTTATGTACAGGTCGTCCATTACCTGGTGTCAGGGAACAACTTGAAGAGTTAGAACTATTCAAAGATACAGACTATGTCATCACTTATAATGGTGCTTTAGTTCAACAAACAAAAACAGGGGACATTATCGCACGTCATGGGTTGACTCACGAAGACTTTTTAGAAATCGAAGTGATGGCGCGCCGAGTTGGCAGCCACTTACACTCAATTGATGAACAAGCCATCTATACTCCTAACCGAGACATCAGCCCTTATTCTGTCCACGAATCAGGTCTTGTAAAAATGCCGTTGAAATATCGTACACCTGAAGAAATGACACCAGATATGAATATTGTCAAAATGATGATGATCGACGAACCTGAAATCTTAGATGCAGCAATTGCTCGTCTTCCTCAAGAATTTCGCGACAAATATACCACTGTTAAAAGCGCACCTTTTTATTTTGAAGTCTTGAATAAACAAGCAAACAAAGGAACAGCAGTTGCGAACTTGGCACAACATCTTGGAATCACGCAAGACGAAGTCATGGCAATTGGGGATAATGAAAATGATTTATCTATGATTGAATATGCAGGCCTCGGAGTAGCTATGGAAAATGCTCTCCCAATCGTAAAAGAAGCAGCTAACGTATTAACAACTTCAAACGAAGAACATGGTGTAGCTGAAGCAATCAAAAAATATGTGCTAAACTAAAGCCATTTGCACAATTTATTTGAATACTTTCCATTTCAAAAAGACTACTAGTTAACTAACAAAAAATGGAACAACCCCTTACCAGGGATTGTTCCATTTTTTGCTTTCTCTTTCATCCATTAATCAACTATCAGCTAGAAATAAATTTTTTATAACCCTCTGTAAAGCTCATCCTCTAACTTCATTGTTGAAGTTCAAAAAAATTCATTCTGTACTGACGATTTCAACTTTTTGTTTCAGCTTCTTCTTTACTTTCCAACCATTTTTTAACTGCCCATTGATGGCTGCCTCTTTTCAGCTTCACAATCGCATCCGCAGGAGTGACCCACCAAATACGATTGGTTGTTTCAGTTGGCTCCCCGATTTTTTCCCAGCTTTTAGCAACATAAAAATAACCCGGATTATAATAATAAGTCGCACGGTAGTTGGAATAAAAATATTCATCCGCCTGTCCTAAAAAACAGTCAATAACTACTGTGATGCCAAGCTCTTCAATCATCTCTCGAGCGATGGCTTCTTCTTTCGTTTCTTGTCCTTCGATTTCTCCACCCGGTAGGAAAAATGCGCCATTTGGTGCTTCAACCAAAGCTATTTTTGTTTCTTCTTCTACAATGATATATGCAGCATATCGCGTTTGGTAGCTGGCTGACTGTTTTTTTTCTCCAAAAACTGGATAATCCATTTATCTTCCCACCTTTTTCTTTTTATTCTACATGAGAGTTTTCTCATGAACAAGCACCAATATTTATTTTTGTTGTTATTCTTTGCTATCATTATAAAAAAAGAAGGGAAGTTTTTATTTATGAAAATGGCACACACTTGCGTCCGCGTAAAAGACCTTGACGCATCTCTTGAATTTTATCAAACCGCGTTTGGTTTTGAAGAAAGTCGCCGTCGTGATTTTCCAGAAAACAAATTCACACTCGTTTACTTAACTTTGCCTGGAGATGATTACGAATTAGAATTGACTTACAACTACGATCATGAGGCATACGATCTAGGAAACGGTTATGGCCATATCGCAATTGCTGCAGATGACCTGGAAGCATTGCATGAAAAACACCAAGCTGCTGGTTTAAATATAACTGACTTAAAAGGATTACCTGGAACTGCTCCTTCTTACTACTTTGTGATCGATCCTGATGGTTACAAAATCGAAGTTATCCGTGGATAATCCCCCCACTTAAAAAGCCCGATTCAAAAAATTTGAATCGGGCTTTTTGCTTGGAGTTCCGTCAAAAAACTATCTTTATTTTGACTTACCCAATCATCACACTTTCTTCTGGGTATTTGATTTTTATTTCTTGTTGATGAACTTTCTTCATCAACGAAAAAGCAATCGTCAACACACCGACACGCCCCGTATACATCAACGTCATAATCAACAATTTGCCAACAACTGATAAATCTGGCGTCAATCCCATTGACAAGCCAACTGTGCCAAAAGCAGAAAAGACCTCAAATGCAATATATTCAAGTCCCATTTTTTCTGGCACATACTCCGTAATTGATAATATCATTACTGCCACCACGCAAAGAGTGAGTGTTAAAAAAAATAAAGTCAGTGCGCGCAAAATAGTTGGTTGTCGTATCGTACGTCCAAAAATTTCGGCTCTTGTCCTTCCCTTAAACATCGAACGCATCTGCGCGAGCAATACACCTAAAGTTGTTGTTTTAAGCCCCCCTGCAGTAGAGCCAGAAGTTCCACCAATGTACATCAAAAACATCGTCAGAATCAGACCAGCATGGCTCATCTTAGAATAGTCAATCGACGAATAGCCTGCTGTGCGAGGTGTCACACTCAAAAAGAACGTGTGAACTATTCGATTACTAAAATCGCCTTGTGAAAAATGTGTGCCATTTTTTTCTGTAAAAAGAAAAACGAAAAAACTGCCTACTAATAAAATTCCCGTCATACTCAAAGCAATCTTTGAGTGTAAACTGATTTTTTTCGTTTGATGGAAGTTCAACAAGTCACGCCAAACAATAAATCCTAATCCACCAGCAATAATCAATATTGAAATCACCAGTAGCAAATAATTATTTGTTTGATATGCGACCAGGCTCTCACCTAATAAATCAAAACCTGCATTACAAAAACTAGAAACCGCATGAAAAATGCCGTACCAAGTTCCTTTGAGCCAACCAAATTCAGGAATAAACACGATAGATAATGCGATGGCACCTACCAGTTGAATGACTAAAGCAAACTTGAAAATATAGAGCATCAAATCAGTCACACCAGCCATTTTTTCTAAATTCAACGCTTCTTTTAACACAATACGTGTACTCAAGCTAATCTTTTTTCGAACAAGCGTGAAATATAAGATTGGCACCATCATAAAACCTAATCCGCCAATTTCAATTAAAATCAGCAAGACCAATTGTCCCAAACCATTCCAATGTTCAACAGTATTTAAAGTAGCTAATCCAGTAACGCAAATCGCTGATGTTGCTGTAAACAATGCATCCAGATAGTTGGTTGCCTCTCCACTTCGACTAAAAAATGGCAAGGACAATAAGCTTCCTCCGATAAAAATCAGCGTAAAAAAACCGAAAGCTAATAATTGTACTGCTGATAATTTTTGAAAGCGTTGAGTCAATCGTATCTTCAAACAAGTTCACTGCCTTCCTATTCTTCTTATATTAGTTTATTTTTGAGAAAAAGAGACTTGATTTTCATCAAATCTCTTTTTTGCATACGTGGGGATATAGTTACTATGAATGTTCATTTCCCATGTCTTTGATTTTGATTAAACGAGTCACTTCGGCACGTTCGTTTTCTTCGAGTTTCATTTGAATGTAATAAATTGTCTCTTCCAATTGAGGAATCGTCATATACTCTAAGGCATTTACTCTGCGACGTGTTTTTTCAATTTCGCTTGCCATCAATTGGCACGTTTTTTCGATTTCTGTTAACGCCAACAATTTCGGCAAAACCTTTGTAAACTGCTCAATTGCTTGATCTAATTCTGCATTGGAGTTTAAATAACCGTACTCTAACGGAGCCTCTCCCAGTTGATCATCATATTGAAAGTTCATCACTGGTACTTTGACACTCATAATATTTTTTTCAGTCACTGCTAATTC
Source organism: Enterococcus sp. DIV0660C (assembly GCF_017316125.1). Lineage (GTDB taxonomy): Bacteria > Bacillota > Bacilli > Lactobacillales > Enterococcaceae > Enterococcus_B. The sequence goes on along the minus strand of NZ_JAFLWA010000003.1, from coordinate 61,251 downwards.
CATCGTTTCGGTGGGTAAAACAAACAGTTCCTCGATGAACGCTTCATTGATAGACGCATTCGCTAGAACAACATTTGCCATGGCAGCTTGTAGTTCAGCTTCCATTTCTTGACGAAGTTGATGATTTTTGCGAACTAATAAAATAAACTGGCGCATTAATTCATCTTGCTTGTCTTTCAATAATTTATGGCCACGGGTCGCTGTCGTTAGTTGTTTTTTTAAACGAGTAAACTCCATGCGTGTTGGATTCACCGTTAGTCTTGCCATGATCACACTTCCTTTTCAGGCAGATATTTCTCTAGCAATTCTTCTTTAATTCGCTTTAATTCCGTCCTTGGTAACATCGAAAGCAATTCCCAACCTAGATCAAGTGTTTCGACAATTGATCGATTTGTGGTAAATCCTTGATTGATATATTCTTCTTCAAAGCGGTTAGCAAATTTTGCATAGATTTTATCCACATCAGATAAAGCTGATTCACCTAATACGATTGCAAGTTCTTTCGCTTGTTTTCCTTGCGCGTACGCTGCAAATAATTGATTCATCGTAGCAGCATGATCCGCTCTTGTTTTTCCGGCACCTGTCCCTTTATCCTTTAACCGAGATAGCGAAGGCAACACATCAATCGGTGGCTGAATTCCGCTCTTATACAATTCACGTGATAAAATAATTTGTCCCTCAGTAATGTATCCTGTTAAATCAGGAATCGGGTGTGTTTTGTCATCTTCAGGCATCGTCAGAATCGGAATCTGAGTGACAGAACCTTTTAGGCCACGAATTCGACCTGCACGTTCAAATAATGTCGCTAAATTTGTATATAAATATCCTGGATACCCACGACGACCTGGGACTTCGCGCCGCGCAGCAGAAATTTCTCGTAACGCTTCCGCATAGTTAGTCATATCTGTCATAATAACTAAAACATGCATCCCTTTTTCATAAGCCAAATATTCTGCTGCTGTCAATGCCATTCGTGGCGTAGCAATCCGCTCAATCGCAGGATCATTAGCCAGATTCATAAACATCACACTTCGATCGATTGCTCCAGTTTGACGGAAGTCTTCCATAAAAAACTCTGCCTCTTCAAATGTTATCCCAATTGCTGCAAAAACAACAGCAAAATCTTCCGCTTCATTTAGCACGGTTGCTTGTCGTGCAATTTGAGCAGCCAATTCTTTATGTGGGAGTCCCGAACCAGAGAAGACAGGTAACTTTTGCCCCCTAACTAGTGTGTTCAAATGATCGATTGCTGAAATACCTGTTTGGATAAATTCATCAGGATAATCTCGTGCAACTGGATTGATCACTTCTCCATTGATATCGACTTTTTTCTCTGCTAAAATTTCTGGGCCATGATCTTTCGGGCGACCCAAGCCATCAAAGACTCTACCAATCATGTCCTCAGAAACACCTAGCTCTAATGGATGACCAAGAAATCGTACTGCGGAATCACGAAGATTGACACCACTAGTTCCTTCAAAAATCTGAACCATAGCCTTGTCTTCTTGAACTTCTAATACTTGTCCACGACGAATCTCACCATTTTGCATACGAACTTCAATCAGTTCTTCATACTTTACGCCTGCTACTTTTTCCACTGCCATCAAAGGGCCCACTACTTCACCAATCGTTTGGTATTCTTTAATCAACCGTCATTCCTCCTTCCGCAATGATTTTTTGGATTGTTTCTTTCGTTTCACTTAAGAGTGTATCAAGCTGTTCGATTTCAGTTTCTGGTATATATTTACTTCGAGCAATCCGATCACGAAGAGCAACCGTTCCTTCCATAATTTCAGTTAAATAAGACCCTAAAGACAGCGCACGACGCGCTTCTTGGCCAAATGTTAAAATCAGTTTCAACATTTTGAATTGTTTTTCTCTTGACGTAAACGTATCAACGTCATCAAAAGCATTTTGCTGAAGGTAGTCCTCTCGAAGTGACTTTGCAACTTCCAAAGTCAAACGATCGTTATCAGAAAGTGAATCGATCCCAACTAAACGAACGATTTCATTTAATTGTTCTTCCTCTTTTAATATACGCATTCCTTCTGTAACCATTTGTGACCAATCTGCTTGCAATACTTGATCTAAATATTGCCCAACTTCCGTCGAATACAAAGAATAACTTTGCATCCAGTTGATTGATGGAAAATGGCGTCGTTGTGCTAGATTTGCATCTAATCCCCAGAAAACTTTTACTACACGCAGTGTATTCTGTGTCACTGGTTCAGAGATATCTCCCCCCGAAGGAGAAACGGCACTGATTGCTGTAATACTTCCTTCTCTAGACACGGAACCAAGAGTCATTACTCGCCCTGACCGCTCATAATATTCAGCTAAACGTGAACCGAGATAAGCAGGATATCCCTCGTCTCCTGGCATTTCTTCTAACCTACCACTCATTTCTCTTAAAGCTTCCGCCCAGCGAGAAGTAGAATCTGCCATGATTGCCACGTCATATCCCATATCACGAAAATACTCAGCAATTGTAATCCCTGTATAAATCGATGCTTCTCGTGCTGCAACTGGCATATTCGATGTGTTTGCAATTAAAACTGTTCGCTCCATGATGGATTCACCAGTATTTGGATCAATCAATTGAGGAAATTCATTTAAGACATCGGTCATCTCATTTCCTCGCTCGCCACAACCAACATAAACAACCATATCAACATCTGCCCATTTAGCAATCTGATGCTGAACAACTGTTTTTCCAGCTCCAAACGGTCCTGGAACAGCCGCAGCCCCTCCTTTTGTCACCGGGAAGAAAGTATCAATCACTCGTTGTCCAGTAATCATAGGCGCTTCTGGGTTGCATTTTTCCTTAATTGGTCGGCTTCGCCTCACTGGCCATTTTTGCATCATCGTGAGATCTTTACTTCCTTGTTCCGTTTCAAGAACACAAACAACTTCATCAATCGTGAAATTGCCTGATTCTAATCGGATGATTTTTCCACTGATTCCATTTGGAACCATGATTTTGTGTTGGATTACTTTTGTTTCAGCCACAGTTCCAATGACGTCACCAGCAACGACAAACTCGCCCACTTCAGCTGTTGCTTCAAACCACCATTTTTTCTCATGATCTAAAGCTGGCAGTTGTACACCTCGACCTAAAAAATTACTTTGTGTAATTTCCATGAAGGTATCCAACGGACGTTGGATACCATCAAACATTTGTGAAATGATTCCTGGTCCCAGTTCAACAGACAATGCTTCGCCAGTTGAACGTACTGGCTCACCTGGACCAATTCCTGATGTTTCTTCATAAACTTGGATAGAAGCGACATCACCACGCATTTCAATGATTTCGCCGATCACACCAAGCTCTCCTACTAAACACATATCTTGAATGCTAGCATCACTCATATTTTCAGCCATCACAAGTGGTCCAGACACTTTGATAATTCTTCCAATTTGCAAATCATTCGCTCCTTTTCCCTACTATAAAATATTTTGACCTACGGCTTTTTCAACATTGTTTTGAATTTCTGTTATTCCAATCTTTTCTGTTCCTTGATAATTAGGGATTAGCACGATTGCTGGCATCAGTTGTTCTTGGTAGCGAGCAATCACCTCTGGGATAGAAGACACACATTGTTCTGTGATATAGATCACACCATAGTTCTCTTTTGCCATTTTTTCCACGAGTCGACGCACCTTTTTTGAATCTGTTTCAAAGTGAACATCAAAACCAACTAACTGAAAGGGTAAAACAGACGCCTTATCGCCAATTACTCCAATTTTATGCCCCATAGATTGTTCTCACCCGCTCTCTGATTTGTTCTGGGCTAAACTGACTACGTTTACCAACTGCTAACAAACGCAAATTCTTGCCTTCTACTTCTTTTGCATTTAAAAAAGCAAGTAGAGGTAATGGTCCAAAAGCCTGTGTTTGTGCCTCCTGATAAAGTGAAGAAAGATAGTCATCCTTCAAACGTTCTAAAGTAATTAGATCAATTTTCGTTTCTTTTAGTGCAGGACGAATAATTTCTGCATAGTCGGTCGTTAATAAAAAACGATTATACACTTCTAAATCTTGACCAATAAAAGATAAAAAGATTTCCTTTTCGATGCCGCCCGCACTTGAAAGAACCGTTGTCATAAATCCTTTTGTTCGACCTTGGATCAGTCCACGCGCCATCGTCGTAATATTCGTGAGATCAATCAATGCAATAATTTCCGTCAACAGCTCCTTGTAACCGAGCTTCTCGCCAAGTCGGCGCTGTTCCGTTAGAAAATGACGATCATAAATCACATCGATTCCCTGTAAAATAGTTGCTCCCTCAAAGTAATCAAATACTTCACGGATACTAGCAAGTAATGTCTCCGGTAGTTCAATCGAATCTTGTGTCCGAATCGCTTCTTTCAACTTATCCAATGAATAGAAACCATCATCAATAAATAAATGATCTAAGTTTTTCCCGGTAAGTTCCGCTTTAGTCAACACTTTCAAGTTATGAAAAGTAAAACGCATCGTATAGATCCAGAGAATTTCTGGCTCAGGGACTCGTTCTTTCAACCATGCAAATAATTCACTTTGCTCCTTCACTAAGTTTTGCTCCAGTTCATATTCAAATCCTTCATAAACATAAGGTTGGTAAATCGTTGTTTTTAATTGTTCGCCAAATGAGTCAATTGAAGGGGCTTGAATCAACCGCTCGAAATCTTCATTCGTCAATAATTCAAGCTCTCTCCCGCGAATCAAAGGATTTAATTCGTGATAGTTCATCGTTCCCCTCCTTAAGTAAACAATTGCTGTGCTAATTCGTAGCCCATCGTACCTCTTAACTCTGTCACTAAACGACTAAATAAAAAGTTATATTGAACTCCGTCACTGTCTAATACAAAGCCAGCCTCATTGGGAATCACCTTCGGATCTTTGACTAAGGTAAAAGGTAATTTTTGCGATAGATTGTTTATTCTCTCTTCTGTAAAAATATCTGCTGATTTTTCTCCTACCCGAAAAGTAACTTCTCCTTTTAATGCCAATGGATCCAAGGCTGCTTGAACAAATGCTAGAGTATCTTGTTGTTTCCACGCTTCCATTTTCTCAATTGCTTCATCAAATAGCTTATCTAAAAAAACTTGTTTTTTATTCAGCATTTCTTGTCGAGCTTCAACTTGTTGACGATTTTCTAATTGTCGATAATGTCGCTCCAACGACTCGAGTTGCTTACGCTCTTGTTGCTGAAAAGTAGCCATTAATTGTTCCGATTTTTGTTTGAAGTCTTGCTCGATTTTTTTGCGCTCTGCCGCTTCAAAAGCAGCACGTTCATTTGCTGCGTCCTCATTCATTTGTTTAATGATTTGTTCAATGGCATCCATTGATTCTCCTCCTTCATATTTACGCGTTTAAAACTAATAAGAAAGAAATCACGAAGCCTAAAATCGCATAGGTCTCAACCATCGCAGCAAAAATAATTCCTTTCGTTGCATGTTCCGGTTTTTTCGCTAAAATTTGAATACCTGCTGCTGCCACTTTTCCTTGTGCGATACCAGAAAATAGGCCTGTAAATGCAATTGGTAAAGACGCACCTAGATAATTCATTCCTTGAACCACTGATAAGTCACCACTTAGATTGATAAAAATCAAGAAAGCAATTACGAAGCCGTAAAGTCCTTGTGTTCCTGGTAGCAATTGTAAAATCAGTGCCTGCCCAAATTTTTCTGGTTGGCTGGTTGTCAATGCAGCTGCTGCTTCACCAGTCATTCCAACACCCTTAGCCGAGCCAATTCCTGAAAAAATCGTAGCCACGCCCATCGCCAATACTGCAAAAACAATTCCACCATTATTTGTAATTAAGTAATCCATCATTTGTTAAAATTCCTCCATTATTCATTTTTTTCGTTTTCGATGATTGATATTGACATATTTTTCTGCGGTTTTAAGTGGTTGAAATGCTCGTCCGCCACCTGTATAAAACTTGCCAAAAAATTCGACATATTGTAATCGAGCACCATGAACATACGCACTCAACAATGTTAAAAATAGATTTAATGCATGTAAGAGAACAATCAAAAGCAACCCAACACTAAATCGTGCTACTGGCGGCATGAATGCTACCAACATATTAAACGCGGCGGCGATACTGCCACCAGAAATCCCAAGTGCCATCAAACGAGTATAACTAACTAGATCACCAATATAACTCGTTAATCCATATAAGTTATATACGCCTTTAGCAGCACCTTTTACCCTTGAAGTAGACTGAATGATTGGAATAATCACAATGCAAAGTGCCGACAACATCGCGATACCGCCACCAAGATATAAAAATTGTTTCTGTTTTAAAACAATTACCCCGACTGCAGCAAAAACGATCCCAATCAGGATACCTTGCCAAGCAAAGCCTTCGCTAATCGCATTTAAATACGCTTTTCTTTTCAAATTTTCTTTTGCTGAAACAAATAAACCAACTAAAATTTGAATCAAGCCAAAAATAACTGACAAAATCAAAATCGTATTCACATCTTCTGTTGTTGATAAAATAGGAAATGGCAGTGGTATACCAAAGATACTTTTTGGTAATGCCTCCCCGAAAAATGAGCTGTAAACCAACCCCCAGATAATCGTTGGGATAGATAGAATCTCAAAAAATTTAACAAATCTTGCCAATCCACGTGGCAAAACAACCCATTTTTGCAACAGAACCGAACCAATCAATAACAATAGCCCATATCCAACGTCTGCAACCATCATGCCAAAAAAGACAAGATAGAATGGCATGAACCAAGGAGTTGGATCAACTTCTTCATATTTTGGCAAACTATACATCTCTGTCAGTAATTCAAATGGCTCAATCAGTGGATGATTGGTTAATTTTGTTGGCACTTCTGTCTGGATTTCTTCGACAGTCGGTAGTTCAAACTGAACATGAACAGCCGAAGCTGGGAGTTTTTCGGCTAAAGCAGTCATCAAATCTGTCTTTGCATCTATTCCAATCCACCCCTGTAGAACAAGTAACTGTTTTGAACGAACAAATTGTTGTTTAACTCTTTCACGTTCAATCAGTGCCAATGTCACTTCTTCCACCCATTCAAACTCACGAATCAATTCTTGGAATGAACCAATCTTGTTGGCCAGTTCTTTTTGAGCTACTTGTATTTCTGACAATTGTTCTTTGATTTTAGTTAAAACCTTACTTGGCACGTCATCATAAGGATAGTTCATTACCGTTAAGCCTTGTCGACTGGCGATTTCTGCTACTTGTTCCGCTGCTTCCTGCAAAGTAATATACGCCAAGTAAACAGATTTTGTTGTAGAATAAATTTCTTTCATATAAACAGGTAATTGTGCCACAGCATTTTGGAAAAGCGCCAAACTATTCGTTCCCATGCTTCCTAAAACAAGAACTGTTTTTTGACTATCGAAAGTTGCAGGAATGACATCCAAATATTGCCACTTTAAAAGCCATTCCTCTTCCTCCATTAGTTTTTTTTGTTGTTCACTTAGCTTCTCCCACTGTTTTTTCAAGTCCAAGACTTCTTGTAACTTTCTCAAAAAATCAGTTTCTGAATAAGCAGCTTCTAACTCATGTAAAGAAAGTTCCGTCCGCTTTAAATGGACCAACTTTTGTTGAGAATGACCATGATGTCCAATAAATTGAACCGCTTCACGTATTGATTGCAGTCGTTGCTCTAATTCATGTTTACTCGTATCCTCAGAAAAAATCTTGACCTGCGGAAAGTAAGTTTCGACCCAATGATTATTTGTCGTTTCTTGAAATAAATCGCGAAATTCGACTTGTTGGATTCCTTGAATGGCTTGTAAAATCGTTTCTTGGTTCTTTTGATCTGAAATGAGCGTGACTTTTTCCATCTTAGTGACGGACATATTCTTTCACCCTTTCAATGATTAGATCAATTGCTTGTTCTTGATGCTTGTCATACTGTTCAGTTAGTGTTTGTTGAACCTGCTGAACTTCTTCATCTAGCTGCTTTTGTTTGCTTTTAAGTGTTGCTTCTTTGATTTGTTTTTTTTCCGAAAGAAGCTGAGTTTGTTCTTGGCGCTTTCTTTCTTCAATTGTGTGAAGCTCGTCTTCTTTTTGCTTTGTTAACTCCTGCATCTCAGTACGTAAAACTTGCATCTGTTCTTCATTTTTTTCTTCTGCTTTCCGAATCTTTTCTAAAATCTCTAACAAATCGTTCACATCCTTTCGATAAAAAAAGTAGCTGCCTTTCAAGTTCATTGAAAGTCAGCTACCTCTAACGATATCTGTCTAGTAATCAAGCTACTTTCAACAACTGTTCTTCTCACCCCTTGAAGAACTTGATCCTTGAAAGCTTACGCCCAACCTTTTTTATTTTAATTTGTCTTTTATTATAGCAAAACGGGGTAAATGTTCAACCATTTTCGAGCGTTTTATACTGACTTCTTACGAAAAAAGTCTAACTAACCCTAATAGTATCAGGGTTTCAGGATGACAAAAAAAAATTCAAAGTATTTCCACTTTTTTTCAAAAGTTGTTACAATCAATTTAGTTACAGTCTGGAGGAACAACTATGCAACCTATTATTGGAATTGCCGGTAATCATTTAAATAAAGCAACAGATACTTTTCAAGGAAATGAAGTTACCTACACCCCACATGGCTTTGTTCAAGCAGTCAAACAAGCAGGTGGGTTACCGCTTGTCTTTCCTATACTTGAACCAAGCTATGCCGCTACCTTTATCAGCCGTATCGATAAATTATTATTAGCCGGGGGACAAGATATCAGCCCTCGATTGTACCGAGAAGAGCCACATCCAAAGTTACAAGAAACAAATATCAGTCGTGATCTTTTTGAACAATCCTTGATCACAGAAGCAATCAAACAAAAAAAGCCGATTTTTTCTGTTTGCCGCGGCACACAATTAGTGAATGTGGTACTAGGTGGAACCTTGTACCAAGACCTTTCCCTCTATCCCAATTGGGCAGTCAAACATGAACAACAACCAACGGTTCCAACTTTTGCTACTCATGAAGTAAAGGTTTCTGCTAATAGTCTGCTGGGGTCTTTGTTACCAGAATCTTATTTTGTCAATTCTTATCACCATCAAATAATCAAAGACTTAGCCCCCTCATTGAGAGCAATTGCTATTGCTAATGATGGAATCATCGAGGCAGTCGAAAGCAAAAATCCTGAAGAAAAAATTTTGGGTGTTCAATGGCATCCTGAATTGACTCACCAAGTCAATCCACTAGATCAAAGTCTCTTTGATTACTTCGTTAATGAATTATAAAAAATTGAATCCTCTATCAAAAAAAGCCAGAAGCAATGGACAAATTGCTTCTGGCTTTTTTTACGTCAGTTATCGAATTGAATAAATAGCTAATAATTGATGCAAATGATTGATCTCTTGTTGGAGGACTTTTCCCTTTGTCGTATTTCGGTTTAAACGACGTGGTACCTTTTGATCGATCACCTTTTTCACATAGGTTCCTTCATTTGCTTGTGCCAATTGCTGGTCGACTGATACAAATGGATAATGCGTAACTAACTGGAAACCATAAGAATTCAAAAGTAGTGAATAACCTGCAATTCCTGTTGTTTTCTGATACGCTTTAGACAAACCTCCGTCAATCACAAAAACCGTTCCCTCCGCTTTAACTGGTGACTCACCTTTGCAAACTTTCACAGGAGTATGCCCATTGATAATAACTGAGCCAACTGATTTTATACCAAATGAGGACAAGACCTTTTGACTAAACCATAACTCATTTCTTAAACGATAGTAGGCATTACTCTTTTCCACATGTGTCTGTTTTTCTTCTAAAAAATAGCGCTCAAAAGTTGCCATTTTGCTTTTTCCAAACAAAGGTGAAACTCTTCCACTCCAAGCATACCAAATATAATCTGTTGCTAAGTCTTCACCAATGCCCGGCGTTTTTGCACTTTCTCGAATTTTTTCTTCAAAAAATGCTAACAATTCAACTCCTCCACTAACTTTCTCTTGCTCTAAAGCTAAAAAATTGCCCTTCTCGTCCACTGGAATACACCCATGAAACAATAAATGGTCATTGTACGTGAGATACATCGCTCCTTTTTTCAATAAGAACTCCATATGTTTTTTCATTCGTAATGAGTGCTGAAAGGAATACATCAGACTATCGATTATCTGCTCCTCTTCTTTGGTCAATTGTTCAGGTGCTTGGGGAGAAATTGTTTGAAAGCATCCCCCTTTAATCGAATAACTTGCTCCTTCTAAATCGATTATTTCTTTTTCATAATCAATTTTGTGTAACAGTTGACGCTCATCCATTTCAAATTCTGGGCGTCGCATGAGCAATTGCTCTTCAACTTTGAATTGCATGATTGCTAATGCCTGATGGACTTGTTCCAGTTCCGTTCGTTCAGAGTCAGTCACATTTTCGCTATTTTTAGGGGTAAATACAGGATTTTTCTTATAGGTTTGATGGGCAAATGAAAATAATGGTCGTAAATTAATGGCGTATTCTTTTTCTAGCTCAAACAAATAATTATAGCGTGTTGCAATACGAAGTAAAGTCAACAAACAAGCTTTTGATCCATAAAATGCACCTAACCATAAAATATCATGATTTCCCCACTGAATATCAATGGACGATTGTGCCATTAGTCGATCCATTACTCTTGCTGCTTGGGTTCCACGATCAAAAATATCTCCCACAATGTGTAAATGATCGATTACTAGCGTTTGAATCGTTAACGCAAGTTTTTCTAAAAAACGATCGACTTCGCCTAAACGCACAAGTTGTTCAATCACTTTTTGCGCGTAAGCCTTTTTTCCCTGTAGTCGATTATCCAAATATAAAAGTTCTTCGATAATGTAACTGTATTCTTTAGGTAAACTTTTTCTAACTTTAGATCGAGTATACTTGACTGAGGTAAATCCTAAGAGATCAATCAACTGTACAACTAGTCGTTCTTTTTCTTGTTGTGTATACCAAGTTGTTTGTTGCACGTATTCTGGGTAAGCAACAAACAAAGTTAACTGATTTCTTTCCTCTTCTGATAATTGATTACCAAATAATTCGCGAACTTTTTCCTTTAAGTTTCCTGAACCAATTCGCAGAATATGATCGAAAGCCGGAAATTCACCATGAATATCGCTTAAAAATAATTCCGTTCCTTTAGGCAACTGTAAAATTGCTTCCAAATTAATAATTTCAGTTAAAATAGCTTCAGTCGTTGGAAATTTTTCTGACAATAATTCTAGATACGGATCCATCAATGGCCCTCCTTAATCGGTATAGTTCATATTCTATTACCAAAGATCTTTTTAAACAAGTTTAAAACAGTTAAAATAAATAAAAATAAAAAAATTGGTCTATTCAAAAAAAGACTCAGACAAACTTGTCTGAGTCTTGATTTACATTCGGTTAAAGAAATATGAACTGCCTTTTCTTTCATGAGTATAAATTACCCTTTTTTTCGTTCATTTCTCATAATTGAAATAGATTGTTTCAATGAACTCCAAATACCACCTTCACTATATACAAGAACATTTGATTTATACATATTCGCTGAAACGATTGTTAAGAAAATAGTTATTAAGATTAAAACAATCAACGAGATCCATGCACCACCTAAACCCACTGTATCATTTGCCAAACGAATCGGCATAACGTAAGAAGAAAGGAACGGGATATAAGAAGTAATCCGAATCACAATATTATTAGGATCTGATGCTCCAAGAATCAAGCCCAAAAGATAACCACCTAATGAAAGATAAGTCACAGGTAGAATAGCTTTTGCCGTATCCTCTGCTTTGTTAACTAATGAACCACATAAAGCTGCCAACACAGAGAAAATCAGAATCCCTAAAATCATGAACGCTAATGAGAACCACAAGAATGGACCAAAGATATTCGTTAAAGAAATACCTGACAAGATTTCTTTGACCATATCCATATTTTTAAATTGTTGATACCCTACCCCAAAGATAACGCCATACAAGCCCATCTGTGTCAAAGCTACCAACAAAACACCTGTTAATTTCCCATAAAAATGTTTTTGTGCCGTGGTACTAGACAAAATAACTTCCATGATTCTTGTCCCTTTTTCCGACGCAATTTCTTGCGCAATGATTTGTGCATACGTCAAAATAATAATAAATAGCGTAATAGTAACCACGTAACTTACGACATATTGCACTAGTGAGTTATCCTCGCCAGTAGTCATCTTCCCTTGATCGTCGAAGCTCACTTTTTGTCTAGTCAAACCAGCCATTTCACTTAAACTTGCCACTTCTTCTCCAGAAAGGCCAAGTTGACTAGCACGAACAGTTGATTGAATACCTGTCAATTGTTGTTGAATCAACAATTGGGTGCTTTGTCCCAATGAATTTTCACTGTATAATGTTCCTTTGACCTCATTGTTATCAATTGCAACCACCAGATACGCGTCAATTTTTTCATCTTCAAGTTGTTTCTGTGCATCCTTTTCAGAATCTACTTTTTCAAAACTAAATTCATCTGATTTTAGCTGGCTCAACTGTTCACTCAGTTGAGGATTTTCTGATAAGATACCGATTTTGTTTACTTCACTATTATTCTGTGCAAAGTTTCCAGCTACATACATGATCCCCATCATAATAAATGGCACCAGAATCATCACTAGAAAAGAGATTGATTTGACATTTTTCAAATAAACATCTTTTGTAATAATCCAAAATTTACGCATCGAACTCACCTGCCTTCAGTTTAAAAATCTCTTCAAGCGTTGGTGGCTGTTGATTAAACATTGGAATATAGCCAAATTGCGTCGCACGAGTAAAGATTTCCTTCCCCGCCGCTGGATCTGACAAAGTAATTTCAAGTGAATCATCTTCACGTATAACGACTTTTTCGACACCTTCAACTTCAGCAACTTCAGCTTGTGTTAAATCTGATTCTAAAAATAATTTTGTTCGACCAAAAGATTCGCGAATTTCATGGACCTTACCATTTAGAACCATTTTCCCGTTTCGCAACATAATCAAATGATCACAGATTTTTTCCACATTATCCATATTATGACTAGAGAAGATAACACATGACCCTTTTGCTTTTAGTTCAAGTATGCCATCTTTTAACAATTCTGCGTTCACTGGATCTAACCCACTAAACGGTTCATCTAAAATAATCAATTTTGGTTCATGAATCAATGTAGCAATCAATTGTACCTTCTGTTGATTTCCTTTAGATAAAGACTTCACTTTATCGGTTTTCTTTCCTTTGACTTGAAATTTTTCCATCCAAAAATCAATCTTAGGTTCGATTTCTTTTCGTGTTTTCCCACGTAATTCTGCAAAATAAATCAATTGATCTTGAATCGTAACTTTTGGATATAGCCCACGTTCTTCAGGTAAATAACCAATAATATCATATTCTTTTTCCCCTAAGGGTTTACCATTCCACAAAATTTCTCCTTGATCTTGAGTCAAAAAATCTAAAATCAAACGAAACGTGGTCGTTTTCCCGGCACCATTTTGTCCAATCAACCCCATGATTTTTCCATCTGGTATCCGAAAAGATACGTGGTCGACTGCGGTATAGTCGCCAAATGTCTTAACTAAGTCTGTAACCTCTAACATCATTTCACTCCTTTTCTTCCCTAAGTGTTGCTTTTCATTCCATTCATAAAAAAAGTTAAAGCAGATACAAAAAGAGACAAGCTTTCTTGACTTAAATATATTGGTCAAAAAAAACTTGTTTCAATTCATTTTTTTCTTTATATAAAAAATAATAGGACACTTTACAAGGTTTGTAAAGTATCCTCATCTTAGTTTTGACTTAGTTTGTCGTGTACATTTTGAGCAACGTTCTTTGGTAGACCAATTGATTGCAAGTCTTCAATTGATGCTGCAGTGATATTTTTCAAAGATTTGAATTCTTTGAGTAAGGCTTTCTTTCGCTTAGGACCAAGTCCGTCAATTCCATCCAACCGAGAAGCAAAACTATTTTTGCTACGTAATTGTCGATGAAACGTTATCGCAAATCGATGTACTTCATCTTGGATTCGTTGAAGTAAAAAGAATTCTTGAGAATTTCGCTCTAATGGAATCACAGAAAGTTCAGGACCAAACAAAAGCTCACTTGTTTTGTGTTTATCATTTTTTGCCAATCCAGCAATCGGGATATCAACACCTAACTGATTCGCTAATACATCTCTGGCAACATCCACTTGGCCCTTACCGCCATCAATCAAAATTAAGTCAGGAAGCGGTAAGCCTTCTTTCAGCACACGAGAATAACGGCGATAAATCACTTCTTTCATCGATGCATAATCATCTGGTCCCTGAACTGTTTTGATTTTATACTTTCTGTATTCTTTTTTAGCAGGTTTTCCATCAATAAACACAACCATAGCCGAAACAGGTGATGTTCCCATTATATTTGAGTTATCAAAAGCTTCGATGCGAATCGGTGTTGGAATATTCATGGCATTACCTAATTTTTCTACAGCACCAATTGTTCGTTCTTGTTTTCGAACAATAAGATCGAAACGTTCATTTAATGCCACGCGAGCATTTTTATTTGCTAATTCAACCAACTTTTTCTTTTCTCCTCTTTGCGGTTGTAAAACTTTAGTTGAAAGCAACGCCTCCACACTTGGTTTATCAATAGTATCTGGTATAAGCACTTCTTGTGGAATGAAGTGTTCGTTTTCTTGATAGAATTGTCCAATATAGGTTAAGAAATCTTCTTCTGGTTCATTATAAAATGGAAACATGGATACATCACGTTCAATCAACTTTCCTTGACGAACAAAAAACACTTGCACACACATCCAGCCTTTATCAACTGCATAACCAAAAACATCACGGTTCTTCAAGTCGGTATTTGTCATTTTTTGGCGTGTCATCACAGTATCGATTGCTCGAATTTGGTCTCGATACTCTGCAGCTTTTTCAAATTCCATATTTTCAGCTGCTATTTCCATTTTTTGCTGGATTTCTGCTTCAATCGCTGCATAGTCGCCACCTAGAAATCGTTTGACTTCGTCCACGATTTCTGTGTAAACAGCCGGATCAACATGAAAAAAATACGGACATAAACATTGCCCCAGATGATAATACAAGCAAGGTTCTTTTGTCTGACTTGGTTTGCATTTACGTAAAGGAAACAATCGATCTAAAATTTTTTTAGTTTCATTAGCCGCACCAACATCAGGATAGGGACCAAAATATGTTGCTTTATCTTTGAGAACTTTTCGTGTAATAACCAAACGTGGATACTTCTCATTCGTAATTTTGATAAAGGGATACGTTTTGTCATCCTTTAGCATAATATTATATTTAGGATCATTTTTTTTGATCAAATTAATTTCTAAAAGCAATGCTTCAATATTTGATTCTGTAACGATATATTCAAAGTCTTCAATTTCACTGACTAATCGTTCTGTTTTTGTATTATGACTACCAGTAAAATATGAACGAACTCGATTTTTCAAAATTTTTGCTTTACCAACATAAATAATCGTTCCATTCTTATCCTTCATTAAGTAACAGCCCGGTTGGTCAGGAAGTAAAGCTAATTTGTTCTTAATTCTTTCGTTCATCAGGTACTCCCCTCTTCGTCATTCTTTTATTTATTATAACATGGTTGTCAAGAACAAAAGTTCCCCTTTTGTCAATTAACATCAAAAAGAAGAGGTCGACTATTTGCCGACCTCTCACAATTGTTTATTTTGATATTTACTTCTTACAAGTATTGATCAACCATTTGACGCAATTGTTCTTTTGAATGAACACCCACTGCTTTTTCTACTACTTGACCATCTTTTTTCAAAAGTAATGTTGGAATGCTCATGATTCCGAATTGTTGTGGTGTTTCAGGATTTTCGTCAACATCCATTTTTACAATGCGGAATTCATCTTCATCATATTCTTCTTGTAATTGTTCCAAAATTGGTGCTTGCATTCGACAAGGGCCACACCAAGTTGCCCAAAAGTCGATTAAAACTAATCCTTTGTCTGTTTCTTGGTTAAATGTTTGATCTGTGATTTCACGTGACATAAAAAAGACCTCCGTTTTTTATTAATCTCTGGCTAGTATAACACCTGAAACTCAATCCATCGAATAATTTGCTTACCATTAGTAAGTCTTACTTAAACTTAACAATTGTTGCGCCATTTCCACCTTGATTTGCGGGTGCAAACTCAAAGCTTTTCACACTACGATGATTTTTTAAATACTCTGTGATTCCCTGACGCAACGCACCAGTTCCTTTTCCATGAACGATCGTCACTTGTGGGTAACCAGCTAAAATCGCTGAATCCAAATATTGATCCACTTCGTTTAACGCTTCTTCATAACGTTTTCCCCGTAAATCTAACTGATTTGGCACATGACTACTTGATTCAGAACGGACAGCGTGAACTACTCGTTGTTTTGGTTCTTTTTCAGGCGCAACAGGTGTTAGTTCTTCTTCTGACACGTTCATTTTCAAAATACCAATTTGAACTTGCCATTGATTTCCATTTTTCTTCAACAAAGTTCCTCTTTGACCATAAGTAGTAACTAAAACTTCGTCTCCTACTTTTAAGGTCTTCTGTTGTTTTGCTTTGCGTAATACTTTATTTTTTCTAAGAGTTTCTTCTTGATGTAAGTCAGCTAATTGTGATTTAGCATCAATCAACTGGTGTTCTTTCACATTGGTTTGTCCAATTTGTTGTTGCATTTTGCGAATGTCAGCAATGATTTTCTCTGCTTTTTCTTCCGCTTCAGAAACCACTTCATTTGCTTTTTTCTTCGCTTTTTCCAATTCTTTTTCGCGTTCTTCAAAGAAATAACTATATGCTTCTTTCAAGTTTGCTTGAAGTGCTTCTGCTTCTTCAACATAATGGCGCATTTCTAAATATTCCGTTTCAGCCATTTTTCGACGCGTTTCTAGGTCAGAAATCATTTCGTTTAAATCTTGGCTTTCGTCATCCATCAATTGTTTTGCTTCCTCAATTACTTCTGATGATAACCCCAAACGGCTGGAAATCTCAAATGCATTGCTTCGACCGGGAACGCCAATTAATAACCGATAGGTCGGACTCAAAGTATCAACATTGAACTCCATACTCGCATTTATGGTATTTGCTCGATTATAACCATAAATTTTTAATTCAGGATAGTGAGTCGTTGCCATAACATAGGCAGACTTTTTACCCAAGTCATCCAAGATTGAAATCGCAAGGGCTGCCCCTTCTTGCGGATCTGTCCCAGCACCTAATTCATCGAAAAGCACCAAACTTTTTTCATTCACTTTTGACAAAATTTCTACAGTGTTTGTCATATGAGAAGAAAAAGTAGAAAGACTTTGTTCGATGGATTGTTCGTCTCCAATATCCGCAAATATCTCTTCAAAAACACCGATTTGACTTTCTTCCTCAGCTGGAATTGGAAGACCTGCTTGTCCCATTAATTGAAGTAATCCAAGCGTTTTCAACGTGATGGTTTTCCCACCGGTATTTGGTCCAGTGATAACAATTGCCTGATATCCTTCACCAATGGAAATATCATTTGGCACTACTTTTTCCTGATCAATCAAAGGATGACGTGCTTGTTTCAAAACAACAAAGTTTTCTTCACTGATTGTTGGCACAATTGCTTTGATTTCTTTCCCAAATCGTGCTTTTGCATTCATCAAGTCCAATTGCCCGATAACATACGCATTATGAATGATTTCTTGACGATATGGGACTAATTCTGCAGACAATTCACTTAAGATTCGTTGCACTTCATTTCGTTCCGCAATCTGATATTGACGTAACCGGTTATTTAGATCAACGATTTGCTTCGGTTCAACAAATAAGGTTTGTCCTGAGGCACTTTGGTCATGTACCACACCGCCAAAAACACCACGGTACTCTTGCTTAACAGGAATAACATAACGATCATTACGCATAGTAATAATTGCATCACTTAGATATTTGGCATTTTTTCCACGTACGATGCTATCTAATTGTTCGCGGACTGTTTGTTCACTGCGACGAATATTTTGACGAATCATTTTTAATTCTGGCGAAGCATCATCTGTTACTCGACCATCTTCATCAATTGCTTCTTTTAATCGACGGCTTAAAACAGGGATTGTTACTAATTGCTCTGTCCACATGTACAAACGATTAAACGCAATCTCACTGTCCTTTAAATCATCGATGAAACGGGTTAGTTCACTCGTTGTAGATAACACACGAGAAACTTGTGCCAGCTCCAATCCATTCAGATCCGCACCAATTTCAATTCGTTTCATATGTGGTCGAATATTTTCTAATTTGGGAATTGGAATCCCCCCACGTAATCGTTGTACTTTTAGCCCATCTTCTGTTTCTTGAAGAGCATTACTAATCTTTGTCAATTGATTTTCTGGAACTAATCGCGCAAGCTCTTCTTTTCCTTGGGCTGTCACAACAAATTGCTGGATCATCTGTTTTACTTTTTCAAATTCTAATGTTTCTAAAATTCGCTTATTCATTTTTTCACCTACTTCACTTTAACTATAAAAAGGAGTCTGGGATCAACTAGTCCCCCAGACTGTTCACATATTTCAACTCGTATGCAACTAGCTACATTCAAAAGCCAGTAGTTTTTTCACTTTGAGACTAACTTTTATGTCATAATCTTTTTCTCAAAATAACACAAAACTATACAGCTAACTGCTATTTTTAGAAAGTACTCCTTATTGTTTGAAGCTGAACGCTTTGCGTCACAACCTTATCCAATCACTCTCGTAACCCATAAATCATAGATTTTATTTGTTAATATTGGTGTATTTTCAACAATATAGCGAGCAAGTCCACTATTTCTAAATTGGTTTTGGATAAAATCTGCAGGGACAAATGAAAGCAAGCTTAAAAGCAAGAAAATCATGACAAAAGTTACAACAACTGACAAAAGACCACCGGCTAACCAATCGACTTGCTTCAACACTGGTAGGTAAGTTAGACTGTGAGCAAAAATGCCAACAAAACGTGTAATCAACCAACCTGCCATCAAAATAAGAAGAAATGCGATACCCGCATAAAATGCTTGATCTAAACTAAAAGAAATCGTTTGATCGAAAAAGACCAACTTCGATGTTGGCGTTACAGCCGGATAAGGAATGTATAATTCCAAATGATCCGCTAACTGCTTATAAAAATATTGTGCGACAAGAAAAGATAACAAGTAGCCAACAGTATAGACGACTTGTAAAGCAAATCCTCTTTTCGCACCAGAAAAAAAGGCAATCAGTAAAAAAAGAATAATCAATAAACTTAGCATGCCATGTTCCTTTCTCCTCTAGCTCTACTCAAAAACTTCTGCTTAAGTAGAAGACTTCTGCTTGATTTGGCCTTTACGCTTCTCGTTCAAAATTTGTTGTGCTTCAACAGGATTTTTGATTTCACGATCAGGTTGCCCATTTTCTTTCAAAACTTCACGTGCTTCATTTTCGATAGCTTCCATCCGTTTCACACGATTTTCTAACTCAGTAAACTTAATCATTTTTTTCTTCAATTGCGCAACTTCTTCATTTAATTCCAAGAGTCTCTCTTGCTTCTTCAATTGATCCGAAAGCGCATTGACCGCCATTAAAATTGCGGCTTGCTCGTTATCCATCTGTGGCGATAATTGTTTTAATTCCATCAATTGGTCATTCACTAATTTTGTAACGATATCCATATGATGCTTCGTTTCACGACCAATAATCGTATACGTCTGATTGGCAATCACTGCTTTATAGCGTGTTTTTTCATGCGCCATACGAACCATTTCCTTCCCATAATAAAATTCCTATTTAGTGTACCACGAAGTTTTTATACGTGTGTACTTCGCACATTTTTCTTAAACATACTTTACTATTATATGATAAAATTTTAAAAAATGCTATGTCTCATCAGGGACACCTTGATCCTGTCAATGTATCAAAACCTCATGGTCACAGCAAATAGTGGAGGACTAAAATGAGTAATGTAATAATCAAAGTTTCTGAATCAAAAATGGATGAAATGAAAAATGCTTATCAAGCAAACTTGCTACAAAAAAAAATCCCTTATACAACTTTCTCTGCTAAAAAAAATGGTACAACAATCACTGCCTATACTTCTGGAAAAGTCATGTTTCAAGGCGCAAACGCCGAGCAAGAAGCCCGTCGTTGGGAATCCTCTAATGCGTCATCACCTGTAAAAAAAACGAAGGTCAAATCTTCCTCTTCACTACCCAATAATATTAGTCAGCTTTCCGTCCTAGGCAGTGATGAGGTGGGAAACGGAAGCTATTTCGGACCCGTCACTGTCTGTGCCGCTTACGTTGATCGAAAACACTTAGAAATTTTGAGAAACTTAGGCGTCAGAGATTCAAAAGAATTGAAAGATGCTCAAATCATTCAGTTAGCCAAAATTTTGAAGGAAACAATTCCTTATCAACTATTGGTACTTACACCAAAAAAATATAATGAAATACAACCTGAATATAATGCTGTTAGGATGAAGGTTGCATTGCATAACCAAGCAATTTATTTGCTTTTACAAAAACTTTCACCCACCAAGCCTGAAGCGATTTTGATTGATCAATTTACACCCGAAGCAAATTTCCAAAAATACGCACGGCTAGAAAAAAATAAAATTCAAGAAAAACTATATTTTGTAACAAAAGGTGAACAATATCATCTAGCAGTTGCTGCAGCTTCTATCATTAGTCGCGCAAGCTTTCTAGAAGAACTAGATAAAGCTTCTGCTGAACTTGGAATAACTTTACCGTCTGGTGCCGGTTCAAAATCAGATCTCGTAGCAGCGCGTGTTTTAAAAAAAGGGGGTCTACCTTTATTAGCCAATTATGCAAAACTCCATTTTGCTAATACGCAAAAAGCACAAAAGCTAATTTGATCATCCTATTAAACTTTTGAAAATACTGAACAAACAAAAATCCTCACAAAGATTACTTTTTACTAAGCAATCTTTTGTGGGGACAAAATGGGAACTTTCTACTAAAAAAAGCGGAATCGATTGAATTTCTAAACATAAACAATAGATAAGAGAAAAATAAATCATTTTTTCTTGTAGTCTTCTAATCACTGAACAAGAAATTCTGATTTTACATAGTATCGCTATTTTAAGTATAAACAGAGACAAATGCACATCGAGCTCATTTTTATTTGTTAGAGAAAGAAGGAGACTGCCCATGGGTGATTTGATCGTCGAAGTAGGCCTGTTATTCGAAATGTTGTTTGCCTTCTTGATAGTTGTGTTAGTGATTTTAACCTTGATACTCGTTATCAAAAAGCTAACAAAAAAATAAATAAAATTTGAACGTCTTAACCTACATATCTAAATACATGATTCGTTCACCATTTTCTGGATCATACCTTTGACTATCAACAAATCCGAAGCGTTGATAATAAGGGATGATCTTTTCGTTTTCGTCATGCACACTTAGATAAATACGCTCAACAGCATATTGTTCTTTCATCAAGTCAATAAGTAAAGGCAAAAATAAACTACCATATCCTTTTCCCTGTGAGCTCGCTTCAATCATCAATCGATCTAACCACATAGATTGCTCCTTTTGAGCACCAATCATCGAAAAACCGACAAGTTTCTGACCATCATACATGGCTAACGGTCGCCACTCTAGTGATACATCATAGGCGGCTTCCAGTAAAGAAGCTGCATTCGTTTCTATAAAATTTAGTTGATTTTCTGAAACAGATAGCGCAATTACATCTCGCCAATTAGATTCGTCGACCTTTTTAAGTAATAAATTCATTCGAACACTCCTTCACAAAAGCTATTTCTTTTTACAATCGTTGTAGCTACTGAACTTTCGCTGAATGCTTTCAGCTCGTCTTCAAGTAATTTTCTGGTGCTTACTTTAAGTATAAGCTATTCGAGCTTAATGCTACATATCTTCCTAGTTAAACATTGCTCAGAAAATCGGTGTTTAGCATTTGTGAAAGTTAATCCATTGTTTCTCACTGATATTTCCATCTTAAAATCGATCGTAAAAAATGGACTAAAACAATGGAGAAAAGCATAAAATCCAGAACATATCCCTTAGGCTATGATCTGGATTTCATGCTTTTGATGTATTCAATTAATCACTATCTTTTTGTACAGTCATGACAATATGGCTATATTTCTCACAAGATTTCACTTTGTACTTTATAAAAATCTCTTTGATCATCTTGATTATTTCCTGTTTCTCTTTTGCCTTGAATTTGAAACCAATCTTATGCCCAAGAGATTCTTGTTTTTTATTTTTATTCGCAAAAGGCAAGATAATATCAACAGTTCCATTAAATGTTTGTGCAAACAGAAATATTTTTTCATATAGATTTCGAAGTTCTACGTCAGATAAAAATTCCGCAAAACCATTACAAGAAATAATTAAATGATCATATTGTCCAAGCATTGCCTTTGGATATTTTTCCCAAAAATCAAAAATAGATATATTTTCTCTTGTTATAAAATGATTCGAACCAAATAATTTTTCTGCTATTAATTGATTATTTCCCAACCATTTTGAGTCAATATCGATATTTAGACTTCCATAAGGTTTATTAAAGCAATTATTTGTTAAGTCATTGATTCTATGTATTAGGCGTTCAATCTCGAGACTATCAAAACCTGCTCCTGAGCCAATATCAAGAAAATAGAAGGATTCATTTTTTTCTATGTACTCTTTGATATTCTCCCTTATTCCTTCTTTGATTTGTTGTCTCCTCCAAACAAGAGGTGGAGCGGCAACCTCTAACATTTTTTTGTCTACTTTTTTTCCAAAAAGACCCGACTGTGGTGTATTAAGTAAAACATAAAAAGTAACTTCTTCTGTTCCTGGGCGTCGTGACATGATATTCGCTAAAGGACTCAACTTTGTCAGTACTTTGCCCAAAAATGTTAATGTATAAGGAGATGACGGTAGATTTTTACTTTTAAAACTACTTAGAAACAGTTCTTCCTGATTTATTTTGTAGTAGAAAGAATCATTTTTGATTTCAATGAATTCCCATACCGTTGGTTCGTGCTTCACTATATCCCAAGCGTCCTCGAACTTCAACAAATTTTGATTAACCATGTTTTTTTCTCCTAATTTTTATTTAAATCCATTGTAACAGTAGATAACTGTATCATGAAATGGGTACACTCTCTAAAACTCTCTAAAAACCGATATCTTTATGAATCGGCTGCTAACAATCTGTGTCTATCAAACCTATTCTCGCTAATAAGTATGATAAACAAGAATGATTGCGTAGAACAATGATGAAGTATCATCTTTTATGTGAATGACAAATTCTGTAAAGCAATTTAGAAATAGATAACATATAAAAAGAATAACAATACTTTTAGATTTCTCCAAGGCACAATTTTTGTCTAGGGATATACAAAAATTGAAGAAACGATTAAACGACTTTTGACAGATATAAAAAAACATCAGTCAATATATCTCATATCAAAAATGGAAAAATCAGGGCATACGATACTTATTTTTCTCACAATAGATCTGAATGAAATCCTATAATGAATGTGTACTCCTGTTGATTTTTATGAAAAAAAGACAAAGGTTTCAGATATCTTTTTTGAACGAAGATATCTGAAGTCTTTGTCTACAGTCTGAATGAAACACACGACGAATCAATTTATATTCTTTTTTTACGGACAAATGTTACTCACTAAAATAAGTAAGTAATGAGTTTGTCAAACTTTCTGCAAATTTTTCTTGGTAATCATCCGTTACTAGTTCAGCCAAGTCAGAATCATTATTCATATACCCCATCTCCACCAAGATCGCTGGTTGAAGGTTTTCACGTAAGACTTGATAATTGCCATAGGCGATTCCACGGGAATTCAAGGACAAGTCAGAAAAACCATCAGCAATCGTTTGTGCTAGCTCCTCATTTTTCTCGTAATAGTAATAAGTAGTGATTCCTGTAGCTTCATTAGCAATTTCTGTTGAATCAGCGTGTAAGCTAATAAAGACATCCGCTGATTTTTCTTCGCTGAATGTACAGATTTCACCAAGTTGAATGAACTCATCTGTCTCGTGTGTCAAATAAACGGTTGCTCCTTCTGCCTCTAAAGCTGCTTTTACTTTTTTGGCTGTACTTAACGTAATCGTCTTTTCTTCGACTCGTTCGTCATTACTCAATGCGCCGACATCATCACCACCATGTCCTGGATCAAGAACAATCACTGCTTCAGACAAACTGGTTGGCTGGTTTTGTATTTCTTGTACAAGTACTGTTCCAGCCGTTTTTGCTAAATATCCAGTTGTCCCAGCGTTTGTTTTTATTTGATAACAGTCATCTGTTTCTGAAAGATATTCTGTTAATTCGCCTCCATTAACTGTTGTAAGTTCAGTAGTTAATCTTTCATCTGCATAGACGATGCTATCTTCTTTTCCAATTTTGATTTGCTTGAATGTTTCACGATTACTTGTTGTGGTACTGGTTGCTTTCGTTTCAGTTGTTTGAGTGCTTCCTGTTTGTTCAGCTGTTGTTTTTTGTTCAAATATTCCCAAAGATTTAGCAGCAAAGAACAAGACACCCATTACTAAAAACAAGCTACATATTTTTTTCATCTTCTCACTCACCTCGTTACAGACAGTGTAAGAAGTGAAGCTTAAAGGGAACTTAAATATTCAATTGATCATGTGCTAACAAAATTCTTTTGATTTTTTGCAAAATAAAAAGATGTTCCTAATTAGGAACATCTTTTTGGGTTACTCTTCTTCTTCAGCCATGAATGTATTGAATACTTCTTCAATCATATCCCACTCAGCGTCTGTTTCGATTTGTTGCAATTCGCCTTCTGTACCATCTTCGTTTTCGATGTAAGCATAAGCTTGTAACTCAACGTCTTCATCTTCAGAAGCTCCAGCTGGGTATAATAGTACGTAGTTACGACCGAATTCTTCTTGTCCATCAACTGTCAATAAGATTTCGTAAAGTGTTTCATTTCCTTGGTCATCAACCAATGTGATGTGCTCATGTCCTTCATGGTCATGATCATGTGAATGATTATGTTCTGTCATATCAATTCCTCTTTTCGTTTTCTAAAATAGTTGTTTACCCGAACCGTCAAGATAGTTTTGTAAAATCATGACTGCGGCTAATTTATCAATTACTTTTTTTCTTTTTGCTCGTGACGTATTTGCTTGTTCTACTAACATGCGTTCAGCTTGAACTGTTGTTAGTCGTTCGTCTTGAAATTCGACCGGTAAAGAAAATAGTTCTTTGATTTTTTCTCCATAAGCCATGGAAGCTTCTGCTCTTGGTCCAATTGAGTTATTCATATTTTTGGGCAATCCTACAACAAATCGATCCACTTCATATTCAGCGACCAATTCTTTTAGTCGATCAAAACCAAATTCGCCAACTGCCTCATCAATTCGAATAATTTCTACACCTTGGGCAGTCCAACCAAATGGATCGCTTACTGCGATGCCAACTGTTTTTGAGCCAACGTCTAAGCCCATTACTCTCATAAATTCACTCCATGATTTGAAAGATAATCTTTAACAATTACTTCCATAATTTCATCGCGCTCATGACGTCTGATTAAGTTTCGTGCGTCACGATAACGAGGAATGTAGGCCGGGTCTCCAGAAAGTAAATAGCCGACAATCTGGTTAATAGGATTGTAGCCCTTTTCTTCCAAAGCCCGATAAACGATTGCTAATGTTTCACCGACTTCTTTTTTGCGATTATCATCAAAATCAAAACGTACGGTTTCATCTGTAAAACCCATGATTCTACACCTCTTTCCCACAAGGTATTCATTCTACCTTATCCACACTCATTTTACTAGAAAAAGACAAAACTTACAAATTTTGTAAGTTGCCAATCTCTTGGCTTTAGAAAATCTTCCGAATCAATAGCACATGATTTTTCTAACATTAGATTATTTTTCTTGAGCATCTTTTTTTCTTTTACGAATCATTCTTACTATACTAATAAGTAGAGAGTACATGAAGTACATGAAAACTTCAAATAGTAAAGGAGGGACGATATGCTCAATAGATTTTTTAAATTGCTTGCTTGTATCGTTGGTGTAGAATTAATAGGATCTGTATCAGGATTTTTTGCTGGTGATATTCCCGCTATCTATGCTCAGTTAGATAAGCCGTTTTTGGCACCACCAGGAAATATAGTTGGAATCATTTGGACTGTACTTTATGCATTGATTGGTCTAGCATTATTTCTAGTGATTGACAGCAAAAGTGCGAAAAAGAAAACACTTGCTTACGTTCTTTTTGGTGTTCAATTGGTACTTAATTTTATTTGGGGTATTCTTTTCTTCGGCGGATCATACTTTTGGATTGCTTCATTTATTAGTCTATTTCTATTACTTACAATTATTTTCAGTATTCGTGAATTTCGTAGTATATCTAAAGGCGCAGCTATCTGCTTCATTCCGTACTTGATTTGGATTGCTTATGCAACCTATCTTTCTTTTGGATTGGCTATTTTAAATTAATTTTTTCGAAAAAGAGAGTGTGACGACAAAAAATTGTCATCACACTCTCTTTTTTGGTGACCCATTATTGCAAAACAGACTTCAATAAAGCAAAGTTTCTTGAGCTGATTATTTCCGTACTTCTCTATCAAAAAGCACAGGTGATTACTCCAAAAAGTTGCGCACTTTACCATCTTTTCGCTTATTTCTTACTCTTAACAGCTTGACCTGTTTGGTAATTGATTGTGTAGCCGTCCTGAACGTTATAAATAAAAACATTGAACTTCAATTTAGAATCTTCGATACTTTGTGCTTCTAATTGAACACCACGCGCTACTAGCTCATTCTCTTCAAAATAAGGTGTCACTCGGTAACGTACATGGTGATTTGTTTCTTTGATGTATGCAGCAATATCATTTTCATGTGCCAACATATAAGGCGTGTTTAATGAACGCGTTCCTGTCATCAAATTTTTAATGTTATTATTTTGACCAGTTAACTGGAAGCCAATTAAGTGACTGCGATTGTATAACCATTGTCCATCTGTTAACTTTTTTTGTTTCCATCCAGTTGGATTTACATAAAGGGGTTCTCTTTTTTCTGTTGGAAACAATTCTCTTCCTAACATTGCATTTGCTGAACCTACTCGATTTAAATGATCTATCTCGGAGTATTTTTCCCAGACTCCTTTATTTAAACTAAGATCTGATGGAGAAAAATCAGGTTGATTATGATTGATTTCGATTTCCTGATGCTTTCCATCATATTCAGGAACATCTGCTAACCTTGTCGCTTGTGGCGCTGAATCGAAAATTGCAGTAATTTGTTGAAAAATATCCGAATCATTTTGCGTTGTCGAAATTCCAAAAACACCTGCTAAAATCGCGATCACAACACCCATAATAGTCTTAGTGGTTTTCTTACTCATTTATCTACTCCTTTTCTCACAAACCTTCTAAACTTTAACATACGTTCCCCTCTTTAGAAACTCTCTTTTTATTTTCAATCAAAAAAAAACGTACTTCTACTGTCTTCTCGACTATAAAAGCACGTTCTCTGTATTAAGCGGGTGACGAGAATCGAACTCGCGACATCAGCTTGGGAAGCTGGGATTTTACCACTAAACTACACCCGCATTACTAAAAAAAGTATACGCCTCTTTTTTCCATTGCTCAAGTTTTTTTTCATCCGCTTTTTTACTTCATTTCTGTTTTTTGTAGTAAAATGAAAACAACAAATGAACATTGGAGAAGATGGCATGTCGGAAAAAGAATTGAATTTATTACTTGATACTTGTTTACTTGCAGGTAAAATCATGATGGAAAGCAACGCCGAAATGTACCGGGTAGAAGATACGATGAGCAGGATTGCTTTAGCTTCTGGCAACTATCGTCTAGTTAGTTATGTCACACAAACTGGATTATTTATTGGAATTGATCGAACTTCAACTATCCGAATGGAACAAATCACCAATCGTTCCATCAATCTTGAAAAAGTTGTCAAAGTCAACGATTTGTCACGACGCTATGTAGCTAAAGAATTAACATTACCCGAACTTTATGACGCCTTACAAAGCATTTACAAAGAACGTTTCTTTTTCCCTGTATGGCTACAAATTTTTAGTGCAGCTGTAATCAGTGCAACTATTATGGTTTTATTTGGTGGCGAATTAGCTGATTTTCCCACTGCATTCCTTATTGGCGGTATAGGATATGCTATTTATTTATATAGCCTAAAATTTTTCAGGATAAAATTTCTTTCAGAATTTTTTTCTTCTTTATTTATTGGGCTAGCAGCCATTCTTAGTGTTCGACTAAACATCGGAATCAATCAAGATTTGATTATTATTGGATGTGTTATGCCGTTAGTGCCTGGGGTTCAAATTACCAATGCTATTCGCGATTTACTAGCTGGTCATTATCTTTCAGGTGTATCTCGTGGAACAGAAGCAATGATGACAGCTACTATGATTGGCTTTGCCATCGCTTTTATTTTTCAACTTTTTTAATCGAAAAGGAGCCTGCCTATGTGGACGATACTTATACAATTTTCTTTTAGTTTTTTAGCAACGGCGGCATTTGCCATTATCACAAATGTACCTCGCAGTGCATTGATTTGGTGTGGTTTTTCTGGTGCACTTGGCTGGATGATCTACTGGGTCACGATTACCTTTGGCGGTAACGCTGCATTTGGGTCCTTGCTTGGTTCATTAGGGGTCGCCTTTATTAGTGATGTTTTTTCCAAAAAGTTCAAGATGCCGGTCACCATTTTTAATATCCCTGGAATGGTTCCACTGGTTCCTGGGGGATTAGCTTATCAAGCTGTCCGAAATCTAGTCACTGGTTCGTATCAAGAAGCGATTACTTATGCGGTACAAGCGATTATGATCGCTGGTGCAATTGCCTTAGGTCTAGTTTTATCTGAGGTGTTTAATCATAATATTCGGAACTTTAAATTAAAGCGTGATTCTATGATCAATAAACGCAAAAAAAAGTTTCTATTAAAAAAATAAAAGAAGCCGGGACAAAATCGTCTCGACTTCTTTTTTTTAGTGATTCTATTTGTGTAACGAATAGGGAGATTTTTGCGAAATCGTACTTGCTGTGTGGAATAGAACACTGTGTCCTATAATAGTCTATTTCGACATGCAAAAAGTAACATCTTCACATCCTTCATCACTGCTTTAAGATATAGGGAAACTATTTTAGAAAAATTTTCTTATTGCCTACATTCACTACAAAATATGAGGGGCTATTTTGAGTGTCTGCTCACTATCTAGTCGGAGTTAACGCTTGGAGCCACAATCTTTTCCTCTTCCTAAAAAGAACGATACACATATTGATTTTTTGGCGCAGTCACTTTCTTAGCAGTCGTCACATGTACAGTCGGAATATCTCGCTTAAATGGTTGATAATATTCAGACTGAATCATACCTTCCACATGATACCACTCATCGTTTTTAACAACGACTCCTTCGGGCATCTGCGTCAATAATCCAAAAACACCTGAATCTGCTACACAATGGATGATACCAAAACGGAACAAGAAAATATCTTGCTTTTCTTTATCTGGGGTCTGATAAACAAAACCATCATAGCTAATTGTTTTTCCAATAAATTCACTTGGATAATTATAGATCAGTTCCATGATCTCTAAATAATTTTCATCTGTGATCTGAATCGTTTGTTGTTCTCCATATTTTGCTTTTAATTCGTTCATCTGTTCTTGATAATCAGACTGATTGAAATAAATACTCGTATCAGGTTTCAAATATTGCGTCTGCATTTCCGGATCGCCTACTGATTCTTTACTAACAGGAAAATTAAATCCCTTTGCTTCAACGATCGTAGTATCCAAGCTAACTGTTGGAAACAATGTTCCTACTATGATTGGTAAAGCTAGTAGTATATAAGCAATCAAACGCTGACTTGGTTTTGTCAATCCGTGGTCATGATCGTGATGCTCAGCTGTTGCTTCATTTGGATCATTTTTTCCCCATAAATAGAGCTGAACCAATGCTAACACCGCAGATAAAACCATCGAAAGGATTGCTAAATACCGATAATGAACATTGATATACTGATCGAGTTTTCCAGAAACTTGTAAATACATCATCAGTTCAAAATAACCTGATAAAATTAAAAAACGGATCATTGCTTTCCCTCCTAGATGATTAATGTATAACCTATAACAACCACTGCAATGACACAAATCAAAGCGAAGATAAATTGACTTTTAAAGTAGCGCTTCATCATCAACAGATTTTTGATATCCACCATTGGTCCAAAAACTAAAAACGCCACAACAGGTGCTGTTCCGAACAAACTTAATAAGGAAGAACCAATAAACGCATCTGCTTCAGAACATAACGACATCGTAAATGCGAGTAACAGCATGATGATAATTGCTAAAATTTTAGTTGATCCTAAAGTCAACATCACTCGCGTTGGCAAATACGTTTGCATCGCTGCCGCAATCAGCCCACCAATAATCAAATAGCGACCTGTATCAAAAAACTCATCAATCGCATGAGTCAAGACATGCCATATTTGTTGACCCAGTCGATGTATGCTAGCAAATTTTATTTTTTCCATTTTCTTGTCTTCAATCGGCAATTCATGGTGGTGATGTGAATGTTTTTGTCGTTCATTTAAGTGGTTTTGAATCAATTTTTCTTTCAAGACAGATTCCTTTTGAAAATAAGCTAACCAAACACCTACTACTAAGGCAACCAAAAAAGCCCCTAGCACTCGCCAGCCTGCCATTTTCCAAGAATTGCCAAACGCGATATAAGTTGAAAAAATCACCACTGGATTGATAATGGGTGCAGTCAACATAAAAGCAAAAGCAGTTGGTACTGGAACATCTTTTTTTACAAACTGATGGACGATCGGCACAATACCACACTCACACGAAGGAAAAAAGAATCCTAATCCAGAGCCAACTAAAATGGATAAAAATTTATTTTTAGGAAGCCAACGTCGAACACGTTCCGGCGTTAAAAAAACTTGTAATGCTCCCGAAATGATGCAACCTAATAAAACAAACGGTAGTGCTTCGATAACGATTGATAAAAAAATCGTGCTCATTTGCAAAACCGAGTTGGGTAACCAAGAAAACATGTTGTCTCTCCTTCTCATTCAACGTCATTTGCCAAAATAATATACGCTTTTCCTAAAAGAATTACAAGTTCAGAAAAAAACTTTACTATTCTCTTATCTTTTAGCTTCTTTTTTTGTAAAAACAACTTGATTGACAATTCACTCGTTCACGACTACATTTAGTCACAGAAAATAAAAATGAGAAGTGAGGTCACTTGAATGCAGAAAACAACTCAGCTATCAGAAGCGCTGCACCGCATTGACACGGAAGACACGATTATTCTTTTTCTTTCCATGCCTCATTGTAGTGTTTGTCATGCAATTGAGCCACGTCTACAGAAGTTGCTGTCCTCATTCGATCTTCCTGCCTTACATCTAGATGCTCATGAGGTTCCTGAAGTGGCTAGTACTTTTGAAGTTTTGACGGCCCCAGTGATTTTGATTTTCCACAAAGGAAAAGAAGTTGCTCGTCAAGCACGTTTCATTGACTTAAAAAAAATTGAATCCCTTTTAACTCAGCTAGTCCAGATTGATGCCACACCAAGCTATGCAGAAATTTTCAATAGAAAAAAGGGTCAGTGACAAACGTAGCTCAAATAGAAAAACCGCCTAAAATCCATTTATATAAATGGATTTTAGGCGGTTTTAAATTGATAAATGTTTTATTTTAACACAAACATTTTTTAGATTATTCTTCATCCGTTGTGTTTAAAGTTGCATCTGAATGTAGGAAATAAATCAATGTCTGTAATTCATTTGTTAAATCCACATTTTGAATCAAAACATCCGCTGGCGCGTTTAATCGCGCAGAGGTAAAGTTTAGAATTCCCTTGATTCCTGCTTCAGTTAAACGGTTTACTACTTCTTGTGCTTTTGAAGCAGGGATAGTCAAAATAGCTACTTCGATTTGTTGGATCTTGATTTGTTCCATCATATCATCCATCGGATAAACGGGAATACCGTCAACGATTCTTCCAACGATTTCTTCATTGACATCAAAAGCACAGCTAACACGGATACTGTTACTTTGATGAAATTTATATTTTAACAAGGCGCTTCCTAGATTACCGACACCAATCAAGGCAACGTTTGTTAGTTGATCATCATTTAGCGTTTTAGCAAAGAAGTGCATTAAATCTTCCACATCATACCCATAGCCACGTTTTCCTAGTTCTCCAAAATAAGAAAAGTCACGTCGAATCGTTGCACTGTCGACTTGGACTGCCTCACTTAATTCAGTTGAAGAAACTTTTTTCTTTCCAGCATTATTTAAAATTCTCAAATAACGATAATATAAGGGCAAACGTTTCGCTGTTGCCTTTGGAATTATATGATCTTTCACTTGCTTACCTCCACGAGTTTCTAATTTCTCTTTGATTTACCCATCATAGCAGTATCCATGGGAAAAAATCAATTTGATTGCTCGGATATTGTGAATTTTTATTCTTTATTCATCTTTTTATCATTGTCACTAATCTCGCAGTCTTAATGAATTTATGGTAGACTACAAGTTGAAAATTACTTTTTATTCCTAGAAGAATTCACAAAGTAGAAAAGAGGATTCGATGATTTTATTACAAGCCAACCAAGTCGCCCGCCATTTTGGTGCGGACGTTTTGTTTCAAAATATTCATTTAGAAATCAGCACTGGCGCACGAATTGCCTTAGTTGGTCGCAATGGTGCTGGAAAATCAACGCTACTAAAAATAATCGCAGGTCTAGAAGCTCCTGATGAAGGTGCGATTACCAAAAATAAGACAGCCACACTCGGCTATCTAGCACAAGACACTGGGCTGTCTTCTAATGAAACTGTCTGGAATGAGATGCTAAAAGCTTTTGCAGAAGTGCGCAAAATGGAACAACGCATGCGCGAATTAGAGGTTGCAATCAGTGAAGGAGTCCCTGAAACACCTACTTATGATTCTTTTTTAAAAGAATATGATCGATTACAACACGAATTTTCCGATAAAAATGGCTACGGTTATGAAAACGAAATTCGTTCCGTCTTACATGGATTCAAATTTGATCCTTCTTTTTACGATCAAACAATCGATACTTTATCTGGTGGACAACGAACACGTCTTGCACTAGCTCGGATGCTTTTGCAGCATCCAGACATCTTGATTCTTGATGAACCTACTAACCACCTAGACATTGAGACACTTTCATGGTTAGAAAATTATTTACAAGGTTACACTGGCGCTTTACTGATTGTCTCACATGACCGTTATTTTCTTGATAAGGTTGTCACTGAAGTATATGAGCTTAGTCGTCAAAAAATGCGTCATTACAAAGGAAATTATTCCAAATATCTTGACCTAAAAGCTGAACAACTTGCAAGTGATTGGAAAGCTTATGAGAAACAACAGACAGAAATTCACAAACTAGAAGACTTCGTTGCTCGTAATCTTGTGCGCGCATCAACAACCAAACGTGCTCAGAGTCGTCGGAAAGCGCTAGAAAAAATGGATCGCTTAGACCGACCTCTAGGTGATGAAAAACAAGCCCATTTCCTTTTCCATGCAGAAAAACCTTCTGGAAATGTTGTCTTACAAGTAGAAGATGCTGCAATTGGCTACGATGGTGAGGTATTATCAGCACCAATCAATTTAGATATTCGACGCCAAGAAGCAATTGCTCTCGTTGGACCAAATGGAATTGGCAAGTCAACTTTGCTTAAATCTATTATTCATCAGCTACCTTTTATTCGAGGAACTCAGCACCTTGGAACCAACGTAACAATTGGCTATTATGACCAAGGTCAAGCAAACTTACACACAAATAAAACAATTTTGGCAGAATTATGGGATGAACATCCTACTTTACCGGAAAAAGAAATTCGTAGTGCATTGGGCGCCTTTTTGTTTTCTGGCGAAGATGTTGAAAAAACGATTCCATTATTAAGTGGTGGCGAGAAAGCACGGGTTGCGTTAGCCAAACTAGCAATGAACCAAGAAAACTTTTTGATACTGGACGAGCCAACAAACCACTTAGATATTGATAACAAAGAAGTGCTAGAAAACGCGCTAATTGATTACGATGGCACCCTGCTTTTTGTTTCTCATGACCGTTACTTTATCAATCGTATCGCAACGAAGGTGGTTGAGTTATCTGAAAATGGTAGCAAGATGTACCTTGGAGATTATGATTATTATTTGGAAAAGAAACAGGAAGAAGAAGAAATTGCAGAACTTTTGGCAAAAGAAGAACAAACAGAAGTCATTGAAACACCTACTAGCAAATCAAATTACTATCAAAGTAAGGAACAACAAAAATTGATGCGTAGTTTAAGTCGGAAAATTACGCAAGTCGAAGAAGAAATGGCGCAATTGGATGAAACAATTGCACAGTTAGAAAGAGAAATGGTCCATCCTGAGATTCTTGACGATCATGTAAAATTAAACGATCTGAACAAACAATTGGAACATGCGCGAGCTGAGCAAGAAGAAAAATTGGTTGCTTGGGAAAACTTGAGTATTGAGTTGGAACAGTATGAATAAGGTGATGGTTCCAAGCGATCAGCTCTGAAAAAAATAATGAGCAACTGACAAAAATAGCTTTTCATATTTTTAGACAGTTGTACATGATTTCAAGGAGCTGCTTGGTGAACACTAAAAAGTTATGATACACGACACTCATCTGATATAAAAATTCAAAATCTTCAACACAAAATAAAACAAGTATTTACTTACCAAAAAGCATGTTGCGACTTTTTTCGCTTCGCATGCTTTTTTCTTTTTATCCATTTTTATCCCTTCCTCTGCTCCGGCACAATTCTTTGCTGGATTGTAAATAAAATAGTACTATTCAAATTAGAAAAGGAGTTGTTTTTATGAAATTTGTAGTCATTGGCGGCGTTGCTGGTGGTCCTTCCTTTGCGACTCGCTTACGCCGATTAAATGAAGAGCATGAAATTGTGATTTATGAACGAGGTGAACATATTTCCTACGCTAGTTGTGCACTTCCTTATTATCTCGGACAAGTGATCGATGACCGTGATTCATTGATTGAACGAACACCTGAAATTTTAAAAATCAAAAATAATATTGATGTGTTTACGAAGCATGAAGTCACAAAAATTGATCCCGATAAAAAAGAATTAACTATTCATGACTTAACAACTGATCATGTCAGCCAAACAAATTATGATTATCTAATTATTTCTGCGGGCGCCCGCCCAACTTTACCACCAATTCCTGGTGCAGACCAAGCCGAAAATGGTTTTGTTTTGCGCAGTGTGACGGATGCTGATAAAATCCAATCCTTCATTCAAAAAAATGATCCAAAAAATGTTTTAGTTTTAGGTGCTGGAGTCATGGGATTAGAACTAGCTGAAAACTTTAAACATCGCGGTATGGAAGTTACTTTAGTCGATCAGTTAGATCAAGTTGCTTTTCCTTACGATCATGAAATTGCTGATTTAGTTTATGATAAATTAATTGAACAAGGCTTAACTGTTCATTTAAATACACATATCAATGACATTCGCCAAAAAGGAAACGAAGTTCAATTATCAGACGGAGCTCTTCTACATCCTGATATGATTTTATTTGCTACAGGCGTAGCACCGAATAATGAAATTGTTAAATCTGCTGGTATTTCAATGAGTAAAAGTGGTCAAATCATCGTTGATAACCAATTAAAAACGAATCTTCCTGATATTTTTGCCATCGGTGATATTATCGAAACAACCAGTGTAATTACGCATCAACCAACACCTAGTATGTTATCAAGTGCTGCAAATCGTCAAGGACATCTACTGGCAGATATCGTCAATGGTGCACCTTTTACGTATCGCGGTTACATTGGTGCCGGTGTAGCAAAAATCTTTGACTATACTGCAAGTTATGTTGGTCTTACGGAACATCAATTAAAAGAAGCTGGTATCACTAACTATAAAACGATTTTTATCACTCCTTTCGACCATGCAAATTTCTATCCAGGTGCTACTCGACTAAATCTCAAACTAATTTTTGAAGAAGAAACTGGAAAAATTTTGGGCGGTCAAGCAGTTGGTGAACATGGTGTAGACAAACGAATCGGTGAATTATCTGTTGCTATTACTGGAAACTTAACTGTCTTTGATTTACCAGATCTTGAGTTGCCTTACTCTCCACCTTATTCAACTACTAGAGATCCATTGAATATCGCTGGCTACGTTGCAATCAATCAGCTAAACAATACCGTGAAAACAATAAAAGCAAGTGAATTAACCAAAGAAGAATTACAAAACGGTTTCTTTTTAGATATCCGAGAGGCAGACAAGCCTAAGTCGGGAAGTATTGAGGCAACCAAAAATATTCCGATGAATGAATTGCGTGATCGAGTAGATGAGATTCCTAAAGATAAACAAGTTTTTATTACTTTTAGAAAAGGGTTGAATACCTATACTTCTGCTCGAATTTTGGCAGGATTTGGTATTAAGGCAACTATGATTGAGGAATAAGGTTGTGCCGTAGAACGTTGGGTTCCGACAAAATAATAAATAATTGACAAAAATAGTTCTTCATCTTTTGAAGTAAATGCAAGCTATATGGAGGAGTTTTTTTGGGGACACCGAGGGAAAGAGTGTGACTCCAAGCTGTCAGCTCCAGCTAGATAGTAATCTGATACTCAAAATCTGCATTTAAAAAGAGAAGCATGCGGTAAATATCGTATGCTTCTCTTTTTTGATTAAAAAAAAACGACCGCGGAGGGTAGCCGCGGTCTTAGGAGTTATTTTTACTTGAGGAGTAAAAATGAAAAAGTATAGGGTTGTTTGTTGGTATGTATTTATAATAGAACGTAATTGTGAAGAAATTATGATTGAAATCTTGTCTTTTTTTTGGATTTGTTTAAGAAAAAGTAAACATCTTATTTACGTAATCAAAAATAGTTCGCTTGATAACCTCAGATAACTAAGAAATGGAGACCTTACTGAACTGACCATTGTGTTAAATTAATCGTTTGTTCTACTTTCTTTTTCATATTTCTCGATTGCTATATGAGTCAAAAAGTTCGCTTACTCTATTTTGCAAGAAAAGATTAACTAAAATTCGTAAAAAGACTAGTCAGTCATTAACTAACCAGTCTTGAGCCTTAATTGCAAGCTATTATGAAATTTATATCTTATAAAAAAAAGTACTGTATATTATTATATTAGGCTACATAATCCAAAATAATTGATTGATAGCTATCAATCACCGCTAAATAATTATCAAGTTCAACATACTCATTCACTTGATGTGGCAAAGTTAGTACACCAGGCCCAAAAACAACGAAATCAAATAGCTGTTTTGCTTTGGGAAACTCAGCTGCATCAGTTGTTCCAGCAGCACCAAATAGTGGGAATGGCTGTTCAAATAGTTTTTGGATACTGTGGAGCAAAGAAGATACGGGATTTGCTTTTACCGGAATTTTATTGAGATCAATTGTTAACTCAAGTTTAAATTCAGTTTCTTGGTTCAAGTCATCCACGATTTTTTGCAACAATTCAATGACTTTATCATTTGAAAATTCTGGAATCGAGCGTATATTTCCTTGTAGCTGTACATAACTTGGAATACTGTTTACCTGATTTCCACTATTGATAATTGTTACGTTATGGATTGTCCGACCTAAAACAGGATTTTCGACTGTCTCTGCCATACGTTTCATCTCTGTATTGACTTTCGTCATGAATTCATTCAACTTATATCCTTCTTGTGGCATTGAACTATGGGCCTCTTTACCATATGATGCGACAGTGTAGTTGATTGAACCCACGTGAGTATACATCAAATTGTAGTTGGTTGGTTCACCAATGATCAATCCATCCAAGTCGTCTACGTATCCTGCTTTGGTCAATTGTTCACTTCCTAGTTCCCCTACTTTTTCACCCACTGTAGCCAATAATTTGATTTTGCCATTAAATGTTTTTCCAGTTTTTTTTAAATCAATCATCGCGAGAACTATTGCTACAAGTCCACTCTTCATGTCTGTTGATCCACGATCATATAAACGATTTCCTTCAATTTTCGCTTCAAAAGATTTCTGTGAGAACTCACTTTTATTGTGGGAAGGTAAAAAAAGCGCCTAAAAAGACGCTTTTGGTAGAAAATTGGAAAACTGAGCTTTTAAAAGCACGTCAACAAAGGTTTTTAACCCTTGAGTTTCCGCCAGTTTTACTGAGTTTTGCCATCATTTGCGATACATTTTGAATTCCAAAAACAGATCATTATAGATGCTCAAATATTTAGGACCAAGATCCTCATAGACTTCCAGATGGGCAATCGTTTCATCTGATGGATAGAATTGCTTATCACCAGAAATTTCTTTTGGTAATAGTTTCTTAGCCGCAGCGTTTGGCGTCGAATACCCAATATACTCTGCATTTTGAGCTGCATTTTCTGGTTTAAGCATAAAATTGATAAAATCGTAGGCACCTTCCGTATTTTTTGCGGTCTTTGGCATCACAATGTTATCAAACCATAAATTTGAGCCTTCTGTGGGAATAACATAATGTAAATGATCGTTTTCTGACATCATGTCGGCTGCTTCTCCCGAGAAAGTTACCGCAACTGATGCTTCTTCGTTAATCATGTACATTTTGATTTCATCCGCTACGATTGCTTTGACATTTGGTGTTAACTGATTCAATTTATCTGCAGCTTCATTTAGCTCTGAAAGATTTTTACTATTCAAAGAATAGCCCAAACTATTTAAAGAAAGCCCCATCACTTCTCTGGCCCCATCAATCAACATCAAGCTATCTTTTATTTTTGGTTGCCATAAATCGTCCCAGTGTTGCATTTGTTTTGCATCTAAAAATCGATCGTTGTAAACAATTCCTAACGTTCCCCAAAAATAAGGAATCGAGTATTTGTTTCCTTCATCAAAAGCCAAATCTAAAAATCGAGGGTTGATATTATTTAATCCAGTGATTTTGGAATGATCCAGTGGCAGCAATAAATCTTCTTTTATCATTTTTTGAATCATGTATTCACTTGGAATCGCAATATCATAATTCGTTCCACCTTGTTGGATTTTCGTGAACATTGCTTCGTTTGAGTCAAATGTTTCGTAGTTGACTTTATAGCCATATTCTTTTTCAAATTTAGTCAACAAACTAGGATCAATATAGTCACCCCAATTGTAAATCGTTAAAATTTTAGCATTTGCCATACCACTTGATTTTTCCAATTGATGAACGCCGAATAACAAAACAACAATAATCATCACGATGCCAAAAAATAAAGATTGCAAATTTTTCATTGTAGTTTTGCCACCTCCTCACGCACGCGACGATTTTTTTTGCCTCTTTTTGGACTGTTTTCTTTACTAATAAAATAATAACCAATTACTAGAATCATTGAAAACAAGAAAACAAGTGCACTCAACGCATTGATTTCCAAACTAATTCCTTGACGCGCACGAGAATAAATCTCCACTGACAAGGTAGTGAACCCGTTACCCGTAACAAAGAACGTCACAGCAAAATCATCCAGTGAATAAGTAAACGCCATGAAATACCCTGCAATGATCCCAGGAGAAAGAAAAGGTAAAATGATATTTTTCACTA
This sequence comes from Enterococcus sp. DIV0660C, assembly GCF_017316125.1. Lineage (GTDB taxonomy): Bacteria > Bacillota > Bacilli > Lactobacillales > Enterococcaceae > Enterococcus_B. The sequence goes on along the minus strand of NZ_JAFLWA010000003.1, from coordinate 21,741 downwards.
CCTGCAGATTATTGGCACCTAAATCTCGAGCAGCATCCACCATAGAATCGTTCATTTCTTGTAATTTTGGCAATACCATCAACACAACGATCGGGATACTAAAAGCAATGTGTGAAAGTAACACACTTTGAAATCCTAAACCAAAGCCAAGCAAAGTGAAAAAGATCAAAAAACTAGCACCAATAATAACATCTGGTGAAACCAATAAAATATTATTCATACTCAACAATGCTGTCCGTGATCTTCTTTTTTTCGTGTAATAGATTCCCATTGCTCCAAAAGTCCCAATGATTGTCGCCAATAGTGCAGACAAAAAGGCAAGCATGAAGGTGTTCAGCACAATAATAATCAAACGCGTGTCTTCAAAAACTGCTTGGTAATTTTCCCAAGTAAAGCCAGTGAAACTTGTCATAGAGCCGCCGTCATTAAAGGAGTAGAAAATCAAATAAAAGATTGGCAAATACAACAATAAAAAAACAATGGCTAGATAAACATAAGACCACTTGAATTTTTTCATTAAGAGCGCCCTCCTTTTTTCTTCTCACCTGTTAAAAGCATGACCACAAACATCGCAATAATCAAAATAACGCCAATCGTCGAACCCATTCCCCAATTCTGGGTAACCAAGAAGTGTTGTTCAATTGCTGTCCCCAACGTGATCACACGGTTTCCTCCAATTAATCGCGTCAACATGAATAAAGAAAGTGAAGGGATAAATACTGCCTGGACACCACTTTTCACACCGTTTAAAGATAAAGGAAAAATCACTCGACGAAATGTTTCTAGATTATTTGCTCCTAAATCTCGACTTGCACTAATTAACGATGGATTCAACTCTTCTAATGCGTTAAAAATCGGCATGATCATAAACGGAATCTCAATATAAGTGGCAACAAATAAGAAACTCACATCTGTAAATAAGATTTGCTTAGTTCCAATACCCATGAAATCAAAAAAGTGATTAACGCTTCCATTGATGCTAAAAATCCCAATAAACGCATAGGCTTTCAGCAATAAGTTGACCCATGTGGGCAAAATAATCAGCATCAACCACAATTGCTTATGTTTCAATTTAGTCAAAAAATAAGCTGTCGGATAACTAATCAACAACGCAAAAACTGTAATCAACAACGCATACCAAACAGAGTTGAAAGTCATCCAAAGATAGGTTCCTGAAGTAAAGTACGTAGCATAATTTGCTAAAGTGAAGTGTCCATTCATGTCAAAAAATGATTGATAAATAATCATAATAACTGGTGCAATTACAAATAATCCTAACCAAAGCATATAAGGGACTGAATAAATTCTTCGCATTGTTTTCATGACACAGCCTCCTTACTCTTCATAGCTTTCTAGTCGTGCATCAAAGTCTTCCTCTGATTCATTGAAACGCATAACGTGGATATCTTCTGGTTCAAAAGAAAGACCTACTTTACTTCCTTCTTTGGCTTTCTTCGTTGAGTGAACCATCCATTCATTGTGCTGTTCATCGAAACAAATAATTTCATAGTGTACGCCACGAAATAGCTGAGTATCTACTGTAACAACTAATTTTCCTTTGTCAGGTGTCGTAATATTCAAATCTTCTGGGCGTAAAACAACTTCGACCGGTTCATTTGGACGCATTCCACCATCCACACACTCAAATTGTTTTCCAACAAATTCAACTAAGTTGTCCTCAATCATCACACCATCAACAATATTACTTTCTCCAACAAAATCAGCAACAAAATGATTGATTGGTTCATCATAAATGTCCACTGGTGTACCACTTTGAACAATTTTTCCTTTATTCATAACAAAAATTTCATCACTCATTGCCAAAGCTTCTTCTTGGTCATGTGTCACAAAAATAAAAGTGATTCCTAAACGCTGTTGCAATTCGCGTAATTCATATTGCATATCTGTTCGTAATTTTAAATCCAAAGCAGACAATGGCTCATCGAGTAACAAGACTTTGGGCTCATTAACGATGGCGCGTGCGATCGCGACACGCTGCCTTTGTCCACCAGACATTTCACTGATTTCTCTCGTTTCGTAGCCAGGAAGTTGGACCATTCTTAGTGCGTCAGTCACTTTTTTTCGAATTTCATCTTTAGGCATCTTTTTTATTTGTAAGCCAAAAGCAACATTATCAAATACATTCATATGAGGAAATAATGCATAGTCTTGAAAAACGGTATTTACTTGACGTTTATTGGCAGGAAGATCGTTTAGTCGTTTCCCTTCAAAATAAATATCCCCTTCAGTCGCTTCCGTAAAACCAGCAATAATTCGTAAAATCGTTGTTTTTCCACATCCGGAAGGCCCTAATAATGTATAAAATTTTCCTTGTTCAATTTCAAAACTAACCTTTTTTAAAATCGTTTCATCGTCATAGCGTTTCACTACTTGATCAAACGCAATAATTGGTTTCCCCACTTCTTCCTACCTCCAATTTATAAATACGATTTTGTCGCAACAATCAATACTTTCGTCTTAGTTGTCAAGTGATTTCTTAACTGATGTTGCTTCGTCGCTTGATAATAAACAGACTGACCAGCTTTCGCAAAATAACTCTTCTCACCTAAGATTAACTCTAATTCCCCTTCTAACACAAAAATAAACGTTTCAGATAAAGAAGGTTCAAATGTCTTATACTCACCAACTGACTCAAACGTCAAGAGAACAGGTTCCATTTCTTTTTCATTTGAATCAGAAACTAACCATTCCAGTTCATACCCATTTTCTTCATCAAAATAAATCGTATGGTCTTCTGCTGAATAAACGATCTGCAAGCTTGGTGCCTCTTGGCGAAAAAATTCTTCTGGTGAGACACCCAAGACTTCGAGTATGGAAAAAAAAGTTTCCATTGAGGGCGAACTCAAGTCTCTTTCCAATTGAGAAATATAGCCTTTTGATAAATCTGTCCGTTCGCCAAGTTCTTCTTGTGTCAAGTTCTTTTGAATTCGTAAATTTCGTAACTTTTCTCCAATTTCCATTTTTTCCTCCAACGGAAGTTTTCTAATAGTAAACTTAAAGTTTACAATCACCTGTATTAGTATACGAATTTTGACAAAAAACGCAACCCTTTCAGTTTATTTTTTTGAGAAAAAAACGTGTGATAAAAAAAAGAATTTTACGTCTAGAGAAAAGAAAAAAATTTTCAGGAGGCATTCGCTATTTTTTATAAAAGCTTAGAGAAAGAACTCCGAAAAAAATGATGTGTTTATGGTATGATATAAGAAAATTTTGAGGGAGGTTTCATTTTATTATGGAAACTTTTAAATCTTTTCAAGTAACAAAGGAACCAACATTTCAAGCAAAAATTATTGAGCAAGAACCCATTGATCTAAGAGACAATGAAGTGCTTGTTAAAGTTGCTTACTCAGATGTTAACTATAAAGATGCTTTAGCTAGCAGTGAATCTGGAAATGTGATTCGGACTTACCCGATGACACCCGGTATTGATTTAGCTGGAACTGTTATCAAAAGTTCAACTGAACACTTCTCACCCGGTGAAAAAGTTTTAGTTACTGGCTACGGACTAGGCGTTAATCATCCTGGTGGATACAGTCAATATCAAGCGGTTCCAAGTGAATGGCTAGTCAAGTTACCTGAACAATTAAGTACACGACAAGCAATGATTTTAGGAACAGCTGGATTGACTGCGGCTCTTGCAGTCAATGCGTTGTTAGAACAAGGAATGAAGCCAACGAATCACGTGTTAGTCACAGGTGCTTCAGGCGGTGTAGGTAGTGTAGCAATCGCTTTACTACATAAATTAGGTTTTACAACTATCACTGGTCTTTCTCGGAAAACAGCTGCTGCATCTTGGCTAAAAAAATTAGGTGCAACTCAAGTTGTTCAACCAGATTCTTTTTTACCAGAAAAACCAAAACCACTAGCAAAACAAACCGTTGATTATGTAATCGACACAGTTGGTGGCGCTCAATTGAGTCAACTTTTACCTTTGATTTCTTATAATGGAGCTGCTGCGTTGTGTGGCAACGCCAGTGGGATTGAATTCACTACAACCGTTTTACCTTTTATTTTACGAAACATTCAGTTGATTGGGATCGACTCCGTCAATGTGCCTCATGAACGACGAGAAAAAATTTGGAACCAATTGGCTGAACTAGCAATTGCGGATGACTTATTGGTCACAGAAATTTCGCTTGCCCAATTACCAGAAACAATTGCTCAATTGTTGGCAGGAACACATCAAGGAAGAACTTTAGTTCATATAGGTGAAGAATAATGAATATTTTGATAACTGCTGGTGGAACCACGGAAAAAATTGATCAAGTACGTGCAATAATCAATCATTCAACTGGTCGTCTAGGTAAACAAATCGCGGATGCTTTTTCGAAAAACCCCGAAGCAATCATTGACTATGTCACCACCAAAAACAGTGTGTTACCTAAGCCGAGTGCCATGATTCACTTGCATATGATTGAATCGACACATGATTTATTAACAACTCTAGAAACACTTTTACAAACAAAAACATATGACGTCATCATTCACAGTATGGCTGTCAGTGATTTCACCCCTAGTATTAGTTTGTCAAAAGAGCATTTCATTGAAAGTTTTGGTACAAATGAAGTGACTGAAACTTCTTTTGACAACTGGTTGACCCAAACAAAGCAAGCTGACAACAACTCTGCCAAGAAAATTTCTTCTGACACAGATCAATTAGTCATTGTTTTAGAAAAAACACCCAAAATCATTAGTTATTTGCGGAACTGGCAACCTACTGCATGTATTGTTGGGTTTAAGTTACTTGTGGATGTTTCAAAAGAACACTTACTAAATATTGCGCAACAAAGTCTGGTCAAAAATCAAACTGACTTCATTCTAGCTAATGACTTAACTGAAATTTCTCAAGAACACCATCACGGGTATTTACTCGCAGCAGATGGAACCGTTACTGAAGCATTTACAAAAAAAGAAATTGCGGATCTGATTGTTACAAATGTTCAAAAAAATAAAGGAGATGATTAAATGAAAACTGTTCTACTTGGTATTTCTGGAAGTATCTCTGCCTACAAAAGTGCAGATATCACCAACCAATTGACGAAGTTAGGTTATCAAGTTGAAGTCATCATGACTGAAAGCAGCACTCATTTCATTACACCGTTAACTTTACAATCTTTAGCCAAACGTCCAATTCACACAGATGTCATGCAAGAAGCTAATCCTAAAGTAATCAACCATATTGAATTAGCAAAACAAGCTGACCTCTTTTTAGTTGCTCCGGCAACAGCCAATATCATTGGAAAGCTAGCAAATGGAATTGCGGATGATTTACTTTCTACAGTTGCACTTGCTTTACCTCAAAAAACACCCAAATTGATTGCACCAGCTATGAACACGAACATGTACACAAATCCAATCAACCAACGAAACTTAACCACTTTGAAATCTGTTGGTTATCAAGAAATCGAACCAAGAGAATCCCTACTAGCTTGTGGTGATTTTGGCAAAGGCGCATTGGCAGATGTCCAAATAATTATTGATCAAGTGCTGTTACACTTGAATCAACGAACAACGTAGAGGAGGAAAAGTGATGAAAAACACTAAAAATTTCACTTTAACCGCAATGTTTTTAGCTATTCTTATCTTACTAGCAGTCACACCACTCGGTTTTATTCCGATTGGTCCAATCAATGCAACGACGATGCATATTCCAGTCATTATTGCATCAATCGTTTTAGGGCCAAGATTAGGTGCATTTCTTGGTGGGGTCTTCGGCTTCATCAGCTTAATCCGTAGCACCATTATCCAAACCCCACTTTCCTTTGTTTTTTCTCCTTTAGTTCCTGTGATTGGTACCACTCAAGGTAGTTGGAAAGCATTGCTGGTGGTTTTTATTCCAAGAATTTTGATTGGTATCGTTCCCTACTTTGTTTATTTAGGTATCAAGCGCTTTTCTAAGAGAAATACTTCTCCTGTTTCCTTATTTATCGCAGGATTGGTCGGCTCACTTACAAATACGATTTTAGTAATGAATTTGATTTATTTTTTATTCCAACAAGATTATGCTCAGGTAATTGGTGCAAGTGCAAATGCGGTCTACTCGGCGATTCTTGCTGTGATCTTTACTAGTGGAATTCCTGAGGCAATTGTTGCAGGACTAGCAACTGCAGCTGTGGCAAGTGTTCTTCTTAAGTTGATTAAGGTAAATCCTACGCAAGAATTGTAAAAAAGGTTGTGGCTCCAAGCGTTCAGCTTCGAAAAAATAATAAGCAACTGACAAAAATAGCTTGCCATATTTTTGGACAGTTATGAATTATTTCGAGAAGTTGCTTGGGGAACACCGTGTAAAAGGTTGTGAAAGAAGTGCCCAGCTCCAATAAATAAGAAAAAATTACCAGAAATTGCTTCCCAAATTTTTGAGTAATTTAGGCTTATTTGGAAGGAGTTACTTCTTGAACACCGTAGAAAAAGGTTGTAGTGCAAAGCATTTAGCTTCAAAAACGATCTCCCTGAATGATTAGTCTAGCTTTTCTCACATTCATTAAACAAAAGAAAGCAATAAAAAAGAAAGCCTTCCCAAACATTTACTTATGTTTAGGAAGGCTTATGCTATAATCAAATTTGACAGTGAAGTTGAATGACGGTGATTGCTTCTTGAAACGTGGTAGTGCTTGTGAATATACGTACTGGACGCTACCCTTTTGTCCGCTTATGAAACAATTCAAATCATTCTCGGCTTTGGTATGTTTACCATCGCATTGATTGGTCTGATTGTTGCTATTTCTTTTTGATATCGTAATGTCTTTGCCACCGTCTTTAGCGGTGAAACGCAAAGATGATTAACTTTACTCCCATTTTTTTATTGTTCATTATGTATTTAATTTTTAATAGTTACTTTCCAAATAGTCGAAAACTATTTTCTTCGATTATTTTTATAGTATTTTATAAACAGCAATATTACTACAAAAACGGTCGAAAAGATCAGAAAATTTCTCATCGGAAACATATACGTAAACTCCTATCAGCTATCGTATAATCATTACATTATCAGATAGCACATTGTGTTTGTGAATCAAGGCTACAAATGGGAAATTCTGCTGTTAACGTCAGTCGAATACCACCTTTTGTTCTACCTTTATTAATCATAGCTTTAATGTCAGCCTGTCCTTGATTACAACGATTACTTAATATCCCAGCTCCAATAATAACACCGACGACACCCCCCATAACTCCACCAATTACCGCTCCATAGGCTGCCCCATTCACAGCAAATCCTACAGCGGCACCGCCTAAATAATCTCTTAAGTTTGCTAAACCTGCCTTAGTGGTTGCGTACTCATTAATACCACCATTCACAAATTTTTCTGACCATCCATTACCTAATGGTACTATATAATCACCTAGAGTTTGAACTGCATAGCACATTTTGACTTCAGCACCATCATAATTTACTATAAGTGATTGAATCAAGTATGGTTATCTTCTCTGGTTGAAACATTTTATTTGTTTCTATACTATCATCATTTTCTGAAGCATAGATAACTTGAGAAGTACCTGGGGCTAATATACTCAGTAGCAACATACAAGACAACATCGTAATAATTAGTTTAACTTTTTTCATTTTAACACTCCCCCATATTTTTTGTAAACGTTTACAAAAAATATATAGCATACAGCTATTACTTCTATAATTAATAACTCACATTATAAGGTAATATTTCATAGTCAGAAAGAATTAAATTACGCAGAGAGGATACTAAAAATTTGCTAGGCTTTATATAAATATCAGTTTATTAGTTTATTGGCTCTAAATTAAGTCTTGACTAATATTCTTAGACTATTCAACTCATTTTCTACTTTGATATATTATCTTTCTTTTTCATTCCCTTCCAAGGGTTAACACTGAACATTTAAATAACTTCGTGTTACTATGAGTTCGAAAGAAATTGAACGGAAAGGAAGATTCCTATGAATATTTTTGTTGTCGGCGCTAATGGTCAAATTGGTCGCCACTTGATTGAAGACCTTGCAAAGACGGATCACCAAATCATTGCTGGTGTTCGAGATGTTGCTAAACAATCACTAATTGAAGCGAACAACGTTACTTACGTTCCATTTGATTTGACTTGGACTGTAGCAGAAATGGTCAACGCTTTTAAAGAAATCGATACAGTTATTTTTGCTGCTGGTTCTCAAGGAAAAAACTTATTACAAGTCGACCTTGACGGTGCAATCAAAACCATTCGTGCGTCAGAACAAGCTGAGGTCAAACGTTACCTAATGATTAGTGCCGTTTTTGCAGATAATCCAGCAAACTGGCCTGCTTCAATGATCGACTACTACATTACGAAACACTATGCTGACGAATGGTTGAAGCATCAAACAACTTTAGATTATGTTATTGTTCAACCAGTTACTTTGACCAATGAGGAAAAGGTTTCACACATTCAATTAACTGAACCTGGTGAACAAGCTGCTAAAACAATCAGTCGCCAAACAGTTGCTGCATTCTTAAGTCAATTAGTTGATACTTCCGCTTTTTCTCGAAAGACAATTGTTCTTTCCGAAGGAACAGAGGAAATTGCAGACGCACTAACTAAATAGCAAAAAAAGGTATGGCAACTACTTGCCATACCTTTTTTTATTTCATAAGTGTTAATTCATAAATTGGATCATAGGTGATGCTTGCGCCATCGTTTATAAAGTCGCTACTTGACCCTAATAATACTTTGTTCACTTCATAAATAGATTGCGCCAAATTTATTTTTTCTAGGACTGAATTTTTTAGTGGTCCTTCTTCGCTTACTCGGTTCCAATGATGGATCGCAATATTTTTTGCTTGCTCTAAAGTGAATCCTTTTGCTTGCAAAATAGCCGTTTTTGTCCATAAAAAGTTTGATGGCACAACATGATTCAAATCATCTGCATGATATGTTCGCCCATCTCGATCCAAAGCATATAAAAACATTCCATATAATTGATGATCTGCGGTAAATTTTGCTACTTTATAAATATTACTTGTCTCATAAGGTTCTTTTGTATCATACCAACGATTATTGTCTTGTTCTTCTGGGAAAGTCAAACCTGGCATAAAGCGCTCTTTTTCAATGATATTGGCATAATCATTGATTGCACGTTGTGTTCGTGTGTCATCCGATCCATACTGTTGGTATCCTAAATAGGTGAAACTTGATGCAACATTTTGTAAAGGTGCTAAGTTAGAGCCATTCGTGTCGTAAACAAAAACGGTGCCATTGTTCGCCAGTGGTCCAATGTATTTTGCTAACGCTTTGATTACACCATCTGAAAGAGCGATGTCTGCAGCACTTGGGAAAGTTTCCATATCAATATCAAGACCATCAATACCAAAAGCACGTACGTGTTCATCTAGTAATTGATTTGCATATGCATCAAACTCTTGTTCTGTTGGAAATGAACCAGCATAAGGGACTTTCAACAATTCGGAATAGTCAATTGCTTTGGTTAATTTCACACCACGTGCATGTAAGTTAGGTACGTAATGTTCTTTCAATTCCTCAAAAAATGGTGCTGCTTTGTCTTCTTCTCCTTTTGGTACATAACTAAAGATGTTTACAATGTCGATACCATAAGGAATGTCATCCATTGTCAACCAATTTTCATCAGGTAAACTAGTGTTGACACCCTGCATCGTTTTATCGCGCCAAGCTCGATAGTAAACCATCGTCTGTGTTGAATGTTCTTGTTCTTGTCCATGAACTGTTACAGGAATAAAAAGTGCCATAGCAAAAAAAACGAGTGCAGCAAATCCAACCTTCATTTTCTTCATTTTGTTTTCTCCTCTTTTTCTGTAAAACATCCCGTCAAGCCTCACTAGCAATTCATTTTCCATTTAATTTCAAATAATGGAAAACCAAACCACAATACGTCATATTTGCCCAAGAAAACCATTCTCTCGTATAATTCTCAGGATTATCCACATCAACTCCCTCATGACACTGCAAAGTTCCAGCGTCGGTTTTAGCAATTTGATCAATTTTTTCTTCAACAAAGTCTTGATTCGTTGAAGTCAAGCCTTCCATCGCAAGTGAAATCGGCCATACATAATTTGGTGGTGTATGCGGACTGCCAATTCCTGCCAAGTAAGTTCCAGAATAATAATAAGGGTTTTCTTTACTTAAAATTTTCTGACGTGTCGTTTGATAAAGTGGATCGTTTTCTTTCACATAACCTAAAAACGGTAAAGATAATAAGCTAGGAACATTTGCATCATCCATAAATAAATGATTTCCCAAACCATCTACCTCATAGGCATAATAACTTTTACCATTATCGTCATGTAAAATAGCAAATTGTTGGACACCTTCTGATATGTCTTTTTGTAACTTCTGGATTTTTTGACGTAATACTTCTTGGTCTTCTTCCGTTTTCACTGCTAACAATTCTAGTAATTGATCTAAGATAACTAGAATAAATAAATTTCCTGGGACGAAGTACCCATAGGTGCACGCATCATCACTTGGACGAAATCCACTCCAGACCATTCCCGTATAACTTATCGGTGTGCCTTTTCCTTCTCTTGCTAAAGTGTCCGATGGCGGACAATCTGTACGTTGGAAAAGGTATTCTGATGTTTCGTGGTGTTGCTCTGTAATGAACGTATCGATTGCCAACTCAGCAATCGCCCAAAAATCAGGTGTCAAATGCGCTTCATAACCTGTTTTTTTGTACAGATGAAACGCTAAGAAAAATGGTGCACATAATGAATCGATTTCAAACTTTCTTTCCCAAACTAATGGTGAAATTGGAATATTTGACGTGTCATTACTGTAATGACCGCCACCAGTTTCCTTGTTAAATGCATTAGAATAAGGATCATGCTTGATATACGTTAATTGTTGCTTCAATACGCCATGAATCAATTGTTTGATTGCGGGCACTTCATGGACGATTTCTAAATAAGGTAAGACTTGAAAAGTTGAATCTCTTAACCACATGGCGGGAATATCACCTGTGGCAACAAAGATTTCACCATTTTCTCTTACAGAAACAGTATTCGTAATTGTATCAACGAGTGCATGTTGAAATAACTTTGTTGCTTTTTCGTCTTTTAAGTTAATAGTCATTGCATATTTTTGGATTTCATTGATTAACTCTGTTTGATTGATCACGTCACTACTCCATTTCTTGTTTATTGAAAAAAATGCCATATGTTCGTATCTCACCTGGCTTGAAAGCATCCATTGCTAACGTTATTACATTCTTGGCTACAGAATCAATTACTTTGCCTTCCAAATTCAGTAGTTTTACTTCCGCAGGTACATCAAAAGAGAGTTTTCCTGGTATTTCTTGTGCTATATCTGTTGAATTGTACAAACGTAATTCGATCCCTGTTCCATCAATGGTTGATTGGAGGCTACTAAATACAACAGTCAACTCACTAGCTGTCACTTTTCCTCGCGGATCTTCAACAAGTGATTTTGGATTGACTGGGAAATATTGGATGGGTGTTGTAAAACGATTCAATTCCTGCGTTTGATAGTCAAGCGCTTCTTGTGTTGTTTCTAAATAGTTGGTTTGTAACTTTTGGCTATCAAAAAGTTCATCTAAAACAATGCTTCCTTCAAATACAATTGTTCCCACTAATTGGCTATCTGGTGTCGGGACAACTTTTGTTTGAAGTCCCGAAGCATCTCCAGGTCTTCGCCACGTATCTGGACGCCCTAAGTAACCCACACCACGTAAAACAGTGATTGCTAATTGCTGTCTTTCACCATCGATCACTTGGAAATCTTTCGTACCTCTAGTTAAAAATGACCAGCTTTCTTTTTCATCATGAAGATTGGCAAGATGTAACATTGGTCGCATACTTGTTGGTTCTTCTTTATAGCCAATTTCTTTCCAATCAGGTAGATGTTTTTCTTCAATTGGTCGTTGGATGATGCCAAATGGCGTATCACTTGTAGAAACATTTGCCGCTGTTTTGGTTGCTATCATCAAACGTAAACGATGATCAAGGACTTGATTATCTAAAGTTAGATGCACATCGAGCAAGTTCGTTTGTTTGTTGCATTCCAGAACCATCGTATAGCTGACTGTTCCATCGGTTACTTGTTCTTTTCGTGAACGTAAGTCAAAAGGTAATGCCCATTCTCCCTCAATCGTCATTCGACTAATCAAGTTGCCTTGTTCAACCACTACTTGTTGATGCTGTGCAAAATCAAGTTCTAGGAACCAGTCATTAAACGCTGGTGAATAATCATAAGTGTCGCCTTCATCACCACTGTCTTCAAACCATAAGAAATCATGGTACCATTTCTTCAATTCTTTTGAGTAGAGGTTTAGTTTTCCTTCTTTTAATTGGATCACATACCAGTCATTTTCTAACTCCGTTGCTTTTGCAAGCTGTGGTACACTTGCAGCCGATTCTTCGACAGTAAAACAAAGCCATCCCATTGAAGGCAATGTACACTTGATTGCTACTTCACTTACATAGTAGTGTTCATCACTCATCGCTGCTGGATCTCTTCTCAAAAGAGCGGCATTTTCTCGTTTTTGACTTAACAATTCAATTTCGACTTTTTCACCGTTTTGATCAACTAATGAAAAATCAGGTGTTTTAGTTGAAAGTGTCACTTTACGAATCGTTGACAATTCAAAGGGTAATGGATTCCAAAGAAATACTTGATTTTCTTGTCCTTGGTTCAAAGAAATGCTCAATTTTCGCAATAAATAATCCACACAAGACTGCGCTTCTTGTAATCCGTTAATCCCACGCATATAGATATCTTGATTCGTTTTATCACTGTTACATCCACCTGCACTATCATGGGCTTGTCCTCTGGCAACGATTTTCCACAAGCTTGTAATCAGTCCTTGTTTGACAGGAATACCATGATTTGCTGCTACGACAGATAATGGTTCTAATTGATACGTCAAGCTACGTTCTAATCGATCGTAAACCTGTTTCAAATCATATCTAGAAGAATAAATGCCACGATGGATTTTTGAATCAGACGGTTCAATAAATTCTCCAGAGAACTCAGGAAGTTTTTCAGATTCATTTTCTAAAGATTTAAAGAAAATCGGATAGTTGCTTTCAATGAATCGAGTCGTTGCTTTGCTTTCTTGATTGGCTAAATTGATTCGTTGTTTCAAATCAAAGTCAACTGCTCGTTGGTCACCACCTACTGGTAACAAATGTGTTTCACTTGGTGTCTGTGTACTGATTTTTTCTGCAAGATCATCAAATTGATTTTGCTCAACCAATTCCACACCAGCATAGTATCCGTTTTTGATATTTGCTGTTAAGACTTTTGAGCCATCATTGCTTGACCAGTAAAAGTAACGAGCTTCCGCTTCTCTTGGCATTCCTCGCCAAAACAATGCGTGAGAAATATCAAATCCTTGATAAATTTTTGGCATATCTTGTCCTTGTCCAAAAGAGTCTGGTAGATAACCAACTCGCATCACACCACCTAATGCTTTGGCCTCTGCAATTCCAATTTTTAGATTACGAACAATCGATTCACCTGACGTAGTCATCTCATCAATTTGTGTGAACCATGGACCAATGAACAAGCGTCCTGCTGTCACAAATTTTTTGATATCTGCTTCTTTTTCTGGAAACAGAGCTAAATAATCTTCAATAATCGACATTTGACCATCAAGCGTATAATAATCTAATTGATTTGTTTCTAAAGCTTCTAAAACTTCATCCATATGGAAAATAAATTGAACGCGCGCTTCTTGACGGGTAAAATACCATTCAAAATCCCAATGGGTATGTGCGACTGTGTAAATATCTTTCATGAGTGACACTCCTCTATTCTTCTACAATTCATTCGATTATTCAGCTGAACGAGCCATCAATTGGTCTGCTGCTCTTTCTTGTCGTTGATTCAAAATGACAAAAGGTGCATACATGATGATATCTAGGACCACCAATACAAAAGTCAAGATGACTGGACTAATATGGAAGGCGCCTAAGACCCAAGTGCTAATAAAAATTGGTTCATTCCCTGAATTTAAAACAACTAATGGAACGACCCAGCCAAGTGAAGTTACCACATAAGCAATCACGGCATTGACGATTGGTACAACGATCCAAGGAATGAACATCAATGGATTTAAAACAATTGGTAATCCGAAAATAACTGGTTCATTAATACCAAAACAACCAGGAATCAATGCTAATTTGGCAACTTCTCGTTCTTTTTCACCTTTTCTCGTAAAAATCAGCATGGCGATGATCAAGCCAAAGGTTGCCCCTGAACCACCAATCATTGCATAAACATTTGTCATAGTATTTGGTGCGATTGAGATGCCAGCAAAACTTTGTGTTTCTGCAAACTTCGCAACATTTTCTAAGAAAACCGGTAACCAAAACGCGGAAACAACTCCCCAAACGATATTAAAACCATGTAATCCTAAGAACCATAAAATTTGTTGTAATAAAATGACAATAATAATTGCAGGTAAGCCTGTTCCAACAGTCAACAATGGTTTGATTAACACTTCAGAAATCATTTGTAACAATGAAACATATCCTAATGATTGGATCACGATACGAAGAACACCAAAAATCAATAATACTTCACTGATCGGAATCAATGAGAAAAAGGAATCAAAAACATTTTGTGGAACATTCCCCGGCATCTTGATCGTAAATTTACTTCGTGTAAATCGAGCAAATAAAGCAACTGCGATCATTCCAACAATCAATGCGGTAAACATACCTTCATAACTGAAGAAAGAAGAAGCAAAACCTTCGATTATTTCTGCCTTAGAGTCGAGATAATTCACATTATTTGGTACCATTACAAAGTAAGCAGACAATGCAAGTAATGTTGCAATAATTGGATTTAAGCGTTCATTTTTTTCTTTCTGTTTTAATTCAATCGCATAAGAGTAAGCTGAAGAAAAGACAACAATAATAGCAACGATTCCTAATGTAGCATTTCCTAAGTAACCAAATAAGTTACTAATATTTGTTAGAATTGCATTATCGATTCCTTGATTTTTAATCAACGCATCGATCTGCATTTTAATTAAATTGGAAAATGACCCAACAACAGTAAATGGGATAGTGCGGACAAACGCATTTTTTACAGCCTGTAGAATAGTATTGCCTTCAACCCAAGCTGAAACTTTTAACAATGGTTCTTGAAGTTTTTGTACATCAAATTTCATAGTAATACTCCCTTTTCTACTTTTTAGAGAAAACGTTTTCTGATTTAATTATATACAACTAAGATAATTTGTAAACACTTAATTTTATAATTATATATACAAATTATCTTTTTTATATTAAAATGTGTATACAAATAATAAAAAGTGAGGTTTACAAATTGTACAAATACCGCGAAATTTACTCAGATATCAAGCGTGATATCTTAACAAATCATTATCGTGCTGGGACTTTATTACCTACCCAAGAATTTTTTGCAGAAAAATATGATGTTTCTCGCATTACATTAAAAAAAGCACTATCTTTATTAGAAAATGAGGGATTAATATTTAGTAAGCAAGGTTCCGGTACATATATTCGTCCAACAATTGAAAACAACACAAGCGAATTACTTCCCTTAGATTTACCGGTTGGGGTAACTTATTCCCATCGTGATCAAGAAATCAAAAGTAATATTTTGTTTTTTGATGCTCGTTTGCCTACAGAAGAAGAACAGCAAAACTTATCTTTAAATAAAACGGACCCTGTTTATGAATTTAAGCGCGTTCGTTTATTGAATGGCCAGTATTATAGTTTCGAACATGTCGTTATGCCGGTCGCTATCGCACCAATCACCGAAGAAATCTTGCAAGGATCCGTTTATGACTATTTAGGTCATGAAGCGAAGTTACAGTTAGTTGATGCACGCCGAATTGTTTATGCAGATCATGCAAATGAAGAAGTTAGTGACTCTTTAGGTATCAAAAAAAATAATCCTGTATTGGTAATCGAACAAATTGGTTACGATCAAAAAGGTCGGGCATTTGAATTTTCAAAATCTTATTTTATTAGTAATCAAAGTAAGTTTGTTCTCGATGTTCATTTAAAGAAGCTGTAAACTCCAGTCAGTTCACTTGGAAAAAGCAAACAAGCATACCAACTAAAAAATAGTTTGCATGCTTGTTTGCTGCTGTAAAGTTGAAATGCTAAAGTAACAAACAAGCTTGGGATATTAGTTATCCCAAGCTTGTTTTTAGTTTTCAGAAACAAATTTGGCAGCTTGTTGCCCCGCTTGTCGTCCGAAAATAATAATTTCCGCTACTGAATTTCCACCAATTCGGTTATCCCCATGTAAGCCGCCAGTTACTTCACCAGCCGCATATAAACCTTTAATTGGTTCATTATCTGCATTCAATACTTCTGTGTTCGTATTGATTTTCACGCCACCCATTGTATAGTGGATCCCTGGTGCGATTTTGATGGCATAATATTTTGGTTTTGATAAATCATTGTCCATCGCAGTTGTACGATTAAATTGTGTATCCTTTTTATCTGCTACTTCGCTATTCCAAGTAGTAACTGTCTTTGCTAATGTTTCTTCAGGAATATTGATTGCTTTTGCTAAATCTTCAATGCTGTCACCAGCTGTAACATAGCCTTTTTCATCATAGAAATCAATTGCTTTCGCACGATCGCGTACGCCTTGGTCAAAGATCAAGTAAGCTGATTTGTCTGGCAAAGCAGTAATTGCTGCTGATACTTTATCACGAGTATCCATTTCATTTACAAAACGTTCACCATCGTTATTGACAAGAATTGCACCTTCACCACGGACAACTTCACCAATCAAAACACCTTTGTCTTGTTGAACAGTTGGGTGAATCTGAATTTTATCCATATCCACTGCTTGTCCACCAAGTTTTTCAATCATCTTGATGCCATCACCCGTTGAACCTTCTTGGTTAGTTGTTACATAACCCTTCAGGTCTGGACGATATTCTTCAATCAATTCTTTGCTTGCACCAAAACCACCAGTTGTTACAACAATTGCTTTTCCAGTGATTTCTTTTGGTTTTTCACCTTGTACTTGTACAGTTACTTCATTCACTGTACCGTCATTTTTCTTGATATCTGTAACATCAGTGTTTACAAAAATTGGAATTTCACGTTCATGAACGTTTTTCAAAAGCCCTTCAACTAAGTAGCCACCAATTGCAGAACCATCTGATGGGCGATGCGTACGTTTTTCACTCATCCCACCTGTGATCGTTAAGTTATCTAAAGTAATACCATTTGTGTCTAACCAATCAATAGCGTCTGCTGAATGATCAACAAAGTAGCGTAACATTTCTTTGTCGTTCGTTCCCCCACCACCTTTTAAGGTTTCTTCATAAAACGCGTCATTTGAATCTGTGATGCCATCTGCTTTTTGGAATTTAGTTTCAGAGGCATTCATTCCGCTCGAAGATTTTGAAGTATTTCCGCCCGCAACTGGCATTTTTTCCAAAATAACTGGATTTAATCCAGCATCTTTTGCTTCAATTGCAGCAGTCATTCCAGCTCCACCAGCACCAACAATCACTAGGTCATAGGAATCTTTCATTTCTTTTGGATCTGTATATGCTTGTTCAGATGCACCAGAAGACACATCTGTTGTTTCTTTTGTACTTGAGTTTGATGATTCCTTTGAAGCTGAATTATCTGATGAACAGGCGCTCATCGTGATAACAGATGTCACAATAAATAAACTCGCTAATAATTTTTTCATTTTTTTCCTCCTTTTTTCCCAAAGCCCATTATAAGTGAACAAAATCACAATAACAACAGCTATGAGAAAAATTTAAAAGACAGATAAAAAAATCAGACACTATCAAGCATTTGACAAATAAAGAAATAACATAATTTTAGATCAACAAAAAAAGTTGTGACGATTGTCACAACTTTTAACGTCATTTCTTAAATAATCACAAAAACTTGTAAGAAATTGTTTCTTATTCTCTTTATTTTTTCGGAGCTGAACGCTTAGTGCCACAACCTTCTTCACGGTGTTCCCCAAGCAACTCCTCGAAATAATTCATCACTGTCCAAAAATATGGACAGCCATTTTTGCCAGTTATTCTTTATTTTTTCGGAGCTAAACGCTTGGTGCCACAACCTTCTTCACGGTGTTCCCCAAGCAACTCCTCGAAATAATTCATCACTGTCCAAAAATATGGACAGCCATTTTTGCCAGTTATTCTTTATTTTTTCGGAGCTGAACGCTTGGTGCCACAACCTTCTCTTAAAATTTTGTTGAATTTTTTTCTGGAGCTAATTCACCAATGATTCGAACTTCCGTTTCCAATTCCACATCAAACGTTTCCTTGATGACTTGTTGAATATGACCAATCAATTCCACATAATCTGTCGCCGTTGCATGATCAATATTGACAATAAATCCTGCATGCTTTTCAGAAATTTGTGCGCCACCCCATTTTAAGCCTTGTAAACCTGCTTCTTGGATCAATTGTCCAGTGTAATGCCCAACAGGACGCTTGAATACACTGCCACAAGAGGGATACTCAAGAGGTTGTTTAGATTGACGCAATTCAGTTAGTTCATCCATTCGCGCCTTAATTTGTGGGTAGTTTCCTTTTTTTAATTGAAAACGTGCTTCTAACACGATTGCATTCATATTTTGGATTTCACTATGACGGTAAGAAAAATTCATTTTTTCGTTGGTTAGTGTTTGCATCGTTCCATCTTCAAGTAAAACATCGACTTCTGCAAGGACATCCTTGATTTCACCATCATACGCTCCCGCATTCATATAAACAGCCCCGCCAACACTTCCTGGAATTCCACAAGCAAATTCAAAGCCTGTTAATGATTCCGCCAAAGCTGCATAAGTTGTATCAATTAGTTTCGCACCTGCTTCTGCCACAACAACTGTATCTTCTACATGAACAGCATTCATTTCAGTCAACATAATAACTACACCACGAATCCCGCCATCACGAACGATCAAATTGCTAGCGTTTCCTAATACCATCCAAGGCACTTGATTCATTCTGCAATAGTCAACGATTTCTTTGACTTCTTCTTTTCTCTTTGGAAAAGCAAGGACATCTACTGGTCCACCAGTCTTGGTAAATGTATAATTCATCAACGGTTCATCTAAGAGCAAAGTTATCTCTGGTAAGTGCTTCATTAATTCTTCTTTATTCACTGAGGATTTTCCTTTCTTTTCAAACATCCACATCATTCTATCACGCTTAAAACAAAGTTACTACCCTCGATGTTAAAGCAGATGACGAAGATGCACCCGGATCATTTGTTCACAAAGCTCATGACTCTGATAGACTCCCGCTTGTTTTAACTGTTGATTATTTGATTGCGCTTGTTGAATTTGTTCAAAAAATGCCATGACCATTGGCTCAAACCCGCGTTTTTCTAAAGTATTCGTCCAATCGCCAAATTCCTTTAGTCGTGTTTGTCCCTCTTGTTGAATCGTCATCTGTGTCAGATTACGAACTTCGTAAGTCCCTTGTTCACTGGTTACTTGATACTGTTCCGTATTCGCACCACTTCTCAAATCCATTGTTAAAATAGCTGTTTGATTAGCCGTTTCGAGATGCAAGATTGCAAGCTCTAGATAATCATTCTGTTCAATGATCTTACTGTTCACTCGAGTAATGGGTTCATCCAATAAATAAACAGCTGTATCTACTAAATGTAAAAAAAGATCATACACAACAAATTCCGTTGTTTCTTGTGCAGCTATTCGATTTTTTTGCAACTGGATCAGACGTTTATTAGGCAATTGCTTCAATTCATCAACCATCGGTGCAAAGCGACGATTAAACCCAATCATCAATACAACTTGATTTTTTTCTGCCAAAGCTTGTAACTCAGCTACTTCATTCAACGAAGTACTTAATGGTTTATCAATAAATACATGGATTCCATGTTCTAAACATTTTTTTGCGAGTTCATAATGAACTTTTGTTGCTGCGTGAATCATACATGCTTCGATTTTTTCTGCAATCAATTCATCAATCGTTTCATACAAATGAGAAAAGCCATACATCTCTTTGATTCTTTTTTTCGTTTCTTCATTTCTAGTTGCAAAATAAAAGTTCAATGTTCCTTGATTTTTTGCATAAGTGGGTAGATACGCTTTTTCTGCAATGTTGCCAATACCGATTACGCCAATCTTCATTTTTTCTCCTCCAATAATTCTTTCTTAACTTAATTTTACACCATTTTTCATTTTGATAAAATTGAAGTACAATGAGAACAGAAAAAAGACGTACTTAAGTAAAAAGGAGTGTCTATTTTGAAACTTATCTCTTGGAATGTTAACGGCCTTAGAGCGATTATGAAAAAGAATTTTATGGAAGTCTTTCATGAGTTAGATGCAGATTTCTTTTGTTTACAAGAAACGAAATTACAAGAAGGACAAATAGCGTTAGACTTGCCTGGTTATCATCAATATTGGAATTACGCAGTCAAAAAAGGATATTCAGGTACTGCCATTTTTGCTAAGGAAGAGGCACTAACTGTTTCTTACGGTATGGGAATTGATGAACACGATCAAGAAGGTCGTTTGATTACATTAGAATACCCAAACTTCTTCTTAGTTACCTGCTACACGCCAAACTCGCAAAGCGAATTAAAGCGATTAGCTTATCGACTTGAATGGGAAAAATCTTTTGAAAACTACTTAAATGAGTTAAACAAACAAAAGCCAGTCATCATCTGTGGTGATTTAAATGTAGCACATGAGAAAATTGACCTAAAAAACTGGAAAACAAATCAAAAGAATGCTGGCTTTACCCTTGAAGAACGCAATGCCTTTTCTCATTTGCTTGCTACAGGATTTACTGATACTTTCCGTCATTTTTATCCAACGCAAGAAGGCATTTATTCTTGGTGGAGCTATCGTTTCAATGCACGGAAAAATAATGCCGGTTGGCGCATCGACTATTTTTTAACAAGTCGTTCTTTGGATAGCAATTTAATCGATGCCAAAATCCATACTGAAATTTTTGGTAGTGATCATTGCCCAGTAGAGCTAGACTTAAAAATGTAACGATTTGTTTTGATTTCTAGAAACAATTTATTTTTCGATAATCTATGTTAGAATACTTTTTAAAGGGGGGTTTATGAAAATGAACTTCGTTGCAATGGACTTTGAAACAGCTAACCATCAACCACATAGTGCCTGTTCATTGGCATTAGTGATGGTTCAAAATAGTCAGATTGTTGATGAATACTATACCTTGATCCAGCCGGAAACACCTTTTTTCTGGCGTAATGTTCAAATTCATGGCATTCATCAAGAAGATGTGCGAAATGCACCAAAATTTCCAGAAGTTTGGTCAACGATTCAAAATTATTTTCAACAAAATCGGCTAGTAGTTGCGCATAACGCCGCTTTTGATACTAAAGTGTTAGCCGGCTGTTTGGACTACTATCACCTCGATCAACCAAATTATTTATCATTATGTACGGTGAAAAGTAGTCGCAAACTATTTCCAGAATTCCCTAACCATAAACTCAATACGGTTTGTGAGAATCTTTCTATTTCACTAGATCATCATCACGATGCGTTAGAAGATAGTCGAGCTTGTGCTGAAATTTTGCTTTATCAAGAAAAGCATTTTGGGACGGAGCCGCTTAAGAAATTGGTTACTTTGAAGTAAGATTGTGAAAAAAGGTTATGGAGCCAAGCGTTCAGCTTCGAGAAATAAGAATAAATGACCAGAAATTGCTTCTCAAATTTTTTAGTCATTTGGGCTTATTGGAAAGAAGTGTCCAGCTCTGAACGACTAAATCACTTCAAAATTTAAAAAATAAGAACCTTGTTT
>NZ_JAFLWA010000029.1 GCF_017316125.1 Enterococcus sp. DIV0660C | reverse complement strand
TCCTTTTTGTGTATTGTTTAAAAAAGCTTAAAGAACCAGTAGTGTATCACTTAAAAGTTGGCACGCTTCTTGCTTTTATATAAGTGTGCTAGGAATTGGTTGCTTTCACAGAAATGATAGGGGTTTCTGTGAAGTAGTTTGAAAAAAGGAGTTTTGAAGATGGATATTCGATTAGCGCGTATAGATGATCGTTTAATCCACGGACAAGTTGCGACGGCTTGGTCAAAATCGACTGGTGTTGAACGAATCATTGTAGTCAGCGATATGGTGGCAAAAGACGATTTGAGAAAGTTTCTGTTAAAAGAAGCAGCACCACCAGGAATTCATGCGAACGTGATAACTGTTCAAAAGATGATCCAAGTTTATCAAAGTGGATTATTAGCAAATGCGAAAGTCATGCTGTTATTCACAAACCCTCAAGATGTAGAAGCAATTGTCCGCTGTGGTGTGCAACTGAATTCACTAAATATTGGCGGCATGAGTTTTACTGATGGCAAAACAATGATTACTAATTTTGTTTCAGTAAACCAACGCGATATAGAAGCTTTTAACTATTTGGATAGTCAAAAAGTGGAATTAGAGATTCGCAAAGTACCTGCAGACAGAAAGGTTCTTTTAAGGGAGCTACTAGCAAAAGCAAAAAAGGCATAGTTGGATGTTGTGGTCGGTCAAACAATCTGTTGTAATGGTTAGCAATTATTTTTAATTTTGATTTTTGTTACAACAAAAAGAAATAGGAGGTATAAGTATGGTAGGAATTATCCTAGCAAGTCACGGACAGTTTGCTGAAGGAATCTTACAGTCTGGTTCAATGATCTTTGGCGAACAAGAAAACGTTAAAGCAGTTATTTTGAAACCAAGCGAAGGTCCAGATGACTTGAGAGCCAAGTTAGAAGAGGCAATTGCTTCTTTTGACAATCAAGACGAAGTATTATTCTTAGTTGATTTATGGGGTGGTACTCCATTCAATCAAGCAAATACTTTGTTTGAAGAACACAAAGACAAATGGGCAATCGTCAGTGGTTTGAACTTGCCAATGTTAATTGAAGCATATGCTTCTCGTTTTTCAATGGAATCTGCGCAAGAAATTGCAGCACATATCATTGAAACTGCAAAAGAAGGTGTGAAGGTTAAACCAGAAGAGTTAGAACCAGAAGAAGCACCAAAAGCTGAAGTACAACAATCTGTATCTGGAACTCCAGGTAAATTCAGCTATGTTTTAGCTCGTATCGATTCACGTTTGCTTCATGGGCAAGTTGCGACAGCTTGGACAAAAACAACAAATCCAACTCGTATTATTGTTGTTTCTGATGCAGTAGCTAAAGATGAACTTCGTAAAAAATTGATTCAACAAGCTGCTCCTCCAGGTGTAAAAGCACATGTTGTTCCAATTGAACAAATGATCAAGCTAGCTAAAGATGACCAACACTTTGGTGGACAACGTGCTTTACTTTTATTCGAAAACCCTCAAGATGTGTTAAGAGCGGTTGAAGGTGGCGTACCATTAGAAACAGTTAACGTTGGTTCTATGGCTCATTCACCAGGTAAAGTGCAACCAAATAAAGTCTTGGCATTCAGTCAAGCTGACATTGATACTTTCCGTAAACTTGAAGACGCTGGCGTCAAATTTGATGTACGTAAAGTACCAAATGATTCAAAAGGAAATATGGATGAAATTTTGAAAAAAGCACAAGAAGAATTAAACAAAAAATAATAAACAAACATAGTTTTAACTATCAGAGAAAAATGGAGGCTTAACATCATGGAATTAAACTTTATTCAAATGATATTAGTCGTTATCGTAGCATTTTTAGCTGGTATGGAAGGAATTCTTGATGAATTTCATTTCCATCAACCAGTAATCGCATGTACGTTAATCGGCTTAGTTACTGGGAACTTAATACCTTGCCTTATTTTAGGTGGTACTTTACAAATGATCGCTCTTGGTTGGGCAAATATCGGCGCTGCTGTAGCTCCCGATGCTGCTTTAGCATCTGTTGCATCTGCAATTATTTTAGTATTAGGTGGTCAAGGAAGAGCTGGAGTTTCTTCAGCTATCGCGATCGCTGTACCTCTAGCTGTTGCTGGTCTATTATTAACAATCATCTGTCGTACAATCGCAACAGCTTTCGTTCACTTGATGGATGCTGCTGCGAAAGAAGGTAACTTCAGAAAAGTTGAATTATGGCACATCATTGCAATTTGTATGCAAGGTGTACGTATTGCAATTCCAGCTGCTTTGATCTTGGCAATCGGTGAAGGACCTGTGAAAGGGTTACTTGAATCTATGCCAGTTTGGTTGACAGATGGATTAGCAATCGGTGGTGGTATGGTTGTAGCTGTTGGTTATGCAATGGTTATCAACATGATGGCTACAAAAGAAGTATGGCCATTCTTCGCAATTGGTTTCGTATTAGCAACTGTTTCTGAAATCACTCTTATCGGACTTGGTGCAATCGGTGTAGCTCTTGCTCTTATCTACTTAGCCCTATCTAAACAAGGTGGCGGCTCAGGTAATGGTGGTAGCTCGAATACTGGTGACCCACTAGGCGATATCATAGATAACTACTAAAGGAGGCGTACACGAAAATGGCAGAAGAAAGAATTCAATTATCGAAAAAAGATCGTATTTCTGTTTGGTGGCGTTCAACTTTCATCCAAGGATCATGGAACTACGAACGTATGCAAAATGGTGGCTGGGCTTTCTCAATGATTCCAGCAATCAAAAAATTATATAAAACAAAAGAAGACCGTGCAGCTGCATTAGAACGTCATTTAGAGTTCTTTAATACACACCCATATGTAGCTTCACCAATTTTAGGGGTTACATTGGCACTTGAAGAAGAACGTGCAAATGGCGCACCTGTTGATGATGTAACAATTCAAGGGGTTAAAGTTGGTATGATGGGACCTTTAGCTGGTATCGGAGATCCAGTTTTCTGGTTCACAGTAAAACCAATTCTTGGTGCATTAGCAGCTTCTCTTGCAATGAGTGGTAACATCTTAGGACCAATCATTTACTTCCTAGGTTGGAATATTATTCGTATGGCTTTCATGTGGTATACACAAGAATTTGGCTACAAAGCTGGTTCAAAAATCACTGAAGATTTATCTGGTGGATTACTACAAGATATCACTAAAGGTGCTTCAATCTTAGGTATGTTTATCTTAGGTTCGTTAGTTAACCGCTGGGTATCAATCAGCTTTGCACCTACAGTTTCAACTGTAAAACTTGATAAAGGTGCATACATCGAGTGGGACAAATTACCTGCTGGTGCTGAAGGAATTAAATCTGCTTTGGAACAACAAGCAGCAGGTTTATCTTTAACTTCTTCTAAAGTTACTACATTACAAGACAACTTAGATAGCTTGATCCCTGGTCTTGCTGCTCTATGTTTAACATTGTTCTGTATGTGGTTACTTAAGAAAAAAGTATCACCTATCATCATTATCCTTGGATTATTCGTGGTTGGTATTGTCTTCCACTTAATCGGATTGATGTAAAAAAAGAATCAGATAGTCTGAGCTCATTTTGAGCTTCAGACTATTTTTTTTAGGGAGGTAGCGTTATTATGACTGATAATTTAGTCAAAATGTTTGAAAAACAAGTTGTAAAAAGTCCCAATGCCATAGCTGTTGAATTTAAGGATGAGTCATTGAGTTATCAAGAGTTAAATGAAAAAGCGAATACTGTAGCCCATTACTTAGTAACTGAAGAAAAAATCAAAGTCGGCGACATTATTCCTTTATTGTTGGAACGAAACGAGAAAATCGTTATTGCTATGCTCGCAGTTTTGAAAGCGGGTGCAGCGTATACTGGCTTATCCAAGCAATATCCAGAAACACGAATTGATTTTGTACGAAAACAAACAAAGGCAAAACTGCTTATTGACGACGAATTTATGAGCCAAAAATTTGAATACCATCCAACTAATCTAGACATCACAATACCTGAAAACGAACGAGCATACTTGGTGTATACTTCTGGAACGACGGGAAATCCAAAAGGGGTAGTTCATACACATAAAAGTGTGTTAAATCATATTAGGGCATACACTGAATTTTTAGCTATAGATACAGTTGCTCCACTTAATATGCTGTTTTTGGTTAATTATGTTTTTTCAGTTGCAACAACACAAATCTATACAGCCCTATTTAACGGACACAAACTAATTATCTCTGAACCAGATTGTCTAGAAGATATTAATAAATTTTCACAATATATTGACGAAAAAAGAATCAATTATTTTCAAAGCACGCCGTCACTTGCAGACAGTTTAGATTTTTCAAAGTTATCTCATTTAAAAACTGTCGCTGTGGCAGGAGAAAAATTGTCACCAAATCTTGTCAAAAATGCGAAAACAAACAATGTGAAACTTATTAATGTATATGGACAATCAGAATTTCATTCTGTAACTGCAAAAGTTATTAATTCACTAAAAGATATCAATAACATTGGTTCTACGTTAACTAATATGACTACTTATGTATTAGATGATTCATTTCATGAAGTAGAGATCGGTGAAATCGGTGAAATTTGTGTGGTAGGAGATCAATTAGCCAAAGGATATTTAAACTTAGATGAAGAAACCAAAAAACATTTTGTAACAAATCCGTTTGGTAAAGGAAGATTATGTAAAACTGGTGATTTAGTGAAAAGATTGCCTGACAATGAGTATGAATTTGTAGGGAGAAATGATTTCCAATTAAACATTAATGGGATTAGAACTGAGCCAGGGGAAATCGAGGCTCAGATCAACAAAGTAGAAGGTATCAGCAATTCGGTAGTAATAGGTTATAAGGACCAGTTTATCCTTGCTTATTATGTAAGTGACCATCGAATCAATGAACAGCAAATAAAAAAAGTCGTTAATATGGGTGTACCTGAGTATATGCAACCCCATATGTACATTTGGCTTGAGAAGCTACCTTTGAATGACAATGGAAAATTAGATAGAAAAAAATTACCAGAAGTAAATCTTGGCAGAAAAAAATTTGTAGCACCTGCCAGTTACGATGAAAAAATACTAGTGGATCTAATTGAAAAATTATTGAAAATAGAAAAAGTGAGTGTACGAGATAACTTTTTCGAGCTTGGTGGCACTTCATTGCAAGCAATCAAATTATCGAATCAGGTAATGGAAAAAACCAATAAAAAAATAACTACAAAATTGATTTTGAGTACTGAAAGCATCCAAGAATTAGCAGCTATTATGAGTAATGAAAAGTCAGTGAAAGAATTGCCACTCGTAGCCATAAATGTGACAGAAACTTTGATGAGCCCCGCGCAAAGAAGAATGTTTGTATTCTATCAACTAGATAAAAGACAAACGAAATATAATGAACAAACGATTCTAGATTTTGACGGGCATGTAGACGTTAACAGATTAAAGAAAGCGTTTTCTTTGGTTGTGAGCAAACATGAAACATTAAGAACACGTTTTTTCACAAAAGATGGAAAATATATGCAGGAGATAATGCCTGAAGGAATAGTAGATTTTAAGCTCATACCTTTTACCTCACATTTCGAGTCGTTAGTCACACCTTTTGATTTAGAAAAAGGTCATACGATGCGCATCCGCTTGCTAAGAGGAGACAGTCATGATTCTTTATTTATAGATAAGCATCACATTATTACTGACGGAACTAGTGAAGACATTTTTTATAGCGAATTATCAAAAGCTTATGAAAATAAACATCTTTCAACTCCTGCATACCATTATAAAGATTACAGCAATTGGTTTAATCAACTAGAGGTTTCTGATGAAGCTAAGTGGTGGAAAAATTATTTAGATGGGTATCAAAGATTAGAGTTGGCAACCGATTATCATTATCAAAAAGATTTGTTATCCGTTGGGCAAACAGAATTGTTTGTTTTTGATGAAATATTATTGCGTGAATTAAGAACATTTTCGAAAGAGAATAAAGTGAGTGAATATGTTGTTCTATTTTCGATGATTAGTTATTTACTATCTAAAATCTACTATTCAAATGACTTTGTCCTCGGCACAGTTGCTAATGGTAGAGTGCATGAGAAAACTGAACAAATGTTAGGGATGTTTGTTAATACGCTGCCAATCAGAGTAACAATCGATCAGAATCAAAGTACAGTTGAATTTCTAAAAAGAATGAATGAAAATATTCTATCTGCAGTTTCAAATCAAAACTATCAGTTTGAACAAATTGCAAAGGATCTAAATGTAGCAACTGATGGAAGAAATCCATTTTTTGATTGTATGTATGTTTATCAACAAAGAAATTCTCAAGAGTATTTCGCTGGTGAAGCCAAAAGAAATGAGTATAAAACTTCAGCGTCAAAATTTCATTTGACGTTTGAAGTAGAAGATCATGACTCAACGATGTCTTTATACCTGAATTATGACACTTCTCTTTTCAAAAAAAACACAATTGCTAAATTAGGTAAGCAATTTTTCAGATTATTAGGATCGTACTTGCATTCTGAAAATAAACGGTTAAAAGATTTGTCTCTTGTTTCCAAAGAAGAGCAAGAAAAACTAATTCAACATACCCAATTTTCGTCTAAACCAAATGTCATTCATTTGATAGAAGAACAAGTCGACATCCATCCGGAAAGCATTGCACTGCAGTTTGAGAACAAATCATTGACCTATCTAGAATTAGATAATGAAGTGAACCGAGTAGCGAACTACTTGCTCAGTGAGTATCACGCCTGTTCGGAACAAAAAATTCCTTTATTGCTTCAACGATCTGAAAAAATGATTATTGCTATTTTAGCTGTTTTAAAAACAGGAGCTGCTTATGTTCCAATTAGTCCAAAATATCCACAGGAGCGTATTGATTACATTGTGGAAACCTGTAAATCAAGCTTCATCATTGATGATCAATTTATGTATCAAGACTTTCCTAATAATACAGCTCGTCCAAATCAAAGCATAAATGCAAATGATTTAGCTTATATCATTTTTACCTCTGGAACTACTGGAAAGCCTAAAGGCGTAATGGTCGAACATGGGAATTTAAGTAATTTTGTGGTAGAAGTTCCAAAAATGGAACATTCAGGAATGAAAACAGGGAGGATTAATGGCGCCTTCTTTGAATATGTGTTTGATGCATCTATCCATGATTTGATACGTCCATTTACGATGGGCGAAAGTGTCGTGATGCTTGATACAGATCTAATTTATGATATTGATCGTTTTATTAAAACCTTAAATCATTATCATGTAGAGGCAATCGGTATGACACCATCGTTAGCTGGAAAGATCGATCTTAATTTAGTTCCAAGTATGAAAGTTATTCATTGTGGTGGTGAGTCCATTACCTTAGAGGTGATTGAAAAATATGCCAAAACAGGCATACAAATAAATAATTGTTATGGGCCAACGGAAACGACTGTTCTAAGTTTTGTAAATAATGATACGAAGGACCTTTCTATTGGGAAGCCGATTGGTGGAGTAAAACCTTATGTGTTAGATGATGATCAAAACTTACTTCCGGCAGGAGCTGTAGGTAATCTCTATATAGGGGGGAATCAAGTAACTAGAGGCTACCTTAATCAATTAGAAGAAACAAGCCAACGGTATATCATGAACCCTTTTGGAACAGGAATTTTATATAACACTGGAGATCTTGTTCGTCAATTGGAAGATGGATCGTATCAATACTACGGTCGAAAAGACCAACAAATCAAGATTCGGGGATTCAGAATTGAGTTGCCAGAAATTGAAAAACAATTAAAGACGATTAAAAAGATCAAGCAAGTTGCAATAGTAGTCAACAAAGAAAATTTGATTGCTTACTATACTGCCGATGAAGTATTGGACACCATGCGATTGAGAAGAAAAGTTAGTCAAAAGCTTCCAGATTATATGGTTCCAGTAGCGTATATCCGAATTTCTGATCTACCTTTAACCATTAATGGAAAAATAGACATTAGCAAGCTACCAGCGCCACAGTTCGAAGAAGAATATGTTGAACCAAATACAGATAGAGAAGTGGAAATTGCTCAAGCATTTTGTGAAGTGTTAGCTATACCAAGAGCTTCGGTATGCACCGACTTTTTCAGAATGGGCGGAAATTCTATTGCGGCTATTTCATTAGCAAATCTAATTGATTTACCTGTAAAAGAAATCTTTGAGCATAAGACGATTCGCAACCTTGCGAAGCTAACAGTTAAAAACTTAAAAATTGAGAAACAAGATTTTCCTAATGAAGAAGCGCAAGAGTTATCTTATGCTCAGGAACGACTTTTTTATATCGATCAGTTAGAAGAAGGAACACAAGCTTATAATATACCAATAGTTACTACTTTAAATCCAAAGATCAATTTACAAAAGCTAGAATCAGCTATTCAAGAAGTAGTTCAACGTCATGAAATCTTGAGAACAGTGATTGTTGATTTCCATCAAAAAGTGCTTCACACGGAAGTTGAAATTACGCACCAACCGATTAAAAATAAGGAATATTTTGCTTATAAGTTTGACTTGACTCGAGAAATACCAATACGAGTGAATATATATCAGAATGTCTTGACCTTTAATATTCATCATATTGCTTTTGATGGTTGGTCTACAAATTTGTTATTAGATGAGATAGCTAAGTTATATCGTGGTGAAAAACTACCAGAAATGAACTTACAATACAAAGATTTCGCAAATTGGCAAAGGAAAGTACAAACGAACGATGCACTAAAAGAGCAAAAAGAGTATTGGGTCAAGCAGTTGGCAGACTATGAAGAATTAGATTTCCCTACAGATTTTTCTCGACCTCGAGAATTTGACTATCGAGGAAAAGAATACACATATATGTTGAATGAGGAATTAATTATTAAACTAAAAGAGCTCGCCCAAAGAGAAAATACAAGTTTATTTTCTGTCACTTTAAGTGCATTTATGATCTTGCTCTCAATTTATAGTAATCAAAAAAATGTAGTCGTTGGCACGCCAATTGCTAACCGCCATATCAAAGGAACAGAAGATTTGATTGGCTTTTTCGTGAATACATTAGCTTTGAATGCAAAGGTAGATCCTGAATTGAAAATTAATGAGTTCATTCACTTGAATAGCGAACAAGTAATTAATGCACAAAAATATCAAGATCTACCATTTGAAAGTATAGTAAATGAGCTGAATATTACAGCAGATTTATCAAAAAATCCAATTTTTCAAATTATGTTTGGTTTTCAAGATGTCTCTGATGTATTGTCCTATAAAGATGTGTATCGTGAAATCAATGAAGCATTAGATTTGGATAGTACTAAATTTGATTTTTCAATGATGCATAGAGATAACGCAATCGATTTTACGTATGCTACAAGTTTATTTAAACAAGAAACAATCGCAGATATTGCCAAAACGTATGAACGAATTCTACAAGAAATCGTTGATGAGCCTGACCAATTAATTGCTGAACTTACGTTAACGGAAAATAGTGCGAAAAAAGTGGAAAAAGAATATCCACATAAGTTGATTCACCAGTTATTTGAAAAGCAGGTGGAAACAAATTCAAATGGCCTAGCAATTGTATATAAAGATAAACAATTAACTTATGCGGAGCTTAATCGAAACGCCAATCAATTTGCGCATACATTGATTGAGAAGCATGGAATAAAGCCAGAAACTTGTATACCGATCCTGATGGAACGATCTGAAAAGTATGTGATTGCCATACTAGGTATTTTAAAAGCAGGTGCTTGTTATGTGCCATTAAGCACAGAATATCCTCAAGAACGGATCGATTATATTGTTGAAAAAACAAATGCACCATTGATCATCACAGATGAATTTACAGTTTCTTCTCATAATGTGGAAAATCCAGATCTTCAGTTAACGAATAGGAACCTTGCTTACATCATATTTACTTCTGGTACAACAGGGCTTCCTAAAGGCGTAATGATCGAGCATCGAAATGTCATCAATACTATTTGTAATCAGATCGAATTATACGAAATTACGAAAGAAACGAAAGCTGTCCATTTTTCAAATTTTGTGTTTGATGCATCTGTCTTTGAATTGTTTTACACATTATTAGCCGGAGCTACAACTTATCTACTGGATCAAGAAATTAGAACCGATTATCAAAATCTGAAAAATTTTGTCACTGTAAATGAAATTGACTTAGCTACATTACCACCTGCTATCTTAAATGGAGAGGATCTATTAGACCTAAAAACATTGATTGTTGCAGGCGAAACGACACCAAAAGAAATCTATGAAGCTTATGATAAAAATGGGACAACAATAGTCAATGCTTACGGCCCAACTGAAACAACCATCTGTGCAACGATAAAATTCTATGAGCAAGGGATGGATAATCGAAATATTGGGCAATCTTTAAAAAATGTTACCGCATGGGTACTTGATGAAAACTTAAGACAACTTCCATATAATGCTATAGGAGAACTTTATATTGGAGGAGATGGTTTAGCGAGAGGCTATTTTAAGGACGATGAAAGAACAAAGCAAGCTTTTATTTTACATCCAGAAAAAGGAAAACTATACAAGACTGGAGATCTAGTTAAACAGCTACCAACTGGAGACTTTGTTTATATTGGACGAAATGATTTTCAAGTTAAATTACGTGGTTATCGAATTGAGTTGCAAGAGATAGAGTCTCGTATGTTAGAAATAGCATCTGTTAAACAATGTGTAGCCGTTGTTAAAGAATCTAATATCATCGTTTATTATACGGGCGAATTTGCTTCTTCCTTAGAAAATGTTTTACCAGACTATATGGTGCCAAATAAATATATAAAATTAGAAACGATTCCATTAACTATCAATGGAAAAGTAGATACAAAGCAATTACCTGATCCTATTTTTGATCAACAAGAATTTGTTTCTCCTAAAACTCCAAGAGAAATTGAAATAGCTAATGCCGTTTGTGAGTTATTGAATAGAGAAAAAGTTTCTATCAGGGATGATTTTTATAAACTAGGTGGTAATTCAATCCTAGCGTTGAAATTATCAAATAAAATAAATCTACAAGTCAAACAAATCCTACAAGCAAAAACTATTTTTTCAATGGCAAAAATGGAACCAAGAAAAAAACAACTTCAGAATTATCAGGTAAAAGCAACAGAAAAAATTGAATTATCTTTTGCACAAGAACGATTGTGGTTTATCGATCAATTTGAAGAAGGTAGTAGTGCTTACAATGTTCCTATTATCTTAACTTTAAGACCACATGTATCAAGGAAGAAAATAGAAGAGGTTTTGATAAAGATAGTTGAAAGACATGAAGTGTTACGCACTTTGATTATTGATGGCTATCAAGTGATCCAACCAGAAAAGCTTAAAATCTTACATCAAAAAATTGATGCCAAAGAGTTTGTGGAACAACGATTCGACTTAGAAAAAGAAATACCAATAAGAGTAAATATTTACCATGATCAGCTGATGATTAGTATCCATCATATTGCTTTTGATGGTTGGTCTACAGAAATCTTATTAAAAGAGTTAAATGATTTATATCATGACAATGAATTACCCTCATTACAAAATCAATATAAGGATTATGCTCATTGGCAAAGAGATAATTTAACAGAGAAACAACTAGATAAACAAAAGGAATACTGGAAGGAATATTTGTCATCCTATGAGCCATTGAATTTACCAGCTGACTTTAAACGACCAAAAGAATTCTCATATAAAGGGGCGGATGTCAAAACTGTATTCAAGGCAGAATGGCAAAACTCGCTAGAAGATATAGCTAAAAAATATGGAGTAAGTCTTTATACAGTTATGTTGACTTTATTGGATATTGTACTTTCTCAATATAGTTATCAACAAGAAGTAGTCGTAGGAACTCCTTTTGCTAATCGACACATCGAAGGTACTGAAGATTTGATTGGTTTCTTCATCAACACATTACCTATCAGGACAAAAATGACAAATGATCTTAGTCTAAGTGAACTATTTTTACAAAATAACGAAGCAGTCGTGGAGCTGCAAAATAATCAAGATATTCCTTTTGAACAGATTGTAAAAATGTTGAATGTTGCACAAGATACTTCGAGAAATCCGATTTTTCAAGTTCTATTTAGTGTCCAAAATTTTGCTCCAGTTAACTTAATAAAAAATGATTTGTTTATGAATTGTAATGAAGGATTAAAGATAGAAACTGCCAAATATGATTTGTCTGTGTTAGTAGAAAATGGGTTTATCAACTTTAATTATTGCACAGATATCTATTGTGAAGATACGATCCAATCTATGCTTGATAGTTATATCGCTTTGATTGAACAAGTAATCGAAAATGACATCGTAAAAGTAGCGACTATAACTTTACCAGAAAAAACTTCACTAGGAGTGAAAAAAGAGTATCCTCAAAAGACTGTTGTTGATCTTTTTGCCGATCAAGTTATCAGAACACCAAAAGCAATTGCAATTGAATATCAAGATAAAAAGATTACTTATGAAGAGTTCGATTTATTGACGAATCAATTCGCAAATTATTTATTGGATAATGGGGTCAAGCGTGGGGATAAGGTACCACTAATTCTAGAGCGGAATGAAAAAATGGCAATTGCTATTTGGGGAGTATTAAAGGCGGGCTGTGCTTATGTCCCAATTTCTCCTGAATTTCCTGAAGAAAGAAAAAACTATATTCTTAAACAATTAAATTGTAAATTAGTGGTAACTCAGTCGTTTGCGGGCTTTTTTGCTGGGAATCAATCTTCGATAAAAATGAGGCCAACACTCAATGAGTTAGCTTATATCATTTTCACCTCAGGAACGACAGGTAAACCGAAAGGCGTAATGATTGAACATGCAGGATTGAGCAACCGAATTCAATGGATGAATGAAACTTATCCAATCGATAAAGAAGATAAGATTTATCAAAAGACGAATTATGTTTTTGACGTATCTGTTTGGGAACAAATTTGGGCAGTTTTGACAGGTGCAAGAATTGTTTTTGCAAAAGAAAATGGACATAAGGATCCACTGTATCTTGCAAATGAGATTAAAAGCAAACAGATTACTGTCGTTCACTTTGTTCCTAGTATGCTGGATGCTTTCTTAGATACTGTAGAAACTTACAGTGTTGTGTCTGATCAAGTTGATATGTCTTCACTAAAATATGTTTTTTGCTCTGGTGAGGCGTTAAGTTTAGCAAGTGTACAGCGATTTAAAAAAATGATTCCAAACGCAAATTTATACAACTTATATGGGCCGACAGAAGCAAGTATTGACGTCACAGCCTATGATTGTAATCCTGTCAATATCAATAAGATTCTTATAGGAGAACCTGTAGCTAATACAAATTGTTACGTGCTAGGAATAAATAATCAACTATTGCCAGCAGGTGCAATTGGTGAATTAGCTATTGGTGGTGTTCAATTAGCACGAGGTTATTTAAATCAAGCAGAACTAACGAATGAGAAATTCTTCGACCATCCAAAAGTTGGAAGGATTTATCGCACAGGTGATCTTGTCCGAGTTAATAATCAAGGAGAAATCGATTATTTAGGTCGAAATGATTTTCAGGTAAAAATTCATGGTTTGAGAATCGAACTTAGTGAAATAGAGAAACAACTGACAGAAATAGATGGTATCCAACAAGCAATCGTAGTAAATAAAACGGATCAGTTGATTGCTTATTATTTGAGTCCAAAAGAACTTTCACCAGACTTTTTGAAAGAAGCGCTGAAGGCAAAACTTCCTGATTACATGGTTCCTAAAATCTATACACACATGAAAAAATTTCCTTTAACGATCAACGGAAAACTAGATCGTAGCTCTTTGCCAACTTCGAATGTAGCTCTTGAAGATTTTGTAGGTCCTAGAAATGAAACTGAGTTAGAAATACAATCGATTTTTTCTGAATTATTAGGTCGCGAGCAAGTAAAAATTAGTATATTAGATAATTTCTTCAATTTAGGTGGTGATTCAATCAAAGCCATTCAATTGAGCAATCGTCTAAAACAAAAATTAGATAAAACAATTTCAATTAAACAGATTTTTGACGCTAAAACAATTAAAGGAATCGCCCTACTGATTGATGAAGCTGACGAGGTTCAAATCAGAGCTGAAGGAGGAGAGCTAACAGGGGAAGTCAAATTACTTCCTATCCAAAAATGGTTCTTTGAAGAATATCACTCCTCTCACTTTAATCAGGCGTTTGCTCTTCAATTACCAGAAAATGTAGTTCTTGATAAATTGAAAAGTGCGCTTGTTAAATTGGTAAATTATCATGATGCATTGCGCTTAACGTTCAAAGATGGTATTCAGCTATATGATTCACCTATTTCAACGGTGGATGTTTCATTTGTGAACAGTACGGATGAACTTAATAGAATTCAGCAAAGTTTTCAACTAGATGGGAAGTTGTATCGTTTTGCAATAAAAGAAAAGAGCTTGATCATTATTTGTCATCATCTAGTGATCGATAGTGTTTCTTGGCAAATCATTGCCTCTGATTTAAAAGAACTTTACGAAGGGAAAAGTTTGATAAAGAAACAGACCAGCTATCGCCAATGGACCGAAGTAGTTAGTTCGATGGCGTCAGAAAAAGATACTGCTGAAGTGGATGACTTTTCTGTTGAAACATATAGATGTGGAGATAAATACCACAGCATGAAACTAACTATTGAAGCTAGTGAGACGAAAAAGCTGCTAAACGAGGTAAATCAAGTTTTCAATACGAATATGAATGATCTTTTATTGACGGTTTTGGCTCGAACGTTAAAAAACGTAAATCAAAAAGATTGCATGAGTGTAAAAGTAGAATCTCATGGGCGTGAAGAGATAATGAACGATTTGAATATTCAAAGAACAGTAGGTTGGTTCACTACAATATATCCACAAGTGATTTCTGTTGATCTGCTTAAAACAAAAACATTTGGACGTAAAATAAAAGATCATGGTGTAAGTTATGTAGCAAGCAGAGGGATTCATTCAAAAGATCTTCCGTCGATCATGTTTAATTATCTAGGACAAATTGATACAGGGGAAAATAAGGATTGGTCCATTATTCCCGCTGAATTAGGGAAGCTTACAGATGTAGCTTTCAATGATGTTCTAACGGTCAATAGTGCAATCTCTCAAGAAAAACTGACATTAGAATTTAGCGGATTTATTACTGGATTAACTGAGATTATTTCCGATTATGAAAAAGAACTTAAGAAGCTTATTTCTGAACTTGAACAAATCGGTCGAACCTATTTGACTGTTGAAGATATTCAAGAGGTTACTACTCAACAAAATCTGGATAAACTGCAAGCTACACAGGAGCTAGAGACAGTTTTAGCTGCTAATTCCTTACAAAAAGGTTTTGTCTATCAAAGTTTAAACAACTTAACGAAAGATGATGCCTATATATGTTCGTTTATTTTCGAATATGAACAGGAAATCGATGTGGCCAATTACAAGAAAGCTTGGTCTTATGCACAAAAAAAATATCCTAGTTTGCGTCTATCGTTAAATGCGGAATATGGTGAGATTTTACAAGTTATTGCCAAACAAGGTCAACTTGATTTTGACTATCTGGAAAACGAAACAGTTGAAGACGTGGTTAGAAAAGAAAGAGAGATTCCTTTTTCTTTACAAGAAGGTAATCTTTTTAGGATTAGGTTAATAAAAATGAATCCGACACATTATGTCTGTGTTTTAACGAATCATCATGCGATACTTGATGGTTGGTCCAACCCAGTATTGTTAAATGAGGTTCATACGATCTATCATGCTTTAACTAAGAGACAGCCCATCCATATCATAGAAGACAAAGCTTACATTGAAGCACAATCTTATTTAGTGGATCATAACAATGAAGATAAAGCCTATTGGGAAAAATATCTTAACGAAGTGTTACATCCAGACCTTTCTGGCATATTTAAAGAGGGCATGCGAGAAACGAAACTTGAAACATTCAATCGGATTGAGAAACCAAAGGACAAGGTGTTCAAATTATCGAAAAATGAACAAGAAAATCTACATGATTTTTTAACGAACCATGAAATAACAACTAATATCATGATGCAATATGTCTGGCATAAGGTATTAAGCGTTTATGGTGGAATAAAAGAAACGACTGTTGGTGTAGTGAATGCAGGAAGAAACTTACCGATAGCTGGTGTTGAAAATAGCGTAGGTCTTTATATCCAAACCTTGCCTATCCAATTTAAACATTCTGAAGAAAACATTATCAAGGAATTACACCAACTTCAGGATATCAATAATGAAGGGATGACAAATGGGCATGTCAATCTCTCTGAATTACAAAAAAATGGCGATCGATTGTTTGACACACTCTTTATTTATGAAAATTATCCAGTGCCAAAAGATAATGGCAAGGATGATCGCCTTCGTATTACAAAGACAAATGGTGTGGAAAAACTAGACTACCCATTAACGATTGTTGTTTATGAGACAGAAAAGGAACTGAATTTCCGTATAAAATATGCAGCCGAATTATTTACTGATCATACGATCGACCGGCTGTTTCAACTGATGCATTATTTGATTGAGCAAATTATGGAGGGATCAGAACATTTTAACTATGTTAAAAAAGCACCAGAATTTGGTTTTGCTGAATATCCACAAAAAACAATCGTTGAAGTTTTTGAAAGACAAGTTCTAAAAACACCAAAAAATATAGCAATCAACTTTAATCAGCGTAGTTACTTATTTGACGAAATAAATAAGCAGGCTAACCGTTTAGCGCACACACTAATTAAAAGGTATGACGTCAAAGTTGGTGACAAGATTCCATTGTTGTTGCCTAAGTCAGAAAAGATAATTATTGCGATGCTAGGCATTTTGAAAGCAGGCGCGGTCTATGTGCCAATGTCCACGTCCTATCCAAGTGAACGAATTGCTTATATTCAAAGGCAAGTCGAGGCAAAATTGACAATTACTGAAGAATTCATGCAACAAGAGTTCTCTTTAATTGATAGCAATCCTAATGTAGAGATTCTGCCACAAGATTTGGCCTATATTATTTTTACTTCAGGAACAACTGGAAAACCAAAAGGTGTAATGGTCGAACATCGTAATTTCATTTGCTATTTGGCTAACATGATTGCTTCGATAGAAAGAAATGGAACGACTGATATTGAATTTGGTTGCATCGCTGAGCCTGTGTTCGACATTTTTGGAACAGAAGTCTTTGGTCAAATTTTGCGAGGAAAATCAGTTCATTTATTTACGGGACAGCCAGAAGATTTCCTTACGTTTATGAAGCATAATCGAGTCACGACATTACAATCTACACCAGGAAAAATTAGCTATTTGTTCCAAGAAAATGATGAAGAGATTTTAGAAAGTGCGCTCACGACTATTTTAGTAGGTGGCGAAAAAATGAATGCTTCGTTTGCTGAACGCTTCAAAACAATCACCCTGATTAATATTTATGGGCCAACAGAGGGAACTGTGTGGACGTCAATGAAAAAAGTAGAAGACAATTATTCAAATATAGGTACACCTTTTCCTCAGTATGCACATTATATTTTAGATGAACAATTGAGATTGTTACCAGATGGCGCACCCGGAGAATTATATGTAGGCGGACCACAACTTTCAGCGGGATATTATGGGCAAGAAAGCTTAACAAAAGCTAGCTTTATCGAAAATCCTTATAATGCCTCTGATTCACCAGAATATGCCAGGATCTATAAAACGGGTGATGTCGTTCGAAGATTATTGAATCAAGAATATGAATTAATTGGTCGTAATGATTTCCAAGTGAAGATAAGGGGATTTCGTATAGAACTGGGTGAAATTGAAGCGGCGATGTTAAAAGTCCCAGGTGTTAAGCAGGTACTCGCTTTAGCTTTAGGAAAATCAGATAGTAAATATCTTGGTGTTTATTATCAAGGAGAACAAGAAATCGAACGTAAAACGATTGAAGATGTACTTGCGAAGCATTTGACAGACTACATGATGCCGTCTGGTTATCAATTTGTAAAAGAATTTCCTTTAACGATTAATGGAAAAATAGATCGACACGCCCTACCAGTCATTACCTATGATAATCACGTGAAATTCGTAGCACCAAGAAATCTGGTGGAAGATAGCGTACTAAACATCGTTTGTGAAGTTTTAGAACTTGAAACAAGAAACATTTCAATCTTAGAAAGTTTCTTTAGCATTGGCGGTGATTCAATTAAGGTAATTAAATTGATTAGTTTAATAAAAGCGAAGTTGGGCTATAAACTAACAATCAATCAGGTATTCAAAAACAAAACGATTGAAAAAATTGCACAAATTATTGATCAAAACAGGCACTCTCAGGTATCGAGCGAAGATCATCTGGAAGTAACAAAGCAACACATTGATGATGTCAAAGAGCAAAAATTGTCGTATGCTCAGCAGCTATATCAAAGAGCACCCAAAAATTCTTATAGAAATATCAAAATTAGATTTAAATTGAAAGAAAACATTGTTCCAGCACGAGTAGCAGCAGCCGTAGTGGCAGTAGTTGAGCGACATGAAGTTCTTAGAACCAAAATTTATAAAGACTACCAAGTTGTAGATGAGCAAAAACTAATAGTAACTTCAGATGAAATTGACGTAGAAAGTTACTTTGATCACGAATTTGATTTAAGCCAGGAAATTCCGATCAAAGTAAATATAACAAATGAGGAATTTTGTTGTGTGATTGATCACGTGGCGTTTGATGGCTGGTCTACTTCTCTATTTTTAAAAGAAATTGAAGCATTTTATGACAAAAAAGAATTGGAACAACTGCCTTATCAATACAAGGATTATTCCATTTGTCAGTATAATTTCTTAAATAGTGATCAGAAACAACAACAGCTAGATTATTGGAAAAAAGAATTGGAGGACTTTGAAGGCGTGTATTTATCTGAGAAGGCTACTTCTCCAAAGCGTCAAGTAGCTGGTGCAGATGAGTATTTCTATATTGATGATAAACAATATGAAAAACTTCAACATTTGATTAAAACAAATGATTTAACGATGCACAATATTTTGTTAGGTATCTTTTACTTAATGTGTGCAAAAGTCACTAAGCAATCAACACTTGCTATTGTCATTCCTACACTCAATCGAAATGTTGCTGGAGTCGATCGTTTGATTGGTTTATTCGTCAATCAGTTGTTGTTGCAAATTCATATAGAAGAGAACGAAACATTCATAGAGTTTATAAATAAAATAAATGAAAAAGTTGTCTTAGCACAAAATAATCAGGATATTCCACTTGAACAAATGCTAGAAGAAAACAATATTCAATTAAGTGGAAATACGCTATATTTTGGAATCCAAGGATTTAAGGGAGAAGCATTGAGTCATTCTAAATTATTTGAAGGTATAAAAGAAATGAATCAACAAGCCCAAAAAGATGCTTTTAGCGACTTAACACTCTTTGTTTGGGGACAAACATTAGATTTCAATTATGCTAAAGATTTGTTCCAACCCGATCAAATAAAATTATTTATAACTGTTTATCAAAGAATCGTTCACTTAATAATTGAAGAGCCAATGATTCAAATAAAAGATATTTTTCAGGAGGAAAATTAAATGTTAGTTGAAATGTTAAAAGGAAAAATCCATCGAGCTAAAGTCACACAAGCAGAGCTTGATTATGTAGGAAGTATAACGATTGATGAAGCCTTGATGGAAGCCAGTCATATTTTTGAATATGAAAAAGTACAAATTGCAGATGTTGATAATGGTGAAAGATTTGAGACATATGTGATTGCAGGACCAAGAGATTCAGGAATGATTTGTTTGAATGGTGCAGCAGCAAGATGTGTATCTGTAGGAGATAAAATAATCATTATGAGTTACTGTCAGCTAGAAATCAATGAGGCAAAAGAAGCCAAACCATACGTTGTCTTGGTTGATGAAGAGAATAAAATTCAACGGGAAGTTAGATATGAAAAATATGGGTTACTGACTGAGGAGCTAAAATAACTATGAAAGAAAGAAGTTTTTTGAGCCCAGTGACAGAAAACTTTCTCCACGCAATTGGCGTGGGGAAAGTTTCATATGAGTTAGCAAAAAAATATGAAGTGGATGCTAAACGTGCTTTTATCGCAGGTGTTCTCCATGATTTAGGGGGAGCTATTCCTGATAGTGATCGAGTTGAAATAGCCCAGCTTTATCATATTCCGCTTTTTGAAGAAGAAAAAATGGTTCCAATGCTTGTTCATGCAAAACAAGGAGAATTTTTTGCTCGAAATTTATTTCAAATTGAAGATCCAGAAATATTGAATGCCATACTTTACCATACGACTTGTATCGATGAGGCTTCTTCATTAGTAAAAATCGTTTTTATAGCTGACAAAATACATTGGGATCGAAATGGCAAACCACCATATTTGACGGGATTATTAAAAGCACTTGAACAATCATTAGACGAAGGTTGCAAGTACTTTCTAGAATGGCTATGGCAATCAGATTTATATGTGATCCATCCATTTTTGAGAAGAAGCTACGGATATTATATACAGAATCAAACTTTTCCATTTTTAGACCGGAATACACTAACGAATGAAGAAACTGTCGAAATTACACCAGAAATACGAAAAAAATATTTTCTAAATGAAATTATTTGCGAATTTGAAAAGATATTTGACAGGACAAATCATTCTTTAGAGTTAGCCAAAAGTAATAATGTTGATGCAGATGAAGCGTTTATTGCTGCCGCGCTGATGAACGCAAGTAATACGATTTCTGACAGTGAAAAATCGAAAGTGGCTTTTGCGCTACAACTAGATCCTAATGCACCTAATCTAGTAGCACAAATCAATTATTATTTTGCTGAAACAGAATTTGATGTGAAAAATCCACGTATTTTAGAAATGATAATGAATGCCGGAAGCTAATCAGGGAAAATCAGCTCCAAAACTATTTTTTGTTAAGATCGAACGAGTAGGAGGAAATAGATGATGGCCGAATCAAAGGATTTTTTAGAACAAATATTTGATTATGCAGATACAATACCCAATCAAATCGCCTTGGTTGATGATGAAAATGAGTTTACTTATCTTGAAATGAAAGAAAAAATAGAAGCGACGATTCGATTACTAAAAGAATATCAACTTGAAGATCAATGTGTCGCACTTCAGGTAACAAGAGGTGTTTACTTTCCGATTATAGTCTTGGCATTAACAAAAATGTCTGTGACTTTTATCCCACAAGATATCACCCAACCTAAAGAACGACTTAATCAAATGATTGAAACAGCGCAAGCAACAGCAATTATTTCTATAAAAAACGGAAACTATCATGTCCAAAAAATT
This sequence comes from Enterococcus sp. DIV0660C, assembly GCF_017316125.1. GTDB lineage: Bacteria > Bacillota > Bacilli > Lactobacillales > Enterococcaceae > Enterococcus_B. Next base: position 3,240 of record NZ_JAFLWA010000029.1, on the reverse strand, counting down.
GACCAAAATAAAATAAAAAACACCAATGCTTGGGCAATTTATTTTACGTCTGGTTCTACAGGAATCCCGAAAGCTGTAGAGATTCCTAGAGAAAATGTGATGAATACAGTGATTTGGGAAAAAAATGAATTTGAAATTAGTATAAAGGATAGAGTAGCAGCATATACACCTTATTCATTTGCAATCAGTTATATTGAACTTTTTTCGACACTTTATTCTGGTGCCACACTTTATGTAGTGAATGAGCAGATTCGTCATGATTTAAACATGCTAGAAGCGTACTTAGTCAAACATTCAATTACATTTATGAACACTACAGCAGTGATTGGGGAACAAATAGTTAAGCGCATGACGATTCCTAGCTTAAGAATATTAACTTTTTCAGGTCAAAGATTCCCTAATATCGATTTAAGTAAGGTATCATATAAAATTTTCAATGTTTATGGGAATACTGAATGCGGGGCTGCAACTATTAAAGAAATGAAATCTACGGATAAAAAAATCACGATTGGTAAGCCAGTCTATCGGATGAACGCATTGATATTAGGGGAAAAGAATGAATCCCTTGCTATAGGAGAGGTTGGTGAGCTCTTTATTTATGGTCCACAAGTTGCAAAAGGCTATTATTTTAATCCAGATGCTACTTCAAAAACATTTATAACTGTAGAAAATTCAAATAATGAAAAAGTTAGAGGATACCGTACAGGAGACTTTGCACGAATCTTACCATCAGGTGAAATCGACTATCTTGGTAGACGCGACCGACAATACAAAATAAATGGTGTACGAATTGACTTAGCAGAAATTGAAGAAGCCTTACAAAAGGTTCTTCCTCAGCTCCAACAAAGTTATGTAACCGTCAGAAAGAATCGTATTTACTGTTGGATTACTAGTGAAAAATGTGAGAATGAACAATTGATACTTGAGCAACTGAATCAATATTTATCTGATGTGATGATACCTACTAGATTGATTCAAATAGACTCGTTACCACTTAACGGCAATGGAAAAACAGACGAAAATCAACTTTTTGCTGAGCTATCAGAACGAGTAGACAGGGACATTCAACGTCACATTAGTACGAACCAAGCAACTATCGAAGCATATTTAACAACAGCTTGGGCACAGATTTTAAATATAGACGAAGAAAACATTAGTTTTGAAAGCGACTTTAAAAAATTAGGTGCTAGTTCCTTACAAATCATGGAATTAGGCGTGAAAATTTTACAAGATAGAAATCAAAAAGTGAACTTTGTTGAATTGCATAAACAAAGTAAGCTCAGTGATATGGCTAAATTATTAGTAAAGGAAAATAATTTTCAATCGATTTATACCTTTGTACCTAGAACAGCTGAAATGAAGGATAATCCGGGCCTATTCATTGTTCATTCAGGAAATACAGGTAGTGATGTCTATCGCCCTTTGTTTGAAAAAATTATTGCGCCAGATTTTCCTATCTATGTCATTGAACCTCATAACTTACTTACCTCAGACGAACGAATTGATGGAATTGAAAACATTGCCAAGTACTACAGTGAACTTATTGCAACCTTTATTCCAGAAAAAAAGATCGGTCAGATTAAACTGATGGGATGGAGCTATGGTGGTGTGGTTGCAAGTGAAATTTGTCATCAAATGATGGAAAATAAAAATCATAAAGAAGTTACTGAGTTGATTATTTTAGATTCGCCATTCTATTTAAGCCAAGAAGATATTGATTTGGCACGAACAAGAGAAAAAACTGGCTATTATCGCAAATATTTTGAAGAAACCCACATTTTTAAAAATAAAGATCAAAAAAATATTACAACAGAACGCTTAATTAAAAATAACCATGAGGTGTTTCAAGATTTAGTTCACTATAAACCTAAAACATTGACAGTGCCAACTATTTTTATACGGAGTATGGTTGAAGAACGTCCTTTAAGTGATGAACAAATCGATCAACTATTTAGTAATAATCGTATCATCGATGTCTTTTCAAGACATGATTATTTATTTGTTGAGGAAGAGACTGCTTCGATCATCAAAAAGCTTCTTCAACTTACTCCTATAGGAGACTCTGAAAAATGAAACGCATATTGATTGCTCCAATTAATACCATGTTGTTTGAAGAAGTAATGACTTTTGTAAGAGTCGTTGCACCTATGCGATATGATTATGTCTGTCATTTTTATAGAAAAGAAGATCAATACCGGTCGGCGTTAGCCTATGTATTACTTTGTTTAGCAAATAAAAAAATAGTAGGTGAAATCAGTAGAGGTGTCAATGGCAAGCCTTATTTGCAAGAGACAGATTGTCAGATTTCAATTTCTCATACAAATGGATTGGTGAGTGTCGGCATTTCAAATGAAAATATCGGCGTCGACTGTGAAATAGAATCGAATATTGACGAGATAATCATAGATGAATCCTTTTCAAAAAAAGAAAAAATTCAAGTTACTAAAGATGATTTTTTAAAAGTGGTTTTTTGGACTGCCAAAGAAGCAATCAGTAAATTATATAACGAAGACTGGTACTCTTCACCAGCAACAGAATTGATTTACAATAATAGTGAACTAAAAGACACAGTTATTCAGGAAGTCTATCTTCATCCATTTGTTTTTCTTAATGGATGTATCTGTACAGCAAGTTTGAGTGCTGAGCAACCAGATTTTCAAGTAATAACAGAAAAAGAACTTATTGAATTTTTTGATAGTTTTAGCGAATTTTTCTCAAAAAATTGACAAGTTTGGTGATTTCATTCTGCGTTGCTTTATTTTTTAGAAATGTCTATAATTATAATGATAGAGAAGAACGCTTTGTTATGATAAAGCAGAGAATAACTTGAATGGAGTAAATATTAGCATGGTACAATCAATCAATACAAAAGTCGATTTAACAGTCAATGCTACTTCTTATTTAGGAATTACCGAATATGGGAAAATCATGATTGGTGACAAAGGGTTTGAATTTTACAATGAAAGAGATGCGCGTAAGTTTGTTCAGATTCCTTGGGAGGAAGTAGATTATGTCATTGCTTCTGTGATGTTCAAAGGAAAATGGATTCCTCGTTTTGCCATTCAAACAAAACGAAATGGAACGTATTCTTTTTCAGCAAAGAAACCAAAAGTTGTTTTGAGAGCCATCCGTAACTACGTAGATCCTGATCATATGGTTAAATCTTTGAGTTTATTGGATGTTGTTAAGAGAGGCGTTAAGAACATTTTTAAACGAAAATAAAAAAACGAGTGATTTTTC